>NZ_DAJPEN010000001.1:1260933-1891400 GCF_025993685.1 Bacteroides mediterraneensis | reverse complement strand
TGAAAACATGAAGACAAGGGAAGTCTCTCCTGCCACCATGAATGCTAAAGACATGGAAACAGGAGTTCAGTATTATTTTGTTGTCGGTAATCATGATATGCCAGAGAATGTTTTAGTTTCTCTATATCATAATTGGGGAGTCTAATACCTCTGTATCAGAAATACAGGGGGCAAACATCCCTCACGCAAGCATGTATATGTAAAATCACATACTCATTCCAAAACCATTGACGGGACAAGCAATACACCACTACCTTAATGAAGTCATTCTCGTGAAGTGAGAAAAACGATTGATGGTAGCTTATTTAATTCATCTCTATAATTGCAAATCAATTATAAAAACTATATTTGTATGTTTCTGAAGCAAATTGATAAAGTATGAAAACATCGTTAGCAATAGTAATTTCCAGAGAGCTTTCAAGTTTTAGCTTCTATAAAGATGCACTCTATGCATTTGAGAGCGTACTATCAAAAGGGTTACTTGGATTTAACTCTGATTTAGTGGAAGAAATATGTATAAGGCTTAAATGTGAGTCACCGGTGTTCGCTCAATTTTCTCAAGCACAACGCCCTAAATACTATGAGGATAAAACTTTTAAATATAGAGGTTCTGTAACTCCTGAGGTAAGATTGTATAAATGTCTCACGGCAGATTTTGTGGTGGATTTTGAAAGTTATTTTAAGTTGACTACGAAAGAAGAATGTCTCAAATATCTGGCCCTTTCATTCATAGATTTTTTAAAGAACTTAAAATATCCGGGCAAATTGAAGAAATTCGAAAAAGAGAAACTGCTTCAGGCTGTCAAAAACATCTTTATAGAGAACTCCATCATATCAGAGCAGGATGGCGTATAGTTCACCTGAATTGAATCTATGCAATCATTTGACAACTCGTGTCACCTCAAATGTAGAAAAACCCATCAGCAAGTAGTACATCACTAACCTCGATGATGTAATTTTTGTAAAGTGAAAAAGATAAGGTGCTGATAATGATTGGATTATTTTATAAGTATAGCGAAAATTGTTACAGGATAGTCACGCGTTATACCACTTTCTGAAAAAGCTCTAATTTTACAATAAAAAGACAGGCATTGGAGCATTTTTCCGCCTATTTTTTATATTTGTCATTATACAACAAATGATATTTCTCACTTCACACAAGATGGAAAATTTCAGACTTAAAAACAGATGGATGTATGGAGGCTACATCATCCTGTGGTGGGTCCTCGGAGGACTGATATTCTATTGCCTCCTGAACCTAATCACCCAATCCTCTAAGGAGGAAGCAGACTTCCTGTACCCTTATTCATCCTATATGCTGAGCGGAATTCTCATCAGCTGGATGCACAGCCGCACTTATTACGTCGTAGGGAAGGAGATACTGCAAATACGTACCCCTTACGTCCTTCTGAAGACGCTGGTCTTACACGATATCGTACAAGCAGTGCATTATGACTCCACCCGGTTCAATGCGCGCCATGGGTGGTACAACGTATGCCTGACCCTCCAGAAAGGAAAGAAGGTCTATCTGTATGCGAAAGATGGGGAAAAACTCATCGCGCTTCTACTTTCACTTCCTGAATGTTCCGCAGCTCGTCACTGAAGTTGACACCAATCCGATAGACCGTGCGGCTGTCCTTGGCAAAAGGAGCGGCATAACCTTTCTCCCGAATCTGTGCCAGCGCCTCGTCCGCACTGCCGTTCAGCTTGAATTCCATGACGTACACGTAGTCCTGCGTCTGGAGCACCAGGTCAATCCGTCCGCGGCTCGTGTGGTATTCCACCTGCACGTAGAAGCCCATCAGCTTGAAGATGATGTACAGGATGTTCTGGTAGTGCACCTCGCGGTCGCGGGCCAGCTCGTAAGGGATGTAGGCGAACATCGTCTTCAGGCGGTCGAAGAAATCGTCCACCTTGCCCGCCATCACTTCCTCCACGAAGCACTGAATCTGGTAGGGCGACTTGCTCACGCTCACCGACGCGTAGTTGGGCAGCAGGAACTTGAAGAAGCCCTGTTCCACTTCCCGGTTGGGGAATCCCAGCGTGTAGTTCTCGAACATCTTGTTGTAGCCCTTGATGGTGAGGTAGCCGCTCTGGTAGATGACCGGAATCGGGTCGGTGGAGGCTGTGTCGATGCTGTCCAGCACCGGCTGGCTGGTGACGATATGTTCCAGGTCCTCTATCGGATAATGGTGGAGCTTGAGCAGCTCGACGAGGTAGGTGGGCGTACCCGTTTCAAACCAGTAGCTGCCAAACTTTTTCTTTGCAAAAGTATTCAGCAGGCTGAACGGATTGTACATGCCCACGGCATTTTCCGTGAAATGATAGCCGTCGTAATTGGCTTTCAGTTCCGCACACGCTTTCTCGTAAGTCATCCCTGTAGCTGTGGCCAGGGCGTGAATATCTTCTTCAAAATACGCATGGATTTCCTTCTCGCTGATGCCGCAGATTTCCACATAGCGGTCGTCCATGGAGATGTCCATCAGGTTGTTCAAATCGCTGAATACGCTGACCTTTCCGAACTTGGTTACTCCCGTCAGCAGGGCGAAGCGGATGCAGCCGTCCATGGACTTCAACGCCCCGTAGAACGCCTTCAGGGTGCTGCGGTACTCGTTCTGCAAAGCTTCGTTGCCAATGGCCTGCAGCATGGGCTTGTCGTATTCATCGATGAGAATCACCACCCGGCGGCCTGTCTGCTCGCATGCACGGCGGATGAGGCCTTGGAAACGCCGGGCCATCCCAATCTCGGCAGAGGAAGCTCCATAGAGCGCTTCCCAGTTTCGTACGTTCTCTTCCAACACATTGGTCAGCGACTCTGGTGAATCGTATTTCTGTGTATTCAAATCCAGGTGCAGCACCGGATACACTGTCCAGCCCTTCTCCAGTTTTTCCAGCGCCAGTCCCTTGAAAAGCTCCTTCTTTCCCTGTGCGTAGGCTTCGAGGGTGGACAACAGCAGACTCTTGCCGAAACGTCGCGGACGGCTCAGGAAATAGTATTTGTTTGTATTAAACAATTCATAGATTTGTGCGGTTTTGTCCACATACACATAGCCGTCATGTATCAGGCCTTCAAAGTTCTGCACTCCTACCGGATATAGCTTGCTCATAACCACTGGATTTTGATTCTACTGCGAATGTAGTCATTTTAGACGAACATTCAAACAAACGGGAAACGGGAAATGGAAAATCTGGCCGGGAATTCTTCTTTTTTGAGGGTTTGTGTTTCTCAATGATTCGTTTTTGATAAACGGATGGAACACTGTTCATTTGAAAATAGGAGGGCGACCGTCAGATGGGGGAGGTTTTTTAAAGGGGAAAGAGGGTTTTATTCTGAATATTCTATACATTTGTAGAAAAAGAATAATCATTTTCTTATCACGGGATGCGCCATGAAGAAACAGATACAACCCATGAGTATAGGTAAATATGCGATGAAGGCAATAGGGAGCAGTCTTTTCCTGCTGTTTCCGCTTGGCATGACTGCCCAGACCTCGTCCAATGATTCCATCAGCCGGACGGTCGCCTTGGACGAAGTGACCATTGTGGCATCGAATGTCACTCGTGTGGACAATCATCTTGTGATATATCCCAACACCCAGCAGAAAAAATCGTCCAACAGCGGATATGGGGTTTTGAAACGGTTGATGATACCGGGCATGATTGTCGATACGCAGTCGAACAAGGCCGAGGCAATGGGGATGCCCGTGTCGTTCTATATCAACGGGCAACCGGCCGATGAGAGGGATGTCCGGATGCTCCGTCCGAAAGACATTGCAAAGATTGAATATCATGACAATCCGACCGGGAAATATGCGAAAGACCAGATTGTCGTCAATTTCATACTGAAGGAATACAAGGCGGGAGGTTACGTGCAGTGGGATGGCTTGCAGACAATTGGATATACGCATGGCGATTACAATCTTGCCACGAGCCTCAACCGGAAACATACGACCTGTTCCGTATTTGCCGGAGCCAATTATTTTGATGTCGGCAGTAACTGGACCGGGATGGCTGAACATTATGCCTTGTCCGGCCAGCCGGTCGACCGGACAAGCGGTTCCGATGAAGCCTATTCCAGGCACAGCGAGTATGTGCAGTTCCGCTTGCAGCACCAGAAGGCAGGACGGTATATCGTGGGGAAACTGTCGCTGATAAACAATGCTTCTCCCCGCAGCGAAGTGGCCGGAACCGTCCGCACGGGTGAAGAGGTGTCCGCATTCACCACTTCCACCGACCAGAAGAGCCTGTCGCCCAAGCTGGACCTCACGGGTACTCTTCCTCTTTCCCAAACGCAAAGTTTTACTTTCGGTCTGCACGGTACCTATTCCCGTAACCTGTACAACCGGACTTACAGGGAGCCGGACTTTGAATCGGGTTCCTATGAGTCGGAAAATGCCGGAGGTTTCCAACTGTCTGCCCTCTACAACTACTCCAAGGAGAAACATTCTTTTTCGGTCGAACTGTTCGATTTCCATCATGTGTGGAAGGCGCAATACGCAGGCAGCCATCCGCTGGACCAGTCACTCTGGAAGAACGAGTCGCTGGTTTTCCTTTCCTACAATTATGCCTTTACCCCGAAGCTGTCGCTACGGTCAAGAGTGGGGGTGGACTGGCTCCAGTATCGGCTTCACGGCAGTGAAAAACTCAGTAAGCTGTCGCCGCGTGTCGTTCTCAACTTCCAGTATCAGCTGAAAAGTGGGATGCTGTTATGGTCCTCGTCCTATAACAATTACAACTACGGGATGGACCTCATTAACCAGGCCCGCATCGGACTCAATCCTTACCTGGTGCAGACGGGCAATCCTTATCTGAAAGTGGGACGCTCATTCAATTCATACCTGTATTATTCCGGCAAGATAAAGAAAACGGGGCTTTCGGCCATCCTCCAGTACAAGCTGGAGCATAATCCGGTGGTCCACGACTATTATGCAGAGGATACCTATCTCGTCAAGTCGTTTACCAACCGCGGGAACATCCACTATTATGGGGCGATACTGGCGGCCTCGCACACGTTCAACCGGACGTTCAGTCTGTCGGGCGATATAAGATACAACTATACGTCTGTCCACTCCGTGTGCGATTTCGGCAGCCGTAACCTGACGGGTAACCTTAATGCCAATGTCTATCTGGGGGATTTCAGCCTTTCTCCCTATATCAATTTCAGAAACAAAATCGTCAATACTACTTCGCTGGGTATAGAAGAGACTCCCGTCAATTACGAACTGGAATGTACGTATAGCAAAGGGAATTTCTTTGCGGAGGTCAATCTTGTGTCTCCTTTCACCGACCGGAAGTTCAGAAAGACGTTCCAGCATGCACTCTACGCGTACTATTCGGACGAAGATTTCAAGACAAACAGCCGGTACTGTCACATCAAACTGGCCTACACCCTCGACTTCGGCCGCCAGACGAAGAAGGTGAGACAGGAGGTGGACAGGACGATAAACAGTTCGTTGCTGAAGTCTTTTTAGTCATAGGATAAACATATTAGAAATGAGAATGAAGAATATAATAAGCAGTCTTATCGTTTTTTATACGGTGGCAATAATTCCCACATTCGGACAACAATTAAGTCCTGCCCAGCAAATGGCTGATTTTGACACTTTATGTGCAAAATTGGAATATGTGCATCCGGAACTTTATCTCTATCAGTCAAGAGAAGAGTATGAAAACAATAAAGCAATGATTAAGGCATCCCTGACTGATTCTATCAGCATATCCGACTTTTATCTGAAAATAGCTCCTTTTGTGGCTAAGATAAAGGATGGGCATAGCATGATGCTGCCTCCTATTACCAATGACCTCATTGCACATGCAAAGAAAGATGGCAATACCATGCCATTACGAATGAAAGCGACTGGAGATGTCTTTATTGTAGATTATCCAGTGATTGATAATTCCGGAATAAGCGAAGGTGATACGATTCTCAGCATCAACGGTATCAGGTCAAAAGATATACTTGAGGGGATGTATGGCCTTTGGGGTTCGGAGAAGGATAATGGAGTAAAAGAAGGCAGTGTTAACGCCTATTGGTCTCCGTTGTTATGGTACATGTACAAATGGAGCGAATCGTATGTATTTGTGGTAAAGCATGGTGATAAAATTAAAGAGATACGTTTGGAAGGAGTGCCGCAAAGCGTGGCTTTGAAGGTCATCAAGGAAAGGCAGTCTCAGGTCCAGTCCGAAAGTTTCACCTGCAAGTTTTCTTCCGATGATACAAAAGCAATTCTTACTATTCGTAATGTGTATCAGGAAACGAAGTTGAAGGAGTTCTGTGATTCTGTTTTTAAGGAAATAAATCGCAGAAAAATACCGGAGATAGTCATTGACATGCGTAATAATACAGGCGGTTCAAGTAAGTGCGTGGAAAGACTCGTTTCTTATTTCCCGCATCCTGGCTATACAATGTATTCTAAAAGCCAGTTAAAGGTCAGTGCATATTCTAAAGCCTATAATAAAGACAGACATCCGGAGATATTCCGTCAGATTTGCCATTTGCCAGATGGAGAACTTTTTGAAATAAAAGGTACTCCAGTCAATAGTAATTTGGAAGAAACAAATCTATATCACGGAAAGATAACCATTCTGGTAAACAACAAGACTTATTCCGGCGCTTCTACTTTTGCGCACACAATGAGGAATTTGGGCATTGCACGCGTGGAGGGTGAAACTGGTTGTCCTGCCGTCTATTTCGGTAATTATCTGCCTTTCACTTTGCCCAATTCAAAGATAGATTATTATATCAGTATTTCTAAATTTTACGAATAATAAACCGTTTACGATATGAAAAAATGTATGATTCTTTTTGCCTTGCTCATGGGCTGTCTTTGGGCAAAGGCGCAGTCAGTCGTTCCGCAGGTCAATGAAAACGTGGAACTGATGAGTATCTTGTCCCGTATGGCAGGATTTCAGGAATATCACATGGATATGGCAGGGCAGTATATAAAAGACATGGACAGCTATTTTAAAGATAATACTGCGCATCCGGCAGTCCGGTACATGAAAGAGCTCAGAAACAGATATGGCATCTCTTTCGATGCGGTCATGTCCATGGCTATACATCTGGACAACCGGAACGGTACTCTTTCATTGATAGAAGAAGACATCCCCACCTTGGACAAAAGATGGAAGAATGTGGATAAGGATGAGTTCTTGTCTCATCTCAACAGCTTTTATAAGGATACAAACTTCAATGCGTTTTTCAAAGCCCATAAAAGCCTTTATGAAAAGGGAATCAAGTCTTATCAAGACAATGTCATCAACCATTTTGATATAGACTGGTATCCTCGTTTCTATGGCAATGAACCCCAGGAAGTTTTTTCGGTGATCATCGGTTTTTGCAACGGTGGAGGAAACTATGGAGTAGACCGGCAGGTAAAAGGGAAAAAGAAGGAAGTTTTTGCGGTGGTAGGCTATTACGTGGATAAGGAAGATACGCCTATGTATAGCAAGGAATACCTGCCGACACTGATTCATGAATTTAACCATTCCTTCATCAATCATTATCTGGATGAAAACCAATATCCTGCATACGTAAAAGAACTTGAGCCTGCTGCCGTAGATTTGTTCAAGTCTTCACAATGGAGTATGTCGAGACAGGCATACAATAACTGGAAAACCATGGTCAACGAGTCACTTGTTCGCGCAGCTGTAATCTGTTATATGCTGGATAAGGCATACAAACCGGAAGAAATAAGGAATGAACTGTTGGAACAGATGCAACGAAACTTCAGGTGGATGCCGGAATTGGTGAGCCTGCTGAGAAAATACGAGAAAGAACAGGCAAAATATGGTAACTTTGAGAATTTCTATCCGAGTGTGACAGACTTTTTCAAGGAATATGCTCAAAAGGAAAATGAAAGATTCGATGCGATAAAATAATGAAGCTGCTATTATTTTAAATTGCTTAAGGAGAGACTTATATGAATAGATTTTTTTCGCTTTTATCAGTCGTGTTACTTTATTGCGGTACAATTTCTGCGCAATTAATAAACATTGATTATAATAACCCGTTATGGTCCTTTGATTATATGCGTGAGGCATGGAAAAACAATATGGATTTTTTGGAAGCAGAACATAGAATCCAAATTGACAGCACTCATGTAAATCAAAAATTCCGCGATTACTATGGGCAGGCATTGATGACAGTCCAGACTTTCAATGGCAGAATCTTAGAGAAGGACAGAACGGGTTTGCTTTTTAGAAATCCCATACAAAAGCTGAAGCAAAGCGAAGAACTGAGAGAAACAATTACCCCATCAGATGCGAAAGATTTTATCTTGAAGAATTTTTTGGATGAAAAGATAATCATGTTCAATGAAGCGCATTTATATCCGCAGCATCGCGCTTTTATCAATTCCTTATTAAAGGATTTATATGGCAATGGTTACAAGCATCTGTTGATGGAAGCTTTATCTGCCGAATATGAGGGGGTGGCTTATCCAGAAAGAGAAATGGGAATATATACAAATGAACCGAATATGGCAAATCTTGTCAGGAATGCCATACAAACCGGATTCAAACTGCATGCTTATGACGGTTACGAATATAAAAACAGAGATTCTGTTTCGGCAGAAAATATACTGAAAGTCATCAAAAACAATCCTCAGGATAAGTTCGTAATTATATGCGGATTTGCCCATAATAATGAGAAACTTTCCCGTTCACTTGCATCTTATCTGAACCAAATAGCCCAAATAAATCCTTTGACAATAGATCTTACCGTTTATTCGGAACCCGAATCAAGCAGCTATTATAATGAACTTTTGGATTATTATCACATCGAAGTTCCGTCTGTTTTGACCGGGCCTGACAATAAGCAGGTGGGCATGAAAAACTCATCCGGAAGAGACCTTTATGTGGTTTTTCCACATACGAAGTATGTTTACGGCTATCCACAATGGATGATAAACCCAAAAGAAAACAAATTTGACTCTTTGAAATCCTCAGATTATGATGTGGCAAGAGTATATATAAAAGAAGAACTTACACATATCAAATCTCCGGTTCCATATTCCTTTAAATATAGAAACAGTGATAACATGATACTTGTTCCTCTAAAGGATTACATTATTAACTTTTACAGGATAAAAGATGGAAAACTGGATTTGGTTGAAAGTTATGATAGCAGTAATACCAGCCCAGATTGAGATAATCGTACAGGTGTGATGCCTTAAAGGCTTCCTCTTAAAGATTCTCGATATCTTATTTGGTCATTTTTAGGTCTTGAATTACAGAATGGAGTTGAACATGTGCAAACATACGGTTGTATGAGAAAGATAATTTTCATCCTCACTTTAATTTTGATGATATGCCATACGGCAATGGCAGAAGAAATCTCGAATTATAAGCTTCTCATCTGCAAAGATAATCAGGAAGCAGCCAACCTTCATGTGTCTTGTTCGTTCTACTTGGATTTCCAATGTGCAGACAGTGTCTCAATGAACTTGGGTGGAGGTCAGGAATTTTCGATTGAGAATCTGACGGTAAAGGGAGATGCATTTGAATATGAATATAATGGGGAAGCCAAGAATATCGTATTCCATAAAAAGACAAAACATTCGGTTCACGTCGACATGGAGTATAGCTACACCAATCTGTCCGCTTTTTTCATCTATGGAGAAGGGGATGCGGAATTGTGGGAGACCAGTTTCGGTGAATACTTTTATCCTTATGTGCCGAATACCTACATGGATATGGACCTGGATGTGGAGACCCCTGACTCACTTTCTTTGATTTGTTCATACCCGTTGAAACTGGAAAATGCCACGAAATACAGTGGTAAGTTGCATCATATCCTGTCGCAGTCGTTGACGCTGGCCTTCATACGGAGTGAGACTTATCAGCGGACGGAAGAATATATCCCCGGTAGATTGTCCATTTACCAGATTATGGACATGCAATGCGGTAAGGAACGTTATGACGAACTGCTTGAACTGACGAAAGCCAGTATCGCTTTCTTTGGAAGAGTCTATGGGGAAGATTATATTTCTGAAGGACGGAATGTAACTACTCTGCCTGTTTATCTGTTTCACGACGGAAAGGGGTTCAGCAACAGGTATAACATCGGCTTCATCTCCGCTTCGCAGGAGAAGTTTTCCACTTATCCCGATATCTATCCGTTGGTTCATGAGATAGGACATCGCTGGCTGGGTGAATGGACGCTGCTCATTGATGACGGACAGCCGGGTGCTTATTTCATCAAAGAATCGCTGAATGAGTTTATGACTCTCATGTTTATCCGTCAATTCTATGGTGTCCGAACTTATGAAGCTCAGCTTGACAAGTGCAGGGCGGAGTATGAGAAAATCAAGGGTACGCCTCAGGATGAGCCACTTGTGGATGTAGTGCTGAATAACAACAATACCGTTGTTTACAGAAAAGGACCTCTGGTGTTGGATTGTATTGCGAAGCAAATAGGGTATGACGAACTGATGGGTCTCATCGCCAGATTCTATCGGAAATACGCAGGAAAGTATCCGTTGAGATATACGGACTTCATCGATATGCTCCACGAAAGCAAAGCAGGGGTAGGTGAAATTTGCATGGAGGTCGCATGTGTGTCAGATAAATAGTTGCAAAAGAAAGATAGACAAGCTGATTTTGTCCTGACGTATGATGAGGTATCACAAAAAGGGAGAACCCGGCGCAAAACCGAAGGTCCTCCCTTTTTTATGAAGATTCTTTCTCAGGTCATTCTGCCACCTTCTTGACCACCAGTGTGTGGTTGTTGGCATCCCGCCATTCTGCCAGCAGGGCATACAGCTCCTTGTAGTTGGACGGAGTCTGCAGCTGTCGGCTTATCCGGAGACTGCGGGTCACTTTCACGCCGTCTTTCGTCGGCTGGTAGCTGAAGGCGACTTTTCCGCAGGCGTTGCTGACTTCCTTGTCGGCACGCGGGGTGACTTTTATTCCTTCCGGCAGACGGACAATGGTCTCCAGTGTACAGTTCATTGTTCTAGGCAGAAGGATACTTTCAGGAATGGTCGTGTTGGCCGCATACGCATAAAGGGTACGTACGGGTGTCGGGTCGGGCAGGACGACGATTCCCCAGCCTTCGGCGGGCTGTTGCAATTGGGCTTTGTCTACTTGCAGGGTGTCGGTTTGCTGCATATCCTTGGCACTCAGATAGGCTTCCATTGTCAGGGGGTTGCCTTCCAGGTTGGTCACTGTCAGGAAGGGTTGCAGGCAGGCTTCTTCCGTACCGGTCAGGGCGACCTTTTCGGGCATCAGCTTGCTCTGGGCTACCACCGATACGAGGCTGGACAGTCCCTGATTGTCTTTCGTGGACGGACGCAGGGCGCAGACGGCCACTTCCGCTTCCAGTCCGGCAGCCTGTTGCAAGGTGACATCCAGGTTCACCAGTTCCGCCTGGGTACCGTAGGCTGAGCGAATGACTTCCGAAGCCGGACGCAGGCGGTAGCCAGCTTCTTGCAGGGATACCCCGCAACGTCCCAGCTGATACAGGCCGGCCATGTAGTCGGCAATGGCATTGCGGATGGCCTGCGGGTTGCCTTCAATTCCTCGGGTCAGTTCGGCCACTTTGGCTTCAATGACGGAACGGCTGCCGGGCTGGAACTGATCTTTCAGGCTTTTCAGGGCTTCGTCGTAACGCGGCCAGGTGGAGGCTATGAAGACGGGCATCATGCCGCTGCTCACTGCCTGTACCTGTCCCATGGCTCCTCTGGCAGAGGGATAAGCGTACGGATGGGGTTTCACATCTTTCAGTGTCCAGGTAAAAGTTTTCATGCCGCTTCCTTGGGTAATGGCCGGTTTGGCGGAAGCGTTCAGCAGTTCATAGTGTACCGCTTTTCCGGCCGGAACGTTCAGACGGAAGGTATATTCCTTGATGGGGGAAAGTTCTTTCACCGGGCAGCAGACATCCAGTTCCGGCAGGTAACCGGCCTTGCTCACGATGGAATAGTCCAGTACGATGGTGGCCCCCAGTTCGAGTCCGGTGTGCACCACGACCATCTCTTTCAGGCGGTTGTAGGCCGGGGCATTGGCGGCTGCCGAGGGGAGTACCTCTACCAGGGCGTTGGCCGGAGTCTGGATGACGGTACCATCTTTCTGACGGGTGTAGGATTCGTGGATTTCCAACTTCTGGAAGTTCGGGTCGTACACGATAAAGGTTTCTCCATACAAGCTGTTCATGGCGGCATGTGTGAACAGGGTCAGTTCCTTTTGTACCCGTACCTCCTGGCTGCCGTCGGCCCGCAGGGTATAGGTCTTCGAAAGTTTGCGGAACTCCGCTTCCGATGCGGCTTTGGCCGGCAGGACAGCCAGCAAAAGCATTCCTATGATTCCTATGTAAATCGATAATGTTTTCATTGCTTTTCGTTTCATGTTAAGCCCTCGCATAAGGGATTACTTTTTGATTACCATATATTCTCCATATCCTTTGGCGGTGTTCACTGCCTTGCGGAAGCTGTCCCAGTCGGCTGCTTCATAGACACGCTTCTTCAACCGCAGGGAGGTTTTCAACTGCAGCTGGTTACCGCTCTGTTTCAGGCTTCCGGTGAATCCGGCACCCGTACCGTCCATCTGGTCCTGTTTTTCCTTTCCTTGCCATTTGTATCCGGCCGGAAGTTTCAGGTTTTCTTCCATTTTAACCAGACGGGAGCAGCCGTCCTTGAAGCCGTAGGCCCGTTTCTCCAGGCTGGTATCAATCCGCAGGTAGGAGAGGACCTGGGTATAGAGGTTGTTCAGCACGAAGGGCTTGAAGATGAGTTCGCCTTCCTCGCCTTTCAGGGCATACCCTGGAATGGTATAGCGGAACGTAATCCGGATGGGAGCTTTCTGATAGTCTTTCGGTGCACGACCATAGTCCACACTTTCCAGCCGGGCTTTCGGGGAGACGTTCAACAGCTGGCGTTCCATGGAGTGTTTCCATTCGCTCTGGAAGCCGGTGGTGAAGATGCGTCGGATGTTGCTGTCGCTCTGTCCTTCGGCTTCGATGGTGAAGGAGCCTTTCAGTGCGCCCTTCTCGTCGAGGGTGTTCTGGGCCTTGATGCGCACGTAATGGTTTTCCGGGTCGGAAATCGGAGTCAGGCACAGGTCGGTGCCTTCCGGGGTGCCCGGCAGGTAGTTCTGCTGCTGTTCGGCACTGCTCCACAGTTCCCGGCAGAAAGGTACCCAGGTCGGGTCGAGGGGCATCAGTGTACCGTCACTGAGCTTTACCACGGCCACACAGTGATTGAAATGGTCGGCAGGGATGGTCTCCACGCGGCTGCCCGCCATGGTCATGGCCGGGAAGGCTTCGAATCCTGCCATCCGCAAGAAGGAAATCAGGGTACCGGCAATGTCCTTGCACACGCCGCAGCGGTCGGTGTAATCCATCTTCAGATTGTGCAGGGTGAATCCTTCACCTTTCCCCATGGAGATTCCCGCATAACGGATGTTGTCGGCCACCCAGTGGGTCAGCACGGCGATTTTCTCCATCTCGGTCTTCTTGCCGCGAATCAGTTCGTCTACCTTTTTCTGGGCTTCCGGAATGGCAGTAAAGCTGCCGTAGTCTTCATTGACGCCATAGAACCAGCGCGACTTCTCTTTCCAGTCGGCAGTGGTAGACATCATCAGTTTCGGTGCGGCGTCATAGAAATCCACCATGTTCGGTTCGCGGCGGAAGGGCATGATTTCGTTTTTGGCGAAGGTGTAGACTTTCCGTCCGTCCTCGTAGCGCATGGAGGAGGCACAGTCGCCCTGGTAGAACTGGAACTGGATTTCTTTTTCGGCCGGAAGGCTGACGCGGTACACTTTCCGCAGGGTCGGCTCGGTGGCCCAGAAGGGTACGATGTCGTAGAACTGCCCGCGCATCGGGGGAATGAAACGTGAGTCGTCTCCTTCCTGCGGCAGGTCGGCCAACAGGGCGTAGGTGAATCCTTTCTTGTCGATTTCATAGTCGACGATATCGCCCGGTTTCAGGGCACCCAACTCCAGCATAATCTGGCGGGCTCCCCAGTAAATGGCTCTGGCCGGAGCGGCATAATCGCAGGTCTTGCTGACGTCGACCATCGTATATGTTCCGTCGGTATGATAGATGGTCACCCGCTTGAAGGTGGCGGCGGCTGTCAGCGGGTCGTAATCGTATTTCAATACCCGTTGCTGCAAGGCTCCGGCAGGTGTCTGTACCCGCACGGCCCGGCAGACCGCAAACGAACCTTGTCCGGTGGGTTCTACCGTTACACTCGTACTGTCCAATAAGTTCACACAAGGATAGCTGGCATACTGTTTATCCAGCGCAATGTTCCCGCCGTTTTTCCACGACTGGGCATGTACCACCGTTCCTCCCAGCATCAGGATGAAGGTGCCTACAAAAAATAGTTTTGTCTTTCTCATATTCCTTTTAAATAGGTTTCCTGATTATAAAAACGGCATAAATTTATACATTCTTTGTGTGATGGCCTAATGCTTGTGTGCTTTTATTTTTAAATGAGTCGAATCTGTGTCAGAATGACAACTGCTCGGGCTCTCTGGAAGAAGGACGATTCGCTTCGGGAAAGACGGTGTGCTTTCGGGATTGTTTGTTTCAGGGACAGATGAAGGCTGGCATTGACTGGTTGGAAACTGGGGCTATGGAAAGCGGGTTTGGTCATTCGTCGGGAATCGTATTATTTTTCTTGGATTCCTTCAGAATTAAGTTAGTTTTCCTATATTTGTAGAAGATGAACCTTAAAATATATGCGTGATGAAACAGATTCTGATTCTTTTGTGTGTCCTGCTGGGATTGGGCAGCTGCCAGGGCGGGAATTCCACCCAGATAGACAACCGGACGGTGGCGCAGTTCGACGTGTCCCGCTTCATGGGAAAATGGTATGAGATAGCCCGCTACGACCATCGTTTTGAAAAAGGAATGAGCCGTGTGACGGCCACTTACACCTTGCTTCCGAATGGGCGTATCGAGGTGCTGAACGCGGGATACAAGGACGGGAAATACAAGGAAATCACCGGTAAGGCGAAACAGCCCGACCCGAATGACCCCGGCAAACTGAAGGTATCATTCTTCCTGTGGTTCTATGCCGATTATTACGTGCTCGACATCGACCCGGACTACCGCTATGTGCTGATTGGCAGCAGCAGCGACAAGTATCTGTGGATTATGAGCCGGGAAGAGAAACTGCCCGACGGCGTGCTTCAGCAACTTCTTGATGAGCTGCGGAAACGCGGATATGACACAGATAGGTTGGTGTTTAATTAATGGAAGGAGCTCAATTGCGGAAAGCGTTTTTAATACAAAAAAATCTCCTGCTTTGCCTTGATGAATAGGGCGAAAGCAGGAGATTTTTTGTGGATTCCAATTGATAAGATGATGGCTGTCTCAGGCCCGGAAACCGATGCGGCGTGTGGGCTGCGGTTCCAGTTTCAGCATTCGGTTGCCGCGAAGGTGACGGCTGGCAGCCTGTACGTCTTCCACCTCGATGGTGCGGAACAGGAGGGTGTCGTCGGGCAGGGTAGGCAGCGACATGATGCGCCGGGCCATGCTCTTGATGAGACCCTGTTCTATCAGGTTGTGCACCCAGCGCCCGTTGCCGAAATGGGCGTCTCGGTGGTCGGTGGCTTCCACGATGAGGCGGTACAGGGCCTCGTCTGCGGCAGGCGCCAGCTGGAAGCTCCGTTTCTCCAGGTAGCGGTGCGCCATTTCCCGCAGCTCGTCCGCCGTGTAGTCGTCAAAGTGGAACTGGAGCGGGAAGCGGTCCTGCAAGCCCGGGTTGGTGCGCATCAGCAACTGCATCTTGTCCTCGTAGCCGGCCAGGATGACAATCAGGTCGGGATTGGGTTCCGAGAGCACGGAGAGTAGGGCATGGATGACTTCCTTGCCGAAATCCCTCGTTTCCTCCCGGGTGGTCACCAGCGTGTAGGCCTCGTCGATGAAGAGCACGCCGCCCCGTGCCTCCTGGATGGCTTCTCTGGTCTTCTTTTCCGTCTCTCCGATGAATTCGCCCACGAGGTTCGTGCGGCAGGTCTCCACGGTATGCCCCACGGAAAGCAGTCCCATCTGATGATACATTTGTCCGATGAGCTTGGCCACCGTAGTCTTTCCCGTACCCGGATTACCGAGGAACAGCATGTGGTGACGGTTTTCCGGCGACGTATCAAGTCCCAGTTCCTGCCGTTTCTTCGTGAAGCGGGCCAGCAGTCGTGCTTCTTCCAGGTCCTCTTTCAGGCGCGTCAGTCCCACCATCTCCTGCAAGGCCTGTTCGGCATCCGGTTCCTTGTCGGCAGTATCCTTCGCTGGCATGTCGTCGGTTCCTCCCAAGTCGAGATCATCGGTTCCTTTTGGTGCGAGACTGTCGGTTCCCAGAAGCATGTCTTCCTCGTCAAACGGCAGGGCAAGCAAGTCGGCCGGAGTCTCTTCATCCGGGTCGGTATCGGCGGGACGGTCGGGAGTATAAATCGTGTTCTGCTCGATGAAGAGCCGTTCCATTGCCTCACTGTAGGTCCGCAGCTGGCAGGTGGCTCCCAGTGCCCCATAGAAGATGAAGCGAGGACCGGAGGTACCGGTCTGCTCCAGCCACTGTCCCAGCAGGTCGACCAGGAGAGTATCCTGGTCGGAGTAAGTCAGGTAGGGCACTTCTACCACTACCACCTTCTTCTGGCTGATTTTCTGCTGAAGCTGTGGCCATTTCAGAGAACCGTTCAGCAGTTCCCGCAAAGAGAAATGGTAGCAGAACGACGGCCGCTTCTCACAGAAATGGAAGGCCAGCAGACGGATGGCACAGGCACGAGCCTGGTCGCCCGTCACGAGCAAGTGGGGCACGGGAAGCTGACGGCTGTCGAGGGCATGGAACAGCTCGATGAACTGCCGGATGAAGTTGCCGTCGTTTCCTTCCCGTAGCAGTCGGTCGAACAAGGGCAGGAAACAGAATTTCTCGGCGAAGTATCTTTCTTCCGGGCGGGTTTGGAAATCCTCCACCTCGGCCTTGTCCCAGCGTTCGTAGCCGGCATAGAGTTCCAGGAGGACCCATCCCATCGGACGCCCGTTGCGGTAGATATAGATGCGGTAGAGACCGACACCCCATACCTCATCAGAACAGATATCGAAGCGGACTTTGCGGAGATTTTTTCTCGGCAGTTCGCGGGCATCGCAACCTAAGAAACGGTATTCGTCGGAGTATACGCGGATGGAAAGTTCCTGCGCATCGGTAAAGCCGTCGGGATGAGAGAGTTCCACAGCGAGGTGGTTCTGAGCATATTCGGGAGCATAAAGTTCTTCGGAAAAAGTGCGGGAAGCACGTAACATAAGATTTTTCATATACAACAAATGGGTTTTAAAGTGAAAAAATAAATGGATAAAGCTGAAACCTGCAGGCACGAACGGTCTGCGGGAGTAGAAAAGTCCCTCTCGTTTCCCCATTGAAAGAGAGGTACGCGCTAGTACGTCAAAGAGCACAACCATCCCGGCCTCCTTGTCGGAAGCAATGATTCATTCGATTCCTAAGCTGAGAAAAATCCGGTCAGGACCTCAGCGGAACGTAACGAAAACTCGGTGTGACATCTTTAACGATCATTTGTTGTATATAAAATCAAAGTGCGATGAAATCTCCTTTAAGCGGAGGTTCGGAACAAAGATAAGCATAACTCTTGAATTAAAGAAGAATAAATGAATAATTAATAATGAATAATGAATAACGGAGTGGAGTGCACACAAAAAAATATGTCCTTTTGTTCTTCTGTCCGAAAAAAGAAAACATCCACGGATATAACGGGAAAAAGAATGCAGAAAAAGCGCTTGTGGGATTGGAAGATTATCTCTAATTTTGAGTGACGATAAAAACGAGGAAATATATGGGTCATACGAATTTTAATCTGCAACGGTTTCTGGATGCTCAGGAAGACATGTATCCCGTAGCATTGAAGGAAATCCGGAAGGGTGGCAAGCAGAGCCATTGGATTTGGTATATTTTCCCTCAGGAGAAGGGACTGGGATACAGTTACAATTCACAATTCTACGGATTGGATGGCGAGGAGGAGGCCCGGGCCTATCTGGCGCATCCGGTATTGGGGACGCGTCTGCGGGAAATCACCCGTGCCTTGCTGGCGCATCGCGGACATCGTACAGTACGGCAACTGATGGGTTCGGAGGTGGATGTACTGAAACTGCATAGTTCAATGCAGCTGTTCGACAAGGTCTCCCCGGACGATGTGTTTACCGAGGTGCTGAAAGCGTATTTCTCTAAATAAGAAGGAGGAAGCCATGAAAGATATCCGAATAACCGTGATGCGCAAGGCGTGCTACCACGACCTGATGGCGCAGTACGAGAATCCCCTCGAACATCCCTGCGATATGGAAGAAGGGCAGGTGTTCATCGCCCACGGCTGGGAGAAGCCCGAGGGACTGTGTGAGAGTGCGTGGCAGAGCATGTCGCCTTTCGTGATGGCACTGGCGCACGGGGGAAGCAATTTCTACGACGGCTGGATGAAGAACGAGCGCTCGGCCATGATTTCGTGCAACGACGGTTTCCGTCCGGTAAGTTTCCTGATTGAAGTAATCGATTAATACCGAAGGATATGTTAGCTTATACTTATATGAAACAGGGGCAGTTCGCCTTGCTGGAGAAGCCGATGCCCATGCTGAAAGACCCGAAGGATGCCTTGGTGCGCGTCACCTTGGGAAGTATCTGCACCAGCGATTTGCACATCAAGCACGGCAGTGTGCCGCGGGCCGTACCGGGCATCACGGTGGGCCATGAGATGGTGGGTATCGTGGAGCAGGTGGGAGCGGAAGTCACGAACGTGAAACCGGGCGACCGGGTGACGGTCAATGTGGAGACTTTCTGCGGAGAGTGTTTCTTCTGCCGCCACGGATATGTGAACAACTGCGAGGACCCCGACGGAGGTTGGGCACTGGGTTGCCGTATCGACGGCGGTCAGGCGGAATACGTGCGGGTGCCGCATGCCGACCAGGGACTGAACCGTATTCCCGACGGGGTGACGGATGAGCAGGCGCTTTTCGTGGGCGACATCCTGGCCACTGGCTTCTGGGCCGCGCGCATCTCGGAAATCACGCCCGACGATACGGTGCTGCTGATTGGGGCCGGACCCACGGGAATCTGCACGCTGCTCTGTGCCCGGCTGAAGCATCCGCGCCGCCTCATTGTGTGTGAGAAGTCGGAAGAGCGTATCCGTTTCGTGCAGACGCATTATCCCGAGGTACTGGTCACTACCCCGGAGCAGTGTCAGGCATTCGTGAAAGCCCACAGTGCGCACGGAGGAGCCGACGTGGTCATCGAGGTGGCTGGAGCCGATGACACCTTCCGTCTGGCTTGGGAATGTGCTCGTCCGAATGCCATCGTGACCGTCGTCGCCTTGTACGACCGTCCGCAGGTGCTTCCCTTGCCCGACATGTACGGCAAGAACCTCACCTTCAAGACGGGAGGGGTAGACGGCTGCGATTGTGCCGAAATCCTCCGGCTGATTGCGGAAGGTAAGATTGACACCACACCGCTCATCACGCACCGCTTCCCCCTCAACGAGATAGAAGAGGCCTACCGCATCTTCGAAAACCGTCTGGACGGGGTGATTAAGGTGGCGGTAACTGAAAAAGTCGAGCCTTATGCAGGAGATACGGAGTGGCAGCGTATTGCCCGGACCAAACAATCTGATTTCCGTCGGAACTGTTTGCGGGTGGGATGTGAGGCCAATTCATTGAATCGGCAGGATGGTACGAAGAATTATTATGGAAATGTGTTTCAGGAAAAGGATGCCCGGAAAGGATTGAATTTCTACGAAGGTTTCCGGAAAGAAATCTTGTCTGCCATAGGGGCGTACAGACAGCCGTTATGGGCCAACCTGCTCCGTAGTGAACATATTCCATGGAACCTGTTTTTTCCGATGGGACTTACTTCCCGCGCAAAAGAAGCTTGTGGTGGACTCTTGCGGGAGTTGACGGGACTGGATGTGAAGGAGGTGACCTGTATCCGGATTGAGTATGCTCCTTTTCCAAGAGATACGGCCGATGGTTGGCGCTATTTGAATGACGGTACCTCGTTTGACTGTTACATTGGGTACAAGGATAATTCGGATGCTTTCTGTGGAATCGGCATAGAAGTGAAATACACGGAGATGGCCTATAAGTTGCAGCCGGGTTCATCTGAATATAGGCATACCCGGGAGAAACTGAGTGAAGAGTATCTGCATGTCACCCTTCAGAGTGGATGCTATCACACGCTTTCTGCTACCACAGACGAGGAAGCCTTTCCAAAAGTTCTGATAGAAGATGATTACCGTCAGTTGTGGCGCAATCATATACTTGGAATGTCGATGGTACAGCATCATGATATCCGCCGTTTCTTGTCGGTTCATTTATATCCTTCTGGGAACAGGCACTATGAGAAGGTGCTTCCTGAATATGAGTGCCTGTTGACAGAGAAAGGCCGGAGCACCTTCCTTCCTCTTACTTATGAGCAGTTGTTTGAAGCAATGGGGCATTATGTGTTTTTCTCTTGCGAGGAAGACAGAAAATGGAAAGAATATTTGCAGGACAGGTATTTGTATTGAGAATCTGAAAGATGTTGTTTTTAAAATATACAGACTATGCGAAAAAATTTTGGAGTAAACACATGGTTGTACCCGATGCCCGTCTTTATCGTGGCTGCGTACGATGAGAATGGAAAACCCAACGCCATGAATGCCGCGTGGGGAGGAGTTTATACGGACAACATGGTGGGCATCTGCCTGGCTGAAGGCCATAAGACGACCCAGAACATTCTGGCTACGAAGGCTTTCACCGTGAGCATGGCGACAGCCGGTCAGGTAGTGGCCTGCGACTATGTAGGTCTTGTTTCCGGGAAGAGAGAGCCGGACAAGTTTGCCAAGGCGGGCTTCCATGCCTTGAAGTCGGAGTTCGTGAATGCCCCGATTATCGAGGAATTGCCGATGACCTTGGAATGTGAACTGGTTTCGTACGACAAGGAGAGCAACCACCTGGTAGGCCGTATTGTCAATGTGTCGGCCGCAGAAGAGATTCTGGACGAGAACGGAAAGATTGACCCTGCCCGTCTGAAACCGATTACCTTTGATCCGATTCATCACCAGTATCTGGTCGTCGGTGAGAAAGTGGGCAATGCCTTCTCCGACGGGAAAGCATTGAAGTAGAATCAGTGAGGTAAAAAAAGCCGCTATGTGTCTTCAGCAGGATGCGTGGCGGTTTTTTCATTCTGCCAGATTAGGAATTGCGGCAGATAAATCTTACCTTTGTGTGTACGAAAGGATTAAAACGAAACGGCCATGAACAGACTTTATCCGGTAGGCATACAGAATTTCGAAGATCTCCGCAGCAGGGGGTATATTTATGTAGACAAGACCTCTCTTTTATATAACCTGGTACAGACTGGGAAGTATTATTTCCTGAGCCGTCCCCGTCGGTTCGGGAAGAGCCTGATGATTTCCACGCTGGAGGCTTATTTTCAGGGGAAGAAGGAACTTTTCAAGGGCCTTGCCATGGAACGTCTGGAGAAAGACTGGACGGTACATCCCGTACTGCACATGGATTTGAATACCCGCAACTATTACGATGATGCATCTTTGCTGGGTATTCTGAATCAGAATCTGGAGGGATGGGAGAAACTGTATGGCGATGAGAAAAAAGACCGTGTGCCGGAAGAACGTTTCATGTATGTCATTCAGCGGGCGTACGAGCAGACGGGGCAGAAGGTGGTGATTCTGATTGATGAGTATGACAAGCCGATGCTTCAGACCATTACAAACCCGGATTTGCAGACTCGTTTCCGCAACACGCTCAAGGCGTTTTACGGGGCACTCAAGTCGTGCGACGGTTCCATTTATTTTGCGATGCTGACGGGCGTGACGAAGTTCAGTAAGGTGAGCGTGTTCAGCGACTTGAACAATCTGATGGACATATCGATGGACAACCGCTATGCGGAGCTCTGCGGTATCAGCGATGCGGAACTTCATGCGTATTTTGAGGAGGACATTCACGCGCTGGCGGACAATCTAGGCGTGGATTCCGCAAAAGCCTGCGCTTTGTTGCAGGAAAACTACGACGGCTATCATTTCTGTTACAAGTCGGTGGGGATGTACAATCCTTTCAGTCTGTTGAATACCTTTGCCAAGAAGCAGATAGGCAGCTACTGGTTCGAGACGGGCACGCCGACTTACCTGGTGGAACTGATGAAACTTCACCATTACCGGGTGGATGAAATCGAGCACATCGTGACTAGCGGTCCGGTGCTGGACTCCATCGATGCGGCTTCCACGGACCCGGTGCCTGTCATCTACCAGAGCGGGTACCTGACCATAAAGGATTACAATTCGGAGTTTGAGAACTATACGCTGGGTTTCCCGAACCGGGAGGTGGAGCAGGGCTTTTTTCGCTTTCTGCTGCCCAACTATGCGTCGGTGAGCACCAGCAAGTCGCCCTACGAGATTCAGTGCTTTGTGGGCGAGGTGCGTAAGGGGGATGTGGACGGTTTCCTGAGCCGGCTGCAGACGTTCTTCGACGATACGCCCTACGAGTTGGCCCGCGACCGGGAGGTGCATTACCAGAATATCCTCTACATCGTGTTCAAGCTGATGGGTTTCCACACGGAAGTGGAATACCGGACTTCGCGCGGTCGGGTGGACCTGGTGTTGAAGACTGCCGACTATATTTATGTGATGGAGTTCAAGTTGAACGGCACCGCCGAGGAGGCCCTGCAGCAGATACAGGAGAAAGGTTATGCTTCGGCTTTTGCAGCGGACGGTCGGAAAGTGGTCAAGGTGGGAGTGAACTTCAGTGACGCGACCCGGAGCATCGAGCGGTGGATTGTGGCGTGAAAATTACGTTTCAATTTTGAAAATATAGGATGAATAAGGCCTGATTCCATTCAATGGGATTAGGCCTTATTGTTTTGTGAAATCTATGATTCATCCAATTTGTTTAGTAGAAACAATGGGTTTTCAGTAAAGCCCTGTGTGGATGAAATAGGGAATCCGTTGCTTTGATTTTTGTATGAGGGTCTTGGAAGATAAGGAATGTACACTGTGTCTGAAAGCACGCAAGGGATTCCATCCTCTAGACTTATCTATTTCCCTCCAAAAAACTTCTTCTTGTAATACGATTCGGCGGTATAGAGTGCCGCTGCCGGATTGTTGCCCGTCACACGGTCCTTGGTGACGAGGGTGGTGACATACGCATCCGAGTATTTGTAGAACAGACTGTCGTGCCCCACGCAGAGACCGATGACCACATTCAGGTCGGTGTGTGCCTCGTTCAGCAGGCGGGCTTGCAGAATCGGGTTGCACATGGCGGCCCCGATGCTCTCACACTGGGCAGGGATGCCTACTGACGTCTTGGGCTGTCCGGCCACCTTGCAGATGACGGAATATGCCTCGAAACCGTTGGCGCGGAGGATGCGGGCGAAGATACGTGCCTCGCGGATGAGGCCGATGCAATTGGCAATGCCGATGCGGTGCGCACCGATTTTCCGGGCAAACTCCATGATTTCCTGTACGCGGGTCCACTGGCAATAGCCTTCGTATTCCACTTCCGCACTGGCCACCATGATGTCGTGGTTGCGGTCCTCTTCGTAACGCTCCAGTGCCCATTGGCGGTCTTCCTCCTTCAGGTGGGTCGTCAGGCAGAAATCAGGATAAGTGCGGTCTTTGAATTTGCAGTTCTGTGTGCCGCAGTCCACACAGGTAGGTGTCGTTTCTTTTTCCATGTGATGGGTGTGATTGGTTTAACTGGGGGCAAATATACGAGATTTATTTCCAATTGGTAGACAGAAATCCGCATTTGGTGGATTCTATTTTCAGAAATGGGAACAGATGCCTACATTCGCTTCCGATTAGTTTTCATTAAAATTGTGTGTAAGATGAAGAAAATGATGTGGATAGCTTGTGGACTGGCTCTGCTGTGTGCTCCGATGGGCGCAAATGCCACCACCCGCCTTGACACGCCGCAGGAGAAGGTGCAAAAGAAAGAGGTGCCTAATCCGGAAAAGGCGGCGCAGCGGCGGACCGACGAGATGGACAAGATGCTGGACCTCACGGAGAAGCAGTACAAGAAGATTTACAAGCTCTTCCTGAAGGAAGAGAAGGAAAAAGTGGAAGCCCTGATGGAGCGTCATCCCGGAGGAATGAACGGACAGCCTCCCATGGGAGGAAGACCGCCGAGAGGGGGAGGACGTCCGCCCATGGGAGGAGGTATGCCCCCGCAAGGGGGAGGATTCCCTGGCATGGGAGGAGATGCGGATGATATGACGCCGGAAGAACGGATGAAGGCGCATGCCGAGGAGATGCAGAAGGAGCAGGAAAAGCGGGAGAAGAAAATCCGCAAGATTCTCACCGACGAACAGTATGAAATCTGGCAGACTCGGAAACCGCAGGTTCTGCCGCCGATGCCGAAGGGCGACCGGCCGGGACCGGGCCCTCGCGAACGGGAAGAAAACGAGACTCCGTTGCAGGAGGCTCGTGCGGTCTGAACTGTTTTTCACGTTTCAGATCATTTTATTGGACGGGAGGGCAAAAGGGGAATTGTCTCTCCCGTCTGTTTTTGTAAGAAATGATAATAGAGTAGACTATGAAAGGACTGAAGGGGCTTGATTTTTCGAACGTGTTCTTGGCAAGTTAGTTCATTGACGACCGCCAGTGTGTGCATCCCGAGTGCGGGCATACGTTGATTTCTCTCTGTGTGCGCGAGCCGGGACTTACCGTTCGGTGGTGCTGAAGTTCTCGCGGAGCTGTAGAAGCAGGGAGAATCCTGAGTCGGAAACCGTAAACGGGGTAGTTCCCGCAGGAAAACGGGTTGCGGGGATGTGAGGAAAACAGACTATCTTTGCCCCATCACCAATGAAACGAGGAGGAACTATGAAACAGATTTTTATGGCACTGGCCTTACTTTGCGGCGTGACCCTGACGGCCTGTGCACAGAAACAAAAGACTCAGCCTATGACACATGATGTGAAAATCCTGGTGGCGTATTTTTCGGCCACAGGCACTACTGCCGAGGCAGCAGCGAAACTGGCCCGCGTGACGGGCGGGGAATTGTTTGCCGTGACTCCCCGACAGGCTTACACGGCAGCCGACCTGGACTGGCACGACAAGCAGTCGCGGAGTTCGGTAGAGATGAACGACGAGAAGGCGCGTCCGGCCTTGAAGACGAAGAAGACGGATATGGCGGCCTACGACGTGGTGTTCATCGGTTATCCCATCTGGTGGGGCGTGGCACCGAGAATCATCAATACCTTTATCGAAAGTCACGACCTGAAGGGTAAGACGCTCGTGCCTTTTGCCACTTCGGGCGGCAGCGGTATCGGTCCGAGCGTGAAGGCGCTCAAGGTGGCGTATCCGTCCCTGCAATGGACGGAAGGGCGCTTGCTCAACCGGGCCAGCGAGAGTGACATCCGCACGTGGGTGGAGAAACTCGGCTGCCTCCGCTGACAGGCGGCGCGTGATTTTCCAGCGGGGAAATTCGCGGAATGTGCGGCAGATGTCGTAACTTTGCCGCATATTGAAAACAGATTGTGTTATGCCCGTTATCGAAATCACCTCGCTGGCGCATCCCGGAGTGGACGTGTTCAGCACCCTGACCGAAGCCCAGCTGCGCAACCGTCTTGACCCGCAGCGGGGCATCTTTATTGCCGAGAGTCCGAAAGTCATCCGGGTGGCCCTGGAGGCCGGATATGAACCTGTGTCGCTGCTCTGCGAGCGGAAGCACCTTACGGGCGATGCGGAGGACCTTGTGCGGCGGATGGCCGACCTGCCTGTCTATACGGGCGACCGGGACTTGCTGGCCCGGCTTACGGGCTATACGCTGACGCGGGGCGTGCTGTGTGCCATGCGGCGTCCGGCTTTTCGCCCGGTGGAAGAGGTCTGCCGCGGGGCCCGCAGGGTGGTGGTTATCCACGGGGTGGTCGATACCACCAACATCGGGGCCATTTTCCGTTCGGCAGCCGCACTGGGCATCGATGCCGTGCTGCTCACACCCGATTCGTGCGACCCGCTGAACCGCCGGGCGGTGCGGGTGTCGATGGGTTCGGTGTTTCTGGTGCCCTGGACGTGGGTCGACCGTCCGCTGGAGCGGTTGAAGGAACTGGGTTTCCGCACGGCTGCCATGGCATTGACCGACCGTTCCGTGCCGCTGGACTATCCGCCGTTGAAAGAGGAGCCGCGCCTGGCTCTGGTGATGGGTACCGAGGGCGACGGACTGCCGGAAGCGGCCATCGAGGGGGCCGACTACGTGGTGCGTATTCCCATGGCGCACGGGGTGGATTCGCTTAATGTGGCGGCGGCTTCGGCCGTGGCCTTTTGGGAACTGAGGGTTTTGTAAATTAGTTGAAAAACAAATAGTTATAAGTCTGACAAAAACGCTTAGGCGTTTGGACTAGAACGTCCTTGCGTTTGACTCGAAACGCAAGGACGTTTTGTTTGAAATGCACTTGCGTTTTGCTTTAAACGCAAAGGCGTTTTGAGAAAGGAATATTACAGATTGAGAAACGGATTTCTCGTTTGGTCAAGGAATGGAATAACAAGGAAATCTGTAGTCTTGAAAAGTTTGTATTTACACGTTTTGTTATGGATGCCGTTTCTTGCCCGATTCAGAAATCTAATAACCGGTAGGAACTCTGGCTTCTTGTAGAAGCCCACGAACGGATGGATTTAATTTTTCACCGTCCGTTCGCCTTGTTTTCTCGGCTGGTTGCCTCCCTTTTTCTTCCATCCGCTTTTTTTGTTGCGGGAGAAATTCTTGACCTGCTTGTTGCCTCCGCCTTTCTTGGAAGTACGGGGAGCATAAGCCGGGCCTTCGCCCACTTCTTCGGGTAAGGGAAGCTTGTATATGTCTTTTCCCAGGAAATTCTCAATCTGTTTGAAGCGGGTCTGTTCCGTTTCGCTCACAAACGTGATGGCACATCCGTCGTTGTTGGCACGGGCCGTACGTCCGATGCGGTGTACATAGTCCTCGCTATCATGGGGTACATCGTAATTGATGACCAGGCGGATGTCGTCGATGTCGATACCGCGGGCCACGATGTCGGTAGCTACCAGGATGTCAATGCGGCGGTTGCGGAACTCGTGCATGATTTCTTCCCGCTGGCTCTGTTCCAGGTCGGAGTGCATTTCGCCCACGTTCAGCTTCATCCGCTTCAGAGCCTTGGTCACTTCCTTCACCTTCAGCTTGGAAGAAGCAAAGATAATCACCCGTTCCGGCTCCTGCGACTGGAAGAGTGACTGGATGATGCCCAACTTCTGTGCCTCGTAGCAGATGTAGGCCGCCTGGATAATCTTGTCCGCCGGTTTGGATACCGCCAGTTTCACTTCCACCGGGTCGTGAAGGATGGTCTTGGCCAGTTGCTGGATTTTGGCCGGCATGGTAGCCGAGAACATGATGGTCTGCCGTTCCTTGGGGAGGTATTTCACAATCTGCATGATATCTTCCGCAAATCCCATGTCGAGCATTCGGTCGGCTTCGTCGAGGATGAAGAACGATACCTTCGACAAGTCCACGTATCCCAGACTCAGGTGACTGATGAGTCGTCCGGGAGTGGCGATGACCACATCGGCCCCCAGGGTCAGTCCCTTCTTTTCCTGTTCAAAACGGATGCCGTCGTTCCCGCCGTACACTGCCACGCTTGAAACGGGCATGAAATACGAGAAACCCTCCATCTGCTGGTCAATTTGCATGGCCAGTTCGCGGGTAGGCGACATGATGATGCAATTGATGGCATCCTCCGGATAGCCTCCCTTGCTCAACTGGTTCAACACCGGGAGCAGATAAGCTGCTGTTTTCCCCGTACCTGTCTGGGCCACGCCAATCAGGTCTTTTCCTTCCAGGATGACCGGAATGGTGTGCTCCTGCACGGGCGTACATTCCTGGAAATTCATGGCGTCCAATGCATCGAGGACGCTATCTTCTAAGTTCAGTTCTGAAAACTTCATATCTTGGTTTTATGCTTGTCGTTATAGTTTTCCCCGTTCGTCGAGGTAAGAATCCTTGAATCCCAGGAAGTAGAGTACCCCGTCGATTCCGATGGTGTTGATGGACTGCTGGGCGTTGGCCACTACTTTCGGCTTGGCGTGGAAGGCGATTCCCAGTCCCGCCACGGAGAGCATCGGCAGGTCGTTGGCTCCGTCGCCCACGGCAATGGTCTGTGCGATGTCCACCTTCTCCACCTGTGCCAGCAATTGCAGGAGTTCAGCCTTCCGCTTCCCGTCCACAATGTCGCCCAAGTAGCGTCCGGTCAGTTTCCCGTCCACGATTTCCAGCTGGTTGGCGTACACGTAGTCGATGCCGAACTTGTCTTTCAGGTAGTTGCCGAAGTAGGTGAATCCTCCCGAGAGGATGGCTATCTTGTAGCCGTAGCGTTTGAGCACGAACATCAGGCGTTCCACACCTTCGGTAATGGGCAGATGTTCGGCGATGTCGCGCATCACACTTTCATCCAAGCCTTTGAGCAGGGCCACCCTTTCCTTGAAACTTTCGCAGAAGTCGATTTCTCCCCGCATGGCCCTTTCCGTGATAGCCTTTACCTGGTCGCCCACACCGGCACGCATGGCCAGTTCGTCGATGACTTCCGTTTCAATCAGGGTAGAATCCATATCGAAGCAAATAAGTCGGCGCATGCGGCGGTACATGTTGTCCTGCTGGAAGGAGAAGTCCATTCCCAGCGACGCACTCAGCTGCATCAGCTGGCTCTGCAGGGCCTCGCGGTCTTTCGGAGTGCCTCTGACCGAGAATTCGATACAGGCCCGCACGTTGGCTTTTTTCTCGTCGAGCGGGATACGTCCCGTCAGACGGCGGATGCCGTCGATGTTCAGTTGTTGTTCCGCCAGAATCCGGGTGGCACCGGCAATCTGTTCAGCGGTCAGCTTCCGGCCCAGCAAGGTCAGGATATAACGGTTCTTGCCTTGCAGGCCGACCCATGTTTCATATTCCTCCGCGCTGATGGGGTAGAAACGGATGTTGATACCCAAGTCTGATGCCTTGAAAAGCAGCTCCTTCATGATATTTCCGGAATCTTTGTCGGAGCATTTGAAAAGAATGCCCAGCGACAGGGTGCTGTGGATGTCGGCCTGTCCGATGTCCATAATGTCTACCTGGTATTTCGATAAGATTGCGGTCACCGATGCGGTCAGCCCCGGCCTGTCCACTCCGCTGATACGGATTAATATCAATTCAGTTTTGTTTTCCATGGTTGTTTGTTTGCGTGATATCTTTGCAAATGTACAAATTATCTTCTATCCGATGGCATAAAAGGCACAAAAAAAGCCATCCCTGCGGGCTTGCAGGAATGGCTTTCCCTATTTTGAGGGGTAAATTAAATCATTTCCACGCTTCGTTTCACGAAGTTGGTCAGGGCTTCTCCTTTCAACATGTTGTTCTGCAACAGAGCCAGGTCGATGAGCTGGTGAACCACTTTGTTGTCGGCGGCATAGCCGTTGAGGATGTTTTCCTTTTCAGCCTTCTGGGCGTCGATTTTCTTTTCTACATCCTTCAGTTCGTCTTTCTCCGTAGTCGGAATTTCCTCGTCCTTCTTGCCTTCCTGAGCCTTGTGCAACTCGTTGCGGCGCAAAGTCAGCATGGCGATTTCAGATTCCACCGGTACCAGTTTCTCGGCACAAGCGCTTTCTGCTTCGCTCAATACCTGCTTAATCAGACGATGGTCAGTGTTCAGTACCAGGTTGAACATGTCCGGCATTTCGCCATAGAAGCTCATGCCCGGCTGGATGCTGGCCATATCCTTCATACGGCGCATGTATTCGGCCTGTGTGATGACAATCGGAGCGGCGCTTTCGCCCAAGGCGTGTGCTTCTACGTGGAATTCGGTCTTCTTCACTTTCGGCATCTGGCCTTTGAACAAGGTGCTGAGCACTTCCTGCTTGTCGGCTGGCAATTCTTCGCCCTTCTGTTCTTCCTTCACAATCAGGCGGTCGATGATGTCACTATCCACACGGGTGAAGTGGCTCTTCTCGAACTTCTGTTCCAGCATGTTAATCATCGGCACATCCAGCTGGCCGTCGAGCAACAGCACGTTGTAGCCTTTGTTCTTGGCCGCGTCAATGTAAGTGTACTGCTCGTCGGCGTTGTTGGCATACAGATAAATCAGGTTGCCGTCCTTGTCGGTCTGGCTGTCCTTGATTAGGGTCTGGTACTCTTCGAACGTATAGTATTTGTTGTCTGTATCCTTGAACAGGGCAAACTTGGAAGCCTTTTCGTAGAAGTCTTCCTGCGTCAGCATACCGTAGTTGATGAAGATTTTCAGGTCGTCCCATTTCTCTTCAAACTCTTTCCGGTCGTTCTTGAAGATAGATTGCAGACGGTCGGCCACCTTCTTGGTGATGTAAGTCGAAATCTTCTTCACGTTCGAATCGCTCTGCAGGTAAGAACGGGAAACGTTCAACGGAATATCCGGTGAGTCGATGACACCGTGAAGCAGGGTCAGGAAGTCCGGCACGATGCCTTCTACGGAGTCGGTCACATAGACCTGATTGCAATACAACTGAATCTTATTACGTTGCAGGTCGATGTTGCTCTTGATTTTCGGGAAGTAGAGCACACCCGTCAGGTTGAACGGATAGTCCACATTCAGGTGAATCCAGAACAACGGTTCGTCGGCCATCGGATACAAGTCGCGATAGAACTTCTTGTAGTCCTCTTCCTTCAGTTCCGACGGTTTCTTGGTCCAGATAGGACAAGTGTCGTTAATCAGGTTGTCTTCTTCCGTTTCTACCTGCTTGCCGTCTTTCCATTCTTTCTTCTTTCCGAAAGCTACCGGTACCGGAAGGAAGTGGCAATATTTGGTGAGCAAGCCCTGCAGACGAGAGTCTTCCAGGAATTCCTTGCAATCGTCGTCCACATACAGGATGATGTCGGTACCCCGGTCGTTACGCTCTGTTTCTTCGAGAGTAAATTCCGGACTACCGTCGCAACTCCATTTCATGGCTTTGGCGTCGTCCTTGTAAGAACGGGTGATAATTTCCACCTTCTTGGCTACCATGAAGGCAGAGTAGAATCCCAGACCGAAGTGACCGATGATGGCGTTGGCGTCGTCCTTGTATTTCTCCAGGAAGTCGTTGGCGCCGGAGAAGGCAATCTGGTTGATGTATTTGTCGATTTCCTCGGCCGTCATACCCAGACCACGGTCGCTGATGGTGATGGTACCGTTGTCCTTGTCGGCTTTTACGCGGACGGTCAAATCGCCCAGTTCGCCTTTGAATTCACCGGTAGAAGCCAGTGTCTTCAACTTTTGAGTGGCATCCACGGCATTTGAAACCAGCTCGCGGAGGAATATTTCATGATCACTGTACAAAAACTTCTTGATGATGGGGAAGATGTTCTCTGTTGTAACCCCGATATTACCTTTTTGCATATCTCTTTATTTTTTATGATTGTCGAATAAAAATTTTTCTCCGGTCTTTTCACAAAAAAAATGCCAGATACATTCGTACCTGACATTTTGTCTGTATTCCGAAATTCTGACAGAGAATTCCGTTTATTCCTTCGTGGCTTTTTCCACTTTCATCTCCAGTCCGTCGCCCTGTGTATTGAGCGATACGTGCAAGGTGTCGCCCGGTTCCGGTTCCTCGTTGAGGATGAGTTCCGCCAAACCGTCTTCCAGGTGATTCTGGATGGCACGCTTCAAGGGGCGGGCACCGAATTGTACGTCGTAGCCCTTTTCGGCCACAAAGCGTTTGGCTTCCGGGTCGAGCAGGAGCCGATAGCCGCAACCTTCGATGCGGTCGTAGAGTCCCTTCAGCTCGATGTCGATAATCTTCTCCAGCGAATCGATGTCCAGCTGGTCGAACATCACGATTTCATCCAGACGGTTGATGAATTCCGGCGCGAACGACTTGTTCAATGCCTTGCGAATCACGCTATTGGCATGTTCCTTCTCGTTCTCGGCGGTTTGTGCCGTGAAGCCGATGCCCTTGCCGAATTCCTTCAGCTGACGGGTACCGATGTTGGAGGTCATGATGATGACCGTATTCTTGAAGTCGACGGTACGTCCCAGACTATCCGTCAACCGGCCTTCGTCCATCACTTGCAGGAGCATGTTGAACACGTCGGGATGTGCCTTCTCGATTTCATCCAGCAAGACGATGGAGTAGGGGCGGCGGCGTACCTTTTCGGTCAGCTGGCCGCCTTCTTCGTAACCCACGTATCCCGGAGGAGCTCCCACCAGGCGTGACACGGTAAACTTTTCCATGTACTCGCTCATATCGATACGGATAATGGCCTCTGTGGAGCCAAACATGTTCTTGGCCAGTTCTTTGGCCAAATGCGTCTTGCCCACACCCGTCGGTCCCAGAAAGAGGAAGGTACCAATCGGCTTGTTCGGGTCTTTCAGTCCCACACGGCTCCGCTGGATGCTTCTCACCAAGGTGTCAATCGCCTTGTCCTGTCCGATGACCTTGGATAGCAAGGCTTGCCGCATCCCTTTCAACCGAACCCCTTCCGACTGGGCCATGCGTTGTACGGGCACACCGGAAATCATGGACACCACTTCCTCAATCTGGGGAGCGTCTACGGTTTCGCGGTTGTCCTTCAACTTCTCCTGCCATTCATTTTTCAGGCGGTCGAGTTGCGCGGTGTACTGGTTTTCCCGGTCGCGGAAGCTGGCCGCCAGTTCGAAGTTCTGAAGGCGGATAGCCTCGTTCTTATGTTGCTGGGCTTCCTCAATCAGCCGTTCCTGTTCTTCAATTTCCTTGGGTACGGAAATGTGGGTCAGGTGGATGCGTGAACCGGCTTCGTCCAGTGCGTCGATGGCCTTGTCCGGGAAATACCGGTCGGTCACATACCGGTCGGTCAGGCGTACGCACGCCTCCAGTGCTTCGTCGGTATAGACCACGTTGTGGTGCTCTTCGTATTTGTCCTTGATGTTCCGGAGAATCTGGAGTGTCTCTTCGGGAGTGGTAGGTTCTACCAGCACCTTCTGGAAACGGCGTTCCAAGGCTCCATCCTTTTCGATGTTCTTCCGGTACTCGTCGAGCGTGGTGGCGCCGATGCATTGGATTTCGCCACGGGCCAGTGCCGGCTTCAGCATGTTGGCGGCGTCCATGGAACCGGCGGCTGAGCCTGCTCCCACGATGGTATGGATTTCATCGATGAACAGGATGACGTCCGGATGTTTCTTGACTTCTGACAAAATGGCACGAATACGCTCTTCAAATTCACCGCGGTATTTGGTGCCGGCCACTACCGCCGTCATGTCGAGCGATACAATCCGTTTCCCGAACAAGGTGCGTGATACGTTTTTCTTGATGATGCGGAGCGCCAAGCCTTCGGCGATGGCAGATTTTCCCACTCCCGGCTCTCCGATGAGAATCGGGTTGTTCTTCTTGCGCCGGCTCAGAATCTGGGCGATACGCTCGATTTCCTTTTCACGGCCTACCACCGGGTCGAGCTTGCCTTCTTCTGCTGCCTTTGTCAGGTCAAGACCATACTTGTTCAGATTGGGTGTGTCTCCGTCCGAGTGTTTGGGAGGAGCGGTCTGCGTCGTCTGGCGGTCGTTGGAAGCGCCTGAGGCTCCGTCGTTTCTGTCCGGAGTGTTCCGGCGTCCGATGCCTTCTTCTTCCTCGTCGTCATTGAAGTCCAGACCGTCGGTAATCGCCTCTTCCGGCTTCAGACGGTCGGCGATTTTGGCGTAAGTCACGTCATTTTTTTCCAATATCTTGGATGCGTTATTTTGATTGTCTCTCATAATGGCTAATAAAATATGGGGGGTATCCACCTTTTCCTCATTCATCAGTTTGGCTTCCAGCAGGCTCAGCGTCAGGATTTTTGACGCCTCCGGGCTGAAAGAAATGTCCTGAGAATAATTTTCGAGGATGGATTGTTCACGTAATTGGGTCTCTAATTCGCTCTTGATGGCTTTCAGATCCAGATAGAACGATTTCAGAATCTCTGCCGCTTTACACTCACCGTCGCGTATGATGCCCAGTAGCAGATGTTCTGGCTCGATATGGGCGTTCTGGAGGCGGTTGGCCTCTTCCTTGCCATATACGACAATATCAGACACTTGTTGTGTAAATTCGTTGCTCATCAAATTCATATATGTCCTCAAAATTAAGTCAAAAACAGATTGCAAATATACATTATAATAAAGATTTCAAGCGAAGTCTTTTTCTCTATTTAACAAAATGTGTGCCACACGGGCTGTATGCCCTCCCAAAAGAGGTGCCACGCGTATTTTTTAGGGGAAAAGTTTTTGTATATCGGCTAAAAGTCGTACTTTAGCATGGTTTTTCACAAGCCTTGAAAAGGAAGTATAATTAATAATGTGTTAAATGCAAGAACAAGACAGAATTATAAAAATCAACATCGAAGAGGAAATGAAGTCGTCGTACATCGACTACTCTATGTCGGTAATCGTGGCACGCGCCCTCCCGGATGTAAGAGACGGATTCAAACCGGTACACCGCCGTATCTTGTACGGAATGATGGAACTGGGAAATACCTCCGACAAACCGTATAAAAAAGCCGCGAGAATCGTGGGTGAAGTGTTGGGTAAATACCATCCCCATGGTGACTCGTCTGTATATGGAGCCCTCGTCAGAATGGCTCAAGACTGGTCGATGCGTTATCCGCTGGTCGACGGTCAGGGTAACTTCGGTTCTATTGACGGTGATAGTGCGGCCGCCATGCGATACACCGAAGCCCGCCTGAAGAAAATCGGCGAGGAAATGATGCAGGACCTTTACAAGGAAACCGTAGACTTCACCAACAACTTCGATGACACGTTGCAGGAACCGACGGTCATGCCGACCCGTATTCCGAACCTGCTGGTGAACGGAGCATCGGGTATCGCCGTAGGTATGGCTACCAACATGCCGACCCACAACTTGCGCGAAGTGATTGATGCCTGTGTGGCTTACATTGACAACAACGATATTGATGTGGACGGCCTGATGCAATACATCAAGGCGCCCGACTTCCCGACGGGAGGATATATATATGGTATAAGCGGGGTGCGCGATGCCTACGAGACCGGACGCGGACGTATCGTGATGCGGGCAAAGGCCGAAATCGAATCGCATCCTACGCATGACAAGATTGTGGTGACGGAAATCCCGTACGGCGTGAACAAGGCCGAACTCATCAAGAGCATCGCCGACTTGTCGAACGAAAAGAAGATTGAGGGCATTTCGAACGTGAACGATGAAACCGACCGCGAAGGTATGCGTATCGTCATCGACATCAAGCGGGATGCCAATGCCAGCGTGGTGCTCAACAAGCTCTATAAGATGACCATGCTTCAGACTTCATTCGGGGTGAACAACGTGGCGCTGGTTCATGGCCGTCCGCGTCTGCTCAACCTGAAGGACCTGATTAAATATTTCGTGGAACACCGTCACGAGGTGGTAATCCGCCGTACACGTTACGACTTGCGCAAGGCCAAGGAACGTGCCCACATCCTCGAAGGTCTGATTATCGCTTCCGACAATATCGACGAGGTAATCCGCATCATCCGTGCGGCCAAGACACCGAACGAGGCGATTACCAACCTGATGGCCCGCTTCAACCTGAGCGAGGTGCAGGCCCGCGCCATCGTGGAAATGCGTTTGCGCCAGCTCACGGGTCTGATGCAGGATCAGCTTCATGCAGAGTATGAGGATTTGATGAAGCAGATTGCTTACTTCGAAGAAATCTTGAGCAACGAGGAACTTTGCAAGAAGGTCATCAAGGATGAACTGATTGAAGTGAAAGAAAAATACGGTGACGACCGCCGTTCGGAAATCGTGTATGCTTCGGAAGAATTCAATCCGGAAGACTTCTATGCCGACGATGAAATGGTCATCACCATCTCGCACATGGGATACATCAAGCGTACACCGCTTTCTGAGTTCCATGCACAGAACCGTGGCGGGGTAGGCTCAAAGGGTAGCGAAACCCGTAACGAAGACTTTATCGAACATATTTATCCGGCTACGATGCACAACACCCTTCTGTTCTTCACACAGAAAGGAAAGTGCTACTGGCTGAAAGTATATGAAATCCCGGAAGGCAACAAGACTTCGAAGGGACGTGCCATCCAGAACCTGTTGAACATTGAGGCCGATGATGTGGTGACGGCTTATCTGCGTGTGAAGAACCTGAACGACACGGCCTTCATCAATAGCCACTATGTGCTTTTCTGTACGAAGAACGGTGTAATTAAGAAGACCTTGCTGGAACAGTACTCACGTCCGCGCCAGAACGGTGTGAATGCCATTACGATTCGTGAGGATGACCGCGTGATTGAAGTGCGCATGACCAACGGCAACAATGAAATCGTGATTGCCAACCGAAACGGCCGTGCCATCCGCTTCCACGAAAGTGCTGTCCGCGAAATGGGACGTACGGCTACGGGTGTACGTGGTATCACGCTCGATGAGGATGGAACTGATGAAGTAATCGGAATGATTTGCATCAAGGATCCGGAAACGGAAACCATCATGGTGGTATCTGAAAACGGTTACGGAAAACGTTCGGACATTGAGGACTACCGCAAGACCAACCGTGGCGGAAAGGGTGTGAAGACCCTGAACATCACGGAAAAGACCGGACACCTGGTAGCCATCAAGTCGGTAACCGACGAAAACGACCTGATGATTATCAACAAGTCGGGCATCACCATCCGTCTGAAAGTGGCCGACGTGCGCATCATGGGACGTGCCACACAAGGCGTGCGTCTGATTGACCTGGAGAAGCGGAACGACCAGATTGGCTCTGTGTGCAAGGTAGCTTCCGAAACGGAAGAGGAAGAAGCGGAAGGCACGGAAACCATCCAGCCGTCGGACATCCAGCCGGTTGACGGGGAAACCATCCAGCCGGCGGAAGGAGAAGGTGAAGAAAATTCCGACAAAAACTAACTTGAATATTTGTATTACTAAATTCAAACCTTATGAAAAAAGTTTTATTTACAGCCGCTTTATTCTTCACGGCATGCGCTGTTTCCGCTCAGGAAAGCGTAGTGAAGGAAGCAAAATCTGCCAAGAGCGATCCCGCAAAGGCAGCACAAATCATCGAACCGGCGCTGACGGACCCTTCAACCGCCAATGACCCTGAAACATGGAAACTGGCCGGAGATTTCCAGAAGTCTATCTACGACGATGAAAACATGAAATTGTATTTGCCGGGTGGTCAGGCTGATACCGCCAAATTGTACAACAGCCTGGCGAAGATGTTCGAATACTACACCAAGTGTGATGAAGTAGAACAGGCTAAGGTGAAGAGCGGTGAACTCAAGAAACCGAAACTGAGAAAGAAACTGGCCAAGACACTGGCTACCGTTCGTCCTCAGCTGACCAACGCCGGTTCTGACGCTTACAACTCTGGCAACTATGCCAACGCCTTGAAGTTCTTCGGCCTGTTTGTAGACGCTCCGCAGAACCCGATGTTCGAAAGCGAAGAAGCCGTAAAGAACGATACGCTGGTTCCGTTGATTGCCAACTATGCAGCTCTTGCCGCCAACTCTTTGAAAGACAATGCAGCCGTAATCAAATATGCCACTATCGGTAAGGAACACAAGGAAGAAGGTTACCGTTCACTGATGTGCCTGGCTGAAGCTTACGGAAAGGGTGAAACTCCCGATTCAACCAAATGGCTGGCTACCATCCAGGAAGGTGTGGACAAATTCCCGGCTCAGGAATACTTCATCGGTAACCTGATGGACTACTACATCCAGAAAGGCAAGATTGACGAAGGTCTGACTCAGATGGATGCCGTACTGGCCAAGAACCCTACTCCGTATTTCATGTATGTAAAGGGTGTGCTTCAGTATGAAAAGAAAGATTACGATGGAGCCATCGCTACTTTCAACCAGATTATCTCGGAAGGAAAAGATTTCGTAGGTGAAGCCTATTCAAAGATTGGCGACTGCTACTTCTTCCCGGCTCAGGAACTCGTGGAAGAAAACTCCAAGCTTTCTATGGACGACCCGAAATATGCCACCAATGAAGGCAAAATCAAGGAAATGTACGAAAAGGCTCAGCCTTTCTATGAAAAAGCCAAGGAAGTGAAGCCGGACAACCGCCAGTTGTGGGGTCAGTACCTGCTGAACATCTACTGGAAGCTGGACAAGGAAAAATACAACGCCCTTGAAAAAGAATTGGGTTACTAATAAATAAAGGTGTGCGGACCGCTCTTCCGGGCGGTTCGTCCCTCTTTCGGAAAACTCCTTTGTGTGGAAACCACGCGCAAAGGAGTTTTTTTGTATCTTCACCCCGTCATACACTAAAAAAACGTTATCCGCCATGAATTCAGACACCCAACCGCTCTCTCACGCCCCCATGAAAATCATCTTCAACTACCAGAACGTGTTTTTCAGCTTCTTCTATGACGATGCCGACGCCTGCGTGCACCGTTCGCGCGAATATGCCATGAACTACGTGCTTTCGGGCGAGATGGTGCTCGACGACGGAAGCCGCCAGGTGCACGTGGGGAAAGGAGAGTGTGTGTTCATTCCGCGCGACCACCGGGTGACGATGTACAAGAAGGCCTGCCACGGGGAGCAGTATTGCGGCATCTACCTGTGTTTCACCCGTCCGTTCCTGCGCGAGATGTACGGCAAATACGCCCTCCAGGAAGACCGCCCCGCAAAGACGGAGAGATTCGTTCCCGGCGTGAGAAAGCTGCCCCCTTCGGCCGAGATTGAGAGCCTTTTCGCCTCGATGACCCCTTACTTCAACCCCGAGGTGAAGCCGAAGGACGACCTGATGCGCCTGAAGCTGGAAGAAGGATTGCTGGCCTTGCTCCACACGGACCGCCGCTTCATGACCCTGTTGTTCGATTTCAGTACCCCGTGGAAGATGGACATCCTCGACTTCATGAACCGGAACTACATGTACGAGTTCTCGCTCGAGGAACTGGCGCACTACACGGGGCGCAGCCTGGCCACCTTCAAGCGCGATTTCAAGAAGGTGAGCGACCTGACCCCCGAGAAATGGCTCATCCGCAAGCGGCTGGAAGTGGCCTACCGCCTGATAAAGGAGGAACACCGGAAAGTGGTGGAGGTCTATGCCGAAGTGGGCTTCAAGAACCCCTCGCATTTCTCCACGGCCTTCAAGAAGCAATACGGCATCCCGCCCACGGCACTGGTGCCTTCGTTCCCGGTCTGAGCCTTTCGGAAATGAAATTTGAGCCTCACAGAAATGCCTCTGTGGGACTTTTGTGTTATTTTTGCCTCCGTAGAATCATAGAAATTTGTAGAAATGGATAATAAAATGTGGAAGACGTTGTGTGCGGCATCGGCGGCCTGGTTTCTGGCTACGGGCAGCCTTTCCGCCGCAACGCCGGATGTAAAAACGGAGGTGAAAATGGAAAGACAGAGTTTGAATCTTACGCAGGAATGGGACAAGGTGTTCCCCTTGAGCCCGAAGGTGAGCCACCGCAAGGTGACCTTTACGAACCGCTACGGCATCACCCTGGCGGCGGATATGTATGTGCCCAAAGAGGCCGAAGGCAAGCTGCCGGCCATCGCCGTGAGCGGGCCGTTCGGGGCCGTGAAGGAACAGTCGTCCGGGCTGTATGCCATGACGCTGGCCGAACGGGGCTTCCTCACCATCGCCTTCGACCCCTCGTACACGGGTGAGAGCGGAGGCGAACCGCGCTACGTGGCCTCGCCCGACATCAATACGGAGGACTTCTGTGCGGCGGTCGACTTCCTGTCCACTTGCGACCAGGTGGATGCCGCCCGCATCGGTATCCTGGGCATCTGCGGATGGGGAGGCATGGCCCTCAACGCGGCGGCCATCGATACCCGCATCAAGGCCACGGTGACTTCCACGATGTACGACATGAGCCGCGTCACGGCCAACGGCTATTTCGATGCCATGGATGCCGACGCCCGCTATGAGCAGCGCAAGCAGCTCAACGCCCAGCGCACGGAGGACTACCGTCGCGGCACGTACGCCCGGGCCGGAGGAGTGGTGGACCCGCTGCCCGCCGATGCGCCCCAGTTCGTGAAGGATTATCATGCGTATTACAAGACTCCGCGCGGCTACCACAAGCGCTCGCTCAACTCCAACGACGGATGGAACAAGACCTCGGCCCTTTCGTTCATGAACATGCCCCTGCTGAGTTATAGCCATGAGATACGAAGTGCCGTGCTGATGATTCACGGCGAGAAGGCCCATTCGCGCTACTTCAGCGAGGATGCCTTCAAGAAGCTCAAGGGCGGCAACAAGGAACTGCTCATCATCCCCGGTGCCAATCATGTGGACCTGTACGACCGGATGGACGTGATTCCTTTCGACAAAATCGAACGGTCCTTCCGCACGTACCTGAAATGAAGTTCCGTTTCCCAGTTAGCCTCGACTATATCGGGTAAATAAACTAGAATAAAAGTAATAAGAAGTCTCAAAATTGGGAAAAAGTAAGATTTACCGATAATTTATAGGTCGCCACGTATGAATCTCCTGCTTTTAGCGTTATATAATTCGGGCAAACGAAGGCTAAAAGCAGGAGATTTTTTTCCGACCGGATTCTGTGACACCGGCATCTTAACGGGTAGCTCTTGCAGTTCCGTGCCCTGTACCTTGAGATGGTCTGTACGAAACGGTTGTCCGTCGTCCGCTTTACATCGGAGAGTCTTTTTATCCTCTGTCCCATCGGACCGGTTCCCTCCCTCATTATAATAAAAGTTGGATTCTGATATGTGACCGGAACGAAATCACGAAGTTCCTGCTTGGTGACCAGATCTGAGTATCAAGTGCCTTATAATATCTTCATTGAGAAACTAAAATGCCAATCAAAAACAATCGGAATAAAAATAGAGGTAAATCTTGTTTTTTTATATAAATATCAGTATATTAGGACAAAAGTAAGTTCTAATATGAAAGAACCATTGTATATGTCTAAGGATAATTTACAGGATGCTGCAAAGTCATGCAATGGCTGTAATGGTAATATGAAGGAAAGGCTTCTTATAAAATGTGATACTACTATTTATGCAGACGAGATTACAAATCTGCTTATTGAAAATAACATTGTTTCTCGCCAGCATGATGAGGGGCAAGATCAAAGGCCAGGTGCTTATGGTGCTATTACTGGTATTGCGATATATGTTTTTGAGAAAGATTATGAAAAGGCTGTTGAGATAACAAATCCTATTGTTGGTAGTAGAAATAAATCTCAAATCTGGTGCCCTAAATGTGGAAGTTACAATGTATCGGCTATCTGCGTAAGTAATAAATACGGAACTGCGATAGCATTATTGTGCATCTTTCTTGTTCTTATTCCTGGGCTTTACCTTGCTTGGGCAAATGATTTGGGCATCAAATCAACTATTGCTGATTATATAGCATTGTCTATGCTTATTTCGTTTCTTGTAATTGCATTTTTCGGAAAGATTTCTAATGCCAATTATATATGTAAGGATTGTAACAAAAAATTCCGTCATAAATGATTTTCCGTAAAGTTACTCGGACTGCGGTGCTCACAAGTCCCTGAAAGTCGTTGGCCGATACCTGCAAGTGGATGGTGCGGTTGATGCCGTGCTGCGGAAGAAGCAACAGGAGGAATTCAATCAGCCCAGGAAGAGAAGCCGGGGTTTTTGCAGACACAAAAAAGATCCTCTCATTTTGAAACAGCCTCAGCCTTATTCTTGCGGTAAGCCTGATATGAAAAGGTAAAGTCCTTCAAAATAAAAAATGCATCCTGAAAGTGATACATGACTTTTGGGATGCATTTTTTTATGATGTAATTATTCCTTCCGTGGGGTGTATGTACAACGCACCTTATTTCGGCGCCTTGCGGTAGAGGTAAATCGCAATGAACAGATAGAGGATGTTCGGAATCCATACCGCGAGGTTGGGCGACGCGTTTCCGTTGATGGCGAAGGTCGACGAAATGGTCTGGAACAGGATATAGGAGAAACTCAGGGCGATACCGATACCCAGGTGAAGTCCCATACCTCCTTTCCGCTTCTGCGACGAGAGCGAGAGCCCGATGACCGTCAGGATGAAAGCCGCGAACGAAGTGGCGATGCGTCGGTAGTATTCCACCTCAAACACCTTGATGTTGGCGAATCCTCGTTGCTTCTGCTTGTCGATGTATTCCCGTAGCTGGGGGCTGGTCATTGTTTCCTGTTGCCCGCGGGTAATCAGGAAGTCCTGCGGCTCCATGTTGATGATGGAGTCCATACGGTCGCCGTGGGTGATGGTCTCGCGCATGCCCTTCATCTCTCGAATCATGTAGTCCTTGATAATCCACCGGTGTACGGCGGTCGTGTCGTAGGTGATGCGGCGGGCCGTGAGGTGCGACACCAGCTTGTGGTCTTCAAACTTGTCGAGCGAGAAGCGGTAGGCCGTCTTGTTGTAGTCCTCGTAGCGTTCCATGTAGGCTATCACCCCCGTGTCCACCTCCAGCTGGATGTTGCGCACGTAATCCGTCTTCTTCTTGTTCTTGTACACCTGTTCGAACTTCAGTCGCGTCACACTTCCCGTGGGGATGACCTCCGTGCTCAGCACGTAGGTGACCAGGGCGATGATGGCCGCCGAAATCATGTAAGGCACCATGAGCCGCTTGAAACTCATGCCCGTGGAGAACATGGCGATGATTTCGGAGTTCTCCGCCAGCTTCGACGTGAAGAAAATCACGGCGATGAACACGAACAACGGGCTGAACAGGTTGGTGTAGTAAGGGATGAAGTTCAGGTAATAGTCGAAGATGATGGCACTGATGGGCGCCTTGTTGTTGATGAAGTCGTCAATGTTTTCATTGATGTCGAACACCACGGCAATGGAGATAATCAGTGCGATGGCAAAGAAATAGGTGCCCAGGAACTTCACGATGATGTACCTGTCGAGCCGTTTCAGCCATTTCTTCTTGAACGGGTTTCCTTTTAATTTTTTCAGCTGTTCCCTTCCTGCTTTCAGGTAGAAACGGAACAGCTGGGCCACATTGTGCTTCATATCAAACTACAATTACAATCGGGTAGATAAACGTTTCACCATCATCGGCTTCCAGGTAGAGAAGTCGCCGGCGATGATGTGCTTGCGGGCCTCGCCCACGAGCCAGAGGTAGAAGGCCAGGTTGTGGATGGAGGCAATCTGGAGGGCAAGCAGCTCCTGGGCATGGAACAGGTGGCGCAGGTAGGCGCGGCTGTACATCGTGTCCACGTAGGAAGCGCCGTCGGCTTCGATGGGGGAGTAATCGTTCTCCCATTTCTTGTTGCGCATGTTCATGATGCCGTCCTTGGTGAAGAGCATGCCGTTTCGGCCGTTGCGGGTCGGCATTACGCAATCGAACATGTCCACTCCCCGTTCGATTCCTTCCAGAATATTGACCGGAGTTCCCACGCCCATCAGGTAGCGGGGCTTGTCGGTAGGCAATATTTCGTTGACCACCTCAATCATCTCATACATCTTCTCCGTTGGTTCGCCCACGGCCAGTCCGCCGATGGCGTTTCCGTCGGCATTCTTCGAGGCGATGTATTCTGCCGAGCGCCGGCGCAGGTCGGGATACACACATCCCTGCACGATGGGGAAGAGTGACTGGCTGTAGCCGTACTTGGGCTCCGTCTCGTTGAAACGGGCGCAGCAACGGTCGAGCCAGCGATGCGTCAGCTCCATCGACTTCTTGGCATAGTCATAGTCGGAGGTGCCGGGCGCACATTCATCGAAAGCCATGATGATGTCGGCTCCGATGGTGCGTTCGATGTCCATCACCCGTTCCGGAGTGAACAGGTGCTTCGACCCGTCGATGTGCGAGCGGAACTCCACGCCTTCTTCGCGCAATTTCCGGATGCCGGAAAGGGAGAACACCTGGAAGCCCCCGCTATCGGTCAGCATCGGGCGGTCGAACCCGTTGAACTTGTGCAGTCCTCCGGCCCCCTCAATGATGTCGAGTCCCGGGCGCAGATAGAGGTGATACGTGTTTCCCAGGATAATCTGGGCCTTGATGTCGTTCTTCAGTTCGTGAAGATGCACCCCCTTTACCGTACCGAGTGTGCCGACCGGCATAAAGATAGGGGTCTCAATCTGCCCGTGGTCGGTCGTAATCAGACCGGCGCGGGCATTCGATTTGGGATCCGTATGTTGTAACTCAAACTTCATTGTGCTGGGTTTTCTTGGTTTTTGTCTTTGTCTTCTTTCACGGTGAAATCAATGGCATCGGCCACCTTCTCGTCGGTCAGGGCCAGGCGGAGCACCTCCTTGATGTCCTTCACGTAGTGGAAGGTCATGCCCGTGAGGTACATCGGCTGGATTTCGTTGATGTCCTTGCGGTTTTCCTCACACAAGATGATGTCCTTGATGCCGGCCCGTTTGGCGGCCAGAATCTTTTCGCGGATACCGCCTACCGGCAACACTTTTCCGCGCAGGGTGATTTCGCCCGTCATGGCCAGGTTGGCCTTTACTTTCCGCTGGGTCAGGGCAGACGCCAGTGAGGTGACCATCGTGATACCGGCAGAAGGACCGTCTTTCGGAATGGCTCCTTCCGGCACGTGGATATGGATGTTCCAGTTGTCGAAGATGCCTTCCGGCAAGTCCAGCAAGTGGCTGTGCGCTTTCAGGTACTCCAGTGCCAGCATGGCCGATTCCTTCATCACGGAACCCAGGTTTCCGGTCAGGGTCAACTGCCCCTTTCCGCGGCTCAGGCTGGTTTCCACGAACAGGATTTCGCCGCCTACCGCCGTCCAGGCCAGTCCGGTCACCACGCCGGCATATTCGTTGCCCTGGTACTTGTCGCGGGAGTATTCCTGCGGGCCGAGGAATTTCTCGATGTCCTTCGGTTTCAGTTCGTGCGTTTCGGTAAATTCACCGCTGGCGATTTCCAGGGCGATTTTCCGCATCACCTTACTGATTTTCTTCTCCAGCTCGCGCACACCGCTTTCACGGGTATAGTTCTCGATGATGTATTCGATGGCCGGTTTGGTGAACTTCACGTGTTCCTTCTTCAAGCCGTTCTTTTCCATTTCCTTCGGAATCAGGTGGCGGCGGGCAATCTCGATTTTCTCCTCGGTGATGTAGCCGCTCACCTCAATCAGTTCCATACGGTCGAGCAACGGAGTAGGGATGGTGCCCAGGTTGTTGGCCGTGGCAATGAACATGACGTTCGACAAGTCGTAGTCGATGTCCACATAGTTGTCGTGGAACGTGTTGTTCTGTTCCGGGTCGAGCACTTCCAGCATGGCCGAACTCGGGTCGCCGTGGTTGTCGTTGCTCAGCTTGTCAATCTCGTCCAGGATGATGACCGGGTTGGAGGTCTCCGCTTTGATCAGGCTCTTGATGATACGTCCCGGCATGGCACCGATATACGTCTTGCGGTGTCCGCGGATTTCCGCCTCGTCGTGTACGCCACCCAGTGACATGCGGACATATTTCCGCTTCAGGGCCGTGGCGATGGAGCGTCCCAGTGAGGTCTTGCCGACTCCCGGAGGACCGTAGAGGCAGATAATCGGCGATTTCAGGTCGCCTTTCAGCTTCAGCACGGCCAGATATTCCAGAATACGTTCTTTCACCTTCTCCAGTCCGTAGTGCTCCTTGTCCAGAATCTTCTTGGCATTCGGAATGTCAATCACGTCCTTGGTGTACACACCCCACGGCAGAGAAAGCAACGTCTGCAGGTACGTCAGTTGCACGTTATAATCCGGCGATTGCGGGTTGATGCGTTCCAGCTTCGCCAGTTCGCGGTCGAAAATCTCCTTCACCTCCGGCTTCCAGAGCTTTTTCTCGCCCTTCTTCTGGAGTTCGTCGATTTCATCGTCCTGTCCGTTGCCCAGCTCGTCCTGAATGTTCTTGATTTGTTGTTGCAGGAAGTATTCCCGTTGCTGGCGGTCCAGTTCCTCGCGCGTACGCATCTGGATGTTCTGTTTCAGCGTGGCCAGCTGGATGGTCTTGTTCAATAACTGAATCAGGCGGTACAGTCTGGATTTCAGGTCGTTGATTTGCAACAGCTCATATTTCTCATTGATAGGGAAGGGGAAGTTGCCCGAAATGAAATTCACCAGCACCTCGTTGTTGTCCAGGTTCTTCAAGGCAAAAGCCGTATCGGGAGAAATCTCGTCCGAGAGTTCGATTACCTTTGCACTCAGCTCCTTGCACGTGTCAATCAGCGTCTTGAACTCGTCCGACTTTTCATCCTGCATGTCTTCCTCAATCACGGAAACCTTTCCCCGCAGGAACGGGCGGGTGGAAGTGATTTCCTCCAGCTTCACCTTCGGACCCGTGGCCTGAAGGATGGCCGTAATGGTCCCTCCCGGCATTTCGAACACGCGCAGCACCTTACCGATGACGGCGATGGGGAACAGGTCTTTTTGCTTGGGTGACTCCGTTTCGCCCACCTTTTGCGTGGTGATGACGATGGGTTCCTTGCTTTGGAGAGCCTGGTTCACCAGCTTCAGTGTAGGCTGGCGTCCCACGTTAATCGGCATGACGATAGAAGGGAATATCATTAGGTTGCGCAGGGGCATGACGGGCAATTCCCCGGTCAAATCTTCTTCCTTGGTATCTTCCGTGGCAATCGTTTCGATTTCGGCCATCATAGGGATATCCTTGCCTTCCGCACTAACCAGAATCTCGTTGTTTTTTGTCTTTTTTACCATATTTTTTTCGCTTCTGAATTAAGAAGGTTTTTTTATTGTTCAAAACGGCACAAAGGTAATCATTCCGCGCCTAATTTGGAAACTATTTACTTCAAATACCTGTTTATTATTTAAAAATAATATGAGGTAAGGGCACTTTCTGGGAGGATTTCCGTAATTTTGGCGCAAAATTTGAGTAAGAAGCTATGCCGAATCCCTTTTTTCAATTCAAGCAATTTGTAGTTTTTCACGATAAATGTGCCATGAAAGTGGGCACGGACGGAGTGTTGGCGGGTGCCTGGGCGCAGGTGGAAGGAGCCGCCCGCATCTTGGACATCGGTACCGGGAGCGGACTGATTGCCCTGATGCTGGCCCAGCGGAACCCACAGGCTTTCGTGACGGCGGTCGACATTGACGGAGCCGCCGTGGAGCAGGCGCGGGAGAACGTGGCCCGTTCGTCTTGGGCCGACCGGATGGAGGTGACTCAGCTGGACATCCGGCAGGCACCGGAAGACTGGAAGGGCCGTTTCGATGCGATTGTGTCGAACCCGCCCTATTTCGTGGAAGCGGTGAAATGCCCTCATGCCCAGCGGAATACGGCACGGCATACCGATGCGCTGGATTTTGAAGCGCTTCTGGAAAAGGCGGCTTTTTTGCTCTCAGGCGAAGGATGTTTCTCGGTGATACTTCCCGCTACCGCCGCTCCTGATTTTGTGGCGCTGGCTTTGAAACAAGGCCTGTCTCTTTCGCGTCAGACATGGGTACATCCCCGTGCCGGACTTCCTCCCAAGCGGGTGCTGATGGCCTTTGTCAAGTCGGCTTGCGTGCAGACCGAAACCTGCCATCTGGCCATTGAAATGGAGCGTCACGTCTATACGCCGGAGTTTGAAACACTGGCCAAGCCGTTCTATCTGGCCTTGTAGGGCCGGGAGAGTTATTTCTTGGAGAGCCTTCTCAGAATATGCTGGTTCAGCATCAGGAGCTGGCGGTGCTTCTGGGCGATGGTCTCGGTAAACGGACGCCGGCCGATGAAATCAGTGAAATGTTGCAGGATGTTCAGAGGGGGCGACGGCATACGCTTCGGCCGGATGGGAGCGATGACATGCAGTCCCTGATGGATGATTTCCACCTTCAGGTCTTTTCCTCCCATTGCCGGGTCACCGTCGAAATGGAACACCCCTTCCTTTTCCCGGTGGATGATGATGCTTTTGTCTTTCATCGTCTTGATACGGCTGTTCTGGTCGAGCGTCCGGGTAAACAGCTGGATGGAAAGCGAAGGCACATCCAGTACCGTGAAAGGCTCCAGGATGGTGATGTCCATCATCCCGTCGGTCAGGGAAGCCTGCGGGGCGATGTAGGCATTGTTCCCGTATTGTGATGCGTTGGCGCAGGCAATCAGGAAAGCCTTGTAGCGGACGGTGCCCGTTGAATTCTCTATCTCATACGTCTCCGGCTGGTACGTAAGACTCTCGTGCAAGGTGTTTTCCAGATAGGTGAGCAAGCCCCTTTTCCCGGAATCCGCAAATTTCAGGCTCACGAAAGCGTCGAATCCCACTCCGCACGTACAGAAGAAGGGATGGTTGTCGATAATTCCATAGTCGATGGTCTTGACCCGTCCGGCGTTCAGCACGTTGATGGCCCCCTTGGGCTCCATGGGGATGTGCAGATGGCGCGCCAGTCCGTTTCCCGAACCGCAGGGAATGATTCCCATGGCCGTATCCGTATGGATGAGCGCCCGTCCTATTTCGTTGATGGTTCCGTCTCCGCCGATAGCCACCACGATATCTGCCCCTTCCGCGGCAGCCTGTGCGGCTATCTCGGAAGCATGTCCGGCATATTCGGTCTTTCGGATGGAATATTCATATTTCGACCTGTCCAGTTCCCGCTCGATGAGCTTCAGTATGAATTCCTTTCCGTGGGTTCCGGATATAGGATTTACCACAAAGATGATTCGCTTTTTCGTATCCATAAGCCAGATTTAGAATTTGGGAGCACAAAAATAATATTATCTTTCATATTTGAGGGATGTTTTTGGGGATAATTAAACACAAAACCATTTTTTTTAGGGGATTTGTATCTGATTTTGGAGTTTTTTGTATCTTTGCACGTTCTTAGTAAAAACGATGTGACGATACGGTTGCAAAGTGATAAAGTTTAACGTAAGCCGGGGTGCTTACCAGATACTTAAAATATGGGATTATTACAAGAAAAATTTAGTAAATTCAGATTGCCTCAGATGTATATGGAAAGAGGCGTTTACCCTTATTTCCGTGAGATTGACAGCGCACAGGACACAGAGGTGATGATGGACGGAAAAAAGGTGCTGATGTTTGGTTCAAACTCTTACATGGGCTTGACTCACGACCAAAGAATTATTGACGCGGCCATTGCAGCGACTCGCAAATACGGTACGGGATGTGCCGGTTCCCGTCTGTTGAACGGAACACTTGATATCCACGTACAGCTGGAAAAAGAGTTGGCCGAATTCGTAGGAAAAGATGAAGCACTCTGCTTCTCCACAGGTTTTACCGTAAATGAAGGCGTGATTCCTCAGTTGGCCGGACGTGGCGACTATATCATTTGCGACGACCGCGACCACGCATCTATCGTAGACGGACGCCGTCTTTCTTTTGCCACTCAGCTGAAATACAAGCATAATGACATGGAGGCTTTGGAGAAAGAACTCCAGAAATGCGAACCGGATGCCGTGAAGCTGATTGTGGTGGACAGTGTGTTCTCTATGGAAGGCGACCTGGCCAACCTGCCGGAAATTGTCCGCCTGAAGAAAAAATACAATGCCAGCATCTATGTGGACGAAGCACACGGACTGGGTGTCTTCGGTCGGGAAGGCCGCGGCGTATGCGACCACTTCGGCGTAACGGAAGACATCGACCTGATTATGGGTACGTTCAGCAAGTCACTGGCATCCATCGGTGGTTTCGTAGCCGGTGACAAGGACGTCATCAACTGGTTGCGCCACAATGCCCGTTCTTATATCTTCCAGGCCAGCAACACTCCGGCCGCTACTGCTGCCGCCAGAGAGGCCATCCATATTTTCAAGACCGAACCGGAACGTCAGAAGAACCTGTGGGAGATTACCAATTATGCCTTGAAGAGCTTCCGTGAGGCTGGCTTTGAAATCGGCGATACGGAAAGCCCGATTATCCCGTTGTACGTGCGCGATACGGACAAGACTTTCGAAGTGACCAAGCTGGCCTTCGATGAAGGGGTATTCATCAACCCGGTAATCCCGCCGGCCTGTGCGCCTCAGGACACGCTGGTGCGCTTTGCACTGATGGCTACTCATACCAAGGAACAGGTGGATTTCGCCATCGAAAAATTGATCAAGTGCTTCAAACAACTGGATTTATTGAAATAATAAATTATATCGTTTGACTTTTTAAAGGACTTTGAAAGGAGGTTTTTACTATGGGAGCTGCAGGTAATAAAAAACCGAAAGGCATGCATAAAAAACATGCGCCGGCTTATCAAGTAGAAGAGGCCATTCATGAAAATGACCTGAAAAAAGGAAAAAAGAAATAAATCCTTTGGTGATTTATTTTGAAAAGGGTTATATTTAGAGTATCCGAAGCTCAGGCAGAGGAACTTGGATATAACCCTTTTTTTTATTGTATATGTTTTAACTTGAAGGAGATATGATACTGAATGAAAGAGACAGCCGCCATGAACAAGTGTTGCAGGTGGCACAGCAGATGATGACGGCCGCCCGCACAGCCCCCAAGGGGAAGGGCGTGGACATCATAGAGGTGGCCATGGTGACGGAAAGCAACATCCGCATCTTGTCGGACACGATGAAGCAGATGTATGAAGACAATGGGTTTAAATTCTTCCTGCGGGACGCCGACAACATCCTGCAGGCGGAGTGCATTGTGCTGATAGGCACTCATTCACATCCGCAGGGGTTGGATTGCGGACATTGCGGGTATGAGACCTGTGCCAGCCGCAAGGAAGGAGTGCCTTGCGCCATCAATAGTGTGGATGTAGGCATCGCCATCGGGTCGGCCTGCTCCGTAGCCGCCGACCATCGGGTGGATACGCGGGTCATGTTTTCGGCCGGACTGGCAGCCCAGCAACTCGACTGGCTGGACGGATGCACCCAGGTGTATGCCATCCCCGTGAGCGCATCCTCCAAGAATCCGTTCTTCGACCGGAAGCCTAAGACAGAATGAATTTTTCTGCCGCATACGCCACGCCGTCTTCCTCATTCGACAGAGTGATGAAGTCGGCGTTTTCTTTTACCACGTCCTGCGCGTTGGCCATGGCAATCCCCAGTCCGGCGTATTTAATCATGGACAGGTCATTGAATCCGTCGCCGATGGCAATCATTTCTTCGCGCGACACCCCAATCTTTTCCAGCATACCCGCCAGCGACAGGGCCTTGTCGATGCCCTTCGGCACCAGTTCCAGGAAATAAGGCTCGGAGCGGAACACGCCCATGCGGTCTTTCAGGTGGTCGTACATCTCTTTCTCCAGTACCGCCAGGCGGGTAGGGTCGCCCACAATCAGGCATTTGGCAATGGGATGCTTCACGGCCTCCAGAAAGTTGTCCACCTTCTTGATTTTCATTACGTTGAGCAGCGCCTCTTTCAGCACGTATTCATCGTCAGGCTTTTCGGTCAGCACATATTCCCCGTCGTAGGTCACGATGGCGAAATCGTTCTTCTTGGCACATTCATACAGGTAGGGAAGCACCTCCGGGTCGAGAAGGTTCTTGCATATCACTTCCTTGGTTTTCCAGTCGGTGATTTCCCCGCCGTTGTAGGCCAGGATATATCCTTCGTATTTCTGAAGCTCCAGCTGCTCGGCCAGGGGCACGATGCCGTAGGTGGGCCGTCCGGAAGCCAGTATGATTTTTACTCCTTTTTCCTGTGCTTTAAGAAGCGTTTCCCGGGTGCGAGGGGTGATTACTTTTTTCGAGTTGGTAAGCGTACCGTCGAGGTCTAATGCTAATAGTTTGTATTTCATAAAATAGTACTGTGAATCGGGTGCAAAAATACGGAAAAAAGTGTAATTGCGAAAATGCGGGAGCGGAAACGTGGCGCAGAAGGTGAGGTAGAGGGGCGCTGGGTGGAAATGAGGCTTTGTGGTCTTGAAAAGACAAGGGCACAGACGGAAAAACGCTTCTTGTTTTTCTATGTTTCGCGGGGCGGAAACGTAGGTTTTCCAGTCGGGAACCGTATGTTTCCGCGGGCAGAAACGTACAGTTCCCGGACGCGGGATGTAGAAAAGGAGAGAGCGGATGGGGGTATGGATAGGGAATTTTACAGAAATAAAAGTTGTAAGTGCTATTTTGTGGAACTTGGCAGGTAAAAATACGATAAGGGTAATTTATTATTAATAGAGATTGGCAGCTAACTGATTGTATCTTTTTAAGAGCAAAAAGAAATGCTAGTAGTAATGTGATATAGAAACCAAAAACATTTAAGTAGAAATATATTGTTTCATATTTAATCACTACATTTGTACTATATACTAATAATGTGCCCTATATGTTTGATGTACAAATCGTAAAAAATGAGATTGCTAGGTTAAAACAGCTAAGAGCTGATTATGATAAATTAAATATAAGTCCTTGTGTTCATGAGGCAATGGAAGCATACCGTAGATGGTATGAAGAATCAGTTGTGGTCTTTGGCCATTATTTTGACGATAATAATAAAGAATTTGTTGACTTTAAAAATATAGATAATAATGTTGATAACGGTCATGTTTTAAAAGCTAACTATCAGAATATCCGAAAGGATTTTTGTGTGCTATTAGATAAACTGGAACGTGGAGATATTGGGGGAAATTCAAAAGTTTCTGCTGAAAAACTGCCAACAAAACAATTAATATCTGGAAAAAGAATTTTTATCAGTCATGCGTCAAAGGATAGAGAGTTGGTTAGTAAATTTGTAGATTCAATTATCCTTTTGGGGATGGGACTTGAATCTAAAATTATCGCTTATACATCTCGTGATGATACAGGGGTAATTCCAGGGGAAAGTATCCCTCAATTTATTCAAAACAATATGGCTTGTGCAGATATCGTATTATTAATGATATCCGATAATTACAAAAAGAGTGAAGTGTGTTTAAATGAAATGGGTGCAGCATGGGCATTAAACAGGCATATTATCCAAATTTTGCTACCTAATACTTCTTTTGATAAACTGGGATGGCTGGAGTCATTAAACAAGGCTATAAAAATTGATTGCAATGAGTCTATAGATACTCTTTGCGAGGTGTTCTCAGATAAATTAGGCTTTGTAATAAAACCTTCAGTGTGGAATAGAAATAAAGACGCATTTATATCATATTGCAGATCGTTATCATCAACCCTTTTACCATCTGTTATGGTATCCGATATAAAGGAGCTTGAGGATAATGAAATAGAGGAATTGGGATTCTTAGATTATAGAGAACAAGTGGATATTAATGTTCAAACTATATCTGAAATATGCTGTAGATTGACAGATGCTATGCATAAACACACTGAAAGTCTGAAAACTAATACTAGACGTTTGCAGAATATAAATTCTTCTCATCCTAATATATCGCAAGCAAGAGGAGTTATGCAGTCTGCAGCGAAAGGGATGGATGATTTGTCAAAGGAAATTGAAGATGATGCAATGGATTTAAGAGATTCATTTTTTCGTATGATTGATAATGCTACAAAAATGAAAGCTCTCATTGCATCAGAAAATAAAGAAAGTATGAATGAGGAATATGCTGCAATTAATCAATTGTTCATATCTATATCAAATGCAAAATCTGGTATTGTGAGTTTTAAAAAATCTATAGACATTTTACCGAAGGCAGAACGGGTGATAAATAAGTCTAAAAGACGTTTATCTAATAATTTAAGTAGCCTAATTATGATATTAGACGAATGTATATCCAAAAGCCAGGAGCTATTAAAAAGTATCTTGTAAATGAATAGAATGGATTAAAGCGAAGGGCAGTCATGGTGAGTCATAGAGTGTGTGTAACATGAATTAATTTACCATATATCCAAGTGATGAGGGTTAGTATAGGTTAATGTTTATATCAATTGATATCACTTATACAATATGTATGAATTAGAAAATGAATTTGTTTAAAAATATATGACAGAAACTAATCGCATAGAATATAAAAGAGAATTAACTCCTGAGCTTGATTTCGAGAAGGAGGTAGTGTCATTTCTTAATTATAAGGAAGGCGGATACATATATATCGGCATTGATAAGGATGGCTCTACGGTGGGTGTAAGTGATGTGGATGACTGTATGCTGAGATTGAAAGATCGTATTAAACATAATATTTCTCCTTCTGCGATGGGTTTATTTGATATTGCCGAGGAGCAAAAGGATGGGTGTAGTATTGTTAAGGTTACAGTGGCAAGCGGAATAGAGAAGCCGTATTTTAAGACAAAATATGGTATGACTCCGCGAGGTGTTTATATGCGTGTGGGAACATCGGCAGAACCTATGCCTCAAGAGCAGATTGATCGTTTGTTTGCTATGCGAACGCGCAATTCTATTGGACGTATTGTGTCCAATCGGCAGGATTTGAGTTTTGAACAGCTGCGTATTTATTATGATGAACGTGGTAAGAGGCTCAGCGAGAATTTCAAACGGACATTGGAGTTGCTTACTGAAAATGGAAAGTTTAATTATGTAGCTTATCTTTTAGCAGATGAGAATGGTAATTCGATTAAAGTGGCAAAGTATTCAAGTCTTGACCGTTGTGATTTGATAGAGAATAATGAGTACGGATATTGTTCGCTTATTAAAGCGACCAAAAGTGTGTTAGCAAAATTAGATATTGAGAATAAAATTGCCGCTACTATAACGCCTATGGAGCGCATTGAAACCCCACTGTGGAATAAGGTCGCTCTGCGTGAAGCCGTTATCAATGCAATAGTACATAATGATTATTCATTTGAGGTACCACCTAAATTTGAGATATTTCCTGACAGGCTTGAGATAACTTCGGCGGGTCGTTTGCCGGAGTCTCTTTCCAAAGAGGAGTTTTTCAATGGCATATCAATTCCTCGTAATAAGGAGTTGATGAGAATTTATCGTGATTTGGAGTTGGTGGAGTCGTTAGGATCTGGTATTCCTCGTATTCTGAGGGCATACAGTGAAGATTGTTTTAAGTTTACTGATAATTTTATCCGTATAACTTTTCCTATAAGTGACCATGCAAGTGACCATGCAAGTGACCATGCAAGTGACCATGCAAGTGACCATGCAAGTGTACAAGTTAAAAAACTCATTTCTGTACTAGTCGGAGAGAAAGGGCGTTCGGAATTGCAGGAATTGCTGTCAATAAAGAATAGAGATTATTTTAGAACGGATTATTTGCTTCCGGCTATTAAGAATGATTATATAGAGTTGACTATACCAGAAAGACCTAATAGTCAGAACCAAAAATATCGTCTTACTGAAAAAGGTTTAGCATTGAAAAAATCGTTAAAGTGTAACGAGTAAGAATGATTGTTTGAAGAAGTTAGTGTATAAATGAGTAAATAATCGCGTAGTCAGTCTTTCACCTATTCATAGATTATGCTTCCCTTTGGAAAACTATCAAAATTTTTGTATCTTTCGCAAGAAAGTTGATAACGGAAAGTATATATGAATATTTATGTGGATTTTTCTTTAAGGTTGTTCGTGGCAGGTCTGATGGGAGTACTCATCGGTCTGGAGCGGGAATACCGGGCAAAGGAAGCCGGCTACCGGACCCATTTCCTGGTAGCCTTGGGAAGTGCGTTGATGATGATTGTGTCGCAATATGGTTTCATGGATGTGCTGGAGAAAGATTTGGTGCGGTTGGACCCGAGCCGGTTGGCGGCCCAGGTGGTCAGCGGCATCGGCTTTATCGGGGCCGGAACCATCATTCTCTTGCAGAAGCAGGTGATCCGCGGGCTGACTACGGCGGCAGGGGTGTGGGCCACCGCAGGCATCGGACTGGCCATCGGAGCGGGTATGTATCTGATTGGTATTCTGGCCACACTGCTGGCGCTGGCCGGATTGGAGGTACTCAGTTATTGCTTCAAGAGTGTGGGTATGCGGAACATGATTATTGAATTTACGGCGGGAAATCCTGGTGTGCTGAAAGACGTGTCGGCCCGGTTCAGTTCAGGCGGCTTCCAGATTGCTTCGTATGAGATGAACAAGGTGTATGAAGACGGACGGGAAATGTACCGCATCTCGATGGTGATACGGGCCAAACGGGCGAATGAAGAAGGGCTGCTTCTGATGATGCTGCATGATTTTCCTGATATCACGGTGAACCGGATTGTGTGACGTGGAGAAAAGGGGCAGAAAAGGCCATTGAATGTGCGTTCAGTCATATTCAATGGCCTTTTTTTCAGCCAATATAGACGTTGACATGCAGGAATAAGCGGTCTTCTTTTTCGTCGATGTCGAAATCTATTTTGTCTTCGCGTGCCAGCCATCCGATTGCGGCATTCAAATCTCTATCGGACAATCCGGATTCTTTTTTCAGTTTTTCGTATTCCCAATGTGCGTTGTCGGAAAGGAGTTTCCAGACAATCCCGGCGTTTGTTCCAATTTGAGTCTTGTCCATCATAGTTTTTGAATTTAAATTATTTTATTTGTTTACTGTCAGGGCGAAGATATAAATATTTTGTTGTTGAAGCAAGTTTCCGGCTGTCAAATTTATGTACTGTGTGGTATTTTGCGAACATTTTTGGGGCTTTTAGAACAGTGTTACAGAAATATGACAAACCTTTCTGTAGCGGGAAGGCATTTTTATTCTTCATACCGTATCCTATTCCATTTTTTTCTTATAACTTTGCGTCTAAGTAAAAATGAGAATTATGAGAAGACATAAAATAAACTGGAAGGTTCCTAAAGGAGCGGAGTTGACCGAACTGGACAAGAAGGTGCTGTATTATCAGGACAGAGGCCATCTGGTTCCGACTCGCCAGTTAATCAAGACTCCGGAACAGATTGAAGGCATCCGTCGCAGTGGGGTTATCAATACAGGGGTGCTTGACTTGGTGGAAAAAGAAATCCATGCCGGAATGAGTACGGCGGAAATAGACAAGCTGGTGTATGAATACACAAAGGACCACGGGGCTATCCCGGCGTGTCTGGGCTATGAAGGTTTTCCGAAAAGCTGTTGCACGTCAATCAATGAAGTGGTGTGCCACGGTATTCCGAACGAAGAAGAAATCCTGGAAGAAGGCGATATCATCAATGTGGACTGTACGACGATTCTGGACGGGTATTATGCAGATGCTTCCCGTATGTTCATCATTGGGAAAACCACACCTCAGAAAGAGAAACTGGTCCGTGTGGCTAAAGAGTGTCTGGAAATCGGAATGGAGGCGGCCAAACCGTTCAGCTTCGTGGGCGACATCGGCCACGCCATCGAAAAACATGCCAAGAAGAACGGTTTTTCGGTGGTGCGCGACTTGTGCGGTCACGGGGTGGGACTGGAGTTCCACGAGGAGCCGGATGTGGAGCATTTCGGAAAGAAGGGTACGGGCATGCTGCTCGTGCCGGGCATGGTGTTTACCATCGAGCCGATGATCAACATGGGAACCTGGGAAGTGTTTATTGATGAAGAAGACGGCTGGACCGTAGTGACGGAGGATGAACTTCCTTCTGCACAGTGGGAGCATACATTCGTGATGACGGAACAGGGTCTTGAAATATTGACGCATTAATATATTTAAGGTATAAAGACATTTTATGAGTACGATAATATTAGGAATAGAATCTTCTTGTGACGATACTTCGGCTGCGGTAATCAAGGACGGGGTACTGCTTTCCAGCGTGATTGCCAGTCAGGCAGTGCATGAAGCGTATGGAGGCGTGGTTCCTGAACTGGCCTCGCGGGCGCATCAGCAGAACATTGTGCCGGTGGTGCACGAGGCATTGAAACGGGCCGGGGTGACAAAGGAAGAATTGAGCGCGGTGGCTTTTACCCGCGGACCGGGACTGATGGGTTCTTTGCTGGTAGGAGTATCGTTTGCGAAGGGGTTTGCCCGTGCGCTGGGTATCCCGATGGTGGAGGTGAACCATCTGCAGGGACATGTGATGGCGCATTTTATCAAGGAACCGGACGGCGAGAATGTACAGCCGAGCCTGCCTTTCATCTGTCTGCTGGTATCGGGCGGGAATTCACAGATTATCCGTGTGAATGCCTACAACGACATGGAGGTGCTGGGGCAGACCATCGACGATGCGGCAGGAGAAGCCATTGACAAATGTTCCAAGGTGATGGGATTGGGCTATCCCGGCGGACCGATTATTGACAAGCTGGCACGTCAGGGCAATCCGAATGCCTATACTTTCAGCAAACCGCATATCCCGGGCTACAACTACAGCTTCAGCGGCTTGAAGACTTCTTTCCTGTATTCGCTCAAGGAATGGGTAAAGGAAGATCCGGATTTTGTAGAGCATCACAAAACCGACCTGGCTGCTTCGTTGGAGAAGACCATTGTGGACATTCTGATGGACAAGCTGCGTAAGGTGGTGAAGGATACGGGCATCAAGGAAGTGGCCGTGGCAGGTGGTGTTTCGGCCAACAACGGACTCCGCAACGCTTTCCGCGAACATGCCAAGAAGTATGGCTGGAACATCTTCATCCCGAAGTTCGGCTATACCACCGACAATGCGGCCATGATTGCCATTACGGGATACTATAAATTTTTGGACAAGGATTTTTGCACAATAGACAAGCCCGCTTATTCACGGGTAACCATTAAGTAACAATTTAGAAAAAAGAGATTATGTCAGTAGAAACCAAAACACTAAGTAAGGAGATAAGTGAAATCTTCTGGAGAGAAGGTTTTACATTGGCTACCGCTGAAAGCTGTACGGCTGGTAACGTGGCTGCCATTATAACTGCTATCCCAGGTAGTTCTCGTTTCTATAAAGGTGGAATTATCGCCTATTCAAATGAGGTGAAGGTGAATCACCTGCATGTGAATGCAGAAACATTGGAAAAATATGGGGCTGTAAGTGAGGAAACCGTGGTAGAAATGGTGAAAGGTGCCATTGAAGCTTTGGATACGGATTATGCCGTAGCCACATCGGGCATTGCCGGACCTGCGGGAGGCACTCCGGAAAAGCCGGTCGGTACCATCTGGGTGGCTGCCGGTTCGAAAGAAAAGGTGCTCACGGCTATGTTGAGTGAAGACGAAGGTCGCGAGAAAAATATCCAGGCAGCAACGGCCAAAACCCTGCAATTATTGCTGGAATTGTGTCAAAATCAAGAAAATGAGGGGTGAAAGTGCAATTTCTTGGTGAAAGATTTGTTTATGTAAAATAAAATCACTTACTTTGCACTCCGTTTGAGAGAACCATGGAATAAAACTATAAAAACTAGATAGAAATGTCGAAAATTTGTCAAATTACCGGAAAGAAAGCCTTGATAGGCAACAACGTTTCACACTCTAAGAGAAGAACAAAAAGAACTTTTGATGTGAACTTGTTTACTAAGAAATTCTACTATGTAGAACAGGATTGCTGGATTAGCCTGAATATCTGTGCTAACGGCTTGCGAGTTATTAACAAAAAAGGCCTCGATGCAGCGCTGAATGAAGCAGTGGCAAAAGGCTATTGTGATTGGAAAACTATCAAAATTATTGGTTAATTAAAAGGAGAGAAAGACTATGGCTAAGAAAGCTAAAGGAAACAGAGTACAGGTAATCCTTGAATGCACAGAAATGAAGGATAGTGGTATGCCGGGAACTTCTCGTTATATTACAACAAAGAACAGAAAAAATACCACTGAAAGATTGGAACTGAAGAAGTACAATCCTATTTTGAAAAGAGTAACAGTTCATAAAGAAATTAAATAATAACAGACCATGGCAAAGAAAACAGTCGCAACCCTTCAGACAGGTAAAGAAGGCCGTTCTTATACTAAGGTTATCAAAATGGTTAAGTCTCCGAAAACAGGTGCTTACGTTTTTGACGAACAGATGGTTCCTAACGAAAAAGTTCAGGACTTCTTCAAGAAATAATTTAGCGAGTCAAATATAAAATGCTAAATAAAAGTTCCTTTCATTCAAAAGATGGAAGGAACTTTTTTTGTGTGTGAACGAGAATAGTTTTATCTTTGTGTCAGAAACTGATAAATGTGAAGTTGTATGGGATTTTTTAGTTTTTTCTCAAAGGAAAAAAAAGAGACGTTAGACAAAGGATTGTCTAAAACCAAAGAAAGTGTATTCAGCAAGATTGCGCGTGCAGTGGCTGGAAAATCGAAGGTAGACGACGAGGTGTTGGACAATCTGGAGGAAGTGCTCATTACGTCTGATGTAGGAGTGGAAACTACGCTGAATATTATCAAGCGCATAGAAGCCAGGGTATCGAAAGACAAGTATGTGAATACGCAGGAGCTGAATAATATTCTTCGCGAAGAAATCGCCGCATTGCTGATGGAGAACAATTCGGTGGATACGGCAGATTTTGACGTTCCCCAAGGCAAGACACCCTATGTGATTATGGTGGTGGGCGTGAACGGAGTAGGAAAGACTACGACCATCGGAAAGCTGGCTTATCAGTTCAAGAAGGCAGGAAAGAAAGTCTATCTGGGTGCAGCCGATACGTTCCGTGCAGCCGCCGTGGAGCAGCTGGATATCTGGGGCGAACGAGTGGGTGTACCTGTCATCAAACAGAAAATGGGTGCCGATCCAGCTTCAGTGGCTTTCGACACGCTGAGTTCGGCTACGGCCAACCATGCGGATGTTGTAATCATCGATACGGCGGGCCGTCTGCATAATAAAATCGGCTTGATGAACGAGCTGACCAAAATCAAGAATGTGATGAAGAAGGTGGTTCCCGATGCGCCGCATGAGGTGTTGCTGGTGCTCGACGGCTCTACCGGACAGAATGCGTTTGAACAAGCCAAACAGTTTACGCTGGCTACGGAGGTGACGGCGATGGCCATTACCAAACTTGACGGTACCGCCAAGGGAGGCGTGGTAATCGGCATTTCCGACCAGTTCAAGATTCCGGTGAAATACATCGGGCTGGGAGAAGGAATGGAGGACCTGCAGGTATTCCGTCGCCGGGAGTTTGTGGATTCATTGTTTGGCCCAACCACAGAGAAATGAGAAAGAATACAATTGATATTATTACATTAGGGTGCTCAAAGAATCTGGTGGACTCTGAAAAGCTGATGAAGCAGCTGGAGGCCAACGGATATAAAGTGACGCACGACAGTGCCCACCCTCAGGGAGAAATAGCCGTTATCAATACGTGCGGTTTTATTGGCGATGCCAAGGAAGAGTCTATCAACATGATATTGGAGTTCTGTCAGGCCAAGGAAGAAGGCCGGCTGAAGAAACTCTATGTCATGGGCTGTCTTTCGGAACGTTACCTGAAGGACTTGCAGATGGAGATTCCGCAGGTGGACAAGTTTTATGGAAAGTTCAACTGGAACGAACTGCTGGCCGATTTGGGCAAGGCGTATCATTCGGAGTTTTCCATCGAGCGTCATCTGACGACTCCCAAGCATTATGCTTATCTGAAGATTTCGGAAGGCTGCGACCGCAAATGTGCATATTGTGCCATCCCTATCATTACCGGAAAGCATGTGTCTCGTCCGATGGAAGAGATTCTGGACGAGGTACGTCTGCTGGTGTCGGAAGGGGTGAAAGAATTTCAGGTCATTGCGCAGGAACTGACGTATTACGGGGTGGACTTGTACAAGAAACAGATGCTGCCGGAACTGATTGAGCAGATGGCACATATCCCGGGCGTGGAATGGATTCGTTTGCATTATGCTTATCCGGCTCACTTCCCGGAAGATTTGTTCCGTGTGATGCGAGAGAATGACAATGTGTGCAAATACATGGATATTGCCTTGCAGCACATCAGCGACAATATGTTGGAGAAAATGCGCCGTCATGTGACCAAGGAAGAAACGTACCGGCTGATTGAGAAGTTCCGCCAGGAGGTGCCGGGCATTCACTTGCGTACCACGTTGATGGTGGGGCATCCCGGAGAAACGGAACAGGACTTTGAAGAACTGAAGGAGTTCGTGCGCAAGGCCCGCTTTGAACGCATGGGTGCATTTGCTTATTCGGAAGAAGAAGGCACTTATTCGGCCAAGCATTACAAGGATGAGATTCCGCACGAGGTGAAGCAGCAGCGTCTGGACGAGCTGATGGCCTTGCAGCAGGAAATTTCGGCTGAATTGGCGCACCAGAAAATCGGACAGGAATTCAAGGTCATCATCGACCGGAAAGAAGGAGACTATTATATCGGTCGTACGCAGTTTGACTCACCGGAGGTGGATCCGGAGGTCTTGATTGAAGCGGGTGAACACCGCCTGAAGACCGGGACTTTCCATCGGGTGAAAGTGTATGATGCGGACGATTTTGATTTGTATGCAAGAATTGTGAAATAGGATGACAAACAAGGAATTCATAGAGGAACTTTCCCTCCGCCTGAACAGGCCGGGGAAGGAGACGGCTTCTTTGGTCGCTTCGCTTACCGAATGTCTGTCGCAGGCTTTGCAGGATGACAAGACGGTCAGCCTGCAAGGTTTCGGTGTGTTTGAGGTAAAGAAAAAGATGGAGCGTATCTCTGTGAATCCTGTCACCCGGCAGCGTTTTCTGGTACCTCCCAAACTGACGCTGTCTTTCAAACCGAGTACGGTACTAAAGGAGAAGTTTAAAAACGTTTCGCCCGATGAATGAGAAAATAACCTTACAAGAACTTGTGGAATTGTTTGCCCGCAAATGCCAGTGGAATGAGGCAGATGCGGAGGTGTTTGTGAAGGAGTTCCTCGCCTTGATTGAGGAAGCCTTGGCACGCGACAAGTATGTAAAGGTGAAAGGGTTGGGTACGTTTAAACTCATCAATATCGAGGCTCGGAAAAGCGTGGATGTCAACACGGGGGAGGCCATTGAGATCAAGGGGCATACCCGTGTGTCGTTTATTCCGGAAGCGGGATTGCGTGACCAGATTAACAAGCCTTTTGCGCATTTCCAGTCGGTTTTACTCAAGGATGAAGTGCATTTTACGGATCTCCCGGAAGAAGGCGGATTGCCGGATGGAACGGAAGAGGAAGTGGATTCTGATGTGGCGGAGGAAACGGTGGAAACCGTACCGGGTGGTGAAATAACAACCATTGGGCTGGAGTTTCCCCAGGAGGCTATGCAAGAGGAGGGGCCTTTGCCGACGGAGACAGTGTCACACTTGCAGGTGGAGTCCGAGGCTGAGATGGTTTCTTCTTCTCCAGAGCAGAAAGCGGAGGAGTCGTGTCCGGAAATGGTGGCAGATTTGTCGGAGGAAGGGAAAGAAGAGCCGGCGGATGCAGAAACGGTTGTGCAGGAAGGGAAGGCTTCAGGAACCGATGTGACTACCTCGGAAAAGAAAAGCGAGGAGCTGAAGGAAGAAACAACAGCCGAAACAAATCCAGAGACGGACGAAGCTCCGGAAAAATCTGTGACTGAACAGGCTGTGGAGATCGTAGAACCGGTGAAAAGGGAGGATAAGGAACGGCATTTCCCATGGTGCATGATTGCTTCGGTGTTGTTGGTCGGAATCTTTATCGGGGGGCTGATTACCTGGGCGTTGACCTCCGGACGACGGTATGTGCCGGAAGAGTTGGTGGAATATCTGATGCAGCAGAAGTCTGTGCTTGTTGTACCGGATTCGGTACAGATGGTAGATACCTTGACGGGTAAAATGGATTCTTCTCAAATGCGGGTGCAGCATTCGGATACGGTGAGCAAAGAAAAAGTAATGTCCGAGAAACCTGAAAAGGTGGAGAAAACGGAAAAGACGGTTGCACCGGCCAAGCGGGAAACTCTGGCCGACACGGTGGAATACCAGATTACAGGTACACAAGCTTCTTACACGCTCCGTCCGGGAGAAAGCCTGGTGCGGGTGGCCCAAAAGTTCTATGGCAACAAGAAACTGTGGCCCTATCTGGTGAAGCATAACAAATCCATTATCAAGAATCCGGACAACGTGCCGGTGGGGACGACTATTCAGATTCCACAGCTGACTCCTAAAAAATAAAGGAAGGCCTTGTACGTATGCAAACAGGGCCTTTTTAATTTTCTTTAGTTCAATAAGCCTTAAAAGGGGAAAGCCGTCTATATTTTTTTATCAAAATTTATTGTGCCTGTTAATGGAATGCCTTAATTTTGGGGTGTCCTTTTAGGCATAGGTAGAGAAAGGGCTTTTTTTAATGAAAAAAATAGGAACTAAAATAGAAGAAAATTATGGCTGAAGCTATTGACATTCGTGAATTAAACGAACGTATCGAACGCCAGAGCGCATTCGTAACCAACCTGATGGAAGGAATGAATCAGGTAATCGTAGGTCAAAAACACCTCATTGAATCTTTGTTGATCGGGTTGCTTTCCGACGGACATATCCTGCTGGAAGGTGTGCCGGGTTTGGCAAAAACATTGGCCATCAAGACCCTGGCTTCATTGATCGACTCCAAATACAGTCGTGTGCAGTTTACTCCTGATTTGCTGCCGGCCGATATCATCGGTACCATGATTTACAGTCAGAAGGATGAACAGTTCATCGCCAACAAGGGACCTATCTTCGCCAATTTCGTATTGGCCGATGAAATCAACCGTGCTCCGGCGAAAGTACAGAGTGCCTTGCTCGAGGCCATGCAGGAACGTCAGGTGACACTGGGCAAACAGACTTTCGCTTTGCCGAAACCTTTCCTGGTAATGGCTACGCAGAACCCGATTGAACAGGAAGGTACCTATCCGTTGCCGGAAGCTCAGGTGGACCGTTTCATGCTGAAGGTTATCATTGACTACCCGAAGCTGGAAGAGGAAAAGAAAATTGTCCGCCAGAATATTTCGGGCGAACGTGTGGAAGTCCGTCCGATTTTGAAGGCGGAAGATATCATTGCGGCGCGTGAGGTAGTGCGTCAGGTTTACCTGGACGAAAAGATTGAACAATATATTGCCGACATCGTGTTCGCTACCCGTTATCCGGAAAAATACGATTTGAAGGACCTGAAGAGCCTGATTGGCTTTGGCGGTTCTCCGCGTGCGTCTATCAACCTGGCACTGGCTGCCCGCAGCTATGCTTTCATCAAACGCCGTGGGTATGTGATTCCGGAAGATGTGCGTGCCGTGGCACACGACGTGCTCCGTCACCGTATCGGACTGACTTACGAGGCGGAAGCGACCAACGTGACTTCCGACGAAATCGTCAGCAAGATTCTGAACAAGGTGGAAGTGCCCTGATAAGCGGGCGTCTGAAACCGTGGCAGACGGGGAGGAGAGTGTTCCCGTCCGCTTTTATCCGCAGCGGAAAAGCTGCATAGATTATAAACGATTCAACCGTGTTCCTCGGCCGATTCCGCAGGGGCACGGTCAAATACTAAAGGAATGGAGACAAGTGAACTTTTAAAGCGTGTCCGTCAGATTGAAATCAAGACGAGGGGACTTTCGAGCAATATTTTTGCCGGCCAGTATCATTCGGCCTTCAAGGGTCGGGGTATGGCGTTCTCCGAAGTCCGTGAATATCAGTTTGGGGACGACGTGCGCGATATAGACTGGAATGTGACCGCTCGCTTCGACAAACCATTCGTGAAAGTCTTTGAGGAGGAACGTGAACTGACGGTCATGTTGCTGGTGGACGTGTCCAACAGTCTGGATTTCGGTACCATCAAGCAGCTGAAGAAGGATATGGTGACGGAGATTGCCGCCACGCTTGCTTTTTCTGCCATCCAGAACAACGATAAGATTGGCGTGATTTTCTTTTCCGACCGGATTGAGAAATTCATCCCTCCCAAGAAAGGACGCAAGCACATCTTGTATATTATCCGCGAGCTGCTTGATTTCAAGCCCGAAAGCCAGCGGACCAATCTGCAGTGTGCCATCGAGTACCTGACGAATGTGTTGAAGAAACGCTGTACAGCGTTCATCCTCAGCGATTTTATCGACGACCGGGACTTCCAGAATGCGTTGACCATTGCCAACCGGAAGCACGATGTGGTGGCGGTACAGGTGTACGACCGCCGGCTGGAAGAGCTTCCCGATGTGGGCCTGATGCTGGTACGCGATGCGGAAACGGGTCATGAACAGTGGATTGACACTTCTTCCAAGGCGCTGCGGAATGCACACCACGCCTGGTGGAAGGAAAGGCAGCAGAAGCTGAACGAAACCTTCACCCACAGCAATGTGGACTCTGTGTCTGTCCGTACGGACCAGGATTATGTGAAGGTGTTGTTGAATTTATTTGCTAAACGAAACTGACAGTTGACATGAGACATTTCATATTATATTACACGAAAATGATAAAGGCATGTTGCTGCGCGGTACTGATTTTGTGCGGAGTGTCCGGACTGAAAGCCCAGTCGGTAACAGTGGAAGCGACTATCGACTCTCTTCAATTGCTGATTGGCGAGCAGGCCAAAATCAAGTTGCAGGTCAGCATGGATGCCAACCAGAAACTGAGGTTGCCGCAGCTTCGTGACACGCTGGTCAGGGGAGTGGAGATTCTGGATGTGGCCAAACCGGATACCCAGCTGCTTAACGACAACAAGCGCTGGCTGATTTCACAGGAGTATACGGTGACTTCTTTCGACTCGGCACTGTATTACCTGCCGCCGTTCGAAGTGCTGGTCAATGACAAGGCCTACCGTTCCAAGGCGCTGGCCCTGAAGGTGTATTCCATTCCGGTGGATACGTTGCATCCCGACCAGTTCTTTGGTCCGAAAACCATTCAGGAGGTACCTCTCACATGGGACGATCTGGCCCCGTTGGTGTATTCCATCCTGTTGTTCATCGCATTGGGAGTGGTGACCGTCTTCTTTGTCATACGCTATCGCGACAACAAGCCGATTATCAAGATTATCAAGATAGAACCGAAGTTGCCTCCTCATCTGGCTGCCATGAAGAAGATTGAGACCATCAAGGCCGACAAGGCTGCCAAACGGGAGGACCCGAAAGCATATTACACGGAACTGACCGATGTGATTCGTGTATATATAAAGGAGCGTTTCGGCTTCAATGCCATGGAGATGACTTCTTCGGAAATCATTGAACGCTTGCTGGAGGAAAAGGACAAGGATTCTATCCGCGACCTGAAGGCGATGTTTGAAACGGCCGACCTGGTGAAGTTTGCCAAATATGCGCCGCTGATGAACGAGAACGACATGAACCTGGTGAATGCCGTGGATTTCATCAACCAGACCAAGATAGAGGAAGATCCGAACGCCAAGAAGGAGCCTACGGAAATCAAGGTGGAGGAAAAACGTTCCAAACAGGGACGGATTGTACTGCTCTGCAGCATTGCCATCACGGGTGTTGCCGCACTGATTGCCTTGTATCTGTCTGTGAGTCACCTCATCGACCTCTTTTTTTAATTTTAAAATGAGTTGAGACTATGATTTTTGCGAATATAGAATATCTGTTCCTGCTGTTGCTGCTGATTCCGTATATCGTGTGGTACGTGATGCGCCGCAAGAAAACGGAACCGACCATGCAGGTATCTACCACACGGATGTACATGCAGGCTCCGCGCAGTTGGAAGGTGTATTTGCTGCATGCACCGTTCGTGCTCCGTATCTTGACGTTTGTGATGATTGTGCTGGTGCTGGCACGCCCGCAGACTACGGATAACTGGCAGAACACGGAAATTGAAGGTATCGATATCATGCTGGCGGTCGACGTATCGACCAGTATGCTGGCAGAGGACTTGAAGCCGAACCGTATCGAGGCGGCCAAGCAGGTGGCGGCAGAGTTCATCAACGGACGTCCGAACGACAACATCGGTCTGACTGTCTTTGCGGGAGAGGCTTTCACGCAGTGTCCGCTGACGGTCGACCACGGGGTGTTGCTGAACTTGTTCCAGAGTGTGGGCTGCGACATGGTGCAGCGCGGAATGATTGAAGACGGTACGGCACTGGGTATGGGACTGGCCAACGCGGTGAGCCGTCTGAAAGACAGCAAGGCCAAGTCGAAGGTGATTATCCTGCTGACGGATGGCGTGAACAACCGGGGAGACATCTCTCCGCTGACGGCGGCCGAGATTGCCAAGCAGTTTGGTATCCGCGTGTACACCATCGGTGTAGGAACCAATGGAACGGCACCTTATCCGATGCAGACATACGCGGGTGTGCAGTATGTGCAGATGCCGGTGGAAATCGACGAACAGACCATGAGTCAGATTGCGGGTACTACCAACGGAAACTATTTCCGGGCTACCAGCAATACCAAGCTGAAAGAAGTATACCGCGAGATTGACAAACTGGAGAAGACGAAACTGAACGTGAAGGAATTCAGCAAGCGCGAAGAGGCTTATCAGGTGTTTGCCCTGATTGCGTTCCTGAGCATCCTGCTTGAAATCCTGTTGCGGAATACAGTATTAAAGAAAATACCTTAAAAGAAGAAGCCATGTTTCGATTTGGAGAACCTCAATATTTATATTTACTGATTGTGCTGCCCTTGCTGGCTGTGTTCTATTTTTATACGAACTACCGCCGCCGCAAGCGCTTGCGCGAATACGGTAGTCCGGAACTGCTGGCACACTTGATGCCGGATGTGTCCAAATACCGTCCCGATGTCAAGTTCTGGCTGACTTTTGCCGCGCTGGCCATGGTGATTTTCATGCTGGCCCGTCCGCAGTTCGGTTCCAAGATGGAGACAGTGAAACGGCAAGGTGTGGAAACCGTGGTGGCGCTGGATATTTCCAACTCCATGTTGGCACAGGATGTCACTCCCAGCCGTCTGGAGAAGTCGAAGAAACTGATTTCCCGCCTGGTGGAAACGTTCAACAACGACAAGGTGGCCATGATTGTGTTTGCAGGTCAGGCCTTTACACAGCTTCCGATTACGAGCGACTATGTATCGGCCAAGATGTTCCTGGAAACCATCTCTCCGTCGTTGATTACCACGCAGGGTACGGATATCGGCGGGGCTATCGACCTGGCCATGAAAAGTTTCACGCCGAATGAAGGCGTAGGAAGAGCCATCGTGCTGATTACGGATGGAGAAAACCACGAAGGGGGAGCGATAGAAGCCGCACAGGCAGCCGCCAAGAAAGGGATACGGGTGTTTGTGCTGGGGGTCGGTTCGCCCGACGGTTCACCCATTCCGATGGAAGGTAGCAACGAGTTCCGCCGCGACAAGGACGGCAATGTGATTGTGACCCGTCTGAACGAACAGATGTGTCAGGAAATTGCCAAGGCGGGAAACGGCATTTATGTGCGGGTGGACAACACCAACAATGCGGAGAGAGCCTTGAACGCGGAAATCAACAAACTGGCAAAGGCGGACGTGGAGACGCAGGTCTTTACGGAATTCGACGAGCAGTTCCAGGTACTGGCCTGGCTGGCCATCTTGTTGCTGGCTGCCGACCTGATGATTCTGAACCGCAAGAATCCGCTTTTCAGGAATGTGAAACTCTTTAAATGAAATTGGAGATGAAAGTGAAAGGATATATGCTGTGTATGTGCCTGGCCATGACTGCTGTGGCGGGTTACGCACAGAAAACAGACCGTGATTATCTGCGGAGCGGCAACAAACTCTACAAGGACAGTTTGTTTGTCAAGGCAGAAGTGGACTACCGGAAGGCACTGGAACTGAATCCCAAGTCGGCCGATGCCATGTACAACCTGGGTAATGCGTTGCTGATGCAGCAGAAGGGGAAGGAGGCCATGGAACAGTTTACCGCTGCTTCAAAGATTGAAAAGGACAAGATGAAGCTGGCGCAGATTTACCATAACATGGGCGTTATCCTGCAGTCGTCCAAACAGTTGCCGCAGTGTATCGAAGCCTATAAGGAATCCCTGCGCAATAATCCGAAGGACAATGAAACCCGCTACAATCTGGCACTGGCGCAGAAGCAGCTGAAAGACCAGCAGCAGAACCAGCAGAATCAGGACCAGAAACAGAACAAGCAGGACCAGAAGCAGGACGACAAACAGCAGAACAAGGACCAGCAGGAACAGAACAAGAAGGACCAGCAGAATCCGCAGCAACCGCAGCAGAATCAGAACCAGATGTCGAAAGAGAATGCCGAACAGTTGCTTAACGCTGCCATGCAGGACGAAAAGAACGTGCAGGACAAGGTGAAGAAGCAGATTCAGGTGCAGGGCCGTAAACTGGAAAAGGACTGGTAAACCAGCAAAGATGAAGAACAAACGAATAATTATAAATCAAAGAATAATGCGAAAGATAATATTCTTACTTTTTATGATACTTGCCGTAGGACAGGTGAAGGCCGACAACGTACGGTTTGTGGCGGAAGCTGCCGACGTGGTGGTCAGTGGTGACCAGGTGCGTCTCGTCTTCACGGTCAATTCGCAAGATATCAAGGACTTCCGGGCACCTTCCATCAAGGGCTTCGATGTGCTGATGGGACCGAGCCGTTCTCAGCAGAGCAGCATCCAGATTATCAACGGAAAGCGTACGTCGAGCAGTTCGACGGCTTTTACGTATATCCTGTTGGCGGGTAATCCGGGTACTTACACCATTCCCGCAGCCAGTGTGGAAGTGGATGGAAAGAAAGTGTTTTCGAATGCCATTTCCATCAAGGTGCTTCCGCAGGATCAGGCATCGAAGAGCGGAGGAAACGGTGGGGGAAGCAGTTCTTCCTCCCGGAGTCAGGTGGCAGGCAGCCGGATTACGTCTAATGATTTGTTTATCACGGCTACGGCCAGCAAGACGACCGTACATGAACAGGAAGCCATTCTGTTGACTTACAAAGTGTATACCGTGGTGAATCTGCGCCAACTTCGTGGGGATATGCCCGATTTGAAAGGCTTCCATACGCAGGAAGTGGAATTGCCGCAGCAGAAGACTTTCACGCTGGAGCATTATAAGGGACGGAATTACAATACGACGGTGTGGAGCCAGTATGTACTGTTCCCGCAGCAGACCGGCAAACTGGAGATTCCTTCCATCACGTTCGATGGGGTGATTGCCCAGCAGACAGCTTCCGAAGATCCGTTTGACGCGTTCTTCAATGGCGGGGGATACGTGGAGGTGAAAAAGAAAATCACTACTCCCAAGCTGGTCATCAACGTACAGCCGCTTCCGGCCAAACCTGCCGGATTCTCGGGTGCGGTGGGTGACTTCAAGCTGGCTTCGTCTATCAACGCTACCGACGTGAAGACCAACGATGCCGTAACCATCAAGCTGACCCTGACGGGTACGGGTAACATGAAACTGATCAGTACGCCCGATATCAAGTTCCCGCAGGATTTTGAGGTGTACGATCCGAAAGTGACCGACAACTACAAGCTGACAAGCAGCGGACTGACAGGTACAAAGACCTTTGAATATCTGGCTATTCCGCGCCATGCTGGTAACTTTACCGTTCCGGCAGTGGAATTCACGTATTTCGACCTGAAGAGCAACAGTTACAAGACGCTCAAGACAGAGGCTTATAACTTGAAAGTGGCAAAGGGACAGGGCAATGCTGATCAGGTGATTGCGGATTTCACCAACAAGGAGAACGTGAAGATGCTGGGCAAGGATGTCCGCTTCATCAAGCTGGGCAATACGACCCTCCGTCCGAAAGGTGAATTCTTCTTCGGCAGCGTAGGCTATTACTTGTGCTATCTGATTCCATTGCTGCTGTTCATCGTCTTTGCGGTGATTTATCGGCAGAAGGCTCTTGATAATGCCAACGTGGCCAAGATGAAGACCAAGAAGGCCAACAAGGTGGCTACCCGCCGTATGAAACTGGCCGGCAAGCTGTTGGCCGAAAACAAGAAGAACGAGTTCTACGATGAGGTGCTGAAGGCCTTGTGGGGATACATCAGCGACAAGCTCAGTATTCCGGTGTCACAGCTTTCAAAGGACAACATCGAAGCCGAACTGACCAACTACGGCGTAGAGGAGGCCCTGATTGCCGAGTTCATTGGGGTGCTCAACGAATGTGAATACGCACGTTATGCGCCGGGCGATGAGAACGAGGCCATGGACAAGGTTTATTCCGCTTCCGTGGAAGTGATCAGTAAAATGGAAAACAGTATCAAACATTAAAAACGGATAGGAGAGCAACTAGATATGAAGAAATTGTCTTTACTATTGATTGGGCTGATTGGGTGCATCCAGTTTGCGATGGCGGCCCCCACCAAGGCGGAGGCTGACGAAGCATACCAGAAGAACCAGTTCAGTGAGGCGGCTGCCATGTACGAGCAAATCTTGCAAACGCAGGGTGAGTCGGCCGATATCTATTATAATCTGGGTAATGCCTACTTCAAGATGAAGAACACGCCCAAGGCAGTGCTCAACTATGAACGGGCACTTTTGCTGAGCCCGGGAGATGCCGATATCCGCTTCAACCTGGATATGGCCCGGAGCAAGACCGTGGACAACATCACGCCGACAGCCGAGGTGTTTATCGTCACTTGGTATAAGTCGCTGGTCAACCTGATGAGCGAGAAAAGCTGGGGATATGTAGGAATTTTCTCCTTCATTCTTTTGCTGATTGGGGTTTCTTTCTATATCTTCGGCAATCGCCTTTGGATTAAGAAGACGGGATTCATCGGAGCCGTAGTATTTCTGGTGGTGACGGTATGTGCCAATCTTTTTGCCAGCGAACAGAAGTCAGAACTTGTAGACCGTACGGGTGCCATCGTGATGGAACCGACCATTAACGTCAAGAGTACGCCGAACGAAAGCGGTACCGACCTGTTCGTGCTTCACGAAGGAACGAAAGTCTTCATTGAAGACAATTCCATGAAGGGCTGGAAAGAAATCCGCCTGGAAGACGGCAACAAAGGTTGGGTGAAGACAGAAGCTATAGAACTCATTTAAATTCAAGCATTGAAAAATGGCAGGCATACAGCAACTCATCGAGGCCGACAAGGCATTGCTGCTTTCGTTGAACGGAAGTGATTCCTTGTTTTGGGACGGATTCATGTGGACGGTGACCGACACCCGTACATGGATTGCGGCCATGGTGGTGTTGCTGTATGTCATTTTCAAGAACAACCGCATTTCGCAGGGCATTGTCATCACGCTGATGGTGGGACTCTGTGTGCTGCTGGCCGACCAGCTCGCCTCCGGACTCTGTAAGCCGTATTTCGCACGTTTCCGCCCTACGCAAGACCCGGAACTGATGTACATGGTGCAGACGGTCAACGGTTACCGGGGGGGCTTGTACGGCTTTATTTCCAGCCATGCGGCCAATACCTTTGCTGTAGCCATGTTCGTGTCGCTGCTGGTACGTTACCTGCCTTTCACGTGCATGATGTTCCTTTGGGCCTTGATTCCGTCTTATTCGCGTGTCTATCTGGGAGTGCATTATCCCGGCGACATCCTGTGCGGGGCCATAGTCGGGCTGGCCGTGGGAGGACTGGTATATTGGCTCTATACGTACCTCTGCCGACGCTTTTTCGACAGTCCGCAATACATCTCCACCCAATACACCTGCAGCGGATATACCCGTGAAGACATATCCATCTTGCATGCCACGCTGATTCTGACCTATCTTTATGCGATTATCAAGGGGATGCTGGTCGCAAAAAGTCTGCATTTCTGATATAAAAGGGAGATATTCTCAAAAAAGTGGGGCAGAAAATTTGTGCTGTCGTAATCTTTTGCTATATTTAACTCGGTATTTAAAAATAACAGTTTGTCTAACACTTAATTTTGACTACTATGAACAGAACAATAACTTTTAACGAACTCCGTAAAATCAAAGACTCATTGCCCTCGGGCAGCATGCATCGTATAGCCGACGAGCTGAACCTCAGTGTGGAAACGGTGCGTAATTTTTTTGGCGGACATAATTTCAAGGACGGAAAAAGCGTGGGTATCCACTTGGAGCCGGGCCCCGACGGCGGACTGGTGATGCTGGACGATACTACGGTGCTCGACAAGGCGATAGCCATTCTGAAAGAAGAGCAACGCGCTTAAATAAGAAATAAGAAAAGGGCTGTAACAGGGAGTGGGAGAGTGTCCGTTCCGGTTGCAGCCCTTGTTTGTTCAGATATTAACCCTAAAATGCAGAAGCCATGGAAGAAAAACTTGTAACACTGGCCATTCTTACTTACTCTAAAGCCCAGATTCTTAAGAATGTGCTTGAAAATGAAGGAATTGAGGCATGCATCCACAATGTCAACCTGATTCAGCCCGTCATTTCTTCGGGGGTGAGAATCCGTATCCGCGAAAGCGACTTGCCGAGGGCATTGAAAATCATTGAAAGTTCTGCATGGCTGGCCGATGATGTGGTCAACGAGGAAAAGACGGAAAAGAAACACAGCAAGCAGATACTGGTACCGGTGGATTTCTCCGATTATTCAATGGCTGCCTGTGAGTTCGGATTCAACTTCGCGGCCAAAATCCAGGCCGAGGTGGTACTGATGCATGTGTATTTCAGTCCGGTGTATATGCCGAGCCTGCAGTATGCCACAGAAAGCTACGGACTGCCTATGGAGCATGAACTGGGTATCAAGAGCATGCTCGACAACATCCATGAACAGTTGAACAAGCTCACCGGCGACATCAAGGAGCGTATCACGAAAGGTGAGCTGCCCGACGTGAAATACACCTGCGTGCTGAAGGAAGGGGTGCCCGAAGAGGAAATCCTGCATTATGCGCGCGAGGAACAGCCGCTCCTTATCATCATGGGAACCCGTGGTAAGGGAGAAAAGGAAATGGATTTGATAGGCAGCGTGACAGCCGAGATTATTGACCGCAGTCCGGTGTTTGTGTATGCCATCCCGAAAAATGCCACAAAGAAAAATTTCGACGACATTCATAAGATTGCGTTCTTTACGAGCTTTGACCAGCGCGACCTGATTGCCTTTGATTCCTTGGTGACCACTTTCAAGGATTATCATTTTGAGGTATCGTTCATTCACCTGAGCGACAATGCCCAGAAACGTACGTGGAACGAGATTAAGCTGGTGGGTATTCAGGAATATTTCAAAAAGCAGTATCCGCAGCTGACAATCGACTACGATATGCTAGGTGGAGAAAGTCTGCTTAATAATCTCGATGACTACGTGAAGGAAAAAGGCATCGATGTGTTGTGCCTGTCCAATTATAAGCGGAATATCTTTGCCCGGCTGTTCAATCCGAGCATTGCCCGCCGGATGATTTTCCATTCCAACACACCCATCTTGGTGATAAAGTAATTCTCTAAATGTTTTTTTATTTGCAGGGCCGGATTCTTCTTTCAAAATCCGGTCCTGTTTCGTTTTATTGGTATATGTGTAGGCCGTCTATATGTAGCGTAATTTGGGCTTAAAAAAGGCCTTCTTGGGATTTTTATGAAGGCTGCGTAAAACGCACTGGAGCTTCAGTCAAAACGCACTTACGTTTAAAGTAAAACGTAAGTACATTTTAAGTAAAACGCAAGTGCGTTTTGGATAAAACGTAGTTACGTTTTCGTATAAACGAAAAGTGAATATAATCAGTATTATGTTTAATTATAAAAATAAGTCTATCTCCCATTGTGAAGTTTGGTTGGAGAAAGAATTGATTGTTGTTTGAGGGAGTTTGACTTTCTTTATTTGGATACATAAGGACACCTATTGACAATGCTTGCCAGATGGTATGACGAGGTGGACAGATTGGGATTTCTTGCCTTTGGAAGAGTGGCAAGGTCCATACAGACACATTATCTGGAAATCATTAACTTCTTTGAGAAGCGTTCCACAAACGCTGCATCTGAATCCTTCAATGCAAAAATAAAAAAATGAAAAAAGCACCTTCTTATTGGCAGGTGCTTTTTCGTGACCGCGACAGGATTCAAACCTGTAACCGGCTGATCCGTAGTCAGCTACTCTATTCAGTTGAGCTACGCGGCCAATCATTGAAAACCGGACTAGAAAAGTGACCACGACAGGATTCAAACCTGTAACCGGCTGATCCGTAGTCAGCTACTCTATTCAGTTGAGCTACGTGGCCAAATATCTATGTCTTTGTGGTAAAATGGTGACCGCGACAGGATTCAAACCTGTAACCGGCTGATCCGTAGTCAGCTACTCTATTCAGTTGAGCTACGCGGCCAATCATTTACAATTCAAACCTAACAGACAAGTGACCGCGACAGGATTCAAACCTGTAACCGGCTGATCCGTAGTCAGCTACTCTATTCAGTTGAGCTACGTGGCCAAATATCTATGTCTTTGTGGTAAAATGGTGACCGCGACAGGATTCAAACCTGTAACCGGCTGATCCGTAGTCAGCTACTCTATTCAGTTGAGCTACGCGGCCAATCATTTACAATTCAAACCTAACAGACAAGTGACCGCGACAGGATTCAAACCTGTAACCGGCTGATCCGTAGTCAGCTACTCTATTCAGTTGAGCTACGCGGCCATGTCCTTTTTGTTTGACGGGTGCAAAGGTATGGAGTTTGTATGAAATATCCAAATCTTTCACCTACTTTTTTTCAATAAATTTATTCCATAAACCGGCTTCCAAATATCTGCCAGCCCAGTGTGATGCCCAGATTCCAGTTGTTACTCGGTGAACTGTAATGGTTTAGGTAGGCACAGATGGAGCCGAATGGAAGACGGGCTACGACTTCCAATTCACCTAGATATTCGAACTGAGAGAAGACTTTTCCGTAGTATGCCTTGTTGCCGTCCTGGCGAATGGGAAAAATCGGCGCGAATCCGTACATGCTCAGGCGAATCTGAAAAATGTTGGCAAACTGGTAAATCGGACTTACCCCTATCCCGACAAACTGATTGGCTCGGAAAGCCTCGTTATAGGTAATCCGGCTGTGAGCTGTCGGTGCAAATTCGCCCGCCTGCATCATGGTGGCCCGGTAATTGTGGCTGAAGTTGCGTGAGGAGTAATACGCTTTCAGGTATGTACCCAGCGAGAAATGGGTGTTCAGAGTATGATACTTTTCCAGTTCATAGGCAATTTGCAGCCACGACTGGATGTATTTGTAGTCTTCTGTATAGGCAGGATCCTCCATGCCGGGATAATAGCGCTCCACGCCCGTGTAGATATGGGCTGCGAGTCTTTCCCTGCGTCCGGCTGTAGCAAACTGTTTACTGTTTAAGGTATTCCCGTCCAGCGCCACGGAACCTCCGAAAATGGTGTATTTGCTGGCATCCCGTACATCAGACGTGAAGTCGATGACGTTGGTCTGGAAATACTGGTCTTCCAGATGCCCGAGCCCGATGCCGAATTCCGCCTTCTGTCGGCTCAGAAAAGGCATGGATACGAACAGCTTGACATATTCCTCCTTCTGTTTGTTGAATATGGGCGTATTGCCCTTGCTCAGCAGCTTTTCTTGCTTCAGATAGTCGAATGTCGACAAGGAAGCCACCAGACGGTAGGAAGTCGGCAGCCGCGTCGGCAGGTCGATACGTCCGGAGATTTGCAGGTTATTGTAGATTTGTCCCAGTTGTCCGTCCAGCGAGAATTCTTTCGAATAGTTGTTCAGGTTGTGGTAAGTAGCCCCCACGTACACCTGATTGGCCCCGTTCGAACCCACGTTGCCACCTACCCGAATAGAAAGATCGTCCTTCATCTTGACCTGCAGGTCGAGGGTAAAATCATTTTCGTAGGGATTGTACACCGCATGTGGCAGGATTTCCGAAATCATGTTGTCCGACGACATCAGTCGGAAATACCCTTTACGGAGCTCCTCCAGCGAGAACGTGCCGTCGTTGTCGGAATGAAACTCCTTACGGATGTACTTCTTCTGCTGGTCGTTGGCTCCGTGGATCACGATGTTGCGGAAGCGCAGTTCCGGCATTTTCTTCTTGAAAGCGATACGTTCTTTCTCCAGCAGACGATAGTCCATACGCCGGGAAATGCGGTTCTTGATGGAATCCATCAGCTGGATGGTACGGTTGTAGCCGATATCGTGCAGCTCGTCAAAGCGGTCGAAATCCATCAGGCTCACGTCGTCGTACTTGAAGGTCATGAGGATGCCCATGGAATCTGGCACAGAATAGTCCGTTTTCTGCATAATCATGCTCTCCAGCTGTCCGATGATGTCGCCCTCCTGCGGTTTTCCGGGGTTGGAGCTGACCACACTGCCGATGATGATGTCGGGATGGAAATCCTCCATCATGATGTTTACCGGAAAATTGTTGTAGATACCCCCGTCGTAGGCCAGTACGGAATCGATTTCGATGGGTTTGAACATGCCCGGAAAACTCATGGAAGCCCGCACCGCATCGCCCAGGTCGCCGTCTTTGAAGATGATGGGACGCTTGTTGTACACGTCGGAGGCCACGCAGCGGAACGGAACGAACAGCTTGTCGAAGTTTCCCCGGCAGAGTGCGGTGGCCTGCCCGAACAGTTCCACGAAAGCCAGGTTCATCTGTAGCGGGTCGACCACGCTCGATGGCAGGAACTGCGTCTTCACCTTGTGCAGTGGATTTTTCAGTGACACGCGGATGTTGATGAATTCCGGCGTGGGTGGGTTCCGCTTGAAATAATAGATGTATTTTTCCTGAATGCCCCCTGAATACCACCGCTTGAAGTCGTCCGACTTGATGAGCTTTTCCATGTCGTCCGGCGAGTAGCCCATGGCATAGAGCGAGCCGATGATGGCCCCCATGGATGTGCCCGTGATATAATCAATAGGTATGTGGTTTTCTTCCAGTGCGCGGATAATTCCGATATGGGTCAGTCCTTTCGCCCCACCCCCGCTGAGCACCAGTCCCACCTTTTGGGCGGATGCCGCAGCGCATAACAGACAGAAAAGAAAGGTCAGGATGCTGTATATTTTTTTCATGTAGTGAATGTTCCAAGTTGTGTACCTCAAATATAGGCATATTTTTTCATCTGCGGGGAAAATTTCAAATTCTTTTCAGAATCAGGTGCAATCTTTGCCACAGATAAATGAAAAAAGGACATAGGTTATGAAGAAATTTGTATTCTGGGCCATGATGACACTGGGTGTGGTCGGCCTGACAAGCTGTGATAAAGACGACGATCATGTACAGGTATCAGCCGATTTGCAGGCGGCATTCGACAGCAGATACCCCAATGCCTCCCGTGTGGACTGGGAGCGGAACGGCGAATTCTATGAAGCCGAATTCATGGGCAACGGTTATGAGAACAAGGCCTGGTTCACTCCCGACGGCGTATGGGTGATGACGGAATATGACCTGCCGTTCAGGCAGCTTCCGCAAGCCGTATTGGAGGCTTTTGCGGCCAGCGCATACGCCTCCTGGCGGATGGACGATGTGGACATGATTGAAAAGAGCGGTATGGACGTGATTTACGTGATTGAAGTGGAATCGGGCGAACGGGAGTATGAGCTTACCTATCTGGAAGACGGTACGCTGCTCCGTGAGAATACGGAATGGGGCGACCGCCTGCCCGTGGCTCCCGGACAGACAGCAGAAGTGAAAGACCTGGTGATGGAGCGATATCCGCAGGCTGTGATTCTGGATATCGAGGAAGACCGGAAAGGCATTGAAGTGGAAATCCGCGATGGAGGCCGCCAGAAAGAGGTATTCTATCAGCAGGATGCCGGCGGAGTTCTCTCTTGGGTGCACACCACCTATGAAATCGGCCGCTACGAAATGGATACCCTTCCCGAAGAAGTGTGTCAGGCGCTGGCCGAACTCACCGGCAGCGGCATGCGGGTGGACGACGTGGATTATTTTGAGACTACCGACGGCAATTATTACCGTATAGAAGTGGAAGACAGGGATGTAGACAAATACGTATATGTGGCCGAAAATGGAGAAATGCTACAGATGAAACTTAAAAATTATGCTTAAAAACATAAAATAACAGACTTCTTTGAATCTTTTCGGGAAATAAACCGTATATTTGCACCGGATTTCCCAGATTCACGTGGCGGAAGGGACCTCCGTTCCGCCGCAGAAGTAATGTTCCGGGCAGGAAATCACTGTAAGGACACAGTACCGGATAGTATTAACTAAAATCAAATTACATGCTCAAAAATGTAAAGTGGTTTTTTGTTGTATTAGTATTCAGTTCCTTGATTTCTCTGTCATTCGACAAGAGAAATACTCCCACCGAGAAACTTCCCGTCGGGGCGCAGGCTCCGGAGTTAGTGCTCGGAAACGAAAAGCAGCCGCTCAGCCTGCAAGCCCCCAAAGGCAATTACATTCTGCTGAGCTTCTGGGCCAGTTACGATGCCACGTCGCGTACCCGCAATGCCAGATTGCACCATGTGGTTTCGGATGATGCCCGTGTTGAGATGATTTCCATTTCGTTCGACCGCTATCCGTCGGTTTTCCGGACGGCAGTCGCACAAGACGGTATCGGCGATAACGTCTATCAGGAAATGGAGGGTGAGAATTCAGAGATTTTCAAGTCGTACGACCTGAAGCACGGTTTCATCAACTGCCTTGTAGATGACCGCGGGGTGATTGTCGCAAAGAACGTGAGCCCCTCTGAACTGGCATCGCTGCTGCACACAGCCAAAGGCTGATGCCCGCCCCTTACAGAAGATGACATGGATACAACAAAAAGCAAAGAGATTTCAAATCCCTCCTCGGTTTTTGAAATCTCTTTTTTATTGCCTTGTAGGCATGAGAAGATGCAAGGAGTATTCTCCTTAGCATCTTACTTTCAGTTCGTCCAGAATGCGGCGCATCTGCTCGTAGGTGGTGATGCGCGTGGGTACCAGCGGCAGACGCAGGCGGTTCTCAATCATGCCCATCATACTGAGCATGGCCTTCACACCGGCCGGGTTACCGTCGACAAAGAGCAGCTTGAACAGCTCCGTAAACTTGTGGTGGATGGTCAGCGCACTGCTGTAGTCGCCTGCCAGTGCCAGACGGGTCATGCGGCTGAACTCTCGCGGGAAAGCGTTTCCGATGACCGAGATGACTCCCACGGCACCCAGCGTAATCAGCGGGAAGGTGATGCCGTCGTCGCCCGAAATCACGTCGAAATTCTCTGGCTTGTTCTTGATGATGTCGTCCATCTGCGAGATGTTGCCCGAAGCTTCCTTGATGGCCACGATGTTCTTGAAGTCGCGCGCCAGCCGCAGAGTCGTTTCGGCCGTCATGTTCACGCCCGTACGTCCAGGCACATTATAGAGCACTACTGGAAGTTTGGTCGCTTCGGCGATGGCCTTGTAATGCTGGTAAATGCCTTCCTGCGAAGGTTTATTGTAATAAGGAACGGCCACCAGTACGGCATCCACTCCCGTGAAGTCTTCGTTTTTCAGGGTGTTGAGCACAGTCTGCGTACAGTTGCTGCTGATACCCAGCAGGATGGGCACACGGCCGTTGACGCGTTCTATCACCACCTTCTTGATTTGCCTTTTTTCTTCTTCTGTCAGTGTCGGTGTCTCTGCGGTGGTTCCCAGCACACAAAGGAAATCCACCCCGTTTTGTACCTGATATTCAACGAGTCTCAACAACGCTTCATAGTCCACGCTGCCGTCGTTCTTGAAGGGAGTAATCAGAGCCACCCCCATTCCTTTCAGTCTTCTTGCTATCATAAATGAAATATAAACGCTTTAACGAGTGTACAAAAGTACGAATATTTTCAACTTAACCTATATATTTAATCGTTTTTTTGCCTTTTATAAATAAATTGTAAAGGAATGGAAGTCCCTCACTCGCCAATCATCCCGAGAAACTCGTCCTCGTTGACGATGCGGATGCCAAGTTTCTGGGCCTTTTCCAGCTTGCTGGGACCCATGTTTTCCCCGGCCAGAATGAAGCTCGTCTTCTTGGAGATGCTGCCCACGTTCTTTCCACCGTGCTTTTCGATGAGCGCCTTGTACTCGTCGCGTGAATGGCGGGCAAACACTCCGCTGATGACGATGGACTGGCCTTGCAGCCTGTCGGTCTGTCCGGCCGTCTCTTCTTCGCTCACCGCCATCTGCAGTCCGGCTTCGCGCAGGCGTTCGATGAGCTCCAGGTTCTTCTCGCTATGGAAATAACGCAGGATGCTCTGCGCAATCTTCTCGCCGATTTCGTCCACGTGAATCAGGTCGTCCAGTGTGGCCGCCTTCAGCTGGTCGATGGATGGGAACGCCCGCGCCACCTTCTTGGCCACGGTCTCGCCCACAAAGCGGATGCCCAAGGCAAAGAGTACCCGTTCGTAGGGCACGGTCTTCGACTTCTCCACTCCCTGGATGATGTTCTCGGCCGATTTCTCGCCCATACGGTTCAGACGGCAGATGTCGGCTGCCTGCAACGTATAGAGGTCGGCCACGTCGTGAATCAGTCCCTCCTGATAGAACTGGTCGACCGTCTCCGGACCCAGTCCCTCGATGTTCATCGCGCGGCGGCTGATGAAATGCTCGATGCGTCCCTTGATTTGCGTGGGACAGCCGTCCTCGTTCGTGCAGTAGTGGGCCGCCTCGTCTTCGTAGCGCACCAGCTTGCTGCCGCACTCCGGACAGTGCGTGATGAAAGTCACCTTCTCGCTGCCTGCCGGACGTGCGTCCTTGTCCACCCCCGTAATCTTCGGGATGATTTCGCCTCCCTTTTCCACGTACACCATGTCGCCCAGGTGCAGGTCGAGCGCCTCGATGATGTCGGCATTGTGGAGCGAGGCCCGCTTCACCACCGTTCCCGAAAGCTGTACCGGCTCCAGGTTGGCCACGGGAGTGACGGCCCCCGTACGTCCCACCTGATACGTCACCTTCAGCAGCTTGGTGCATGCCTGCTCTGCCTGGAACTTGTAGGCGATGGCCCAGCGCGGCGACTTGGCTGTATAGCCCAGGTTGCGCTGCTGGCGCAGGGAGTTTACCTTCAGCACGATGCCGTCGGTAGCCACCGGCAGGTTCTTGCGCTCCAGGTCCCAGTAGTTGATGAAGTCGAACACCTCCTGCAGTGTGCGCACCTTGCGCATGTGCGAGGAAATCTTGAAGCCCCAGCGTGCGGCCTCCTGCAAGTTCTCATAGTGCCCGTCGTGCGGCAACTCTTCCCCTAATAAATAATATAGGTATGCGTCGAGCTTGCGCGAAGCCACCACCGCCGAGTTCTGCGACTTGAGCGTGCCCGATGCCGCATTGCGCGGGTTGGCAAACAGCGGTTCCTCGCGTTCCTCCCGTTCGCGGTTCAATTCCTCGAACACCGTCCACGGCATCAGAATCTCGCCACGGATTTCAAACTGGCGGGGATAGCCTTCGCCCGACAGGCGCAACGGGATGGAACGGATGGTCTTCACGTTGTCCGTCACATCGTCGCCCCGCACGCCGTCGCCGCGGGTCACCGCCTGCACCAGCTGCCCGTCTTCGTAGGTCAGCGAGATGGACGTCCCGTCGAACTTCAGTTCACAGCAGATTTCGAAATCCTCGTTCAGTGCCTTCCGCACCCGTTCGTAGAACTCCCGGACTTCCGCCTCGGAATACGTGTTGCCCAGCGAGAGCATGGGATACTTGTGTTCCACCTGGCGGAACTCCTTGTTCAGGTCGCTGCCCACGCGCACGCTCGGCGAGTTCGGGTCGTAGTGTTCGGGATGTTTCGCCTCCAGGTCCTGCAGTTCGCGCATCAGGCGGTCGAACTCCTGGTCGCTGATGGTGGGGGCATTGAGAATGTAGTAGTTATGGTTGTGCGTGTGCAATTCTTCACGCAGTTGGTCGATTCTTTCTATTTCTGTCATGACATTAAAGAGGAATGTTTTCATGCAAAAGTAGCAAAAATATTCGTACTTTTGCAAAAAACAATCGCAGACAAATGAGAATAGACATTATAACCGTATTGCCTGAAATGATTGAAGGGTTCTTCAATTACTCCATCATGAGCCGGGCACAGAAGAAAGGAATTGCCGAGATTCACATCCACAATTTGCGCGACTACGCGTACGACCGCTACCGCAAGGTGGACGACTATCCGTTCGGGGGATGTGCGGGCATGGTGATGAAGATTGAGCCGATTGACCGTTGTATCTCCGCGCTGAAGGCGGAACGGGACTACGACGAGGTGATTTTCACGACGCCCGACGGGGAGCAGTTCAACCAGAAGATGGCGAACACGCTGTCGTTGTCGCAGAACCTGATTATCCTGTGCGGGCATTTCAAGGGCATCGACTACCGTATCCGCGAGCATTTCATCACGAAGGAAATCAGTATCGGCGACTATGTGCTGACGGGCGGTGAGCTGGCGGCGGCGGTGATTGCCGACTCCATTGTCCGCATCATCCCGGGAGTGATTTCCGATGAGCAGTCGGCCTTGTCCGATTCGTTCCAGGACAACCTGCTGGCTCCTCCGGTGTACACCCGTCCGGCAGACTACAAGGGCTGGAAGGTGCCCGACATCCTGCTGTCGGGGCATGAAGCGAAGATTCGTGAATGGGAGTTCCAGCAGTCGCTCGAACGGACGAAGCGTTTGCGTCCGGATTTGCTGGAAGAGAAATAAATGAGACTCGTCTTTTGGCGGACTTTTTCGGAAGTGGAATGACAGCGGGTGATTTCATTTCCGGAATCAATTATTCTCGTCATATTCTGACGAGAATAGTGTGTGTAATCCAATCATTTCAGGGCATTTCAAAACGCAAGTGCGTTTCATTTAAAACGCCTTTACGTTTTAGGTAAAACGCACTTGCGTTTAAAAGAAAACGTCCTTGCGTTTTGTGACGAACGCAAGGACATTTTTCTATGCCTGTTTTTCGGGCCCTGAAAAGTCGGTTTTCAGACTTCCAGTGCTCCGATGATGTCGCGTACGGAACTGTATCCGTGACGGTCCAGATATTCGTTGATGCCTTCGGCCACTTTCACGGTGATGGCCGGGTCGATGAAGTTGGCCGTACCGATCTGGATGGCAGTGGCACCGGCCAGCAGGAATTCCACGGCGTCCTTCCAGTTCATGATACCGCCCAGACCTACTACCGGAATCTTCACGGCCTTGGCCACCTGCCATACCATGCGCAGGGCGATGGGTTTCACGGCCGCACCGCTCATACCGCCGGTCACGGTAGACAGTACCGGACGGCGCTTCTCCGCGTCGATGGCCATACCCAGCAGGGTGTTGATGAGCGACACGCTGTCGGCTCCGGCACCTTCTGCCGCGCGGGCAATCTCGGTGATGTCGGTCACGTTGGGCGACAGCTTCACAATCAAAGTCTTCTTGTAGACCTTGCGCACGGCGCTTACCACTTCGGCCGCTCCGTGGGCCGTCACACCGAAAGCCATACCTCCCTGCTTCACGTTCGGGCAGGAGATGTTCAGCTCGATGGCCGGGATGTTCTCCAGTTCGTTGATGATGGAAGCCGTTTCGGCATAGTCTTCCACCTGTGAGCCGGACACGTTCACAATCATGTTCGTACGGATGTCCTTAATCTGCGGATAGATGTGGTCTACGAAATAATGCACGCCCTTGTTCTGCAGTCCCACGGCATTGAGCATACCCATGGGTGTTTCGGCCATACGCGGATAAGGGTTTCCTTCCCGATGGTGGAGCGTGGTACCCTTCACGATGATGCCTCCGATTTTCTCCAGGTCGACGAAATCCTGGAACTCCAGTCCATATCCGAATGTACCCGATGCAGTCATGACCGGGTTCGACATGTTCAATTTACCGATGTTTACGCTTAAATCTGCCATAATAGTTTCTTTATATTAAATACCGGACCTTCTTTACATACGCACACATGTCCCTCGTCGGTCTTTTCCACGCAGCAGAGGCAGGCGCCGACGCCGCAGGCCATGGTGTTTTCCAGTGACACTTCACATTCGATGCCTTCTGCCTTGGCATACTTGGCCACTGCCACCATCATGGGTTTCGGGCCGCAAGTGCAAATCAGGTCGAATCGTTTTTCTTTCAGTACGCTGTGCATGGTGACGTATCCTTTTTCGCCCATGCTGCCGTCTTCGGTGGTGGTGTACACATCGCCGAGGGCTTTGAACTCTTCCAGCTGGAGCAGGTCGTTCTGCGAGCGAGCACCCAGCAGGAAGGTCGGCTTGCATCCTCGTTTCAGGAGGGCTTCACCCAGGTAGAGCATGGGAGCCGTACCTACGCCGCCGCCCACGAGCAGTACCTTGGTGTCGGGAGAATCCGGTATCGTGAATCCGTTGCCCAGCGGGAGCACCACATTCACCGTGTCGCCTTTCTCTACGGTAGCCAGTTTACGGGTACCGTCGCCCACGAGCTGGACGAGGAACCACACTTCGTTTTTCTCTCTATCTACATAGTTGATGGAAATGGGGCGACGCAGGAAAGTGGTCGGCGAGCCGTCCACCCGGATTTCGGCGAACTGTCCCGGAAGCATTTCGGGCAAGGGAGCCTCTTGCGTCAGCTTGATGAGAACGTAGTTCGCATGCAGGCGAAGGTTCTCGGTGACTGTCAAATCTAAGATGTATTTCTTCATATAAAAAAGGTAAATTCGTTTCTGTCACGCAAAGATACGAATTTACCTTTTATATGCCTAGCTCCCGGGGGGATGCTTTTTCCTGTGCGGGGCGTTATTTTTCGGGTTTGAAGACCTCGTAGGTGCCGTTGTCGAAGAAAATGCGTATTTCGGTAATCTTCGGATGTGGCTTCTCGATGTACTTAACTTCCTCTCTGATAATCTCTTTGGGGGGATAAACCACCTTGGGAACCTCGTTCTCCTTGCAAAAATCGGGAGAATCCGGTTCGTCGGACGTGTTTTTCGGATTCTCAAGCGGTTGGGTGAACAGGTCCATGCCTGTCACGGCGGGAGCGCTTTCTTCCATTTCGCCTTCTCCGTAGAGCAGCCAGTTGATGTTGACATACGGACAGGCTTTGTGGATGCGCATCACGACTTCCAGGCTCGGTTTGTTTCGCCCGCTGAAGATGTGCGACAGTGACGAGGTGGAAATCCCAATCTTCTCGGCGAATTCGGCGTTCGTCAATCCCTCTTTTTGCATGATTTTTAGAATCCGGTCCTTCATATACAAATGGAAATGGCTTTGTTTCTTGATTACAAAAGTAATTCTTTAAATTTAGAAATGCAAATTTATAAATCTAAATTTATATCGTTACAGATGTAAAACTGTGTATTCCATTTGTACAATATTGCTTCTATACAAGTGTAAATACAATTGTAATTTACTTTATATTATATTGTTATATTACTGGTTTTATGTTATTTATGATTTGATACATGTGTATATTGGGCCGAATTTGAAGTTTATTCGTCTTATTCCCTCTTTTTCTTGAATGTATTTGTGGAAATTCGCCTTGTAATAACTGGTAATCAGTCTGTTATGTATGGTTAAAGTGAAGGTTATATTTATTCGTTTACATTTAGAGATGTAACGGTTTATTCTTGTAAAACGCTTTGTATCAGTGTAATCACTCCCCTACTCGATTCGGAATATTTACATTTGTAGTGTATAAAAGTAGCAAATACAAATGTAAACCATACAAATCTACACGAAAGCAGGTTTACTTTTGTATTTTTCTTCTTCCAATTCTACTTGTAATTGACCGTTTGTAGGGAAACCTCGTGAGAATTTAAAATTTGACGTCCATTTGTATTTCGCCCCGGAATTTTCAATTCTCGCGAAAACGAAAAAAGCGGCATACATCCGGCGATTTTCCGAATGTATGCCGTTTTTTTGAGGGCTTATGTAACTTCTCCGCTTCGGAGAGAAAATTTAGTGCAGGATAAAGTAAATCAGGTCGCGCAGCAGTTCCCCGTCGGGCGTGGACGGATTGCCGATGCCTTTCGACCGGGCGTCACATTCGCGGATGGCATGGATAATCTGCATCACCTTCACGCCCGAATAACGGCGCATGGCCAGCATGTAATCCTTCGCCTGCCACGGACTTTTCAGGCCCAGCTGGGCGGCAACTCCCTGGTCGGATTTTTCAGGAGCGTAATAAGCCAGCATCAGGTTGGAGAAGAAATTGAACAGGATGGCCAGCGTCATCTGCAACGGATTGTTCTTGGGATTTTCCTCGAAATACTTGATGATTTTGTTGGCCTTCAGCACGTCTTTCTCTACCAGCGCGCTCCGTAGCTCGAAGTTGTTATAGTCTTTGCTGATGCCGATGTTGCGCTCTATCTGTTCCGGTGTGATTCTGCGCATGCCTGCCGGAAGCGTCAGGATGAGTTTCTCCAGTTCGCCCGCCATGCGGTTCAGGTCGGCTCCCACGAACTCGGCCATCATCTCCGAAGCCTTGGGCTCGATTTCCACCTTCCGGCGCTTCAGGTACGACGAGATGAAACCGGGCAGCTGACTGTCCTTGAGCTTGCGCGATTCGAAGAGCACGCCGTTCTTTTCGATTTCGGCGGCCAGTTTCTTCCGGCGGTCGATACTGCCGTGCTTGTAGCACATCACCAGGATGGTCGATTTCTGGGGCTTCTGCAGGTAGAAGGCCAGCTCGTCGAGGCGTTTCAGGCTCTGTGCCTCCTTGACTACCACCACCTGATATTCCGACATCATCGGGTAGCGCTTGGCCGCATTGATGACGTTGGCCACGTCGGTATCCGCCCCGTAGGCCACGGTCAGGTTGAATTCCTTTTCCGTCTCGTTCAGCACGGTGTCGATGATGTAGTCGGCAATCCGGTCGATGTAGTAATCCTCTTCGCCCATCAGGAAATAGACAGGCGCGTAGACCCGGTTCTTCAGGTTGCGTACAATCTCTTCGTATGTGACTTCCTTTGCCATTGTTTTCCGCCTCGTTTACCAGTCGAATTTCAGGTGTTTTACGGTTTTCTTTTCGTCGATGATCATGCGCAGGGCATCGATGCCGATTTCCACATGCTCATGGACGAAGTTCTTGGTCACCATCGAGTCGCTCTGTTCGGTCTTCACGCCTTCCGGAATCATGGGCTGGTCGGACACGAGCAGTAGGGCACCCGTCGGGATGTGGTTGGCAAATCCGGTGGTGAACAAGGTGGCCGTCTCCATATCCACCGCCATGGCACGGGTTTTCAGCAGGTACTTCTTGAACTCCTCGTCGTGCTCCCAAATGCGGCGGTTGGTGGTGTAGATTGTTCCCGTCCAGTAGTCGCGTGAGTGGTCACGGATGGCCGACGATACGGCACGCTGGAGCATGAAGGCCGGAAGCGCCGGTACCTCGGGCGGATAATAGTCGTTCGACGTTCCTTCGCCGCGGATGGCGGCAATGGGGAGAATCAGGTCGCCTATCTGGTTCTTCTTGTCGATACCCCCGCACTTGCCCAGAAAGAGGCACGCCTTGGGGTGCACGGCACTCAGCAGATCCATGATGATGGCGGCATTGGGGCTTCCCATCCCGAAGTTGATGATGGTGATTCCCTCCGCATGGGCCGAAATCATGTTGGCGTCGCGTCCCAGGATGGGCACGTTGAACCGTTCGGCAAAGATTTCGACGTATTTGTTGAAGTTCGTCAACAGGATGTATTCACCGAAGTCTTCCAGCTTCCGCTTGGTGTAGCGCGGCAGCCAGTTTGCTACTATTTCTTCTTTCGTTTTCATTGGATTTCAGAATTTGTGTTGCCAATAAGGTTTTCTCAGAAACGTGGAATCACGTTCCATTTACGCAAATGTACAATAATAATGCAAACAGGAAAAAGAATTCGGGATTTTCTCGCACCGGAGACCCGCAGATTTTGGAAAATAATTCAGCTTTTATGTGGTTTTAGGAAAATAGCGTATCTTTGCCCCGTAATAGAAGGACGCTTATGGATGCATTGAACTTACCTGCTTTTGACGCCAAGATTGCGCAGCGCGACGGAAAGCACGTGATATTCGACGTAATCCGCCGCCGTTATGTGGCTTTGACTCCGGAAGAATGGGTGCGCCAGCATTTCACGCATTTCCTGCTGGAAGTAAAGGGTTATCCGCAAGGGCTGCTGGCCAATGAGATACAGATCAGCCTGAACGGGACGAAGAAACGCTGCGACACGGTGCTCTATCGCCGCGACCTGACCCCGCAGATGATTGTGGAGTACAAGGCTCCTACGGTGGAGATTACGCAGGCGGTCTTCGACCAGATTACGCGCTACAACATGGTGTTGAAGGTGGACTATCTGGTGGTGAGCAACGGGCTCCGTCACTACTGCTGCCGCATCGACTATGCGCGCAACACGTATTATTTTCTTCCCGACATCCCCCGCTATGCCGATTTGTAAGGCATAAAAAAAGAGGCCGTCTCAAAATAAACCTTGAGATGGCCTCTGTCGTTTCATATCAGATTGAAGTCGTTTGGATTTTTCCTCAAAAAGGAATTTACAAGTTTCCTTCTACAGATTTCACGTTTTACACCGTTTTTCCCTCGTCAGAAGCCTCCTAAGAGGCTACTTTTGCAAGATTATGCGCTATGGCCAGCAGGCCAAACTCAATTTCCACCTTTTTCAGCCCACGAAGATGGAACCTCTTGAAGTGCTTGTTGTTCTTGAGGTTTCCAAATACGGCTTCCACATCCTGCGGCCGCTGGCTCCGGTATTTAAGACCTTCCTCGGAGAGGAGTTTCTCACGTTCCCTTTCCTTGATTTTTCTCAGCCGATGATTCACTTGCACAATCCTTTCCGACCGGCTTCTGTGACACCGGCATCTTAACGGGCAGCCCTTGCAGTTCCGTGCCCTGTACCTTGAGACGGTCTGTACAAAACCGTTGTCTGTCGTCCGCTTTACATCGGAGAGTCTTTCCATCCTCTGTCCCATCGGACAGTACATCCCGTCGGTTTCTTCATTATAGTAGAAGTTGGCGGACAGGAACGGGTCATTCCTGAAGCTCCTTTTCTGTTCCTTATGGAAATAGTTGTACTTTATGAAGGTTTCAATGCCATGCCTGAAGGCGTACAGGTAGTTCTCCTCGCTTCCGTACCCGGCGTCACAGACGGACACGTCAGGATATCTGCCGTACAGGGAATGGAAGTCTTCCATGTGCAGGGGATAGGTGGAGGTGTCACCGGCACACTGGTGGAGGGTATAGTTCAGGATGAACTGTCTGTTGGTACTGACCTGCGGGTTGTATCCGGGCTTGAGCTGCCCGTTCCTCATGTGGTCCTCCTTCATCCGCATGAACGTGGCGTCGGGGTCTGTCTTGGAGTAGCTGTTGCGCCCGTCGAGAATCTTTCCCTGGGATTCGTATTTCTTCAGCTGTTCGGGCCATGCCTTCCTCACGCGCCGGACCTTGGCCTTCACTTTCCGGTCCGCATCCGTTCCCTCCAGAGCTTCATGTATCTGTTCCAGCGCCCTTTCCACCTTCTCGGGGGTGATGTCCTGGTAAGTGACGGGAGCGGAGTCGCGCAGCTCCTGCTTGGTGACGGACTCGGCGTACCGCCATATCTCCTCAAGCTGTTCCGCAATTCTGGAGATGCGGGTGTGGATGGACTTGCCCCAGACGAACGTATAACGGTTGGCGTTCGCCTCCATCTTCGTCCCGTCGGTGCAGGCTACGTCCAGACTTACAAAGCCCTCCGCCACGAGGAACTTCACGATGGTGGCGAAGACGGTCTTGAGCACATCCTTCAGCCGGCTGCTGCGAAAACGGTTGATGGTGTTGTGGTCAGGCACCCTGGTACCGGTCAGCCACATGAAGCGGATGTCATTGCGGCAGAACTCCTCAATGCGGCGGCTGGAATAGATATTGCGCAGATAGGCATATACCAGAATCTGCAGCATCATGCGGGGATGGTAGGCCGGACAGCCTTTGACGGAGTACTTGCGGTAAAGTTCTTCCAGGCTGATCTGTTCAATGATGCGGTGAACAACCCGGACCGGATCGTTCTGGGGAATAAAATCGCCTAAACACGGAGGTAAAAGCAGATTATCGTTGGAGGTATAGTTTTTAAACATTATCTTTGGGATATATTGCTTGATTCCCTAAGATACGAAAAATTAGGGAGACGGGCAAGTCCTGACTGAGCGAAGTTTGGGCTTGCCCGATTTTTTTTGCAGACACAAAAAAGGCCATCTCAAATTATATTTCATTTTGAGACGGCCTCTTTCCAGTCACCGGTTTTCCGGCACTTATTTCATTTTTGTTTCCAGATGCTTTTCCGGTTCCACACCCGCCAGTTCCGGGTCAATCATGATACGTCCGCAGTATTCGCAAACGATGATTTTCTTGCGCATGCGGATGTCGAGCTGTTTCTGAGGCGGAATCTTGTTGAAGCAACCGCCACAAGCGTCACGCTGCACGTAAGTGATACCCAAACCGTTGCGTGAGTTCTTACGGATACGCTTGAAAGCCTGAAGCAGACGCGGTTCGATGGTAGCTTCCAGGTTCTTTGCTTTTTCTCTCAGCTTTTCTTCTTCCTGTTTGGTTTCGGCCACGATTTCGTCCAGCTCGTTCTTCTTCACTTCCAGGTCTTTCTTTCTTTCCTCGAGCAGCTGTTCACTCTTCACGATTTCCTCTTCCTTGGCCTTGATGCCGGCGGTGTATTCCTTGATACGTTTTTCGCAGAGTTCCACTTCGAGGCTCTGGAATTCGATTTCCTTGGTCAGCACGTCGTATTCGCGGTTGTTGCGCACATTGTCCTGCTGGCTCTTATACTTGTCGATGGAAGTCTTGGCCGTTTCGATTTCGATTTTCTTGCTGGCCACATTCGACTTCAACTCTTCAATCTCACCCTTGATCTTTTCGATACGTGTGCTCAGACCGGTCACTTCGTCTTCCAGGTCCTGCACTTCCAGCGGAAGCTCCCCTCTCAGTGTCTTGATTTTATCAATCTCCGACAACATGGTTTGCAACTGATAGAGTGCTTTCAGCTTTTCTTCTACACTCAATTCATTCGGATCTTTTTTTGCTTCTTTAGCCATAGTTTTCTACAAGTATTTTATGGGATTGGTATTGACACGCGTCAGCTGTACATCGAGTGTCGGAAACTTCTCCCGTATGATTGAATATAATAAGTCTTTGGTATATTGTTCGCTTTCGTAGTGCCCTATTTCCGCTATCAGTATGTCGTTCTCGTAGCTGAAATAGTCGTGGTATTTCACTTCGCCTGTCAGGAAGACGTCGGCGTGCGCGCCTACCGCCTTGGGCAGCAGAAAGGCTCCGGCTCCTCCGCAGAGGGCTACCTTCTGGATGAGGCGTCCCGTCATGCGCGAGTGTTTCACGCAGCCCACTTCGAACAGTTTCTTCACGCGGCGCAGGAAGTCGGTCTCCGTTTCCGGTTCTTCCAGTTCGCCCACGAGTCCCGAACCGGCTTGTGCCCATTCGTTCTGCAAGGGATAGAAGTCGTAGGCCGGTTCCTCGTAAGGATGAGCCTCGATAAGGGCCTTCTGCACCTTCCCTTTCAGGTAGGCCGGAAGCACCGTCTCCACTCGCACCTCCTGTTCCTCATGCAGCTGGCCGATTTCTCCGCAGAAAGGATGCGTGCCCGGCTGTGCGCGGAAAGTGCCCTTTCCTTCCAGGTTGTAGCTGCAGGAGTCGTAGTTGCCGATGCATCCGCATCCGGCGGCGAACAAGGCCTGGCGCACCCCTTCGGCCTGGGCTGTGGGGACGAAGGTGACCAGTTTCAGCAGCTGGTTCTCTTTCGGCTCCAGGATGCGCAGGTTTTTCAGTCCGATAATTTCGGCAATCTTGAAGTTCACTCCCTGCGGGGCATTGTCCAGGTTGGTGTGCATCGAGAAAATCACGATGTCGTTCTTGATGGCTTTCAGGATGCAACGCTCCACGTAGTCGCGTCCGGTAATCGACTTGTAGCCCTTGAAGATGAGCGGATGGTGGGACACAATCAGGTTATATCCCAGCGTGATGGCTTCATCTACCACGGCTTCCGTGACGTCCAGACACAACAAAGCCCCTGTAGCTTCCGCGTCTGTCAATCCGATTTGCAGTCCGGCATTGTCGAATCCGTCCTGTAAAGGCAGAGGCGCGAATATCTCAAGGGCATTCACAATTTCCTTAATTTTCATATTTCGCGAAAAATTTCATGCAAAGATAGGATTTTCCGTCCACATATCCATGCGGAGGGCGTCGTTTTTGGATTTTTTCATGAATATTCTTCCGCTTGCGGGCATAAAAAAGCCCCGCAATGTGTGTGAAGGACATTGCGAGGCTTTCTACTTATACACCTTTAAACAAAATGAATTTTGTCTTATTTGCGGGCGTCGGCGATGTAGCCCAAGGCTTCCTTGCACTTGTCGGTCACGTATGCCCAGTCTTCAGCGGCTACCTTGTCTTTCGGGAAGAGCTTGGAACCCATGCCTACGCAGAATACGCCGGCTTTGACCCAGGCTGTCAGGTTTTCCTGTGTCGGTTCCACTCCGCCGGTCACCATCAGTTTGGACCACGGCATCGGAGCCAGCAGGCCTTTCACCAGTTTCGGGCCCAGCACATCGCCCGGGAAAATCTTGCACAGGTCGCATCCCAGTTCCTGGGCGAAACCTACTTCAGACACGCTTCCGCATCCAGGAGTGTAAGGCACCAGACGGCGGTTGCACACCTTGGCGATTTCAGGGTTGAACAGCGGACCTACCACGAAGTTGGCACCCAGCTGGATGTAAAGGGCTGCCGTGGCAGGATCTACTACAGACCCCACTCCCATTGCCATTTCCGGACATTCCTTGGCAGCGAATTTCACTACTTCGGCAAACACTTCGTGGGCGAAGTCGCCACGGTTGGTGAATTCAAAAGCACGTACACCCCCGTCGTAGCAAGCCTTTACCACTTTCTTTGCAATTTCCACGTCCTTGTGATAGAACACAGGCACCATACCCGTTGAACCGATTTTGTCCAACACCGCAATTTTATCGAATTTAGCCATTTCTTGTAAGGTTGATTGGTTGTGTTTGAAAATTATCTTTGTACGCGTCCGCTGGCATCTCCGCCTGCCAGTGCTTCCACCTCTTCGGCAGAAACCATGTTGAAGTCGCCGTTGATGGTGTGTTTCAGTGCCGAAGCAGCCACGGCGAATTCCAGTGCCTCACCCTGCGTAGACTTGGTGAGCAGGCCGTGGATGATACCGCCGGAGAAAGAGTCGCCTCCACCTACGCGGTCGATAATCGGGTCGATGTCGTAGTGTTTGGATACATAGAATTCCTTGCCGTTGTAAATCATGGCCTTCCAGCCGTTGTGGGTGGCAGAGTAAGATTCACGCAGTGTCGACACCACATACTTGAAGCCGAATTCCTTGGCCATGGCCGTAAAGATGCCTTTGTAGCCTTCCGCATCGGTCTTTCCGCCTTCCACGTCGGCCTCCGGTTTGAAGCCCAGGCAAAGTTCCGCATCTTCTTCGTTACCGATGCAAACGTCTACATATTGCATCAATGGGCGCATGATAGACTGTGCCTTTTCCTTGGTCCACAGCTTCTTGCGGAAGTTCAAGTCGCAGGAAACCGTTACTCCGTGGCGTTTGGCTGCTTCGCATGCCAGACGGGTCAGTTCGGCCGCCTTGTCCGAGATGGCCGGAGTGATGCCCGACCAGTGGAACCAGTCGGCTCCTTCCATGATGGCATCGAAGTCGAAGTCGCAGGGATCTGCTTCCGCAATGGCAGAATGTGCGCGGTCGTAAATCACCTTGCTGGGACGCATGGAAGCTCCCGTTTCCAGATAGTAGATACCTACACGGTCGCCGCCGCGGGCAATGTAGTCCGTTTTCACACCGTATCTGCGCAAGGCATTGACAGCCGACTGTCCGATTTCGTGTTTCGGCAGCTTGGTTACGAAATATGCCTCATGGCCGTAGTTGGCACAGCTTACTGCCACGTTGGCTTCGCCCCCGCCGTACACCACGTCGAAGCTGTCTGATTGAACAAAGCGAGTATTGCCCGGTGTAGACAATCTCAGCATGATTTCGCCTAAAGTAACAATTTTTCCCATGGCTAGATAATCTTTTTATACTTATATGGTTGATAATGTAGTTTTCCGTTCGCCTCGCAGAAGGATAGCCGGCACCTGCCATTCTTGAAAATATCCTCTCTGTGTGCGCACACAAAGGTACAGTTTATTTTTTAAAAACCAAAATAAGTTATATATTTGTATCGAAAAAAGTGGTATTTTACTGCAGGATGAGTTTTTACAATATATAATAAGGTGAAAGCATGGAAAAACAGCAAGAGAGAATCCGTATCAAGGACATCGCTCAGATAGCCGGTGTGTCGGTAGGAACGGTAGACCGTGTACTTCATTCGCGGAGCGGGGTGTCTGCTTCCAGCCGTATGAAGGTGGAGGAAATATTACAGAAGTTGAATTATCAGCCCAACATGTATGCCAGCGCGCTGGCTTCGAACAAGAAATACAGGTTTGTCTATCTGCTCCCGTCGCACAACGAGGGAGATTACTGGACAGACGTGGAACACGGCATGCAACAGGCGGTGGCCCGTTTTTCCGATTTCAACGTCTCGCTGTCGGCTTTCTATTACGACCAGTACGAGTCGGGGGCTTTCACCGAAGCGGGAATGCACATCCTCGACGAGCAGCCCGACGGGGTTATCCTCTCGCCTGCCATCGAAGAAGAAACCGAACGCTTTGTCGGCCGTTTGCAGGAAGCAGGCATCCCTTACGTGTTCATCGACTCGAACATTCCCCGGCTTTCCCCGCTGGCTTTCTACGGACAGCATGCCCGGCGGAGCGGCTATTTTGCGGCACGCATGTTGCGTCTGCTGTCTCAGGGACAGACGGAAATCGTCATCTTCCGCCAGATTAACGAAGGACACCTGGGGTCCAACCAGCAGCTATACCGCGAGGAAGGTTTCTATGAGTACATGAAGGAGCACTGCCCGGAGCTGAAGATGTGGGAGCTCAACCTCTATGCCAAGCAGCCGGGCGAAGATGCGTCGCGCCTCGACGAGTTCTTTGCCGCTCATCCCGACGTGAAGTGTGGCATCACCTTCAACTCGAAGGCGTATATCATCGGGGAATACATGCAGCGTCACGGGCGTACGGATTTCCACCTGATGGGATACGACCTGCTCCGCCGCAACGTGGCTTGTCTGAAGGCGGGAAGCATCGACTTCATCATCGCACAGCAGCCCACGGTGCAGGGATACAACAGCATTGAATGTCTGTGCAACCACCTGATTCTGCGCAAGAAGGTGAAAAACTGCAACTACATGCCCATCAACCTGATTACGACGGAGAATCTCGACTTTTATTTCGATACACACGTCAACGAATAACCTGATCATACTGCAATTATATGAAAACAACTTATCTGCGAATCAATCCGGCCGACAATGTGGCGGTGGCCATCGTTCCCCTTCGTGCGGGAGAGACCATCGAGGCAGACGGACGGACTATTACGCTGCGCACGGACGTGCCCGCCGGACACAAGGTGACACTGAAGGATTTCCGTGCCGGAGAAAATGTCATTAAATACGGCTACCCCATCGGTCACGTGATGAAGGACGTGCCCGAAGGTACCTGGGTGAGCGAAAAAGATATCAAGACCAATCTGGCAGGGCTGCTGGACTATACCTACACGCCGGTGGAGGTGCATACGGATATCGCCGTGGAGCATCGCACGTTCAAGGGCTACCGCCGCCGTAACGGCGATGTGGGGGTGCGTAACGAGATTTGGATTATCCCGACCGTGGGCTGCGTGAACGGTGTCGTGAACCAGCTGGCCGAAGGTCTCCGCCGCGAGACGGACGGTGGCAAGGGGGTGGATGCCATCGTGGCTTTCCCCCACAACTACGGCTGTTCGCAGCTGGGCGAAGACCATGAGAACACGAAGAAGATTCTGCGCGACATGGTGCTGCATCCCAACGCCGGAGCCGTGCTGGTGGTAGGTCTGGGATGCGAGAACAACCAGCCCGACGTGTTCCGGGAGTTCATCGGTCCGTACGATGAAGACCGCATCCGTTTCCTGGTGGCGCAGAAGGTGGACGATGAATACGAGGAAGGCATGCGCATCTTGCGCGAACTGTATGCCAAGTGCTGTCAGGACGAACGTACGGAGGTACCCCTCTCCGAGTTGCGCGTGGGACTGAAGTGCGGCGGGTCTGACGGTTTTTCCGGTATCACGGCCAATCCGCTGCTGGGCATGTTCTCTGACTATCTGATTGCACAGGGAGGCACCTCGGTGCTGACCGAAGTACCCGAAATGTTCGGGGCGGAGACCATCCTGATGAACCGCTGCCGCACGCCGGAACTCTTCCGGCAGACCGTGAACCTGATCAACGATTTTAAGGAATATTTCCTTTCCCACGGGGAGCCTGTGGGTGAGAATCCTTCGCCAGGCAACAAAGCGGGCGGCATCTCCACGCTCGAAGAGAAAGCCTTGGGCTGCACGCAGAAGTGCGGCAAGAGCTACGTGTCGGGCGTGATGGCCTACGGTGACCGTTTGCAGACCAAGGGACTCAACCTGCTTTCGGCTCCGGGCAATGACCTCGTGGCGGCTACGGCTCTCGCCGCTTCGGGCTGCCATATCGTGCTCTTCACCACGGGGCGCGGTACCCCCTTTGGTACCTTCGTGCCTACGATGAAGATTTCCACCAACTCTCATCTGGCGGTACAGAAGCCCGGATGGATTGATTTCAATGCGGGCGTCATTGTGGAAAACGAACCGATGGAGACTACCTGCCGTCGTTTCACCGACTATGTGATTCGGGTGGCCAGCGGGGAGTTTGTGAACAACGAGAAGAAGAACTACCGTGAAATCGCCATTTTCAAGAATGGAGTAACTCTTTGATAAACAATCGTTTATAAAAACCGCTGAAATTCATAAAAAAACGCAAGGACGTTTGTGGTAAAGCGTCCTTGCGTTTGGTCTGAAACGCCTTTACGTTTTACTTCAAACGCAAAGGCGTTTTCCTTTAAACGTACTTGCGTTTCAGTAAGAGCGCAAGTGCGTTTTTTTACTTCTTTTTGGTGGTGATGAGAATCACGCCGTTCTTCCCTTTTTTGCCGTATTTGGCCGTAGCCGACACATCTTTCAATACGGTAATGGATTCAATCTGCTGCGGGTCGAGCTTGTTCATCGTTTCGGTAGAGACTTCCGTTTCGTCTATCAGCACCAGTGGCGATGCTCCCTCTTTTCCCAGGTCGTCCTTGCTGTTCTGATGCATCCGGACGGTCGGCACATCGGCCGGAGCATCCGAATCCGTACCGTATGCCACTACGACTACATCATTCTTTCCTGCCTGCGGCTTATTCTTGGAACCCTCCAACATGAAAGTCACCGGGAGAGTAAATTTCACGGCAACCGCCTGACCGTGCTGCATGCCCGGTTTCCATTTCGGCATGGTGCCAATCACCCGGATGGCTTCCGCATCCAGCCACGGGTCGACCGGGCGGAGTACGTGAAGGTCGCTCAGCGAACCGTCCTTCTGCACGATGAACTGTACGATGACTCGTCCCTGCTTACCGGCTTCCTGTGCTTTGGTGGGGTATTTCACGTTGCGGGCCAGGAAGTTCAGACATTCCTTCATGCCGCCCGGAAATTCCGGCATTTGTTCCACCACGTCAAAGGTCCGGTCGTCCGAAGTCACGGCTTGCGGAACAGGTGCTACTACTTTCACATCTTTCTTTGTGTCACCTTCAGGCAGTACAATCGTCTGGTCGGCCTTCTTCAGGCAGTCCTTGACTGTCATCGTGACCGTACCCATACCAATGTAGGACACCTGGATGCTTTGGTCGGTAGCGGTTTCAAGCGTGAAGTTGCCGTTTTCGTCGGTAATGGTACCGTTGGTCGTATTCACCACGAGTATGGTTGCCGCGATGATGGGTCCTCCCTTTTCATCCACCACCTTCATCCTCAGGGTGACCTTTTCGGCAGGGTTCGACACATTTTTATCGGCATACGTTTCCAGAACTGCCGATAAATCATTAACTTTGACACTTGAAATCTCGTCCAGCGGTTGGGAGATTTCGGGACGGGCAAAGGCGGCCACGGTAACGGCTGCCAGCGGAAGTACATAGAGGTACTTGGCACGTGCCCACGGATTGGATTTTTTTCGAATCATCATAGTGATACGTTTTTTAAGTGAACTGTGATTAAAGCTGTTGGCAATAGAGTAGAGCCTTGCGCCAACGGCTTTTTTTATTAATAACATTTGATATTCTTTCGCATTGATGCCCTGACGGAGCACTTCCTCGTCGGCCTCGTATTCGTGGATGTTTTGCAATTCCTGCTTGAGCAGCCAGATGGCCGGGTTGAACCATTGCACCCAGGCGCAGAGCTCGGTCAGCAGTAAATCCCACGAATGGTGGTGACGGATGTGGGCCAGTTCATGTACCAGGATGTAGTGTCCTCCTTCCTTCAGGTCGGTTTCCGAAATCACGATGTAGAGCATCCAGCTGAAAGGGGCGATGTGGCGTTGGTGTATCACCAGCCGGACGCCGTAGTCCAGCTTCTCGCACCGGCTGTGGCGGATGAGGAAGAGCATGCGTCCCAACGACCAGAGGTGGCGGACAATGACGAACAGCAGTCCCGCGAAGTAGACCAGTACCAGTATTTCCTGCCAGCGGAGCGAGTGGCCCCCCTCTTCTACTACCGTCGCTCCTTGGTTCCACTGGTACATCAGCAGCAAGTCCTCCATCGACATCACTTGCATGTTTACCGGAGAAGCCTCCTTGACCGTGACCTGTATCAGAGGCAGCAGGCACGAGAGTACCATCACCCCCAGCAGGGCTATCCGGTTGAAGCGGTGGAAAGTCTCCTTGCTGAGCAGCAGGCGGTAGAACAGGTAGAACACCGCCAGGCAGACGGCCGATTTGAGTATGTAGACTAAAAAGGTTCCCATGACTTTATGTGTGTTTACAATTATTATTCTGTACCGGCTAAGGTCTTTTCTAATTTCTGTTTATTTCTCGGCCGATAATTGTCGGATAGTTTTCAGTAGTTCGTCACGTTTCTGCTGGTTGGTACCTATGGTGAGCTTTCGCACTACCCCCTGCTTATCAATCACTACCGTGGTGGGTGTCTGCTGTACGCCGAACATCTTCCACAACGCAGAATCGTTTGCTACCTGATGAAAGCGGAATCCCTGACGTTCCACAATCGTCTGTATCTGTTCGGGAGTGTTCCAGGTGACGGCCAGGTAATTCACATCAGGGCAGGCATCTAGCCATTTGCTCAGTTCGGGCATCTCGCGGATGCAAGGACCGCACCCCGTGTACCAGAAGTTGAGCACCAGCGGACGTCCCAGGGTATTGCGGTCAGTCCAGCGGGTACTATCGGTAGCCTGTACGCTGAAAGGCTTAATGTGCTCCCCTTCCTTCAGGGCCAGTTTAGAAGTGTGAGTAATCATTGACATAAACTTTACGTTTTCCTTCGCTTTCTCCAGCCAATAATCTGCATCCTTCACTTCAGACAGAGGAACGGCGTACGTCTTTGAATTCTCGCTAAGTTTGACGCCTGTTACCAGTATCATCATCCGTCCGTCTTCGCTCTTCAGAACTGCCATCTTGAGTTTTGCCCCATCCAGTTCGGAGGGCGTTTCCATGAAGAAACAGCCGTCTATCAGCAGTTTCGGTTCCTTTTTACTTTCCGTCTGTCCCCAGAAAGGCAGCATCAGGCTATATAGCAGCCACGTTGTCAGCAATATACGTTTTCTCATAGCCTTCCTTCTTCTACTTTCTGTATCAGTTCCTTGAGTTCCTCCACCGAAATGTCTTCTTCTTTCACCAGCGAGGAGACAGCCCCTAAGAAAGAGTTGTTGAAATATTTGGAGATGACCCCACGCAAGGTTTTCCGCCGGAATTCCTCTTCCGACACTACGGCATGATACTGGTAGGTATTACCAAACGCTGTATGCGACAGGTAACCCTTCTCTTCCAGCCCCCGTACAATAGTAGACAGGGTATTGAAATGCGGCCGGGGTTCATCGTAGAGTTCCACCAGCTGCTTGACGAACATGGGGCCTTTCTCCCAGAAAAATCCCATGATTTCTTCTTCTTTGGCGGTAAGTGTTTTCATATCCGTTTCATTTGGTTACCGCAAAGAACTAAAACTTTTAGTTTATAAACTAATTTTCATAGTTAAATAACTAAAAAGAGTAGTTATTTCCTTTTTTCCCCCCTCCGGACACTTCCGCTGAAGGCTGGTCCGAAGGGTGAATTTCTATTTCTCAGACTTGCGGAGGAAGCGGCTTGCGGTGTCCCGGAGCATCGAACTTGGCCGCTTTCTTGCCGTGTTTCTTCTTGGCATGTCCGGGAGGAACTTCTTTCTTGTGGGGAGGTCTCTTGGCGTGTCGCGGTGTCACGCACGAGGTAGTGCCCAGGCTGAGCAGCAAGCCGAACAGGGCAATCAGTAACTTTGCTTTCATAAAGATTTCGGTTTAGGGTTTTTGCGAAGTTACGAAAAAAGAATTATTTCTCACACTATCTGAATATATTGGAAGAATAATGGTTTGATTATGGATTATTGGGAATACAAAGGTTGCAAGGGCTCCGGGGAATACAGCAAAGAAGATGACCACCTTTACGGTAAGGTGTAAGGAATGGGCAACAAGGCCTTGATTCTTTATGAAGGGAGTATATCAAAATAAAAAAATCAGAAGCTTACATTATATAAGCCTCTGATTATCAACGGGAGCGGCAAGCGGGACTCGAACCCGTGACCCTCAGCTTGGGAAGCTGATGCTCTTCTTCGGCTCCCAAAAGCTTCGCTTTCGGTAGCTACCAACTGAGCTACAGCCTTTTATCCACTCTTTCTGATAATTTATTATTCAGGTTTTACAAGACTGGTTTAACTCTTGGTTTAACTCAGCAAGTAAACAAGAAGTATTCAACAATAAATTAATAATCTCTTACGGCTGAAACCGCACTACAAATTTAGCGATTATAACCTGTACAGGCAATCAATTCGATATATTTATAATGAAAAGGACAATCCCTTTATGAAGAAAGGTTATTTCAATATTCTTGCCCAATAAAAGCAACATAGAAATGCTGTCTCATTTAAAACAATAAACGAAGGAAATCCAAGGAATCACCAAAGCTATTAGCATGAGTAGCAAACAGTAATTCTTTACTCTTTTCTTCTTGATGTTGTAAACAAGGCTTGGTATAAGTATTGATATGCTAACTATTAACAGCCAGTTCTCAATGGTATTAATGTATTCCAGTCTTTCCTTGTAGATTGAATTATATAAACGACTATATCTTTCTTCTTCTGTTATCAAACTATGTATAAATGCTCTGACTGCACAAATGCCCATTGACAGACAAACAGGTATTTTTATATCTTCCAAGAATCTCATATTCCCAATAGCTGAAAAATAAATGAACTGACATTATTATCAACCATTACCAATAGTTTAGGAACTATAAACAGTAGCAACAAAAGTAGGCTTTGTATCCAGTTCTTTTGAGTAATATGATATATAGCCACGCCTGTTATAAATGCTCCAATAACCCACCATGAAATCTCATATTGCTTTAGTAGATATTCATCATGGTAAGGTAATGGTTTACTTATAAAGATAAACCCCAATATCCATATAATATAGATAGCTTTCCAGTCTGTACAGTATGTTAATAGTTTCACTTTTCCTAATTTTACAATGGCTTTAAAACTACTTTATCTGGACTTCCATTAGTTTTATGGCTTGTCCAGATAAAGCATTTAGTTCTGATAGTTTATCTTTTTAAGATAGAAGTAAATTTTGTTTGTAACTTTTAGTGTTTTGATAAAATGCTATTCCTATTATAAATAAAAAGTACCCAATTATGTGCTTTCATTAGATTACGAGAATTATTGTGCTTTTTATAGGTTTGTCTTTGCAGCTAATAATAAAGATGCTCCAGCCGTTAAATCCATGCTATCAAAATTCTTTATAATTGGAATCATGTTATTTCTTATATATGAATCAGAAATTGGCTGTTTGCATCCTTGGGCATATTCTTTAAAAAAGTAATATAAACAATTGTCGCTTTCTTGTTCTGAAAGATTTTCTTGTACTTTGAGTAAGTAATGAATAGCTTTAAGTTCCTTTGCCATCTTAAATTGGTCATTAAGATGTCCACTTACCATCATTATTCCAAAAATGGAAGACATAATTTTTTTCTGTTGAATTTCATTCATATCAGTATGTATTAAGGTTGTATTATAATAATTCTTCTGCTTGCTGGACTAAAGATGCAGCTATTCCATGCAAATCCATTATTGTCATTTTTTTACCTTTAAAATAATAAGGTGCAAGAAAGACGCTTCGCCCTGAACTTTGTACAATATCTGCTATTTCACTCATAAGTACACTTACAGTTCCACATTCAACTCTAAGTCTTTCTTTGTTAGCAGAATAAGGATATTGTAACTCACTTGCTATATAATCAAGTTTTGGTTCAAGCTGTTTAATTAAAGCATTGATGCGTCCAATAGCATTGTAGTTTGAAAAGAATCCCATAATTATATTTGTTTGTCAATCATTCCACATTCTGTTAATATTTCATTTAAAATAAAAGCCATTTGTGGGTCATTCATTTTACCACCATTTAAATATGAATTTAGTAGGTGTTGTTGTGCAGTCTTTTTATCTTCTCTATTCATATTTCTAAGAACTCTATAAATTTCTTCTTTGGTACTATTTTGAATAGCAGACATGGCATCTTTAACGTCTCTTATTCCTAATTTAATTAACTCATTATTTATGCAGCTTAATCCTGCTGGTTTTGTAAAGTCAATAAAAAATAAAGCAAGTCCTGCTGTGTAAAGCTTTTCAGTAGTAGTCATTTTATATTAAAATAATGCTTATCTGTTCCCTTGGATAAGCTATTAATAAAAAACATTGGAGAACTTATAATCAAACTACTGTCTGATTATCAATGCTTATAATTTTCTTGCAAATATATTAATATATTCTTTATCAAATAAACATAAAAGGAATGAAAGTGTATGAATCCTTGATTTTTAACAATCTGGAAAGGATTTGGAACATATATACTCTTTATACGGCTATATCTTTGGCTATTTACAAACAGCTATCTCCAGTATGGTTTATAAGAGTTGAAATAGTTCTAAAGTTTAAAAACTTATGGATTTGACCTGTTACTATAAGGCTGAAATGCCAAACACAAATAATCAGACTTTAGGTATAGCTGGAGTTTAAAATTTGGGTAGGACAAACTTTGATTGGGGTATATAATCTAACCTTGCTCTTGATTTGTCCTACCTGTAGTTTAGAAATTCAAAGATTCATAAGTCTGCAATATTTCTTCCTGCCTCAATCCCAAGTATCTTTTAGTAATGGCTACAGAACTATGATTGAAAAGTTCCATCAGTTTTACTAATGCCAGCTCTGAATTTTCACTATTCATATTGTAGACCTGTCTACCAAAAGTCTTTCTAAGTGAATGGCAGGAAAAGTTCTTAATCTTTAGCCTGTACTTCTTCTTAATCTCTTTAAGAATGATATTTATTCTCTGGACTGAAAAGACTGTGCCTTTCTGACTTACTAAGATTGGTGCATTTATTCCAATTGGGTTTATATGCTCGTAACATTCTCTTATATGTTCCTGTAACTGCGGATTCAGTCTTATGGTTCTTTGCTTTCCTGTCTTTTTCTCAATTACAGAAAACTCGTCAGTACCTAATATCTGCTTCCATCTTAAAGCCAGAATATCAGAAATTCTCAGTCCTGTAAAACAACCTAAAGCTATAAGAAGTGATATTTTATAATTATCATCTTTAGCCAGTTTCCTGATAAGATTCATTGCATCTGACCAAACAAGATAGTCTGCTGTTGTGCTTGAATATTTAAGTGACATAATGTTCTGTTTTATAAGTTAATGAATAAAAGTGAATATTATTTTTGAGTTGGATTTACTAACTCATTGATTTATAAGGAAACATTCACTAATTATCAAAGTGAATATTATAAAGTAAGGACACCCAACTAAAATATTGAGTGCCCTTATTTATGTTACAGTATTCCTTCATCTGCAAAACTGTAGTATTCTGTATCTGAAATGATGATATGGTCTAAGATTTTTATTCGCATGAAATTTGATGCTTCCCTTATCTGTTTTGTAAGCCTTATATCCTCTGGGCTTGGCTTTAAATTTCCACTTGGATGATTATGTGCCAGAATTAAAGCTACGGAATTTGTAAGTAGTGCAGCTTGAAAAATAAGTCTTATATCTGCAATCGTTTCTGTCAGTCCTCCCTCTGAAATTAGAGTATATCCTAAAATCTGGTTGGCTTGATTTAGGAACAGGACTTTGAAATATTCCTTGTAGCATATCGTTCCTTTCTTATATGTGGAAAACATATATTTATAAGCATCCTCTGAGCAGGTTACTTTTTGCTGATTTTTGAATTTGGGTTTGTAGGAAAGTTTCACTTCTCCTACTTTATAATCTATATTCATAATGTCAATTTTAAAAAGGTTTGTTTCCATATTTATAATCCAGTATAGAATTACAGATTCTATCATAAAAGGAGAATCTGTAACCTGTATAGAAATAGCTATGATAGGCTGCTTGATATTCATGCTGCAATTCTTGATTATTTCTAAACATATCATCCAATTTATCTAAGGAATGTTTCAATGCCTGTACTACCTTTATATATCTGAGGTTGTTATCCACTTCGCCCAAACGGTTTTCTAAATCTCTGATATGGTCTATAAGTTTATCTATCTGTTTATCCATGATTGTAAGTATTGGTAGAAATAAAAAAGGACAACTAACTTAATAGCTGTCCTTTCTTCAATATTAGTAATATGTGTGTTATTTCTTGGAATAATGGTATCTCATAGAGAATATGTAAACCTCTATTATATCATTATGCACGAAGTAAACAATTCTAAGCTCTGCATTGATTCTTCTTGACCATTTGCCTGCCAGTTCATATTTAAGCGGTTCTGGTTTTCCTATTCCTGTGTATGGGTGTGCGGCAATATCTTCCAATAAAGTTTTGATTTTGTTTAAGATAGCCTTGTTTCCGCTTTGGGTAAAGTATAGATAATCTTTCCGTGCCTGTTCCGATAATGTTATTCTGTACATGTTGCCCGTTTTAAGAAATCCTCTATGCTTTCACCTTCCTTTTGGGATATAGAGTTACCGTTCTTAATATCCTCTTCACCTTTATGTATTGCTTCCATTGTATCGGGTGACGACATGATGTACTCTGTTTCTTTTAGAGAATTGTATTCATCCAAAGAAATCATTACTACTCCTTTGCCATTCCCACGATTGACAACTACGGTATCATAATCGTCAATGACCGCATCAATGTAGCTTTTCAAGTTGGCTCTTAAATCTGTGTAATTGGCTGTTCTCATAAATCCTCCTTTGTTATAATGCAAAGATATGTACTTATTTGCGTACTTACAAATATAAATGGTTAATTATTTGATATTTAAGAAAAGGACACCCATGAAGAATGCCCTTTTCTCTCTCAATCAATGAACCATTTATATCTCTCATCACCATGTAATGCTGAATTAATTCCTAAAGCCATTTCAGTAGCATTTAAAGAACGGTCTAAGAATGAATCAATATAGCTTGACTTGTTGGCTCCAGTCAACAGGTTGTAGAATTTCCACATATTAAGCTCACTTCCGAAGCTGCCAAAGTTTTCATCATTGATGTATGCCTTGGCTACACTGTTTATCTGTGTATCAGTAAGCGACATTCTGGGTAGTGCTTTCTGGTAGCCTGTTGGCAAGCATTGATAAAGTCGCATTCTGCCTATTATCTGGCAGAACTGGTGTTCACTCATGGAAGTGTTGCCTAACTGCTGCATCAGATAAAGATGTCTGGCTGGATTGTAGTTGCTGAAAAGTTCCAGTGCTGCACGATATAATTCTGTAGTGTTACTTACCCTCAAATCTTCCTTGTAACCATCAGTAAAGATGCACATGTTACAGCAGACTTGATTTTTGAATCCGATAGCCAAACGGAACAACTCTGGAACTTTCTTTGAATATAGATTCATCTGGTTGTAAGCTCTTACTCCTACGATGGAAAGATTCAGCTTGTTTCCTCCCACAGTTTCATAGATAGTAGGAATATCAATGCTGAAAGCTGCCCTTTCATAGTAGATAGTCTTATCTGATTCCAAAAGTTGATTGGCTGGCTTGTGGATTGCTTTTGGGATTCTGCCTTTAATGATGTGGCTTGTTCTGATTGTGGCCTGTTCCACCTTTTCACCACTAAAGAAAGACTGTGCTGCATCCTGTATGGTTTCCACAAACTGGGCATGATTGATAGTAAGCTCATTGTCCTTAGAGAACACTGGAGTAATGCAATCATTCTTCAAATGATTCAATGTCACTTCCTGTGTGTTGGCTTCGATAAAATGATTGGCTGGCTTTACTGGCTCGTCCATAATAACGGTAGCTTCTTCCGCATATTCACCCAAATTCATTCTTTCGCGATTCTGTGCCATAGCTGGCATAATAACTAAATTTCTCATAATGATAAATTGTTTAAATGATTATTGATTGAATTAACTCCAGAGCAATGAATCGCCCATGAAGCAATGAATTGCTTCGATTCCCTCTTGGTACGATTACAAATACTCTTGGTACATTTATAGGTGTGATACGATTAGGCTATTTATATTATCTATGTATTTGTGTATCATCCTATAAAGTCTATCAATGATGTGAGGTGAATAGTAAAATTTATAATGAATCTGGGGGGTGGGCAGGTGTCTACCAATTTTCATTTTTCTATTGAATAGTGTGAGGGGGTATAAAATTGTGGTATGCCCCCTCTTGTAATTTAAATATCAAATTTCACCTAAAGCTAATTTAATAGATTTGATAGTCCGTAAACGTTTCAGCTCTTGTATTCCCAGCTTACGGTAAGCCCTGCCTAAAATAGGGTATTCATGTTCTATATCAATGGTTTGTAAGTCAAATGTCATTGGATTTGCTTTGATTTCACAATATCGTTTATGTAATTCTCTGAATTGTGGCTTTACAATTAACTCCTTGACAAACTTCTCAGGTGCGATATGCCATTTACCTTTAGTTGTTACTACTCCAGACTGAGCATAAGTTTCTCTTAATGATTTATCTGATTGATAAACCACAGTAGCAATATAGTAACTGTAAAGTTGCAACTTGGCTACCATATCATTAACGATAAATTTATTCTCTTGATAAGATAGGTAAGATTCAACCCCAACTTTCTTAATTTCATTAACCTGTTGCTTGATTGCAGGTTCTGATAGCTTGGCATTATTAAGCATATCAGCCCTTTCTTGTGCAGCTTTAATTTCCTCGTTCACTATCTGCTCCATTTCTTCAAATGTCGTGTAATGGTCAGTAGCTTTAGTATTGAAGATATGGACTACCTTATTTCTAAATGGATTGGACTTGGTTCTGATTCTCCCTACAATTTGAGGTATATCCATATCAATGCTGACCAATGTGTGCCTGTTTAAAACATTGCTGACCACAAAGCATAATCCAGTTTCAGAATAGAAGTCCACACCTTCAAATGATTTTGAAGTTATAAAGTTGAACTTTTTGGGTGTATCAGTTGAACTGGATATGGTATATCCTTTCAATGTCATTCTATTTTTATCATTATCTGCACATATAATCCTGTAATCATCTTCCGTTAGCTGTGTTTGTTTTAGTATTGCTTTTATCTCTGTAACACTATTGATAAAGAAATAGGCTTCTTTACTTTCCTTGCCGTTTACATTCAAAAATCCTTTTGTTTGATAAACCTTAATAAATTGTGCTGCAATCATATATGGTTTATCTGTATGATAAGGATAAACAGTTATATCATCAACCTCATTCCAGTCGGCTATATGTTCAGGTATTCCATTAAATATAGTAGGTTTCAAAACTTCTGGAATAGGTGTGGCAGATATGAAACAATAAGATTTAAATTCCTTGAAGTGAGCAAGAACACCATCTATAGCCTTATTCCTGAATGAATACTGTTTAAGGAAATTATGATATTCATCAATCAATAATTTAAACTCCTTTGGATTGATAAATTCAACTAACTTATCTATTTTATCATAAGTACAAATTATTTTCTTTATTCCTGTAGTAGATAAGTAGTCTTTTAATTTCCGTTTAAGTTCATAGGTGAAATTCCCATATAAGCCAAACAGATTACTAATTACTGGGCTTAATCCTGCTTTACGTTCACTTCTTTTCCAGAATTTCATATTTCCATTTATTCCTTTAACAGGGTAACATTTATTTTCTATAAGCTCTGTTGTTGGAACGGCTATAATATAGTTTTTGTTATTAGTAAGCGCAATAGTTGTTGCACCACATCCTGTTTTCACCTTATTAAAAATGCAATTATCAGGAAAATCATTCATAATAAGAAATCCATCTTTTTCTTGAATATCTAACTTGGTTACCATATATTATTGTCTTTTAAGAAACTGTTAGCTCCAATACCAATAAATGAACAAAGGCTATGTCTAAAGTTCATAAAAGGTATAAATTGAGGTAGTTCTATAAGGCTGAAATGCCAAACTACAAAATTTGGAGTAGAGAAGCCCACCTGTCACATGGGCTTCAAATTAGTTAAGCAGCCTGTTTTTCCTGCATTTCACAAATAAACAAGACTAATTCAGCCACCAAACAGCTCTCTTTCTCATGGCATTCACTCATCTTATATGTCGTTATGATTGATGCTGGAATTTTAGCCAATGCGTCAAGAACAGTTTCTAAATTGAACTGTCGGATAGTTGTATTAATGGAATTGATAGCATATCTTTTGCCTTTTTCCTGCTTCCCAAAGACCATTTCAACCGATTCTATTAGTTGTTCTGCTTCTTCTTCCGTTCTCTTTAATTCAGGAATATCCTTTACATTTAAACCCATAGCCAACTGCATTGTTTGTACCTGTTTCAGTTTTACATCAAAAAACGACATGGCAGTATTCATAGGAATACTATGTTTCTTGGCAAAATTGTAAATTGAATTATAGGTCGGATTTTTAGATGCAATGGATGCAAAACCTAAAGATTCAACATTGTTGGGTTTACGGCTATAAAGTGTTGTGTTACCTATAACCTGTCCGTATTCCTGTAGAGAGTTAAATTTATGAATCTCAACATTCTGTAAGATTTCATCTACTTCAAATCTCCAATAAGTATCAGCGGTATCGCATGGAACATAAACATTTGGTGTGTCTTTAGGAATGATATTTCCATTTGCATCTTTCAACTCTATTCCCTCATTCCAGAATATATCAGCATTTCCTAAATGGAAAATTACGTCCAGCATTTTCTCTTTATCAATAAGAGAAATCAGGTCTGCTTTATCTTTAGGTCTTTCCATGTTATAGGTGGAATATCCCAAAATTATGTTTTCTACTGTGCCATTGATATTGGCTTTTACTGTTTTATAAGTTGCTTCTTGTTTCATGTCCTTATTATTTTTGTTGTTTACTACTACGTTTACATTCTCAACTAATTTATTATTAATATTTTCCATCATTTTTATCTTTATTGGGTTTTAATTTATCATTCAATCATCAAGCCTATGCGCACTTGGCTTTCTGATTGTACTGCAAAGGTAGGAGCAATATATTGAAGCAAGAAGAAAAATAGAGGAAGAGGATTTAGGGAAACTAACGCTTTAGTTTTCCCTAAATAATAATATGTTAGAAATCAAGAGGATAATCAATATAGTTAGAAATGCTTGTTGGAGTAGTATCTGTGCATTTCTTTATATTATCAGCTATGCGTTTTCCTATATTATCATAGTCTTTTATATATTCTTTTCCATTAATAAAAACCGTTCCATATAATTTTATTTTAAACTTGTTCTTTGTAGTTATGGGTGTAGGATTGTATTCCGTTAAATATGATTCTTCCGTAACAAAATTCCCCAAAAACAGAAGTTTTCCAATAAATGTCATTTTGCTGGGCTTCCGTACTTTTACATGGTTATCTAAGAAGTACCTGAACATCTTAACAAATAACGTTATTTTTTTTATTTCATGCTTACCTTTTTCATCTATGATTGTTTGATAGAACTTGATATTCATTAAATTATTATTGGGCTGTTGAATTAGTATCTCACAAAAATCTTTGAACGCTTTTATAAATACAGGATTTTTTAGGCTAATTCTCTTATCAGAGGTTACAGTTATATTAATATCATTGCTATTTTCAATTAACGAAATGCACTCTTTACAGAAATCATTTATTGAAAGTTTTTCTGTATTTGTATCTTCATAAAAACAACTTTCTGTGAAATCTGTAATAAATAAAAACAATAGCCATAGTTTATTTGAATCCAGTTGGTAGATATTTATAGTAGATTTGATTTTTTCATTTTGGCTATATTCTTGATAGGCTTTTTGAAATGTATCATTTAGAGTTTCGTATCTTGCTTTAAAAATGCTTTTAGCATGAATTGAAGCATTAAGTCTGGAATATTCATCATTAAATTCTGGTAAGTGGCAATATTCCATAGCAACGAAAGTGATATATTCAAGATTTTCTTCTGTTAGTTCCATTGTTAATAATTATTGGTTTATATGCAAAAGTAAAAAAGAAAATCCCACTCACAATAATTGCAACTGGGATAATCATTTTATAGTAAATTCTTCATTGCATCATCTACTTGTTCGTTATCAAAGCTATCAAGGTAAATTTGAGTAGTCGCTAAATCTGAATGCCCCAATGCTTCACTTATCAATGCTATGTTTACCCCAGATTTTTTAAGAACACTTGCAAATGAGTGGCGGGCAACATAGGTTGTAACGTTAGCTTCAACCCCAAGTTGTGCTGCAAGCAGTTTTAGATTCTTATTGACTTTACCAAGTATCTTGTGTATTCTGTTCTGTTTCTGTAAGGCGGTTTTGTGAACCTTACTATCTAAAATCGGGAATAAATAGCCTTTGCCAGTTTTTGAATATTTCTCTATTATCTGCATGGCTTCCTGTGGTATTCCTATCTTTATTTGTTTTCCTGTTTTCTGACGGATATAGTGTAGTCTACCACTTTGAATGTTCTCATTTGTTAAATTAGCTATGTCTGTGAAATTGATTCCACCACATAAATAACTAAACACGAATATGTCTTTGCTCAATTCCATATACTGCTGCTTTCCAATTGGCTGCACCTCTGTTATAAATTTCAGTATGTCGGTTTTGGCAATAGCTCTTTTTTGAGTTGTGGTATTAAACTTGTTGATTTTATATTCATTAAAAGGATAATCAGAAGCTCGGGCACATTTGGCATTGATAGCTTTATTGTATGCACTCCGTAAGGTACGAAACAATAGACTGATAGTTGTTTCTTTATTTCCTTTGGAGCGTAACCACTTTTCATATTTAGTTAGCCACATGGTGTCTATATCACTAAATGGAATATCCAGTTTTCCTTTAGTAAAAGTTTTGATAGAATTCAAAGACCCTTTATATATGAGACGGTTTCCACATTTATTCTCACAAGCATATTGTTCAATTAAATTGCAATAAAACTCCTCTACTGTTTTCAATTTGAACGTGGCACAATCTTTATTCAGCAAGGTTGAAACGGTATAATCTTTCTGTTCGCAAGTTAGCTGTAACATGCGTTGCTGAAATTCCATCTGCTTATTGAGAATAATTTTCTGAATGTATTCCTTATTCGGACAACATGCTTTAAGTGTGTTTTTCTTAAAGTCCCAATATTTAGGATTTATTGATATTCCTAAACTTTGGTATTTCTTTTTACCGTTTTTACAAATGCGAAGCATTAAAGGGTGTTCGCCATTAGATAAAATCTTAGATGTGTAACATACGACATTTACAGTTGCATTCATCGTTTATTCTGGTTTAACTCTCAGTTTAACTCACATGGCTAAATCATAGGTAAAACCAACCTGTTACAAAATAAAAAAATCAGAAGCTTACATTATATAAGCCTCTGATTATCAACGGGAGCGGCAAGCGGGACTCGAACCCGTGACCCTCAGCTTGGGAAGCTGATGCTCTACCAACTGAGCTACTGCCGCGATTTGGTGATGCAAAGATAGAATTAATTTTTTAGAATCCTCTTTTTTCTTCATTTTTTTTCGCCTGAAAAGCAGAAAAAAGAGGCTGCCGACCTACTCCCAGAGTTTGTACAGACTGATTTCTCCCCAATAATTGTGGACAGAAGTGGCGATGCAATTCTTGTAGCGGAAAAAGTACGACCCGGGCATCTCCCCTCCCTTGGCATGGCAGACCGATGTCTGGAGCGAAGCGGCTTCTTCTGTCGGCACGAGGTCGAAATAGCGATACTCATATCCTTTCAGCTTGAGTTCCCGATAGGAAGTCTGGCGGTATCCGTTGTATGGACGGTTGTCTTTCACGCAGACGGAATAAGGAAGGATGCCGGCCATCTCGTAGGCCGTTCCGCCGGGACGTGCGGTCAAGGTCTGTCCCAACAAGGCCATTCCTCCCCCTTCGGCCAACAGCTTTCCACCGTTTTCCACGTACGCGTGCAACTGTTCCATCAGGCGTTTCCGACGGTGCAGCTGGCGGGCAAACAGTTCCGGATAGCCGCCGGGCAAGTAGACGATGTCCGCTTGAGGCAGTTCGCTGCCGAACACCGGACTAAAACGGATGATTTCTCCTTGAATGCGGTCGATGCTTCTCCGGTACAGGAAAGGAAAGGCCGGGTCGGAAGCCAGGGCAATCCGCAGTTTTCGGGCACCAATCCATGCCTCTGTTTCGGTTTCCGAAATGTAAGGAAGTGAGTACGCACAAGGGAAGATACGGGTACTGAGATTCAACAGCTTGGGCAAGTCGACATGCTGCGCCAGTTGTTCGGCCACCTTCTGGAAAAGCTGGTCGAGACTCTTCCGGAGCGGCAGGGTAAGCGCCTGATGCCGGGGAGGAAGGCCTGCATCTTCCAGTAAAGGAAGATAACCCAGACATTCCACCCCCGCCTCGGCACAGGTTTCGCGCAGGAAACCATATTGGGCAGCCGAAGTGACCTGATTGAAAATCACTCCGGCTATTTTCAAATCTGTATAGAAATGCTTGAAGCCTTGCAGCATGGCTGCCGTGGAGTAGCCCGCATTGCGCGCGCTGACCACCAGCACCACCGGTATTCTTATCAGACGGGCCAGTTCGGCCCCGCTTCCTTGCGCCTTCCGGAAACCGTCGAACAGTCCCCCCTTCCCTTCTACAAGGCATACATCGGCCTTTTCGCCATAACCGTTGTAGAGGGTTTGCAGATGGGTGTGCGAGGCCATCCACGCATCCAGATTGGCCGGTTCGTGGTCTGTGGCCAGCGCATGATAGCGCAGCTCAGCCAGCTCCGGTCCGCACTTGAACGACTGCACATGCAGGCCGCGGTTACGCAACGCCCGCATCAGTCCCAAGGCCACGAGGGTCTGCCCGCTTCCGGGCATCAGGGCTCCGACAAGAAACTGTGGCTTCATCGGCTTACGACAATCCTTCTATTTCTCCGTTCACGATGTCGATGTGCAATGCCTGCGGCTCTTTCGGCAATCCCGGCATACGCATCATTTCTCCAGCTACCACTACCAGCATTTCCGCTCCGGCGTTGATGACGATGTCACGCACGGCGAAGTTGAAACCGGAAGCCACCCCGTAGAGTTTCGGGTCGGTAGAGAAAGAATACTGTGTCTTGGCAATGCAGACCGGGAAATGCGTATATCCCAAATCCTTGATCATCTGTATCTTCTTGCGGGCAGCCGGGCCGAACAGCACCTGTTTGGCTCCATACAATCCGCAGGCAATCTTGGTCACTTTCTCTTCTACGGAATCCGTTTCGTCGTAAGTGAAGGTGAGCGGCTGCGACGGGTTGTGTTCGATGGTGTCTACCACCAGGTTAGCCAAGTCGACGGCACCTGCTCCCCCTTCCATGAAGGCGTTGTTGATGGCGAAGCCCACGCCGATTTCCTCACAGTGACGGCGCACGAAGTCGAGTTCTTCGTCGGTATCGTTGGCGTAACGGTTGAAGGCCACCACTACGGTCTGGCCGAACGACTGGAGGTTGTCGATGTGCTTGTCGAGGTTCTTCACTCCTTCTTTCAAACCTTCCATGTTCGGTTCCTTGATTTTGTCTACATCCACACCACCGTGCATCTTCAGTCCCTGCGCCGTAGCCACGATGACCGTCAGTTTCGGCTGGAGACCCGCCTTGCGGCATTTGATGTTGTAGAATTTTTCCGCACCCAGGTCGGCACCGAATCCGGCTTCTGTCACTACATAGTCGCCGAAGGTCATGGCCAGCTTGGTAGCCAGTACGGAGTTACATCCGTGGGCGATGTTGGCAAACGGTCCGCCGTGTACGAAGGCCGGTGTATGTTCCGTAGTCTGTACCAGGTTGGGCGACAACGCATCTTTCAGCAGCACCGTGATGGCACCTGCCACGCCCAGGTCTTTCACCGTGAAAGGCTTGTTGTCGATGGTGAATCCCAGCAGGATGTTCTCGATGCGGCGGCGCAAGTCGTCTTCGTCTTTTGCCAGACAGAGGATGGCCATGATTTCAGAGGCCGGCGTGATGTCGAAGCTCGATTCACGGGTGATGCCGTTGGTCTTGCCTCCCAGTCCTGTCACGATGTAGCGCAGGCCGCGGTCGTTCACGTCGAGCACACGGTTCCAGAGCACTTCCTTCATGGCGAAGCCGTTGTCCTTGTTCTGGTACATATAGTTGTCGAGCAGGGCCGTAATCATGTTGTGGGCCGAAGTGATGGCGTGGAAGTCACCCGTGAAGTGCAGGTTGATCTTGTCCATCGGGAGCACCTGTGCATAACCACCTCCGGCAGCTCCACCTTTCATTCCGAAGCAGGGACCGAGCGACGGTTCGCGCAAGGCACAGAAGGCCTTCTTGCCGATTTTGTTCAGTCCGAGTGCCAGACCGATGGAAACAGTAGTCTTTCCGATACCGGCCTTGGTCGGCGTGATGGCCGTCACCAGAATCAGGTTGCTCTTCTTCACCTTTTCCTCATCAATCAGTGTTTCAGGAACTTTGGCAATGTAACGTCCGTAGTTGGAGATTTCCTCTACCGGAATGCCATACTCGCGTGCGATTTGTTTAATCTTTGTCAGCTCAATGCTGCGTGCTATTTCGATATCCGATTTCATTAGGGCAGTTTTTAAGTTTGTGCCGCAAAGATACAAAAAGCCCCGCGCCGAGGCAAATGGAATTTCCAGTTTTCTGACTAGAGGATACCGAGGTGTGTCGTTTTTCCTATAAAAAATACGGAGAAATTCTGTAACTTTGTCCAACAAAGCATATAAACCCTATAATCTGTAAGCAATATGAATAACTTCGATTTTTATAGCCCGACCGAATTCGTGTTCGGGAAAGGCACAGAGAGCCGGACGGCAGAGCTGGTGAAGAAATACCACGGCACGAAAGTGCTGATTGTCTACGGCGGCGGTTCCGTGGTGCGCAGCGGACTGCTCGACAAGATTAAGAAGGAACTCGATGAGGCGGGCATCCCTCACGTGGAACTGGGAGGTGTACAGCCCAACCCTACCGACCCGAAGGTGTACGAAGGCATTGACCTGGGACGCCGCGAGCAGATTGATTTCCTGCTGCCTGTGGGCGGCGGTTCCGTCATCGACACGGCCAAGGCCATCGCCATGGGTATTCCTTACGAAGGTGATTTCTGGGATTTCTATATCAATAAGGCCGTGCCGCAGAAAGCGGTTCCCCTAGGCGTGGTGCTCACCATCCCGGCAGCCGGAAGCGAAGGTTCCGGAAACACGGTCATCACGAAGCTCGACGGGCTGAAGAAGCTGAGTGTCCGCACGCACGGCCTGCTCCGCCCCACCTTTGCCGTGATGAATCCGGAGCTGACCTACACCCTACCCGCCTGGCAGACGGCTTGCGGGGTGACCGACATGATGGCACACATCATGGAGCGTTATTTTACTAACACCGAAGACCAGGAAGTGCCCGACCGCATGTGTGAGGGTACGCTCAAGGCCATCATCACGGAGGCCCTCCGGGTGATGAAGGAACCGACGGACTACGGGGCCCGTGCCAACCTGATGTGGGCCGGTACCATCGCCCACAACGGAACGTGCGGCGTAGGGGCCGTGGAAGACTGGGCTTCGCACTTCATGGAACACGAGGTGAGTGCAATATATAATGTAACGCACGGGGCCGGACTGGCGGTGATCTTCCCGGCCTGGCTCACCTACATGGCCAGCCATCATGTGGGCAAGGTGGCCCAGTATGCCAACCGCGTATGGGACGTGCCCGAGTCGGACGACAAGAAAGCCATGGCCTTGGAGGGAGTGGCCCGCCTGAAAGCCTTCTTCCATGCTATCGGCATGCCTGTCACCTTCAAGGAACTGGGCATCGAGCATCCGGACATCGACCTGCTGGTAAAGAAACTGCACGAGAACAAGGGGCAATACGTGGGCTGCTACGTGCCGCTGGATGCACAGGCTACCCGCGAAATCTATGAACTGGCCAACCAATAAAAGCGGAGGGATTATGGAATACAACAATCAGGACGTGCGCAGGCAGGACCGCCTGCTCGACGAGACCCGCGCTTTTGAAATCCTGCGCGACGGTGAATACGGCATCCTCTCCATGCAGAGCGAAGACGGAAACGGAGCCTACGGCATTCCGATTAATTATGTGTGGGACCGTGGAAACTCTATCTACATTCATTGTGCGCCGGTGGGCCGCAAGCTGCGTTGTATCGACGCCTGCCCCAACGTATCGTTCTGCGTGACGGGACGGAGCCGCGTCATCCCCGACAAGTTCACTACGGGCTACGAAAGCGTGGTACTGCAATGCACGGCCTATCACAGTCTGCACGAAGCGGAACGGATGTCGGCCCTCTCTCTTCTGCTCTCCAAATACTGTCCCGACCATAAAGTCCAGGGAATCGAGTATGCCAACAAGTCGTTCCCTCGCACGGAAATCATCCGGCTGGACATCCAGAAGGTGAGCGGAAAGACCAAGAAAATGGGCCTCTGACAGGAAAATTCTGGGAATACTGAAGATTGCCGGAAGACATCCGACAACCGGTGAGAATGCCTTTACGTTTGATTGCAGATGTAGAGGCATTTTTTTTAGGCCTTAAAAAAGGACAGATAATCTGGCTTTTTTATCGGATAACCTGAAATGGAAGTTTTTTTATCTCCTCCCTTGTTTTATAAAGTTTGATAATTTGAAATGTTTTTGTAAATTTGTGTACAATCACAAAACGAAAGTGGGCTTTCTCTTATCTAGGTGAAAGTAGCCCCTCCGCTTTCGGGAAAAACAGATTGGTTCAAGGGGACGGAACCTAAACTAAACCGATGATATTATGAAAAAGTTCTTCATGACGGCCATATTGGCAATGTTTGCATTGGCTGGTTTTTCTCAGGCAAGATGGGATGCCCGCGTAGGCGTGAACTTCAGCAACCTGACCAAGGTGAAAGAAACAAAAGCATTGCCCGGTTTTACGCTGGGGCTTGGCATGGATTATGGTATCAATGAAAGCTGGTCTTTCCAGTCGGGCCTGATGTTTGCCTCCAAGGGATATAAAGTGAAAGATATATATAAAGAAAGACCCGTCTATCTTGACATCCCCATTTTGGGTGCGTATAAGATCAGTGTCAGCGAAAACACCAAGTTTGTCATCAATGCCGGTCCGTATCTGTCTTTCGGGCTGGGCGGAAAAACGAAATACGATAAAGGAGGCGACCACAAAGTTTTCGGTGATGAAGGCTGGAAGCGTTTTGACCTGGGCATCCAATACGGTATCGGCTTCGAGCTGAGCGACCATTATCTGGTGAATCTGACAGGACAGCACGGGTTCATCTGTCCGTGGGATGTGGATGAAGGCGACAAACCTAAGAACATGAATTTCGCCATCAGCCTGGGATATCGCTTCTGATGTAGAATCCAAATCTGTTATTATGTAAATAAAACTGCAAGGTCGGCTGGATTTTTTTCCATGCCGGCCTTTGTTATATCTGTCTTATAACCAGTCAGTCGGGGGATATTTGAAAAAAATAGTGTAAAATAAACTGTAGAAATGTTTGGCTGTTTCAAACAAAAAGTTTACCTTTGCACTCGCAAATGAAAAAACGATGCACTCTTAGCTCAGTTGGTAGAGCAACTGACTCTTAATCAGTGGGTCCAGGGTTCGAATCCCTGAGGGTGTACAAATTTCGGAAAGTTTGACAATTATAGTGGATGCACTCTTAGCTCAGTTGGTAGAGCAACTGACTCTTAATCAGTGGGTCCAGGGTTCGAATCCCTGAGGGTGTACCGAAGCCGTGAGGCAAAATGAGGAAGTTCTAAAAATCATTCGATTTTTAGAACTTTTTTTATGTCTCTACCCTTTCTTGGGCATTATACTTTCTTTTATCTTCTCAAAGAATTATTCTATCTTTGTGGTTGAATTACTGAATGAATTTATGAATAAAATATTATCCAATATACATTTATCCGATTTTCCGGAGAAAATCTCTATTACAGAAACTTCTGGTGGTAAAGTACAGGTATATATGTATGGTCCGAAATCATATGACAATCAGCTGGCTGTAATTACCCATTATTTGCATAACCGGGAGTTCATTAAAGATTTTTCTGTAAAACAAGCCCATAAATATTTAAGAGAATATTTGGAATATAAATTCCCCAAAATAGAAATAACAGAAGGGGTTTTGCGTGATCCTTTGCAAGAAGGATTATTTAATGATTTCTTTCAGATACCTTTCCCGGATCCTAAAGATTATAAGTTTACATTCATTGATTTATTTGCTGGAATGGGTGGCTTTCGGTTAGCTATGCAAGCCCAAGGTGGAAAATGTATATTTTCGTCTGAATGGAATCCTTTTGCTCAAAAAACTTATATGGCAAATTTTGGAGAAATGCCTTTTGGAGATATTACGAAGGAAGAAACTAAGAGATATATCCCTGAACATTTTGATGTATTATGTGCGGGGTTTCCATGTCAGCCATTTTCTATCGCTGGAGTATCTAAGAAAAAAAGTCTAGGTAGAGAAACTGGTTTTCGTGATAAGACACAGGGAACTTTATTTTTTGATGTAGCTGAAATATTAAGCCGTCATAGGCCAAAAGCGTTTTATTTGGAGAATGTCAAGAATCTTGTTTCACATGATAAAGGAAACACATTTAAAATAATTCGTTCCACGCTGGAAGAGTTAGAATATTCCATACATTATAAAGTGATGGATGGTAAGGACTATGTTCCACAACATAGAGAGCGTATTATGATTGTCGGTTTTGATAAAAGACGCTATCATGGATTAGAACATTTCGAGTTTCCAAAAGCGGATAATCCCATTCGGAAGATACGGGATATCTTAGATTATGATCCGGATTCTAAATATACACTTTCTGATAAATTATGGAACTATTTACAGAATTATGCAGAAAAGCATAAAGCGAAAGGTAATGGGTTTGGATTTGGTTTGGTAGATTTAGATGGCATAAGCCGTACTTTAAGTGCAAGATATTATAAAGATGGTTCCGAAATATTGATTCCACAGGGAGAAGGAATAAATCCTCGCCGTTTAACTCCGAGGGAATGCGCCCGTCTGATGGGATATCCAGATGAATATATTATAAATAAGGTCTCTGATGTACAAGCATATAGACAATGCGGTAATTCGGTGGTTGTTCCTCTCATTACGGCTGTATCAGAACAATTGGTTAAGACAATGTTAAACGCACAAATTTATGAGTGAATTATTAAATAAGGCAATTGAGAAAGTACAAAATGCGAAATATGCCTTTTGTCGTTTTATCACGGCCAACGATACGGGGAAAAACGGTTCACATCAATCTGGATTTTATATTCCAAAATGTGCCGCTCCTTTGCTGTTTGATAAACCTGGAGTAAAAGGGGAAAATAAAGATAAATATGTGAAAGTAAAGTGGCAGGATGATTTTACGACCGATAGCCGTTTTATTTATTATGGGCAAGGCACACGTAATGAATATAGAATTACGCGATTCGGAAGGTCTTTTCCCTTTTTTGAAGAAGATAATGTGGGGGACTTGTTAATCTTGGCGCAGCAAGAAGAGGAGTATTATTCTGGTTTTGTATTGCAGAATGACCAAGATATAGATGATTTTTTTGCATTCTTCAACCTTTCTCCGGAGAGAACAAATCAATTGATAGATCTTTCTCAATCTATTCCTCCCGAAGAATTGTTGAAGACAAAGATTCAAGAAATAGTTTCTGTATATACGGATTTCCCGGAAACAATCCAAATGGCCCAGCTTGCTAGAAATGCCTACAATGATGTTCATGGTATTACGGATTCTATTATTTGCAGTAATCCTGATTTACAGTTATTGAATTGGATTGATACGGAATACAGCTTGTTCCGCTGTTTTGAAGAGAAAATATATGCCCCAATTTATAGTAGTCCGTTTGCTAACTGCCAAGAACTGATAAAATTTTCCAATGCCATCCTGAATCGCCGTAAATCAAGGGCTGGCAAGTCATTGGAGCATCATCTGGCCACTATATTTACGTCTGCCAACTTGAAATTTGAGGAACAAGTTATTACGGAAGATAATAAGAAGCCTGATTTTCTATTTCCTGGTGGAGAGGCCTATCATAATTTGTTGTTTCCAACGGAGAATTTAGTTTTTCTGGGAGCAAAAACGACTTGCAAGGATCGTTGGAGACAAGTTTTAAATGAAGCAAACCGTATAGAGACCAAATACTTGTTTACTTTACAACAGGGAATCTCTAAAAATCAATTATTGGAAATGAGACATGAACATTTAAAACTTGTTGTACCTAAACCATATAAAACATCGTTTGATAAAGATTTCCAAGCTGAGATCGAAACCTTGGATTCATTTATAGAAATAGTTAAATCAAAACAAAAGAGTTCGTCTATTTATTCTTTTTGAGAATTGGTGTATATGTTTCAGCTTCTTCAGCTACTAAGCTGGAGAAGTTGTCTTGTGTAGATACGGGAGTTTTGAACTTTTCCAGAAAGAGATGATTGATATAATATTCTATTTCCAATAAAGTTTGTTCTCTTACGGCTGGTTTTAACTGACATTCCCAAATTGTCATTACATGCCACCCTAATTCTTTTAATTTAAGTTTGTTCTTTTGGTCTCGAATTTTATTTTGCTTGATCTTTTTCTCCCAAAAACTTGTATTGCTATGGGGAATATGGCTGTCTATTTCATGTCCATGCCAAAAGCAACCGTGGACAAAAATTACAATTTTATATTTATATAATACGATGTCCGGAGTTCCTGGAAGGTCTTTTACGTTTTTACGGTAGCGATAGCCTCTATGGTATAGGTAATGACGCACGATTAATTCGGGCTTTGTGTCCTTACTCTTGATTCTTGCCATGACGGCTGATCGTTTTTTAGGGTCCCAAATATCCATAATAATGTGTTTCTTGTAAAGTTACCAAATATCGTGGATTTTTTATAAATAGGATAAGAAATTTTATACAATTCATAAGGGTGCATACGACAAGAGAACCCTTTTCTTTCGGCTATCTGAAGATTGCAAGGAATTTCAGCGACTGATAAGACACAGGGCCCCTCCCCTTTTGGGACGAGGGATATGCCTCATGGGGCGTGGCGTATTCCGGAAGGCGGACATTCGGACAAGGATGAAACTGAAACCCTTTGGCAAAGAGAGAAAAGAGCCGTTAGGCTTTTTACGTCTCCCTTGCGTGAAACTTACGTTTCCCGAGGCGGAAACGTAGGTTTCACACGGGGAAAACGTATGGTTCCGTGCCGGGAAACGTAAAAAACGACGAAGATGTTCCAGCTTGTCTCCTTTGCGTTTTCAGAAAATGCTCCGGATAAACTTGGCCGGCACCCCTCCTACTATCGTATTGGCCGGCACATCCTTCGTTACGACGGCCCCTGCGGCAATCACGGCACCGTCACCGATGGTGACTCCCTGCAGGATGGTACTGTTCGAGCCTACCCATACGCGTTTTCCCAGGACGATGGGAGCCGGCGTCATGGCGGAACGGCGCTCCGGGTTCAGGTCGTGGTTCAGCGTGGCGAACACCACGTTGTGCCCTATCAGGCAGCCGTCGCCCAGGGTCACTCCGCCCTGGTCCTGAAAATGGCAGCAGGCATTGATGAACACGTTCTTTCCCACGTGGATATTCTTTCCGAAATCCGTGTAGAAAGGAGGGAACACCCGGAAGGTCTCGTCTACCGGACGTCCGAAAAGGCGGGACATCAGTGCCCGGACTTCTTCCATGGTGTGATATGAGCCGTTCAGCTCGAATGTTACCCGGCGGGCTTCATCACTCATCCGGTCCAGAAATTCCTGTATTTCAGGGGTATCCAGCGGACGACGCTGGGCTACATGCGTCAGAAAATCATTTAGTTCCATGTCTTTATGTTTTGTAAATCGGTTTCTATCCCACAAAAATACATCGGTTTGGGGAAATTTGCGGTAGACAGATTACGGATAATTTTACCCTGATTCCTTGTTTCCGGACAAAATATCCCTTATTTGTATCTTTTTTTCCCTCCGTTTTTGCTTTTTATCATGTACATTTGTGAAAACTTTAACCGAGATATCATGAGAAAAACGTATGCTATGCTGCTTCTCTTTATGATGATTTGCAGCACCGGATTTTCGCAGTACCGGAAATCCGTTTCCATTCTGGGAGATTCTTATTCCACGTTCGAGCATTATCTTCAGCCGGACACGAATACCGTGTGGTATTTCCACAAGCCGCTGAAGAAGAATGATGTGACCTCCGTCAGCCAGACGTGGTGGTACAAGTTCATTCAGGAAAGCGGATACCGCCTGTGTGTGAACAACTCTTTTTCGGGGGCTACCATCTGCCACACCGGCTACCGCAAGGCGGACTATTCCGACCGTTCGTTCGTGACGCGGATGGACAACCTGGGCTGCCCGGACATCATCCTGATATTCGGCGGGACGAACGACAGCTGGGCCGGAGCGCCCATCGGCGAATACAAGTATGCGGAGTGGACCAAGCAGGACTTGTACAGCTTCCGTCCGGCCATGGCTTATATGCTGGAGCACATCCGCTACCGCTATCCCAATGTGGAGGTGTATTTCCTGCTGAACTGCGACCTGAAGGCGGAAATCAATGAGTCCGTAAAGACTATCTGCGCACATTATCAGGTGCCCTGCATTGAGCTGAAAGGCATCGACAAGCAGAGCAGTCATCCTTCGGTAAAGGGCATGCAGCAAATCAACGAACAGTTGAAGGCGTATTTTGCCGGTCGGCAATAATGTCGCAGAAACGGCCTGACGGGATTCGTCAGGCCGTTTCTGTAAATAATTCCAGTATCAGCTTCTCCAGCCTGTCTTTCACTTCGTCCATCGGGACTTCCCGCTTCAGTTCCGCCTGTAGCGAAGTGACTCCTTTGTCGATGAATCCGCAGGGATGGATGTAGCTGAAATACCTTAAATCTGTATTCACATTGAGGGCCAGTCCGTGCATCGTCACGAAATGGCTGCTTCTCACGCCCATGGCACAGATTTTACGCTCTTCGGGCGTACCGGTGGCCAGCCACACGCCCGTGGCCCCGTTCACTCTTCCGGCCTCAATGCCGTACTGTCCGCACAGGCGGATGACGGCTTCTTCCAGCAGGTGCAGGTATTCCTTCAGTCCCAGGTGGAAGTCTTCCAGGTTCAGAATCGGATAGCACACCCATTGCCCCGGTCCGTGGTAGGTGATGTCCCCTCCCCGGTCCACCTGGAACAGTTCGGCATGAATGGTCTGTAACTGCATGGGGTTCAGCAGCATGTTGGCAGCCTTGCCGTGTTTGCCCAGCGTGTACACATGCGGATGCTGGCAGAAGATAATCCGGTTGGTATAGGGCTTTCCGTGGAGCTTCGCCTCAATCAGCTGGTCGAAAAGAGCAGTTTGTCGCTGCCAGGCTTCTGCATAGGAAATAAGTCCCCAGTTTTCTATTGTAATCATGGTATTCAATTCTTGATAGGTTACATTTTGCAAAGAAAAAGTTTTTCCGTGGGAATGGCAAAGATTTACAAAAAGAATTCCTTTTTCCATGACAATTCGGGAAGTTATGCTATATTTGTAAGAGTATAAATCATTTGCTGATTATAAACCTCTGAATATGATGAAAGAAATACAAGGAGGAATCTTTTCCTTCATTTTATGTGGAGCGCTTTCCACGGTGATGCTGCCGGGATGTACCGGAAAACATTCCGCCGGAAAGGACGGAGTTTCAGTCGATTCTGTGCTGGCGGATACGACCGTGTATCTGGATGCGTCCAACCCCAAGGCTCCCCAATGTCAGATTAAAATCAATTTCAAATATTTACGCTCGTCCGAAGCGAACGATTCGCTGACGGAAGTCATCAACAAGGTGCTGGAAGAAGCGTTCTCGAGCGCCCATGCCGGAGCTGCTTCTCCGCAGGCCTTCGTGTCTGCCATCAAGGAAAGTCTGGCGAGCGATTACCTGAAAGACGTGCAGAAAAATTATGAAACGGATGTGAAGAACGGCATGAAGGAAGACGAGATTCCCGGCTGGTATAATTATGAATATGAGATAAATTCTGAACTAACGGAGGGAAAAGACAGCATCTGGAATTACTCGGTGGCTACCTTCCAGTATACCGGAGGGGCGCATCCCAGCAGTTGGGGGTATTGGGTCAATGTAGATACCCGCAGCGGACGCAAGCTGAGCAAGGAAGACGTGTTCCGCAAAGGGACGGACGAAGAAATATGCAAGCGGATATTCGTCAGACTGCTGGAGGAGGCGAACAGAAAGCTGGAGACCGATACGCTGACCTGTCTGGAAGGCTTGAACCAGATGGGCATCCTGCTGGACACGGATTTGTACGTGCCCGATAATTTCCGGCTCGGAAAAGACGGGGTGACTTTCCTCTACAACCAGTATGACATCGCTCCTCGCCCGATGGGACAGTTCGAACTGACGGTGCCCTATGAAGAAATAAACACTTACTTAATCAAGAAATAATCGTACATGGATATCATTTTGAAATATTTTCCCGACCTGACCGAGACGCAGAAACAGCAGTTTGCGGCGTTGTATGACTTGTATACTGACTGGAACAGCAAAATCAACGTGATTTCACGCAAGGACATCACCAATCTGTATGAGCATCATGTGCTGCATTCGCTGGGCATCGCAAAAATCATTCATTTCCGTCCAGGGACCGAGGTCATGGACCTGGGCACGGGAGGAGGTTTTCCCGGCATTCCGCTGGCTATCCTGTTTCCCGACACGCATTTCCATCTGGTGGACAGCATCGGCAAGAAGGTGAAGGTGGCCACGGAAATCGCGCAGGCCATCGGACTGAAGAACGTGACAACCCGCCACTGCCGTGCCGAAGAGGAGAAACAGCAGTTCGACTTTGTGGTGAGCCGGGCGGTGATGCCGCTCACCGACCTGCTGAAGATTATCCGGAAGAATATCCGGAAGGAACAGCACAATGTCCTCCCCAACGGACTGATTTGCCTGAAGGGCGGAGAATTGGACAGAGAGGTCATGCCGGTGAAGCACCAGACGCTCATTTATGACTTGAAGGACTATTTTGAGGAAGAATTTTTCGAGACCAAGAAAGTGGTATATGTAACCATTAACGGATAAATCGTATGCTGAAAATAAAATCATTTGAATTCAATATGTTTCCGGTCAACTGCTACGTGGTGTGGGACGAGGAGACATTGCAGGCAGCCGTCATTGATGCCGGATGCTACTACAAGGAAGAACAGCAGGCGTTGAAGAAGTTTATTGCAGACAACGGGCTGACGGTGTGCCATCTGCTGAACACGCACCTGCACCTGGACCATGTGTTCGGCAATGCGTTCATGCTCCGGGAGTTTGGGCTGCGTACGGAAGCCAGCGAGCAGGATGCGTTTCTCCTGCCGCGCATCGGAGAGTATTGCCGGATGTTCGGCTTCCCGTTGAACGAGGAAGCGCCTGCCATGGGCAACGCTCTCCACGACGGGGATGTCGTGCCGGTGGGCAACCAGGAGCTGAAGGTGATTGCCGTGCCGGGTCATTCGCCGGGCGGGCTGGTGTTCTATTGCGAGGCGCAGCACTGCATGTTCAGCGGTGATGTCTTGTTCCGGGGCAGTATCGGACGGGCCGACCTGGAAGGGGGCAACTTCGAACAGCTGCGCGACAGTGTCATGTCGCGGTTGCTGGTGCTTCCCGATGAAACAGTGGTCTATCCGGGACATGGAAACTCCACGACCATCGGCTATGAGAAGATGAACAATCCTTTCTTCCGTTGAAAAGCCGTTTTTTTACCTGAAACCATAAATCTTAGTATAAATCATGAAAACAACGACATTCGCAAACCGACACATCGGCATCGGGGAAAAAGAACTTCCCCTGATGCTGGAAAAAATTGGGGTCAAAAGCCTGGATGAACTGATTGACAAGACCATTCCGGCCAATATCCGGTTGAAGGAACCGCTGAAACTGGCTCCTGCCATGACGGAACGTGAATTTGCCACGCACATCGGCCATCTGGCCGCCCAGAACAAATTATATAAGACGTACATCGGATGCGGGTGGTATGACACCGTGACTCCGGCGGTCATCCAGCGCAACGTGTTCGAGAATCCGGTGTGGTACACCTCCTACACGCCCTATCAGGCGGAAATCTCCCAGGGACGTCTGGAGGCCCTGCTGAATTTCCAGACGGTAATCAGTGACCTGACGGCCATGCCGCTGGCCAACTGTTCCTTGCTGGATGAGGCGACCGCGGCGGCGGAAGCGGCTACGATGATGCACGGACTCAGAAGCCGTGCCCAGCAGAAGGCCCAGGCCAACGTGCTGTTCGTCGACGAGGAAATCTTCCCGCAAGACCTGGCGGTAATCCGTACCCGTGCCCTTCCGCAGGGCATCACGGTCAAGGTGGGCAGTTATAAAAAACTGGCCTTCACACCCGATATGTTCGGCTGCATCGTGCAGTATCCGAACAACAGCGGCAGCATTGAAGACTACCGGGCCTTTACGGAACAGGCGCATGCCGCCGGATGCAAGGTGGCCGTGGCTGCCGATATCCTCTCGCTGGCCATCCTGGTGCCGCCCGGAGAATGGGGAGCCGACATCGTGTTCGGAAGCGCCCAGCGTTTGGGTACGCCGATGTTCTACGGAGGTCCTTCGGCAGCGTACTTCGCCACACGGGATGAGTACAAGCGTAACATGCCGGGACGCATCATCGGCTTGTCGAAGGACAAGTACGGCCGTCTGTGCTACCGTATGGCCTTGCAGACCCGCGAACAGCACATCAAACGGGAAAAAGCCACTTCCAACATTTGTACGGCACAGGCTTTGCTGGCCACGATGTCGGGATTCTACGCCGTGTACCACGGACCGGAAGGTATCCGGGAGATTGCGGAGCAGGTGCACGCCGTGGCGGTCTGGCTGGCCGAACAGCTGGTATGTCTGGGCTACAAGCTGCGTCACGACACGTTCTTCGATACCCTGAGAATCCAGTTGCCCGACCATGTGACGCTGCAGGAAGTACGTACCATCGCTTTGGGAAAAGAAATCAACCTGCGCTATTTCGGCAATGGAGACGTAGGTATCAGTGTAGACGAGACGACGACCACGTCCGATGCCAAACGGCTTGTCAACCTCTTTGCCGTGGCGGCCGAAGAACCGATGCATGAAGCCAAACCGATTCCGGCAACGGCTTCCCTGCCGGAAGTCTTCCAGCGCAAGAGTGCGTACCTCACCCATGAGGTGTTCCATAAATACCATACGGAAACGGAGATGATGCGCTACATCAAGCGTCTGGAACGTAAGGATATTTCGTTGGCACATTCCATGATTTCACTAGGCTCCTGCACCATGAAGCTGAATGCGGCGGCCGAAATGTTGCCGCTGAGCAATGCGACTTGGATGAACATGCATCCGCTGGTGCCGGAAGACCAGGCAGCAGGCTATCAGACGTTGATTCAGAACCTGTGCGAACAGCTGAAAACCATCACGGGTTTTGCGGGAGTGTCTCTCCAGCCGAATTCCGGAGCTGCGGGTGAATATACGGGATTGCGTGTCATCCGGAGCTATCTGGAAAGCATCGGACAGGGACACCGTCATCTGGTCTTGATTCCGGCATCGGCCCATGGCACCAATCCGGCTTCTGCCGTACAGGCGGGTTATGAGCCGCTGACTTGCGCCTGCGACGAGTACGGAAACGTCGACCTGAACGACTTGCGGGAGAAGGCGGAAGCACACAAGGACGAACTGGCTGCGCTGATGATTACGTATCCGTCTACCCACGGTATTTTTGAAGAGGAAATCAAGGAGATATGCCGGATTATCCATGCGTGCGGCGCACAGGTGTACATGGATGGCGCGAACATGAACGGACAGGTGGGCCTGACGAATCCGGGTACCATCGGGGCCGATTTGTGTCACCTGAACCTGCACAAGACCTTTGCCAGCCCGCACGGAGGTGGCGGTCCGGGTGTGGGGCCGATTTGTGTGTCCGAACACTTGGTGCCTTTCCTTCCGGGACATGTCAGTCTGGGCAATCCGACGAATGAAGTGTCGGCGGCACCTTACGGAAGTGCGGGTATCCTGCCTATCACTTATGGGTACATCTGCATGATGGGTGCCGAGGGACTGAAGAAAGCCACGCAGGTGGCCATTCTCAACGCGAACTACCTGGCTGCCTGCCTGAAGGATGCGTATGGAGTGGTGTACCGCGGCAAGAATGGTTTCGTGGGACACGAAATGATTCTGGAGTGCCGGAAGCTGCACGAGGAAAGCGGTATCTCGGAAAATGATATCTCCAAGCGTCTGATGGACTACGGTTACCATGCGCCTACCCTCTCCTTCCCGGTACACGGCACGCTGATGATTGAGCCGACCGAAAGTGAAAGCAAGGCTGAACTGGATAATTTCATCGAGGTCATGGTACATATCCGGGAAGAGATTGCCGAGATTGAAAGCGGAAAGGCCGACAAGGAAGACAACGTACTGGTGAACTCGCCGCATCCGGAGTACGAGATTGTGGGCGACAACTGGACGCATCCTTACAGCCGGGAAAAGGCGGCCTACCCGATTCAGAGTGTGCGCGACAACAAGTTCTGGATTAATGTGGCCCGCATCGACAACACGTTGGGCGACCGGAAGCTGCTGCCTACGCGCTACGGGAGTTTTGAGTAAATCACTGTGAGGCGGTTCCGTTTTCCGGGTCGCTTCTGTACGAAATAAAAAGGGCCGTTGCATTTCTTCGTCCGTGAGGGAGGCAGCGGCTCTTTTTATATATCGGCTGGAAGTCGGTTGTCTTCAGAAAAGAGCCGCCGGAACCATGGAACCGACTGTTTCCCTCTGTCAAATTTAAAGCATTTCTACTTTTGTGCAATAAAAATGAAAGTTTTTGTTGGGCTTCAGTTTATTATTTCTATATTTGTAGGCCAAATAACAGAAAACAACATGAGAAACACACAAATGTACTTGCATCCTGAAGTGGAAACGATGTCGAGACCGGACATCGAGAAACTTCAGCTGCAGCGGTTGAAAGCAACTATCAACCGTTGCATGCATTCTCCTTTTTATAAGGAACGCTTTCAGCAATGCGGAATCAAACCAGAAGATATACAGTCGTTGGAGGATTTGCAACGCATTCCCTTCACCACCAAACAGGATTTGCGCGACCATTATCCTTTCGGACTCTCTGCCGTGCCGTTGGAGGAAGTGGTACGCCTGCATTCGTCCAGTGGCACCACGGGTACTCCGACCGTCATCCTACACACACAGCACGATTTGGAGGAATGGGCCAATGCCGTGGCCCGCTGCCTGTATATGGTGGGACTCCGCAAGGGCGATATTTTCCAGAACTCTTCGGGCTACGGCATGTTTACCGGGGGATTGGGATTCCAGTATGGGGCTGAACGCTTGGGCATGCTGACCGTTCCCGCGGCGGCCGGCAATACCAAACGCCAGATTAAGTTCATCACCGACTTCGGTACCACGGCCCTGCATGCCATTCCGAGTTATGCCGGACGCCTGTATGAGGTGATGCAGGAAATGCACATCGACCCGCGGCGGGATACGCACCTCAAGACCTTGATTATCGGGGCGGAACCTCATTCCGACGAGCAGCGCCGGCGCATAGAGAACATGTTGGGCGTCAAGGCCTACAATTCTTTCGGCATGTCGGAGATGTGTGGTCCGGGGGTGGCCTTCGAATGTCCGGAGCAGAACGGACTCCACATCTGGGAGGACTATTACATTGTGGAGATTGTAGACCCCGTGACATTGGAACCGGTGCCCGAAGGCGAAGTGGGCGAATTGGTGCTGACCACCATCAACCGGGAGGCGATGCCGTTGCTCCGCTACCGTACGCGCGACCTGACCCGTATCTTGCCGGGTGACTGTCCCTGCGGACGTCATCACAAGCGGCTCGACCGGATGAAGGGACGCAGCGACGACATGATGATTCTCAAGGGTGTGAACATCTTCCCCATCCAGATTGAAAACATTCTGTTGCAGTTCAAGGAGCTGGGCAACGAGTACCTCATCACCCTGACCAACCTCGATGCCAACGACGAAATGACGGTGGAAGTGGAATTGAACGATTTTACCGACGATTATGGCTTCCTTCAGAACCTGACCAAGGAAATCACCCGCCAGCTGAAGGACGAGATTCTGATTACTCCGCGCGTCAAGCTCGTACCCAAGGGAAGCCTGCCCGTACAGGAAGGCAAGGCTGTGCGCGTGAAAGATTTACGAAAGACATTGATTTAAAAAGAAAAAGATATGACCATACACCAGTTGTCTGTTTTTGTAGAGAACAAGTCGGGCACCCTGTTGCAGGTGCTCGAACTGTTGAAGGAAGCCCACATTCAGTTGATTGCTTCCACCATTTCCGATACCGTGGAATACGGCATCTACCGCATCATCTGTTCCGAACCCCTCCGGGCCTTCCACGTGTTGAAGGATGCCGGCATCTCGGCCAACGTGTCCGAAGTGTTTGCCATCAGTCTGGACAACGAGCCGGGGCGGGCAGCCGACGCCATCCGCAGCTTCAGTGAGACGGGCATAGGTATCTCCTACCTCTATTCCTTCCTGTTGGGCGGAAAAGGTATTTTGGTGTTCCGCACCGACAATCCGGAGAAGACGCGTGAAGTCATTCTGGAGCGCAGGTTGCGTTACATTGAAGAAAAAAACTTGACAGAGATGGGTTAACGGAACGTCAGGCGGCGGTTGCAGATGAAATTGACGGCGCCATAAACGAAGAGTCCGAGGAATTGTGCCAGATACTCGTTGCAGTGAAGAAGCTCCACGAGCATCAGCAGGAAAAGAAATTGTGCACTGTAGGCCAGTGCGAAAGCACCAATAAAAAATAGCATCTGATGCCAGATGCTATTTTTTTTGTCATCTGTTTCAAGCGGGAAAATCCAATATTTGCACCCAATGAAGTTGTGAATCTGCGCCACGATGTACGCACATATATTTGCGATAATATAGCTCTCGCCCTCGATGTGCATCAATAGCCAGACCACCACCGCTGCAATCAAGGCATTGAGCGTACCTACTATGGCAAAGCGTATCACCCGTACAGATTCCTTCATTCGGTTCCTTTCTCTTGTTTTTCCGTTTGAAACGTGTCTTTATTTATTTTCGTCAAGATCGATTTTCAGATGCAGCTCATCCAGCTGTTTCTGGTCGAGGAATCCAGGCGCATCCAGCATCACGTCACGCCCGGAGTTGTTCTTCGGGAAGGCAATACAGTCGCGGATAGAATCCAAGCCGGCAAACAGAGATACCCAGCGGTCGAGTCCGTAAGCCAGACCTCCGTGAGGGGGTGCACCGAACTTGAAGGCGTTCATCAGGAAGCCGAACTGTTCCTGTGCCTTTTCCGGAGTAAAGCCGAGGATTTCGAACATCTTGGCCTGCAGTGCAGAGTCGTGGATACGGATAGAACCTCCACCCACTTCCACACCGTTGACTACCATGTCGTAGGCATCGGCACGAACGGCTGCCGGATCAGTATCCAGCAAAGGAATATCCTCGTCTTTCGGATGAGTGAACGGATGGTGCATAGCCATCAGACGGCCTTCTTCTTCGCTCCATTCGAACATCGGGAAATCCACCACCCACAGGCAAGCGAATTTGTTCTTGTCGCGCAGGCCCAGCTGGTTACCCATCTCCAAACGAAGTTCACAAAGCTGCTTACGGGTCTTCATGGCATCGTCACCACTCAGAATCAGAATCAGGTCACCCGGTTTGGCACCGAAGGCTTCTTTCATCTTCTGCAGTACTTCCTGGCTGTAGAACTTGTCGACGCTTGACTTCACTGTACCGTCGGCTTCGATGCGGGCATATACCATACCTTTGGCACCAATCTGCGGACGTTTCACGAATTCAGTCAGGTGATCCAGCTGTTTGCGGGTATAGTGAGCGGCTCCTTCTGCGCAGATACCGCCGATGTAGGCTGCATTGTCGAATACAGAGAAACCGTAACCTTTCAGCACGTCCATCAGTTCCACGAACTTCATGCCGAAACGCAAATCCGGTTTGTCGCTTCCGTAGTACTTCATGGCATCTGCCCACGGCATCCGCTGGAACGGTTCGGTCAGTTCCACGCCACGCAGTTCCTTGAACAGGTGCTTGGCCATGCCTTCAAACATATTGATAATGTCTTCCTGTTCCACGAAACTCATTTCGCAGTCAATCTGAGTGAACTCCGGCTGACGGTCGGCACGAAGGTCCTCGTCGCGGAAACACTTCACAATCTGGAAATAACGGTCGAAACCGGAAACCATCAGCAACTGCTTCAGAGTCTGCGGAGACTGAGGCAGGGCGTAGAACTGTCCCGGGTTCATACGAGAAGGCACTACGAAGTCGCGCGCACCTTCCGGAGTAGAACCGATCAGCATCGGAGTTTCCACTTCCAGGAAGCCTTTGCTGTCCAGATAGCGGCGCACTTCCATCGTCATGCGGTGACGGAGTTCCAGGTTCTTGCGTACGGCTGTACGGCGCAAGTCCAGGTAACGGTATTTCATACGAAGGTCATCTCCTCCGTCCGTATTGTCTTCAATGGTGAAAGGCGGTGTCTGTGCCGTGTTCAGAATATTCAGTTCCGATACGATGATTTCAATCTCTCCCGTCGGGATGTTGGCATTTTTGCTGGAGCGTTCGCTCACCGTTCCCTTTACCTGAATCACGTATTCACGTCCCAGGTGGTTGGCACGCTCACAAAGTTCGGCATTCACCTCGGTGTTGAACACCAGCTGCGTGATGCCATAACGGTCGCGGAGGTCTACAAATGTCATTCCTCCCATTTTACGTGTACGCTGCACCCATCCGGCCAGTGTCACGTTCTTGCCTGCGTCGGCGAGTCGCAACTCACCGCAAGTATGACTTCTAAACATATCCTTATTTAAATGTTAGTTTTATCTTTTTGACAGGCAAAGGTAGCACGTATTTTTCATTTATGCAATAAAAACCCGTATCCAAAGGACAAATATGAATGAATAAAGGATGCATATTTTCGAAAAATCCACAAGCGGTTGTAAGGATTATTCCAAAAAATATATATTTTTGCTCAACAATAACTCGATTAAGATAATTTTATTTCATTATTTATGGCAACAGAACATGTAAAATGCCTGATCATCGGATCAGGACCTGCAGGATACACGGCAGCCATCTACACCAGCCGTGCCAATCTTTCTCCCGTACTTTATGAAGGTATCCAACCCGGCGGACAGCTGACCATCACGACTGAAGTGGAAAATTTCCCCGGCTATCCGGAAGGGGTGACCGGCCCCGTGCTGATGGACGACCTGAAGAAGCAGGCGGAACGCTTCGGAGCCGATATCCGTAACGGAATTGTCACAAAGGCCGACCTGAGCAAGGCCCCCTACACTTTCGTGGTAGACGATGAGAAAGAAATCACCGCCGATACCGTCATCATTTCTACCGGTGCCACAGCCAAATACCTGGGACTGGAAGACGAGAAGAAATACGCCGGTATAGGGGTAAGCGCATGCGCCACATGCGACGGGTTCTTCTACCGCAAGAAAACCGTGGCTGTAGTGGGCGGCGGCGACACAGCCTGTGAAGAAGCTATCTATCTGGCAGGACTGGCCAGCAAGGTGTATCTGGTGGTGCGCAAGCCTTATCTCCGTGCCTCCAAAATCATGCAGGAACGCGTGATGAACCATCCGAATATTACGGTATTGTTTGAACATAATGCCGTAGGCCTGTTCGGTGAGAACGGTGTGGAAGGCATGCACGTAGTGAAACGTATGGGTGAACCCGACGAAGAACGCTACGACGTAGCCATCGACGGATTCTTCCTGGCCATTGGTCACAAACCTAATTCAGACATCTTTAAGCCGTGGGTAACCACCGATGAAACCGGTTACATCGTGACGGAAGGCAATACTCCCTGCACAGGGATTCCGGGGGTATTCGCTGCCGGTGACGTAGCCGATCCGCATTATCGGCAGGCCATCACAGCCGCCGGAAGCGGATGCAAGGCAGCCATTGAGGCAGAACGTTACCTGTCGGCCAACGGACTTCTCTAATCTTATTCACAATCTAATCAAAAAAATTACAATGAAGGTTTTTAAACTGAAAAGAACTGTGGCGGCAGTTATCTTGGTGGGAGGTGCCATGACGGCCTTCGCACAGCAGATGCCGCCCATCCCTACCGATCCCAATGTGCGCATCGGTAAGTTGGACAACGGATTGACCTACTACATCCGTCACAACGAGTTGCCGGAACATCAAGCCGACTTCTACATTGCGCAGAAAGTAGGTTCTATCCTGGAGGAAGACGACCAGCGCGGTCTGGCCCACTTCCTGGAGCACATGTGTTTCAACGGAACTACGCATTTCCCCGGCAACTTGCTTCGGGAGTATCTGGAAAGCATCGGCGTGAAGTTCGGTGCCAACCTGAACGCCTACACTTCGGTAGACGAAACTGTGTACAATATTAATAATGTGCCGGTCATCCGCGACGGAATCATCGACTCCTGTCTGTTGATTCTGCACGACTGGGCCAACGACCTGACCCTCGACCCGAAGGAAATCGACAAGGAACGTGGTGTGATTCACGAAGAATGGCGTACCCGTTCAGGTGCCATGATGCGTATGTACGAAAAGGTGTTCCCTGTCATCTACAAGGACAGCAAGTATGCCTACCGTCTGCCTATCGGTACTATGGAAGTGGTCGACAATTTCCCTTACCAGGCTTTGAGAGACTATTATGAGAAATGGTATCGTCCCGACCAGCAAGGTATTATCGTGGTGGGCGACATCAACGTGGACAGCATCGAAAACAAAATCAAACGCATGTTCTCGCCCATCGAGATGCCGGCCAATGCCGCCGAACGCAAATACTTTCCGGTGCCCGACAACGACGAGCCGATTATCACCGTGGCCAAGGACAAGGAACAGCAGGTACCTATTGTTTATCTGATGCACAAGCATGACGCCGTGCCCAACGACCAGAAGAACAACATGGGATATCTGGTGATGAACTACATGATTTCTTCCATCGAAAGCATGCTCAACAGCCGTTTGAATGAGCTGACCCAGCAGGCCAATCCACCGTTCATTGAAGCAGGTGTGGGCGATGGCGACTTCATTGTGGCCAAGACCAAGGATGCGTTCATGGCGTATGCGGCTGCCAAGGAAGACGGTATCCTCCTGACAACTGAAACCCTGATGCGCGAACTGGAACGTGTGCGTCAGTTCGGATTTACGGCCAGCGAATATGCCCGTGCCAAAGCGGATTACCTGCGCGGACTGGAATCTGCCTACAACGAACGCAACAAACAGCGCAACGGTGCTTACGTAAACGAATATGTGCGCAACTTCATTGACAACGAACCGATTCCGGGTATCGAGAATGAATATGCCATCATGAACCAGGTGGTGCCGAACATTCCGGTGGACGCCATCAACCAGGTAATGAAGCAGCTCATCACCGAAAAGAACGTGGTGCTCAGTGTATTCTGCCCTGAGAAGGAAGGCATGAAATATCCGACGGAAGCCGAACTGAAAGCTGTATTGGATAAGGTGAAAGCTGAAAAACTGACCGCTTATGTGGACAAGGTTTCCGACGAACCGCTGATAAAAGAAAAACCGCAGGCCGGAAAGGTAGTCAAGACAGAACAAGGTGTGTTCGGTTCTACTATCCTGACCCTGAGCAACGGTGTGCGTGTCATCCTGAAACCGACCGATTTCAAGGCCGATGAAGTACGTATGCAGGCCTTCAGCCCGGGTGGAACTTCTCTGTTCGACGACAAGGATGTACTGCAGTTTGCACTGATCAGTCAGATTGCTTCTTTGGGCGGACTGGGTAACTTCGACGCCGTAGACTTGGACAAGGTATTGGCCGGAAAAATGGCTTCTGCCAGCGCACAAGTCAATACCCTGACAGAAGGATTGTCTGGTAGCTGCTCTCCGAAAGACCTCGAAACCATGCTTCAGCTCACTTACCTGCGCTTCACGGCGCCGCGTATGGACCAGGAAGCCTTCACTTCTTTCATCACCCGTAACAAGGCGGCTCTGGCCAACCAGGAAGCCAACCCGATGACTGCGTTCAGCGACTCTATCACCGTGGCACTCTACAACCATCATCCGCGTGCCTTGTCCATGAAAGCCGACATGCTCGACAAGATTGACTACAACAAGGTGATGGAACTGTACAAAGACCGTTTTGCCGATGCCAGCGACTTTACGTTCATCCTGGTGGGTAACATCGATGAAAAGACAGCTACTCCGCTCATCGAACAGTACCTGGGTGCCCTGCCGGCTACGAAACGCAACGAACACTTCCGCGACACCAAGATGGATATCCGCAAGGGTATGTATGAAAACAACTTCGTGAAAGAACTGGAAACTCCGAAGGCCAGCGTGCTGATGGTTTATTCCGGCGACTGCAAGTATGACATGAAGAACAAGCTGCAGATGAGCATGCTCGGACAGCTGCTCAACATGGTTTACCTGCGTACCGTACGTGAAGATGCCGGAGGAACTTACGGCGTAAGCTGCAGCGGAAGCCTGAGCAAGTATCCGAGCGAAGAAGGTGCCTTCCAGGTGTATTTCGATACTGACCCGAACCGTCGCGAAGAGATGGTGAAACTCATCAACGAAGGTATTGAAGGATTCATTGCCAACGGTCCGGAAAGCGACGACCTGAGCAAGGTGAAGGAATACATGCTGAAGACCTACAAGCAGAACCAGAAAGAAAACGGTTACTGGATGGGTATCCTGAACACGTACTACTGGGAAAATCTGGACATGAATACCGGATACGAAGAAGCAGTGAACGCCATCACCGGCGACGACCTGAAAGCCTTTGCCAAGGCCTTCTTCGGACAGAAGAACGAAGTGGAAGTCAGCATGAGTTCTCCGGTAGAAAAATAAGGAAACAGAGCAATTACTCCGCCTATGTTATTTACTGAAATACGGAGGAATCAAAAACTTGCTGCAAGGCGGAGTCCGATGTACGACCGGAACCGCTTTGCCAAGTTTCTGATTTATCTGTTTGTCGCATTTTGGGCAGCGTACCTCGTCTTAATCGGGGTTTCGCTGCCCTTTGTTTTTGAAAAGGGGTTTTCCGGAATGGAACCCTATGATGTGCTCAATGCCTGCTTGCCGGGCATCCTGTTTTTGGATTTTCTGCTGCGTTTCCTTTTCCCGACTCCTACGCAGGAAATCAAACCCTATCTCTTGTTGCCGGTCAGGAAACAACAACTGATTAATGTCCTGCTCGTACAGGTAGGACTGAAGGCGTTCAATCTGTTCTGGCTCTTTTTATTTGTACCTTTTGCGGCCATGACCGTGGTCCGTTTCTTCGGTATAGCCGGTGTCGTGGGCTATGCGGCAGGCATCTGGCTGCTGATGGTGGCCAACGCCTATTGGAGCGTACTGGTACGTACGCTGCAACGCCGTCATACGGCTTGGGTACTTCTCCCTCTCGGGTTCTATGGCCTGCAGTTACTGGCAGAATCCCTATTCCCGGAAGGAGGCATCAGCAGTTTCTTCATGACATTGGGCGAGTCCTTTATGCAAGGCCGCGTACTGGCCTATCTGGGCGTATTGGTCGTGATTGCACTATTGGGCTTCCTGAACAGCCGGGTACAGATGGCTTGTATCTATAGCGAACTGAATCGCCGGGAAAAAGTGCCGCAAAGCAAACATACCGGGCGCTACCGTTTTCTCGACCGTTTCGGACTGACGGGAGAATATATGAAACTGGAGCTGAAGATGATATTCCGCAACAATGCTCCCCGGAAAAATTTCCAGATGATGACCGTAGTCATCGTATTGTTTGCACTGAGCCTGCTGGGTCTCAGCCATGTCGGTGAGGAAGAATTTTTCGGCCTGCACCTGTATGTGGTGTATTGCTTTACGGGATACGCCATCAGCATCTTGTCGCGTATCATGGCCTATGAAGGTAACTACCTCGACGGACTGCTGATGCGCCCCGGTTCCTTGCTCTATCTGTTCCGGGCCAAATACTACGTGTATTTCCTGCTGCTGGTCATTCCGCTGGTGTGCATGCTGCCCGCGCTTATTTGGGGAGGTACCTCCGTCCTGCTGGTCTTCAGCCAGCTGGTCTACACGGCCGGTGTCACCCTTCCGGCCATCATGCTGCTGGCCCTTGTGAACCGGAAGACCGCCCCGCTGGACGCTTCCCTCATGGGAAAAGGTCAGTGGAACTCTCCTTATCAGGCCTTGAGCGTAGCCTTTGCCTTTTTTATGCCGATAGCCCTCTGCCGCATCCTGTTCTTGTGGATGGAACCCTCTACGGGCTATCTGGTCTGTGCCCTGCTGGGCCTGCCGGGCATCCTGCTTCATCCCCTTTGGTGCAGGGCGCTCTACCGGAAAGTGCTCCGGAAGCGACATTCACTTTTGGAGAATCTGCGCGAAACGAGGTAACTTTTTATTTGTAACCAATCACAATGAATCCTTATGGAAATCAAGATACAGAACTTGAAAAAAACGTATGGCAGCAAAACGGCTGTCGATATTCCCGACTACACCCTGCAAGAGCCCGAGATACTGGGCCTGATGGGCAACAACGGTGCCGGAAAGACCACACTCTTCCGCCTGATGCTCGATTTGCTGAAGGCCGACAGCGGGAGCGTGTGCCTGGATGGCACCGACGTGTCACAAAGTGAAGAGTGGAAATTGCGTGTGGGAGCCTATATGGACGAGAGTTTTCTGATAGATTACCTCACCCCCGAAGAATATTTCCAGTTCTGCGGACGCATGTATGGGTTCGATGCCGCTACCCTTCATGAGCGCATCCATCGCTATGAACGTTTTCTGGGCGATGAAATCCTGAAAGAAAAGAAATACATCCGCAACCTTTCCGCCGGGAACAAGCAGAAGATGGGTATCGTCACCGCCCTGCTTCACAATCCGGAACTCGTCATTCTGGACGAGCCGTTCAACTTCCTCGACCCAACTTCACAGTCGCTGCTCAAGCACTTGCTCCAGCATTATTACGAGGAGCATAAAGCCACTATCCTTGTGTCCAGCCACAACCTGAGCCACACCGTGGACCTCAGTACCCGTATTGTGTTGTTGGAACAGGGGCACCTGCTTCGCGACCTTGACAATGCCGACGGTGCCGCAGGAAAAGAGCTGGAAGACTATTTCGAGGTGAAGGAATAAAATGAAACAATCTTCAACAGGTTCTAAAATACGCTAAGTTGATTATCAGGTAACGAGAATATTGTGTACATTTGTTTTAAAATAACATGATATGTACAGAAACCGTATCACTCGTTTTTCGGTGTGCATGCTTGTATTGGTGTGCACACTTTTGTTTTCCTCCTGCGGCACCCGCGCCCCTCGCGTGGACTACCGGGAACTGGCACGTGCGGCTGTACGCCTGGAAATGGACATTGATGCCGACGACAACCACCGCCTGTATGTAGAAGCAGCCGACTGGATTGGCGTGCCCTACCGCCACGGAGGAAGCACCCATCGGGGAACAGACTGTTCAGGCTTCACGTCCGCCGTCTATAAGAAAGTGTACCACAAGAAACTGCAGCGCAATTCGGAGGCCCAGCGGACAAAAGACTGCCGCAAGGTGAGCAAACGCAAGTTGCAGGAAGGCGACCTGGTGTTCTTCCACGACGGGCGCCGCAAGAAGACTGCCAACCACGTGGGCATCTACCTGAAAGACGGGAAATTCATCCACGCCAGCACCAGTGCAGGCGTCATCGTCAGCCGGCTGGAAGAGCCCTACTACCGCAAATGCTGGATGCAGGGCGGACGAGTGAAAGGACTATAAATACGCACACGACATGGACTACGCATCACATTTATCATCCAAACTGACTTTATTCCTATGTGCAGCCGGTATTCTTCCGGCCATGGCCCAGCAGCAGGAAAAGGAACTGCAGCTCAACATGGATGCCGTAAAAATGATTCAATTCGATTTTGATCCTTCGAGCAAGCTGGAGAACAAGCCCCTGGAGGCTCCGCTCAACAAGAAATGGATGGACTTCAAGGTCGACCTGAAAGTGCCCCGCAGCCTGATTGATACCACCAAGGTGAAGAAACCCGAAGGCTATGTCCGCATGGAACCCTACACCATCTGGACCCGTTTCGGAGAAGATCCCGTGTACGATGTGCTGGTGACCGGACGTCCCAAGAAATGGGAAATCTCCTGGACCCTGAATCCCAACCAAGTCTACAGGGATGAAAACTATGGGCGCAGCCTGATGCCTTCTACGGGAAGAGTGTACAGGGACCTCAATGCACCGATAGGGCCAACTTTCGGCATCGGCGGGCTCGATTTCATCGGTTTCCTCTACGATAATCTGTCTCCCCGCGGACGGATGCTGGCCCACAACCGCAAGCATGCCAACGCCTGGAAGACGTATGCCGACTACGTGCCTACTGCTGCCGACAGCTTGAAAGTACCTAACTTCTACCGCCGCCCCGCCGCCCAGCGAGCCGACACCACCCATACCATGCTCTCCTTCCAGCCCGCCTTTTCGGGAGCCCCTCTCCTGCCCGTCTATGCCACACCCGACTCCGTCAAGGCCGTCCAGCCGGCAGCGAAACCCGACACCCTGGACGTCGTAGAGAAGAAGAAAAAGAAAAACCCGCAACCAGCCCGGGAGGAGGATGCGGGAAACTTGTATGAATATATCCGCCGGAAAGAAGCCGAGGACTCCATCCGGCGCAGAGAATTCCTGCGGAAAGACAAAGTCAGAAACAACCAGTACGATGTGCAGCGCGAAATCCAGCGCCTGCGCGACCGGCAGAACTGACCCCGCCGCTTATTTCTTGAATACGAAGTATACGGCCAGAATCAGGCAGAAAAAGGCAGCCAGGTGATTCCATTTCAATTCCATCTTGAAAGCAATCATGGAAAATATCGTGAAGACCGTCAGCGTAATCACTTCCTGAATCACTTTCAGCTGCATGATGTCGAACGGTCCGCCGCTGTCCTTGAAACCCAGTCGGTTGGCCGGCACCTGCAAACAATATTCAAAAAAAGCAATGGCCCAGCTGAACGCAATCACCCCGATGAGCGGCAGTGCGGCAAACCAGCTGAACTCCTCACGCATCTTCAAGTGCCCGTACCAGGCAAACGTCATGAAGATGTTCGAAAAAATCAGTAAAACGATAGAATAAATTCCGTGCGATAGCATATCTTTTTCCTTTATTTAAAAACCGGCTGCAAAGATACGCTTTTTAAATGAAAAAGACATGCTATCGAGGGTCCTTCTTTATTTATCCGTGCGCAGGAACTTCCACACGAGGGCACTGAAAGCCGCTCCCACAAACGGAGCCACGATGAAAAGCCAGAGCTGTTCGATAGCCTGTCCGCCTTCCATCAAGGCCGGTCCGATGCTGCGGGCCGGATTCACGGAAGTACCCGTAATCGGGATACACACGATGTGAATCAGTATCAGCGTCAGTCCGATGGCCAGTCCCGCCAGGTTGCCGGCCCCCTTCTTCTCGTCCGTAGCCCCCAAGGCCACCAGCACAAAGATAAAGGTAAACACGGCTTCCGCCAGAAACGCCTGTCCCATGGCATCGGGTGCGAAACTGTTGGAGCCCGTCGCCGTAGGTCCTCCGTGCGCACCGGTCGATACCAGCAAGGTCAGAATCAACGAGCCGATGATGGCGCCTACCACCTGAAAGAGCATGTACATCAGTGCCCGTTTGGTTTTCATACCTCCCGAAAGCCACACTCCCAGCGTGATGGCCGGATTGATGTGGCAACCGGATATGTTTCCGATGGTGTAAGCCATGGCGATGACAGAGAGTCCGAAAGCCATAGCCACTCCGATGGTTCCTACTCCGGCACCCACTGTGTCGGCCACTCCTCCGGCGAATACGGCACTACCACATCCCAGCAGTACAAGAACCATTGTTCCGACTAATTCTGCTACATACTTTTTCATAGGCATTACATTTAAAATCTACGATGCCCTAATTTAGCACTTTCTTTTGAGAAAAGCAAGAGAAAGAAGATTTATTTGCTTAAAAATCAGGCAGAAACGATTCGCTGAAAAACGTAAGTACGTTTTGGTCAAAACGCAAGTACGTTTGAAGGAAAACGTAAAGGCGTTTCACACAAAACGCACTTGCGTTTTAAGGTAAATGCACTTGCGTTTCTTGGAAAATATTAGTTGTCTGATTATCAGATGATTACGAATATATACAGATACAACTTGAATATAAGTCGTTTTTTGATATGCGGCGGGTGGCGGTGAATATTCCCATCTGCTGTGAGTTATTTCTTTGCTTCATAAGTACGATACACCAAGTAACGACCCTTTGCTTGAATGCGGAAACCGTGGCCAGTCACTTCGTTCAGTGTCCCCTGCCACCAGCTATGGAAATCATACAGCGGATACCGTAACCCTTCGCTCCGCAGCTGCACTGCATCCACATTGAATACCGACACCTGCTGACGGGGAAACCCTGCGAACTCCTCCGTATCGGCGGCCGGCACAAACGACCCGTAATCGGTCAGCATCGCCACCTCCAGTCCCATCTGCTGGTATTCCATGAGCAGGCTGATATTTCCCAAGGTATGGTCTTCCCGCTTGCCCGTAGCCCCCACGAAGACCATCCGCCGGATGCCTTTGTCGGCCAGAAAGGTGACCGCTTTCGTCTGGTCGTTCGTCTCCTGCTCGGAGATGCGGTGTATCCGGTCGTGAAAACGCACCCGGTTCGTTTCCGAGAGCGAATCGCCGTCGCCCACTATCCAACCGGGCATCCGTCCGCTGTCCACCAGCGTGTCCGCCCCTCCGTCGCAGCACACCACGTACGGCGAAGCATCCAGCACAGCCAGTGGGAACGGATGCGAAGGGAAATCGCCGTTGCCCACCACTACCGCTTCGGGCACGAAAGGCAAGACAGTCTGCATCCTTTCCTCCTTTGATAAATACATTTTATACTCGTTGTGTTCCATGCGACTTGCTTCATTATTCGTTTTCAACCTGGGGTTCAGTCCTCATCGCTGCCCGCCATCTTCTCCATCCGAAAATGGCTACTACGGCATACACGCCGTAAAGCACCGCGGTGAAATACAATCCTTTATACAGGTATAGTCCGCAGCACACCCAGTCGACCACCATCCATACTCCCCACTGTTCCACGTACTTGCGGGCCAGCATCCACATCCCCACCACACTCAGGGCCGTGGTGAAGCTGTCGGTCCAAGGCACATTGCTGTCGGTCCACTCAATCAGTATCCACGCGATGGCCAGCCAGCACACCGCAAACACAGCCGTCAGGGGCAGATACACCTTGCGCGGCATGGAAGTGATGGGCAGTTCCGCTACTGGCTGCGTCGGGTCTGTCTTTCTCTTCCTTCGGCTCCAGGCCATCCAGCCGTACGCCGAAGCAAGCAGGTAGTAGACATTGATTCCGAAATCGGCATACAGTCCGGCCTGATAATACACTACCAGATAGATGGCCGGCATGATGATGGACACCGGCCACAGGTAGATGCTGGCGCGATACTCCAGTGCCAGATAGACCAACCCCACGAGGGTTCCAAACAGTTCCAGGTAATTCATGGCGCAAAGATAGTGGAAAGCGGGGAAATGACCGTTTGGAAGAAGTTTTTTCTTGGGAAAAGAATGAATGGAAGAATCTAGAAATACACTTTTTTAAGCGAATTGCCTTTTTAATCCTAGTCTCAGAATGATACTTCGAATAAAAACATTATTTTTGTTGAAAGATATGACCTTATATATAAATATAGGGGAAACAAAATTTTGAATCGCCTTCAAGTCGTTTTGCAGAAGAGCAAACAACGAACGGATGGCTCAAACATGCTAACATAAAATGAATAAAAAAAACAGTCCATATACAGCAGCCATAACGGGGGGAGGTTTTCTATTTGAAGAAACCGTCACACTTCTACCCTTATTGCAGGCAACCAATAGTGAGGAACTGCTGAATGAGGAGAAGGTGAACAATCATCTGTTGCAAATAAATGCTGAACGTTCACGTGCAAAAGCCATTCTTGAAATCAAGCGCCGCTATGAAGCGATGCCGGCCTATTTTTGGAATGACTTTCTGAAAATGAATGATTCTGACAAGGTGGCCGCCCTTTTCTACGTAATCTTGAAGACCTATAAAATATGCTTTGATTTTCATGTCAATGTGACCATGAAAAAATGGAACAGCATTTCCAGAAGTGTAAAAAAAGAGGACCTCATGATGGAGTTAAATGAAATCTCAGCGAAAGATGAGTTTGTTGATTCCTGGAGTGACAATACCAAAGATCGGGTGGCAAGTGCTTATCTGACCATTCTCCGAAAAGTCGGTATGCTGGACCGGGAGAGCCATTTGAATGCACTCGTTTGCAGCAACTTCAGTTATTATCTGGCCAAAGGTGCATCCTGGTTTCTCGAAGCCTGTCTGTTGCAGCCCTACGAAATAGAAAATATAAAGAAAACCCTATTATGACCCTAAAAGAGCTTGATGACAAACTGAACAGTCCCGGTTTTCAGGACCCGGAAAATGGAGACTTGTTCTACAACTTCTTTATCTACCAATATCCGGCAGACAAGGAATACGATATCCGCAGACAGATACAAGAGTTTAAAGCGAATCTTATCCGTCCCATCAACTATGTGGATGTGCTTACGTTGAACCTGTTTGAGGAGTTCTGTCACTTCTTGGACCAGAAGAAGTTCCTGCGTCATCCGTCCATGTTGAAATATTTGATGGAGAAAGAAGAGCGCGATCCGTCTACTGCAAAAAATACGCAGGATACGCTTACCCGTAACGCACATTCTCCAGAGTTTGTCCGGTTTATTCATCAACGTATCATTGACCATATCACCATCAAGGACCAATATCGTCGCCCGTACGTTTTCATGTACGGTATCGGCAGTATGTATCCCTATTTGAGAGTCAATGAGTTTCTGGCTCTTTATGAAGATTACAACGAGACGGAGAAATATAAGATTATCGTGTTTTATCCAGGTCATCGTGACCAGAACTCTTTCCGGTTGTTTGACACCCTTCCCGATAATCATACCTATCGCGCCACCCTTTTAATTAACGAATAACCCATGAAACTGAAAGAACTATATAGCAAGCCCATCGACCGTGCAGTCAATCCTGCCGTAAGTGCCACCAAGTTTGACCCGGAAACAGAACGTGTGGAAATACAGGAATACGTGTTCACCGATGAGATTATCAACGGCCTTTTCCGTATTCTTGATGCGATAAAGAACAACCGGCCATACGACCATGTAGGTATCTGGATTGACGGTTACTACGGGTCGGGAAAATCTCATTTTTTGAAATACCTTGACTATTGCATCACTCCGTCTACCCGTGACGAAGCTTTTTCCCGTTTGCTGGAAGCTGTCAAGGCCATCGACCCCCTCGATGAAAAACATAATCTGGGTTTCGACTATGAACAGCTGGCATCCATAGCCAACTGGATGAAGCGTGCCACCATCGATACGTGCATTTTCAATCTGGAAACCAGTTACGACAACTCAACCGACAAAAAGAAGGCTTTCCTTCATGTCTTCTGGAACGAGTTCAATGGTAAACGTGGCTTTAATAAGTTCAACATTACGCTGGCCCAGAATCTGGAAAAGCCCTTGGAAGAAAAAGGTGTGTTTGAGGCTTTCAAGCAACGCATTGCCGAGGAAGGTGGCGATTGGAATGATCCGGGTATGGCAGCCGATTTGATTGATAATGAACTCGATTGGGTGCTTGACATCGCCAAAGAACTGGCCCCGACACTCTCTGTCGATAGTATCCGCGAACGTATCATCAAGCGTGATACGAACATGAGCATCGACCGTTTTGGCTTGGAACTGGCGGCTTATTTGAAAGACAAAGGCGATGACTACCGCCTGATATTCCTTGCCGATGAAGTTTCACAGTTCATCAACAAGGAACGCGACCGTTATCTCAACCTTCAGGAAATCATTACAAAACTGTCCGAAGCATGTGACAACAAGGTTTGGGTGGCTTGTACCGCACAACAAGACCTTTCGGAGATTATGGACGATTGCCATATAGTCGAAGAGAAAGACAAAGAAGGTAAAATCAAGGGGCGTTTCGAAGTGAAAGTGTCGCTCAAGGGAACACAACCGGAAGTGATTACGCAGAAACGTATCCTCGACAAGAAGGAAGAGGTAAAGCCTGTGCTGGCTGACTTATACAATAAATATAGAGCCGGTTTTGACCTTCAGTTCAAACTTCCTAATTCATACAGCAGTTATGATTCTCAGGAAGATTTTGTAGACTACTACCCTTTTGTGCCTTATCAGTTCAAATTGATTATGCAGGTATTCAACTCTTTCCTGAATTTAGGCTATGTAGCCAAAGAAGTAAAGGGAAATGAGCGAAGCATCATCAAGGTGATTCACTCTACAGCCAAAGCCAATGCCGAGGCTGAGTTGGGTAAGTTCATTTCTTTTGATGAACTCTATAACAACATGTTCGAGGAAGGCTTGCAGGCTCGTGGACAGAAGGCCGTGGACAATGCCCTCCGCATGGCACGCACTTACCAGACAGACAAGCCCGAAAAGACCCGTCTGGCTGTTCGTGTGGCCAACGTACTCTTCATGATTTGCAATATTTCGCAGACCGACCAGTTACTTTTCCCGGCTACCGTGGATAATGTGACTTCACTTCTGGTAAACAATATGGAAACACCCCGTCTGACCATCAAAAATGAGGTGGAGAAAATTGTGGAGTTTCTTTGTGATAACAACATCATCCGCCGCGAGCAAGGCAAGCAGGGCGCACCAGACACGTTCACTTTCTACAGCGAGGAAGAGATGAAGGTGGCACAACTCATTCAAAGCCAGGTGGTGGACAACAATACACAGGCCGAGCAGCTGAAGGATATTTTCAATAAATATATCACAGCCCTCCGTAATAAGGAGCAATACAAGACCCGCAGCTTTTCGGTAGGGCTGACCATCAAACAACGTACTTTCCTGAGTAACAATCCGGATGTGATGGTGGAATTCGTGATGGACCCGGATTATGATACCGCCGAGCAACTTGCCCTGCAGAATAGCAATGCCAACCGGATGGTCTATTATGTAGGCCCGCAGTATCGTGAGAACAGACGTTTGTACAACGCCTTCTACTGGTACTGTCAGGCAGAACGTTACATGGCTACCCCTGTTCCCAACGAGGACAATGCCAACACCCGCAAAGAATTTGCCAAACGGGCTGAGGAACTCTACGAAGGACTTATCAAAAAAGAATTTGAAAAGATTCTTGACACTTGCCCCATTGTTTCGGGACTGAGTGTGATTGACGAAACGGAACTGGGACAAAAGAGGGGAAACGACCGTTACCGTGCAGCCATCGAGAAACATCTGGCAGGAATTTACACGAAAGCAAACCTGGTGGATTCTCCAAACATTCCCCGTACTACGGAACAGTTGAAGAAGGCCATTCTGCGCAATATTGAAGCAGGGGAATATGAAGGCATGAACGCCGCTCTTACTGATGCAGAACACGAAGTGGAAATCTACCTGAACAAGCAGTTTGCAGAGGTGAACGTATCGGATGTGCTTGCCAAGTTCTCAAAAGCGCCATACGGATGGGACAATATCTGTACCCTCTATGTCATCAATGAACTGGTACGTCGTCACAACCGCGACTATTCTTATGCGAACAATCCGAACGTAGAAATAACGACCGTAGCCAACCGCATTGTGAACGAAAGCAACAAGTTTACACTCCGTCAGGCACAAGTTATTTCGCCACAGGTCATTCAGAATTTCATTGCCGCCTGGAAAGAGATATTCGGCATATCTTCCGCTCCATCCACTACCGACAGCACCCAACTGTTCCGTGCTTGCCGTGACATGGAAAGTGAGCGCAGTCTTGCCAGATTAGTCAAAGGTTATAAGGATATCGAGCAGCAGATAATTACCTATCCTTTTGCCGGACCCATCCGTCAGGCTGTTGAACTCTTTGAATCATGGCTTGATGAGCGTGATCCGTTGAAATTCTTCAACCTTCTCATCGCGTCAAAGGATGAAGCCAAGGCTCTTACCGACAAATGCAAGGAAGTGGTGCAATTCACGCACGACCAGCTTTCTACCTACAAACAGCTCATTCAGTTTGCAGATGACAATATCTACAATTTCCCGTTTGTACCTATGGAGCAGCAGGGAGCTGTCGGTGAATTCTGTAAAGTGAAGGAGGACCCATGGCCTATTGGCAAGACATTCCGTAACTACATCAAGCTGATGAACCAGCTTTCAGGAATCTTGGATGATGTACGAAACCGTTTGCGTGAGAAAATCAAAGCGGCCTACAATGATATGTTCGACTATCTCAAGCAGGTGGCAGAGCAGCAACATGTGCCTGTGAGCGTATTGTCCGACCGCGAAGCGACGATTCAACTTAAGACCTCTCCGACCAATATTCTGGTGTTGCAGAACAATGTCAATACCGATGCCTTCTATCAGGAACAGGTAGAGAGAATCATGTCGTATACTCCTCCAACATTACCGGAACAGGAAAAGAGAATCCGTCAGGCCTCACTGCAGACCAAGACCAAACTGCCTATTACGAATGCAGAAGACATCGAACGCTATCTGGACGGACTGCGTCAGCAATTGGAGCGTCTGCTTGTCGACCACGATGGAGTAATGATTATCAAATAACAGCAATCCTAAAACCTAGAATATATGTCACTGTCAAGAATATCGGAAGTAAATATCGACCTTTGGAATAAACAGAAGGTCCAGTTCCCGGCCCATCCCGATGTCAACATTATAATGGGGGTAAATGGAAGTGGGAAAACCACGTTTCTGAAAAACCTCTATGAGTCACTGGTGGCGGATAACCATAAACAAAGTGAAGACATTGTTTATCTGCCTTCCATTGATAATATTGCCATGCGGGATAAGCGGAAGACAACTACGGCATTAGCGCAAAATCTGGAGTATTTCATCTATGACATGAAAACCGGTCCTTCGCTGATGAGTCTTCGTATGTCCATGATAGACAGTTCTGTTGAGAAACAAGAAGAATTAAAAGCACAGATTGCTGATTTCCAGAAAACAGTCAACGGCTTGTTCGCTTTAACCCGCAAACGGATAGAGATAGAGGGAAGCAAATTTTCTGTGATCACTGATAACGGCACGTTACCCGTAGGAGCACTTTCTTCCGGAGAGATGCAAGTACTGCTGATTCTGCTCCGTGTATTTTTATTGGGCAAACGTGAATCTATCGTTCTGATAGACGAGCCGGAAAACTCACTGGATATAGACTGGCAGTTTGAACTCATCAACCTGTTGGTTCGTTTCAATCCCAACGCTCAGTTTTTCATTACGACTCATTCCCCTGCCCTGTTCGGAGATGGATGGGGAGATAAAGTCTGGTATATGGAACAAATCACAAAGTAACACGGCGTATGGAAGGAATCAATTGGATAGAGAAACAAGCCAAGCTTTATCGGAATCTTGCCCTGACAGGACGTTATCAAGCCGTGATACATCTGGAAGACGAGGAAGATGAGACATTTTGGGACTATCAACTTCAAACCATTAAGCCGGGACGTTACCGCTACCTGTATTTCAGCAAAAGTGATGACGGTAAAGACACCCGCGGATGTGAGCAATGCCTGAAATTCAAACCTTACCTTACTGCGCGTTTCTTTATCTGCATAGACAGTGATTTGCGTTTGTTAAGAGGTGAGACTGAACTTTCAGCAAAGAATTTCATTGCTCAGACCTATGCCTATTCGTGGGAGAATCACTTATGCGAAGCCTCTCATCTCAATGAACGCATGAAGCTGATACAACCAGAAACTGATTTTGACATGCAGGCTTTTCTTACGTCGTTTTCGAGAATCGTTTATAAGCCGTTGTTGTATCTGATTCGGTACGGGGCAGACAGCCGTCTCAATCAGTTGTGGAATGTATCGAAATTCAATGCCTGTATTCCTCTGCAACCTAAACGTGCTGATTTAGCAGATAACGGCAAAGCATATCTGAAAACCGTTCAGTCCCTGTTTGAAGCCGCAACAGGTGGACTGACAGAAGAACCGGCCAATCCAAATGGAATTTTAACTCCGGAAAATGCCTACTTGCACATTCAAGGTCACCAACTGTATAAGCTGATACTGCACATCGGGACCCTGCTGTGCAAAGGAACGGGCATTGCTTTCAGGACAGACATTCTTGATAAAGGATTGCATACCACAGGATATGATGAAATTGAAATGTTACAGAATGACTTGAAAGCTATTTGGGATAATTAGCTCAAAAAGATAACGAAAGATATATGGACACCAATAAGATTAAACGCTTCGCCACCGAAGCACGTAACATATTGAAAACCGGCATCGCTGCCAAGATTATGACACTTGGTTTCGACCGGAAAGGGAATGTGGCCGAAGAACACCGACCGCAACTTATGCAGGGCGGTACACTTTGGAACGGACAATTTTATACAGAGGGATTCTATCATCAGTGGATGTCTCTCTTCAATCGTGTACAGCAGAAAGGCATCAATGAAGTGTATGAAGAAGCTGCCTATACCTGGTTCAACCGACTGTGTGCCATCCGCATCTTGCAGAAGAACAATCTCTGTTCTCCTGTACTCCAGTATGCCGATGCCGCACGTACACCGGTTATTGTGGACCAAGCCCGCCAAGGCCACCTTCCTCTGATGAAAGAAGATCTTCGTCAGCGCGTAATAGAGTTACTTGACGATGATACGAAAGTAACCGAACAGTTTGCCCTGCTCATAACCGCATGGTGTCATGACAATCCCATCATCAACCAGTGTTTCGGCTCTATGGCCGACTATACTGAGCTGCTTCTGCCGAACAATATTTTGACAGAAGGCGGCTTTGTAGACATGCTCAACCATACGGAATTTGTAACCGATGAGGATTTTCAATCACCGGAACTGATAGGCTGGCTCTACCAGTTCTATATTTCGGAACGTAAGGACGAAGTATTTGCCAAGAAAGGTAAGTTTGAGGCAGACGAGATTCCTGCCGCTACGCAGATATTCACCCCCAACTGGATTGTGAAATATATGGTGCAGAATACAGTGGGCCGTATCTACCTCGACAACAATCCATACGAAACCGCGCTACAGAAGAAGTGGCAATATCTGGTGGAACCTTCTGAAAAGACTCCGGCAGAAAACATCTTAAGATACGAAGAACTGACAGACCTGAAAGTAGCCGATTTAGCCTGTGGCTCAGGCCATATTCTGAACGAGTGTTTTGATTTGCTCTACGATCTTTATATTGCTGAAGGCTATGGCCGTGGGGAAGCCATAGAGAATATCTTTCAGCATAACTTGACCGGAGTAGACATTGACAATCGTGCCAAGCAATTAGCCACTTTTGCCCTCTTGCTGAAAGCTTGCCAGAAGGATGCTTCATTTGCCGACGCTCATTGCTTGCCTCATGTATTGGCCATGCCGAAACCTTGGGATGAAGAAAAGAATGGTCTGGTCAGAGAATTCCTTCCTCATTTCTTTTTGGGGCAGGAAAATCAGATTCACGTCAATGAACTCATCGCTTGCTTCGACTTGATGCAGCATGCGGATTCGTTGGGCTCTATCATGAAATTTGAACTTAGCGATAGTACCCGATTGCTGGTAAAACAGACGGTAGAATATTGGCACAATCAGGACTTTATACCGGAGGCCATTCGTGCCCAACTTCCTGCATTTGAACTGATTCTGGCCTTAACGGAAAAGTATCATGCATTGGTGATGAATCCGCCTTATATGGGTGGAGGAAACATGAATGAGGTGTTGAGTAAATATGTGAAAGAAGCATATAAGGATAGCAAGGGAGACCTTGCTACAGTCTTTGTTGAGATGATGGGGCAACGTTCATCCATTTATGGGAGATATGCCTTCATTATACCTCCATCATGGATGTTTTTAAGTAATTTTGAATCACTGAGAAGAAATATTATAGAAAATCAAACAATAGATTCATTGTTACATTTAAGCCGTGGTGTCTTTGGGGCTGACTTTGGAGCTTCTTCTGCTGTTATATCCAACACGAAGGACCCAGAAGCTTGTGGAACATATTTCCGCCTTGTAGAGCGTACATTCCAAGAGTTTGACCAAAAACACTTGAAACTTCTCTTTGAAAAGACTTTGGCTAATCCTGATTTCCGATATTATTTCAAAGGCTACACAAAGGATGTGGAAGATATTGTCTATTCTGAGAATGGAGCCAAGATATATTACCCCAATGTTTCTCAATCCAACTTCGAGAAAATTCCGGGATGTCCGATTGGATATTGGGCTTCAGCCAATATTATAAAAATATACACGTCAAATCTCGCATTGTCAGCAGTTTGCAGCCCAACACAGGGGCTGGCAACTGCTGACAATGCGAGATTTCTCCGCCTTTGGTTCGAGGTTAGCCGAAGCCGTATAGGCTTCGGCTTTGAAAATGCCGCGTCAGCGGCTCAATCCGGATTAAAATGGTTCCCATGTAACAAAGGCGGAGGATTTAGAAAGTGGTATGGTAATCAAGACTATATTATTAATTGGGAAAATGATGGATATGAGATAAAAAACTTTTACGATGAAAAAGGCAAACAACGTTCAGTAATTAGAAATCCTAAATATTATTATCTTGAAGCAATCTCTTGGAGTTCTGTTTCTTCTAATATTGGCATTGCTTTCCGATATTATCCCAAAGGATTTATTTTTGATCATGCAGCGTGTAATATTTATACAAGAAATATCGTAGAAACTTTAGGATACGTAAATACTAAACTGATTAGTATATTCTCAAATATAATAAATCCAACTATAAATCTTTTTAGTGGTTCTGTTGGAAATATACCATATTTACCTATTAGCAATATAGATAAAGTTGTAAAGCAAAATATTTATATTTCCAAATCTGATTGGAATTCCCACGAGAGCTCATGGGACTTTGAGACCAATCCCCTTTTGACTATAAATGAGAACACCCATATCAACAAAAAAATTGAACAACAAAATAATGAAATAGGTGAATACATCTACATTGATTTAGCTACTCCAAAGCCTGATAGTCTGAAATGGCTCGTGGAACAATACAAGAAAAAGTGGGAGCAAATGTTCAGCCAACTGCATGAGAACGAAGAAGAACTCAACCGCCAGTTTATCGAAATATACGGTCTGCAAGATGAACTGACACCCGACGTACCGATTGATGAAATCACCATTCTACAACAGGGTGAAATCTCCTTTGTACCATCTGAGGAAGGTGAAGATGTGCCTAAGGTGATGAAGTGGAACGATGATGTTATTATCAAACAGCTCATCAGTTATGCCGTGGGATGCATGATGGGACGTTACCGTTTGGACAAACCGGGATTACATATCGCACATCCAGAACCGACCGAAGAAGAGATTGCCCCCTACTCTTATCACGGCAGGAAGTATGACATAGATGATGACGGCATCCTGCCTTTGATGAACAGTGACTGTGGTTTCAGTGACAATGCCCCTCTGCGTATGGCAGACTTTGTTCGCATCGCATTTGGAGAAGAAACGCAAGTAGAGAATCTGAACTACATGGAGCAATGCTTGGGTAAAACATTGGAACAATATTTCGTGAAGGACTTCTGGAAAGACCATAAAAAGATGTATCAGAACCGTCCGATTTACTGGCTGTTCGCATCCAAGAAAGGTACCTTCCAGGTAATAGCTTATATGCATCGCATGAATGCCTATACAGTGGAACGTATCCGAGCCAAATACCTCCTCCCTTTCATAGAACACTTGGAGCAGGAGATTAAAAAACTCGATATGCGCCGGGCAGAACTGACTACCAAAGAAAGCAAGCAACTTCAAACACTTCAGAAGCAACTCGATGAGTGCCGTGAGTATCACGAACGTTTGCAGGTAGTGGCCGAACAAGCCATCAGCTTCGACCTTGATGATGGTGTGGTAGTCAATTATGCCAAGTTCGGGGATATATTAGCAAAACTCAAATAAAAAAGTATATTATGGATAAGCAACAAATATCTCATCTTTTACATATACAAAAAGCAAGTCGGGAAAATCGACTAGCGATATTTGTAGGTGCCGGAGTTTCTAGAAATTCGGGTATTCCGACTTGGAATGAACTTATAGAATCAATGAAGGCTGAACTTCCTGAAAAGTTGACAAATGAAATGGATGCTCTAAAAGTAGCCCAGTTGTACAAAGATTCACGGGGGCATAAAGAGTATATGGATAAAGTAAAAGAGGTATTACTTTATAATAAAGCTGTACCTAATAGATTACATAAAAGTATTTTGTTGCTAAATCCATGCCATATAATAACTACAAACTACGATGATTTAATAGAACAAGAGCTTATTAATCAATTTACGCAATATGATATTGTAAGAGAAGATAAGGATATTCCACAAATTGCATATCCAAATGTTCTTGTTAAAATGCATGGAGATTATATAACCGATAATATAGTTCTTACCGAAACGGATTATTATAATTATCCAAAGAATTTTCCGCTTATACGTGCTTTTGTACAATCTATATTTGCAAGTAAACTCGTGCTATTTGTTGGCTTCTCTTTCGCTGATTTAAATTTAAAAATGATATTAAATGAGTTGCAAAATATTTTGTCAGAGAATATGCAAAGAGCCTACCTGTTATCATGCGAGGAACCGGATTTTGTGACAAAACAATATTTTGAGAAAAAAGGAATCAATATACTTTATTTCAGCGAGAAAGAAATTGATGTAATTAATGGTAAAGAATATAATCCAGATGATTTAAATGGAATAGGTCGGTTAACAGATAAGATTCTATATTCCATCAACAATTATAGCAAAATTCCTAAACAAGACTTATCTGCATATCTTTATGATCGAGTTATGTCCTACAGCCAAGAATTACGCTCTTTTGGAGATGGATTAAGATATTTTTTCCCTCAAGATAGAAGTGAAAGAATGTTTTGGAATACTCATTCATGTGGTTTGCAAACTGGTTTATCGGATTTTAAGGAACTAGCCAAACAGGTTAAAACAAACCAAGGGAAGCGGCAATATTTGATTTCACATCCTAAAATTCAACTGAAACCGTTATTAAAGTTTGCATGTTATAATTATTTGTATGAGATTGATGGAATCAAAATCATAGATAGTAAATTTATAAAGAATGCAAATCATTATTTCCCCAAGATAACTCTTTATTATTTACATCATTTTTCATCTACTGATGCTTGTAAAAGTTTAAAGTTATTACGAGAAAAGGATATTCAATATACGCTAAATGACTTAGAACTCCCTTTTACACTATACCAGTTGGGGGATTATTGGGAAGCTTATAGAATGTATAGGGAGCTATTATCACAGTATTGGCAAAGAAAAAAATACATTCTATATTTTATATGCAGATATAATATGTGGTCAATTAAGGGGCATGTCGCGTTTCAAAAAATATGGGATGAAACTATAGATATAAATAAAGAATTAAAGCTTGCGGAAGAATCGGACTTAGATGATATATTGCGTAAGCTACCATTGGATATAGAGATAAAAAACATATTTCAGGACTTAATTTCTTATAGAGACTTTGGTAAACACAATGTAAGAACGGAACAATTAAAAGGAGAAATTCTTAAACAAAGAAAATCTGCAGAAAGAGGTGGTTGGTCAATCAACAATAATATTACGGTTCTAATGTCTTTGTATCAACGTGAAAGCGTATTCTCATGGGCAAACTATATTATATGCGATAATAATGGCTACTATAAATCAATTTGCAATAATACTGCATCAGGCATATTGAACAGTTTTTTAACTCCTCAAACAGAATTTTTAGGGAAAAAAATTAAGTCTACGAAGATTAATGAGCTAAATGATTTCATGCTTGAAATGTTAGTATTTGATATGGATAATAAGAAACTGCAAAATCTTTTCAAGAACTATGAAATATTTAATCTAAAAATCTCAGAATCCGGCCTAACGTATATTAACTTATGTCTAAAAGGACTTACAGATAATGGACAATTCTTATACAAAGATGAATCTCGGTTCTATATTCCATTGAGTAATCTCATGTTAATTATATCGAAGTCTCAGAAATTAAATGTTGATATTAATTTATTATATCAAGCAGTTATAAAATATTGGAAATACGAACAACAAATAAGTTCTAACAGTATAGAATGTATTGTTAATCAATTTACGCCATGTAAAGAAGAGGCTTTGAAGCTACTAGAATCAATATTATATCATTCAGCTAATATAAATGAATACTTTCGTAGTATTTACATACTAGTTGAATATCTAAAAAAACAAGGCCAAATTTTCACCGACATTCGTATGAATGAACTGATAAATAATCAAGATAAAATCAAAGCGCTGTCATTAATATATCCAATAGTTCAAGAAAAAGAAAAAATTAATGTATTAGACTGTTGCCTAAAAATGATTAATAGCTTTTATGATTATATATATTTCATTTACAGTAACAATATTATCGAATATTCAATTGAAAAATTTAAAGAATTACTTGAAATAGAGAAAAAAAGCATAAATGAAAGTCATTGCTACTTATTGTCTAAAATTAGAAAAGATAATAATTTCCAAGATTTGAATGTAATAATTGATGATTTCGCTCAAAATAATGATTGTATGCAGTTTTTTCTTTCCCCAGACAATTATTCATCACCCGAAAAAGTTGAAATTGACTGGATTTTAAAACTTGAAAACAGAGCAGATTTTTTTAAAAATGAGATTTATAGAAATAAATTGAAAGAATATATAAAAGTAAATACCTTAAATAAAGAGAGCTTAAATTACCTCGTCGGGCTGCTTTAAAAAAAGAAATTTATGATACAAGACAGAATATACAGTTACTTTGAGCGCAACCCTCAACTACATGTGCTCTTTATCTTCGACAAGATGGGCATTATCCAGACAGAGCTTGAAGACGTAAAAGATTGGTCTGACGGATACGTCTATAAAGTGTTCGACGGCGCCTGGTTCAATACAAAATATGCCATAGAGAATACTTGGAAGGACAAACGCGTCGTGCTGCTCTTTCCTGTGGGAACCTATCCACATTCAGAAGAACAGCAGCTACAGTTTCCATTGCTCGATATGCTTAAAGCCAACATGGAATACAAGGAAGATGACTATGCTTCATTTATGCAGCAGTATAACCTGCCGGAGCGGTTCCGTGGTTTTATCAAGAAGAACATTGCGGAAATCATGTCCTCTAGAATCCAAAATATCCTCAATGGGCATATCGATTCCGCTACTTTCAGCGAAGACCTTGTTTGCCGGGCTTTCATCTCCAATTACCTTGGCGACAAGAAACTTTTGGACTGGGAAACAATCATTGTAAAGATGATTATCCTTGATGCTACTTGGGAGGAGAAAAAACGTACGGACTTCTGGCATAGGCTTTCAAGGAACTTGGATGCCAGCAAGACAGCTAATGACAAACTGATGAAACTCTTTGGGGTAAGCTATAACCTGAATGCTTCTCAAAAGATGAAAAGCGTTGCCGAATGTTTGAAATACAATTGCATTACACAACTGTTGGATGTAGTGCCGGGGGATTCATACAAACAATATAAAATCAGCAGCTCTGCAGTTCTTGACCAGATAAACAAGATTTATGAATGGGGCACGCACGATCGTCTGCTTAGTGAGAAGTTTATCCAATCCATGAGAATTTTGGCTTCAGATATTAAAGAAGAGGAAATCATTAATATCTATGGCATTGATGCAAACTACTTTTATTATACAGAAGCTCTTTGCTGGCCGATTCTGCAGGAAATAGTTGAAAAGAAATTGATGGCTGATCCGGAAGATGTGAACGACCGTATGCGTGAATTATCCCTGAAACTGCCCGCTGACAGTCATATTCAAATCATTATCCGGTTTATTGAACAGTCGGCCCTGTTTTATATGCAGGTGCGTGGACTGGGGACACTTAAACTTAACAATACGAAGGAATACGTAAATAAATATATTACAGAGTTCTATCTGGTAGATATGTCCTACAGAAAGACACTCGAAGCTTATCATGAACTAATAACCAAAGAGAATCCTATCGAGCTTGTATTGAATGTGGCCAAAAGACAATTAGACCAGGAATATGCGAAGGTTGCCAACCTTCTTAATCTGGAATGGCTGACCTGCGTGGAAGAAAAAGGGGCTTGGTTTACGGAAACGGGATTGAAGCATCAGGAGGATTTTTATGCTAACGAGTCTGATTTGAATGTGAAACAGGTAATCATTATCAGTGATGCCCTGAGATACGAAGTGGCTATGGAATTGATGCAGAGACTGGCCAAGGAAAAAAATATGGCTTCAATCGAGGCCTATCAGGCCATGTTGCCCACGGAAACAAAGTGCTGCAAGCTCTCCCTCCTACCGCATCACTCTTTGGAACTGATTGGTACGGATATGGCGGTGGACGGAGCCGTATTGGCAACTACAGAACAACGGACAGCTCATTTGGATAAATATCGTGAAGGAGGAGTGTGTGTACGTTATGAAGATGTGATGAATGGTGACCAGATTTCAACGCGGGAACTGTTCAAAAGGCCTTTAGTATATATCTTCCATGATACGATTGATGAAGCAAGCCATTCTCAAAGCCCGTTTGAGGTAATCAGTGCTTGCCGCAAGGCCATAGACCAGTTGTCTGTATTAATCAAACGTCTGCATGCTACTTGGAATGTGACCAATGTAGTGTTGACTGCCGATCATGGCTTTCTGTACAATGACATGAAATTTGAGGATAAGGACAAGCACAATATCACTGATGCATCAGCAGAGAAAAAAACGAGGTATTATCTCACAGACAGCGATGAATATGTGGAAGGAATCATCAAATTCCCTCTTGAAAGAGTATCTGCCATAAAATGTCAGATGCCACTTTGGATAGGCGTACCAGTCGGCACCAACCGACTGGCGGCTTCGGGAGGCTACAACTTTGCCCATGGCGGTGCATCCCTTCAGGAGATGATTATACCGGTAATCAGGAGTCAGCAGAAGCGGATAAACAAGACTGAAAAGGTGGGTATCTCTTTAATGAATCATAACCTGAATATGGTCAGCAGTCGGTTGAAATTCCAACTTATACAATCGGAAGCCGTGAGTATGACCGTGATGGAACGCAAGGTGGTATGCTGCATTTATAACGGTGACGATCCTGTGACTCAGGAAAAGGAACTGACCTTGAACAGTACGGATGCAACGAACCTGAATAACCGGGTGTATGAAGTTACGCTCAATTTGCAAAAATCGGTCAGCGCAAGTATGTTGCAGCTTCGTATTTATGATGCAGATGACCGGTTAAATCCGCTTATTCGTGAGACAGTGAAGAATAATACAATGATTGAACAAGATTTTTAGGAGCATAAGATATGGACTCACAGCAGAAAGTATTAAATGCCTTTATTGGTAAGGTGGTAAGAAAAGATCTGGCTTTTTTGGTTAAGGGAGGACTTCCTGTACCGACTTACGTACTGGAATACTTGCTTGGCCAGTATTGTGCCAGTGATGACGAAGAAATCATTAACGAGGGACTGGAGAAAGTAAAGGATGTCATCAAAAACAATTACGTACATCGGGCTGAAGCAGAGTCTGTAAAAGGACTTATCCGTGAGCATGGCAAGCATCGTATCATTGATAAAGTGACGGTGGTGCTTAACGAAAGAAACGATGAATATCAGGCTACTTTTGCCAACCTAGGATTGACGGGAGTACCTATCGGAACAGACTATGTGCGCAAGAATCCAAAACTACTGAGTGGTAACGGAGTATGGTGCATCGTCACTATTGGTTATGTCAGTGGAGAAGATGTAAAGGTGAGATGGGAAATTCAGACTCTGAAACCTATACAGATTTCAAATATCGATTTGCAAGAGTATATTGACCAGCGCAAGAACTTTACCACAGAGGAATGGATGGATTTGCTCATGCATACGGTAGGGTTAAATCCGGACTCCATGAACCGACGGGAAAAATTCATCACGCTTGCCCGCCTTCTCCCCCATGTGGAGAATAACTTCAACTTTGTAGAGCTTGGCCCTAAAGGAACTGGTAAATCGCATGTATTCCAGGAGTTGTCACCTTATGGTGTACTCGTATCGGGTGGAGATGTGACCAGTGCACGTCTTTTTGTCAAAATGCAGGGAAACAAAGAAATTCTGGGTCTTGTAGGCTATTGGGATGTAGTGGCATGGGATGAATTTGAGCAACAGAAAGGACGTAACGTGGATGCCGTGCTCATTGATACGATGCAGAATTATCTGGCTAATAAATCGTTTAATCGTGGCAAGGGGACGCATGAAGCCAGTGCCTCGATGGTGTTTGTAGGAAATACAAAGCATACTGTTCCCTTTATGTTGAAGAATACGCATCTGTTTGAATCCATACCTACCTCTTTCATCAAAGGTGCTTTTCTTGACCGAATCCATCTGTATAATCCCGGATGGGAGATTAGAATGTTGAAAAAAGACAGCTTCTCCAAAGGTTACGGACTTATTACTGATTACATTGCTGCGGTACTCCATGCCCTGCGCAATGATGACCGTACGGCAGTTTTGAAAGACTATGCCAAATTCGACGGTTCTCTTTCGGAGCGTGACCATCTGGCCATCCGCAAGACATTTTCCGGAATGATGAAGTTGCTTTATCCTGATGGAAAGATGACTGATGCGGAAGCGTACGAATTGGTTGATTTTGCTGCTGAAGGTCGTAAACGTGTAAAGGATCAATTATATGTAATTGACGAAACTTTCAATGCCGAACCAGCCAAATTCAAATATATCAATCTAAAAACAGGTATAGAAATGAATGTTGAGACATTGGAAAAAGTAAGCAATCCTCTTATAATTCCAATAAACTCAACGATAAGTACAGCGACTGGGAAGCTAACCGATGCAGAGGCTCAGCCTTTGAATGAAGAAAATACAGAAACATGCTCCGTAGAGGAAGAAAGAAAGTCGAGCTGTCAAATTGCAAAGCGTCCCCGTATCCATATTCTGCAAGAAAAGAGCATGACCTTTAGAATGGGACAAACCGGTGTGAGTTACGAGAAATTGTTTGCTCCTTATATGGCAGGAGCAAATAGTATCACTGTGGAAGATCCCTATATACGCACTTCATGGCAAATTAAGAATTTTATGGAATTTGCTTTAATGCTCATTAATACTCGTCCGGTAGATGATTTGAAACTCAATCTTATCACTAATGAAGAGGAAGAAAAAATTCCTGAGTTGATAGACAAGTTTGACGATATCAAAGATGACCTGGCATCGTACGGCATTGAGTTTGAGTACAAATTCAGAGATTTTCATGATAGATGCATCAAGACTGACACAGGATGGACAATCATGCTTGGACGCGGATTGGATATATTTGAGAAATACAATACTTACTCTATCGCTTCGTCTAGACAAGATATGCGAAAATGCAAAGAGTTTACGGCTACATTTATGAAAGGAACGACAAGCATTAGCTGAAATACATAATAAATTTATGTCTATAGCGTGCAAAATCAGAAAATAGCCAGTTTCCCGTCATTGATAAAATTGGCATCGATGGCGGGCTTCCTTTCAAAGAAATTGTCAATAAAAAATAACGGCTATATAGAAAACACTTTCCACAATTCGGGTATAAACATCTGTAAATGGTATACATTCTCCCTATATAAATCGGTTAACTTTGCCATTGAGAAAGAAGACAAACCAATAACTCATACCATTATGAAAATACAAATAGTCCTTGCGCTTGCCGCATGGGTAATAAACAGTACAACGATTATGGCACAGGAAACTATCAAACAGACGGCTGGACGCGACCAGCTGGGAGAATTTGCTCCTAAATTCGCGGAATTGAACGACGACGTACTTTTCGGGGAGGTGTGGAGCCGGACCGACAAACTCGGGCTGCGCGACCGCAGCCTGGTAACCATCACCTCACTCATCAGCCAGGGCATCACCGACAGTTCGCTGACTTACCACCTGCAGACGGCGAAGCAGAACGGTATCACCCGTACGGAAATCGCAGAAATCATTACACATATATCCTTCTATGCCGGATGGCCGAAGGCATGGGCCGCTTTCCGTCTGGCCAAGGAAGTGTGGGCGGAAGACACCACTGGAGACGATGCCAAGGCAGCCTTCCAGCGTGAGATGATTTTCCCTATCGGAGAACCCAACACGGCGTATGCGAAGTATTTTATCGGAAACAGTTACCTGGCTCCAGTGTCCAAGGAACAGGTGCCTATGGCCAACGTGACTTTCGAACCGGGATGTCGCAACAACTGGCACATCCACCGGGCTACCAAGGGCGGCGGACAGATGCTGATTGGCGTGGCCGGACGCGGCTCGTATCAGGAAGAGGGCAAGCCGGCCGTACAGATTCTGCCGGGCACGGTGATTCATATTCCGGCAGGAGTCAAGCACTGGCACGGGGCGGCTGCCGACAGTTGGTTCGCACATCTGGCCTTTGAGGTACCGGGCGAAAACACGTCGAACGAATGGCTGGAGCCGGTTTCCGACGAAGAATATGGTAAATTGCAATAATCTATCCAGCATCACCGGTTGCCTGCCGTCGGCGGGAAGCCGGTGGGCTTTCACTCTCCTACCTTTGTTCTTTTTATATACATATAGACTTATGAAAAGAGTGTTGTTATTCCCTTTTTTGTTTTTTGCCTGCATGGTCTTGCCGGCCTGTAATCCTTCAGACGATACACCGTCTGTTCCTGAAGAGAACCTTTCCGGGCAATCGGAAGATTCCTCTGGAGAATCTGAAAATAGTGAAGAGAATGAGAATCTTGGAAACCCTGATAATGACGACGCACTTATGGAAAACAATACATTGACGCTGACGGTCAACGACCGCTCTTTTACCGCTACGCTTGCCGATAATTCGGCTACAGAGGCTCTCAAGGAGAGACTGGTACAAGGGGCCTTGGAGGTTCGCTTGGATGATTACGGAAACATGGAGAAAGTCGGTTCACTGGGCTTCTCACTGCCACGGACAGACCGACAGACCACCACGGTGCCGGGCGATATCATGCTCTACCAAGGAAGTTCCATTGTCATATTTTATGGCTCGAACTCGTGGGCATATACTCCTTTGGCCAAAGTAGACGGAGTCTCTACCCGTGAAGAGATGCTGGACCTGCTGGGCGGAATGGGGAACATCACGCTCACTCTTTCTTTGGCTGAATAACAATCTTATACACTATAGTATTCTGCAGCACCAGCGACTTGTTATGGGCAAAAAAGACAATTCCGTTGGTCGGAGCCTGAATCTCCATCAGGACATGGCCGTAGTAAGGGTCGATGACAGAAGCCATCACTTCTCCTTTCTTCACTACATCGCAAGCGTGTTTCATCTTGTACAGGATACCTGAAACGGGGGTTCTGACCGGTACCAGTTCTTCTTCATTCAGTTGGCGTGAATTGTAGTCCGGGCTGCTGTGGTCGGTATAATTTATCAGTCCCGTGCGATGCATAAAGCGGAAAATCGTATGCACACAGTCGGCCACGTCTTTTCCTTCCACGGTATCGTTTCCTCCACTGTAAAGGGAGAATGCTTTGGTGTTCCAGATTTGCCAATTATAGTTGAGCAAGGTGGTGTCGAAAGGCAGCGGTTTGTAGAGGCAGACAAACGGGAGGCCGAAGAGGGCCGCCGTGGCCGTGTCCTCATAACCAGTCCGGGTAATCCGCACATGCGGTACAAAATCGCCCGGAACGTAAAAACTGGCCAACTGGATGCCGTAGGTATATCCTTGGATGGACTCGAAAAGAGCGGCTGCGATACGCTGGGTAGTTTCTCCATGGTCATAGCCCGGGAACATCCGGTTGATATCGGTGTTGTCCATGGCCCAGAAGCGCTTCTCGATGTTCATGGAGAAAGGATTGGCCGAAGGAACGACCAAAATTTCATGCCCGGGCACCAGCCGGCCTTCTTTCTCCAGTGTGGCCAACCGGTTTATGACCTGTGAGCAGATGTATTGTTGCTGTATCTCGTTGCCACGCATGGCGCCTACCAGCGCAAGGCTCTTCTCTCCTTCTCCGAAACGAAATCCTTGGATGCGGAAGGTGTCGCGGAAAGGAGACTCCATGCGGAAGATTATTTCATTTTTCATATCGGTTGCTTAAAATTGATGAATACGTGCCAGGAGGGAGCCCTGATAGACGATGGGGTACGCGCGGAGGGTAAAAAGCAGTCCCCGAGTAGGCGCTTCCACAGTCTGGAAAACCTCTCCAGTGAGCGGGCTGACAATCTCGCCTATCTTCTCTCCTTCTTCTACAATCATGTTGTTCTTGATTTCGGTAAGGAAAACACCGGAAGCATCCGCATTGAGGAAGCTCACCCGGTTGCCTGTGGAGACGACCGGAGTGGGTACGGATATGGTTTCGGGAGCTTCAGCCCAGACGCCCAAGGTATGCATCAGGTTCAGGATGCCGTTTACCAGCCGGTTGCCATACCCGTGGTTGATGCGCATGCCCACTCCCATTTCTACGACCAAGGTGGGAGTATCCAGGCTGTTCAGCGAATGGGCCAAGGTGGCCTCCAGCACCGTGGCGGCTTCATGCACCCAGATGAAATCCACGTCGAGCAGCTTGGCATAAGGCACCAGTCTTTCCGCCGTGTGTTCATTGATGCGTACCTGCGGGATTTCCCGCAAGAAGATGTTGCTGGAATGGATGTCGATCACCATATCCGCTCCCTGCAAGTCGCGCAGGAGGGTATAGGCCACCTGTTCGGTCATGGTTCCGTCCGGATTGCCGGGGAAGATGCGGTTCATGTCCAGGTCGAAGCCCGGGATGCCCCGGGTGATGGAGTCGATGCCCAACGGATTCAGTGCCGGATAAATCTCCACGGTGCCGTTCAGTTTCTCCAGATTTTGTTGTACGATTTGATTGAGCCGGAAACAGACATACTGGCCTTCCAGTTCGTCGCCGTGCGTACCCGTTACGATGCAGATACGTTTGCTTGAGTTTCCATGGCGGATGACATTTTTCTTTATCAATAGCCGCTCGTCCACAGGAAGGGCGGTAGATACCACTGTTTTTATCATAATTCTTCTACAATTACTCGGATTTCGGTCTGTTCCGTAGGGTGACCGGTGTACACGCCACGGTTGACCCGGCAGTCCAGGGCATCGCGCCCATGCGCCAGTTTAATGTATCCGTATTCTATCAATTGGTTGTTTGTCGGGTCTATTCCTCTCCACTCATTGTTTACGAGCACTTCCACCCAGGCATGGGTCACTCCCGTGCCCTGCATGAAGCCGTTCACATAGCGGGCAGGTATGCCACAGGCGCGGCATAGCGCAATCAGGATATGGGCATAATCCTGACACACGCCTTTCCGTTGCTGGAAGGCCTCCATGGCGGTCGTATTGATTTGCGTAGTGCCCGGAGCATAGCACATGTAGTCGTGAATCTTTTCCGAAAGCCGCAGGGCACAATCCAGCGCATCATCTTTGTTCGGTCCTGCTTCTGCCAGGAAGGCTTTCAGGGAGTCGGATACTCCGGTCAGGGCCGATTCCACCCGGAACACATTCCCCGGCGTGAGTTCTGGAATGCAGTACGGGCTGAGCTTCGCTTCCCCGCTGCTGACAAAGATAAACGCATCGTGCGCCTCAGCCCGGCTACCGTATTGCAGCGGATTTCCCCAGGCATCGGCTCCATAAATCAAGTAGTCAGACGGATGGAGAAACATGTCGCGTTTCACCACCTGCTGACACGCATTGACGCAAGGCATACACCTCAGGCTGAAGAAATGGTTGGTGACCGGCGAGCTGAAGTGGATGATGGTCTGATAATTATATAGATATTTCTTTACAATCATGGTTTCCTTACATTATATTCTTACAACAAGACAAGATGGTTGATATATTTAAGTACGATTGATTTGTATCCCAGGTTGGAACAGTCGTACACATCTTCCCTTAGCAGTTCGTCCAGGTGTTCCAGTATCATCGGGTCGAAGATGCCTTCCTCGGTCTCCGCACAAAGTTTCAAGGACTCGTATGCCTCTTCTATGCGATAGAAAGGATAGTCGAACCGGATGTGCATGTCCATGTTCTCCACGAGCTTGCCAATCCGCAGGAAGTTGCGTACCCGTTCATCGAACACCCGTTCGTCAATCGAGCCCCAGAAGGCAAGCAAGTAGTCGGTAATCGGCTGAAGGTCGGTGATGTTGTCATCCTTTTTTTCGGCCGACTTCCGGATATACGACAACGAAAGTTCAATGTACGAAAGAGTTTCACTCATAATCTCCTCGCGAAGGACAATGGCGTTGTCATTGGCGGCAGTCAGTCCCGAAATCAGGGAACAGGGATTCTTGTCATCGTACATATAGCCTATCCGGAAACTTTCCTTGTCGGGATAAGGGTTGCTGGTATCCAGTTTCTGATAATATTCCTCGTATTCCTTCGGCTTGCCGTCAATCATCTTGTCGTAGTAACGGCGCAGCAGGTGAAGGCTGATGTAGACTCTCTCTGTATATCGTCCAAGCCAGTACAGGCGGTTGGCCTTAATGGCTGAAATTGTATTGCATGTAATCATATTGTAGTTGTATTTGTTTTTTGAATCTGTTTATTCTTCCATTACCCACGTATCCTTGAATCCTCCTCCTTGGGAAGAGTTGACCACAAAGGAGTTCGGGTTGCGTGAAAAACGGGTCAGTCCGCTTTTCCATACCCGGGTCTGTTCGCCGGAAATGACGAAAGCCCGTAAGTCGGCTTTCCGTTCCACCCGCTCGTCGCCTTCCTGAATCTCCAGGTCCTTGAAGTCGATTACTTCCTGTGCAATCCAGCGGCGAGGCTCATCGATAATCAGCTGCTTCAGTTTCGCCAGTTTCTCGGGAGAAAGATCGCGGCCAAATACCACTCCGTATCCCCCGGCTTCGCTCACATCCTTGATGACCAGCTTTGCGATATTGTCCAGAATATACTGATAATCCTCCTTGTAATACGGAAGATAGGTCGGCGCATTCTGCAGAATCGGTTTCTCGTTCAGGTAATACGTAATCATCTTAGGCACGAAATAGTAGATACCTTTATCGTCGGCCACTCCATTGCCCAGGGCATTGACCACCGCCACATTGCCTTTCCGGTAGGCCTGCATGAGATGAGGAATACCTATCAGGGAGTCCGAATTGAAGGTCAGCGGGTCAAGGTATTCGTCGCTGATACGGCGATAGATGCACCCCACCTGCTGTCTTTCTTTGTACAGTCCCATGTAGTAGACAATGTCGTTCTCTACCACCAAATCTCCCGGGAAAGCCAAGGTGGCTCCTGTTTTCTCGGCCAGATACGAATGTTCAAAGAAGGCCGAATTATAGCGTCCGGGAGTCAGGATGACCGAAATGCCCCGTCCGTCGTTCATATAGTCCATCATCTCCTTCAGCAGACTGCTGTAATCGCGGTTGTCGGCCACCGCATTCTCCTGAAAAGTGAGCGGTGATACTTTCCGCGTGATGGTACGGGCTATCATCGGATAAGACGCGCCGGAAGGAATGCGGAGGTTGTCTTCCAACACAAACCAGCGGTTGTCTTTTGCCTGCACCAGGTCGATACCCGATATGTGCGAATAAATGTCGTGGATGGGCGACACACCTTCACACTCCGGAAGGTATCCCTTGGACGAATAAATGAATTCGGCCGGTATAATGCCGTCTTTGATAATTTCTTTTTCGTGATAGATGTCGTATAGGAACAAATTCAACGCATCGACACGCTGTATGAGTCCCCTTTCCAGATAATCCCAGTCTTCCTTGGGAATCACCCTCGGTATGGCGTCAAAAGGGAACAACTGTTCTTTAAAAACCCCGTTTTTGTACACTCCGAAACGCACGCCAAAGCGTTCCATCCATTTGTTGACCGCGTCTCGGTTTTCAATCATTTTATCCATATCCTTACCTTTTTAAATTATACCTTATCTCCATCTTTTTCACTTGCGCTACGTTCGATTTCCCCTTTGCAAACGAGCCATTTCTTTTGTCCATGTTCCTGGGAGAAAGACATCCCAGGTTTATCAATTTAATACTTGTGATATCATTTTATTTGTATATTTTGTATAATTATAGCATTATAAATATTGTTTTCACGAAATTATAAATAAAAAGATATTTAAACAAGCATTTTAACAGCAAAATGAAATTCCCCGCTGCATTTTTACTTTTTATTTGTACTTTTGTAGAGTAACCGATAGAACTATTTGATATGGATAAGAACAAACGGAATGACGATATTTACCTCAGGAACTGTCCGATTCGGAACGTGCTGTCCCGTATTTGCGACAAATGGTCGATTCTGGTTATTTTTACCTTGGAACAGTTTCCGGTGATGCGTTTCAGTGAACTCCGTCGCATGATTCCAGACATTTCCCAGAAGATGCTGACGGTCACTCTCCGCACGCTGGAAGAAGACGGACTGGTCAGCCGGAAAGTATATGCACAGATACCGCCCAAGGTGGAATATTCGTTGACTCCCCGCGGAAAATCCTTGCTTCCCCATCTGAACGGGCTGATACAATGGGCCAAGGAGCAGATGGACGACATCCTGCAGGATCGCCTGAATGAATCGGGCGGTCCAAGTATATGATACTGTCGGCCGTTACTTGCGGTGAAGCAGGTGGACAAAAAAATCTCCGTCGTGAATTACAGGACTTCTTTCTTCTCAAAGAATGAAGGCCTTTGTTTCGCGACGGAGACACAAATCTGAAAAACGGATTAGAATTTTTCAGCCAATGCGGCAGCTTGCCGACAGCCGTCGGTTTTCTCAATTTCCCCTTCGTTCAATACACCGGGCACCAGCACCTCTCCTACCATGTCCCACTTCAGCAGTGCAGCCGAACGCTCCAAGGGAATACGTACACCGTCCATGACGTGAGGATCTTCCTCCTCACAACAGGTAATCAAGGCACATTTCTTTCCGGCAATGTCTTTTCCGCCCACTACGAGCGAGAACAGGCGGTCGATGACACCTTTAATTTGTGCCGGGATGGAATACCAGTAGACCGGCATGGAAAATACTACGGCATCCGACTCCAGGATGGCCGGGGCTATGAGGTTGAAATCGTCGTCGAAAGAACAGGCTTTTCCTGTCTTGTAACACGTCATGCAGGCATGGCATCCGCCAATCTTCAGAAAAGCGGCATCAAAACGTTGGATGGTATGACCGCGCTGTTCGGCGGCTTTCACAAACGCCTCGGTCATGGCAAAACTGTTGCCCTTCTTGCGAGGGCTTCCGGTAATTACAGTAATTTTCAGGGCCGCTTCTTCCACGGCTTCATACTCTTCAATACTTGCTCTCATATTCCATAATTTAAGGAGGTTATACTGCTGCAAATGTAGGCGATGGGAACGGTTCATACAAGTACCGAAAAATTATTCACCTACCGAAAAATTATTCGGTATGCAGGGGATTCGGGAGTTATCCTTATCTTTGCGATTGTGTAATTGTTTACTCTTTAGAAACCATGTACGAAAGAAAGATACCTGTGGACCTGGACTGCCCGCTCCGGCTGACCATGAGCCTGATAGACTCCAAATGGAAATCGTGTATGCTGGATGAACTCCGGCATCGGGCGTTGCGTCCCAGTGAACTGCACAAACTCTTCCCGGAAGCGACGCCCCGGGTGCTCGACATTCAGTTGAAGGAACTGGCAGAAGACGGACTCGTTTCCAAAACCACCTACCATGAAGTACCTTTGCGGACGGAATATGCCTTGACCGAGTTGGGGTGCAGTCTGCTGCCGATTATCGATGCCATGATTGAATGGGGCAACCGGAATACGGAGGTGTTTGAACGCAAATACGGCGCTGCAAAGGAATGAGATTCCTTGCAACGCCGTATTTAATCATCTTATCGGTTCAGTCTGATTTTTTCGTGATAGAAATAGTTGACAAGCACGGGTTTCCCTTTTTCGGAACGTCCGTAGGGCAAATCGTTTACCCGATAGGGAAAGCTTTGTTGTGCGGCATAGGATGAAATCTCCTCTTCCAAGGCTTTCCAGTAATCCAGTCTTTTCTGGTTGTATATTTCCTCGTACAGCGGAAAGAGTGCGGGATGCTTCTCACGGATATACGCCATGATTTCTCCTTTGAACTGCCCACGCAGATTCAGGTTTTCCAGCCAAATTAAATCGGCATATCCTTTTACTTCTTCGATAATCGCCTTCACATTGGTGATGCCTGGAAAGATAGGCGACACGAAACATACGGTACGGATGCCTGCCTCATAGACCTGCTGCATCGCACGCAAGCGGCGTTCGATGCTGACTGCCCGGTCCATGTCCGCACGAAACTCCTCATCCAGTGTGTTGACCCACCAGGAAACCGTGACCTTGGGGAATTGCTTCAACAGGTCCAGGTCGCGCAGCACAAGGTCGGACTTCGTGCAAATCATCAGTTCGGCCTGTGTACCGCGAAGTTCTTCTAGCAGACGGCGAGTATTTTGGAATTCGGCTTCGTAGGGGTTGTATCCATCCGTCACGGAACCTATCACAATACGTTCACCATCGTATTTATGCGGGTTCGCTATCGGTTTCCAGTGCTTCACATCCAGAAACGTGCCCCACGGTTCAGTATGTCCGGTGAAGCGTTTCATGAACGAAGCGTAACAATATTTGCAGGCGTGCGGGCAACCCACGTACGGGTTCACCGAATAACCTCCAACGGGCAGAGAGGATTTGGTCATGACGCTCTGCACTTCAATCTCTTGAATGATTTCTGTATCCATCGCTTATAATACTATATTTATTTTTCAGCCAACACCGGATTGACCAATATACACTTGCCTGCGTAATGAATCTTCAATGTCGCATTGCGCCCCAATTGAATAACTGCTGTCTTGTTTTTATCCATAGCCTTCTGTTTTTTTGTTCATCGCAAAAGTCGGTATATTTTGTTTCACTCCTCATACCCAAAAAGAAGGGAAACAGGCCATTTTGATAATTACATTCTTTATCTTTGCGTGTGAAACAATTTGGAAAAGTCATGAAAAAGAAAAATCTCAATCCGGAAAGACTTGTCAACGTCCCGTTCAACAAGACCCAATGCGGCGTGGATTTCTATATCAATACCGGACATAGTAGTGAGATTTGTGGAGTACTGACTGAGAATCCGACCTTCAAGACGGATTTCTTCGAATTTTTCTTTTTCCGGAAAGCCAACGGTTTTCTGGTGCTGAACAATAAACGAATAGCACTGCATGATGACATGGCGCTACTTCTCTCTCCGCACCAGCAACAGGAATGGCACGTAGAGGAAGAAGCTTTGGACTATACCTTTCTTATCTTCCGAGAGGATTTCATGCGTACTTTCATTGCCGACAAGTTCTTTGCCTACCGTCTGCTGTATTGTTACCAGACGGATACCCCTCCTTACCTGTCACCCGTTTCCCAATCGTTGTTTAGGGAATGTATGCAGTTGCTGGAGAAAATCAAGCAGGAACTGCAATATCCCACTGCCGACAGCTACAACCTGATTGTAGCTGTATTGTATTACCTGTTACTGGTAATCAACCGTGAATATGCTTCCACTTACCATCTTCCCATGGATGTTCCTAAAAACAACTACGCCTATCAGTTCAAGGAACTGCTTGAACAGCATATACGGGAGATGCAGCGGGTGACAGAATATGCCGACATGCTCCATATCAGCCGAATTACCCTGAACCATGCCGTAATGGCTCAATTCGGCGTATCTGCCTCCCATCTGCTCAAACAACGCTTGTTGGAGGAACTGAAAAATGAATTGCTATTCTCCAACCGCAGTGTGAGCCAGCTGGCCGATGATTTCCATTTTTCCGACCCCAGCCATCTGATGCGTTTTTTCAAGCAGCAGACTGGCAAGACTTGTTCGCAATACCTGTCTGACTATCAGCACGGCATTTACGAATAATCTTAATATCACTACAGGTAAAGTTCGTTCGCTTTCCGCTGGGAACAGGCTTTCTTGAGCATCGCATTGACCAGAAACAACATCAGACCATTGATTTTGCGGGCAGAATGAGGACAGACCGCTACACAACGCATACAAGAGATGCAGGCTTTCTTGTCCACTTTCTGGGAGTCCATTAGATTGATGGCTCCTACGGGACATTTCCGGGCACACACTCCGCAATTTATACAGGCTTTTGTGGGTTTCGGTACAATTCCCGTCGCTCCTGCTTTCCGGTACGGACGGTGACCGGGAATCTTCGGTTCGCAAGTATCCCCGGAAGCGATTTTCTGCGCTATCTGACGGGCAAATTCCGCAAGCTGTGTCCGGTCTTCTTCGTCCGGCCGTCCGGCGGCATAACGGCGGGCAATGGAGTGTTCGGCTACGGCCGCTACGGCTGCCACCACTTTAAATCCGGCCTGATGTGCGATGTCCTGTAACTCGACTAAGGTATCCTCGTAGGCACGGTTTCCATACACGCAAATGAGAATAACGCTGGCATCGTGGCCTTGCAAACGGACAATACGTGCGGCGGCAGTTTCGGGTACCCGCCCGCTATAAGAGGGTACGGCAATCACAGCTACGTCTTCTTTCGTCAATGAAATGCCGTCAAAGTTTCCCTTGGCATCGGTCAAATCTATCTTGACAGCACTTTGGGTCAAGCCCTTTGTGACAGCATCTGCCACTTTCTGTGTACCTCCCGTGGGACTGAAACAAATCTCGTAATATTTCATTTTTCTTCTATTTTAAATGGAATAATTTCCGGTTACACTACAAACGAATCACGACCTTTCCGTTGGGATGCCCCTGCGACTGAAAACGTATGGCTTCACCTGTCTGCTCAAGATGGAACACCTGCGGAGCGATTCTGGGACGGATATGCCTTTCTTCTACGATGCGGGTCACTTTTTCCAACTGCTCTCCATCGGCACGCACGAACATGAACCGGTATTCTTTTCCTTGTTTCCGGGCTTTGCGGTCGTAAGGAGCGCCTACGGCGGCAAACAGCCATTTCTTAAAGAAAGAAAAACCGTTTCGTTCGGCATATTGCTTGTTGGGAGCAGTCCGCAGGCTCAACAAACGTCCTCCTTTTTTCAGTACCGACAGCTCGTGAGCAAATTCCTTGGCTCCGATGCCATCAATCACATGATCCACTTCCGGCAGCACTTCCCAATAATTCTCCTTCCGGTAGTCGATGTAACGGTCGGCTCCTATACTCAGTAAATGTGCTTTTGCCCGTTCGTTGCCCGTCACAATCACCCGCAATCCCAAGGCTTTGGCAATGGGTACGGCCATCTCGCCAAAACTTCCGGAACCTCCTGTAATCAAAACCGTTTGTCCGGGTTGCGCCTCCAGTTCTTCCGTAAAAGCCTGATAAGCCGTCAGCCCTGTCAGCGGAATGGCGGAAGCCGTCAGAAAGTCACAATCTTCCGGCATAAAAGCCAAGGCGTGCTGGTCTATGGCCACATATTCGGCAAAAGCCCCGATTTTGGCCAAGGGCAAACAGGCATACACTTTGTCGCCGGCTTTAAAGCGGGTCACAGCGGCACCTGTCTGTTCCACGATGCCAGCACATTCGTTGCCTAAAATCAACGGCATGGGATAGTCTTGAATCACCCGGATACCTCCGGTCAGAATAAGCTGGTCCAATGGATTGACTGCGGCTGCCTGAACCTTTACCAATACGTCCGACAGACCGATTTCCGGTATCGGAAGTGAGTTGAGGTGGATTTGAACTTCTTTCGAATATCTTTTAATTTGAGCTGCTTTCATTAAAGGGGTCATATTCCTTTGTTTTATACAAATATCAAGAAAATTCTTCATTTTAGATGCAAAAGTATGGAGAATAAGAAAATAGAAAGAGGTTAAAAAGTCTCAGAAAATGGTTGTTTTTTCGTGATTCCCCCCCATGGAAGCAATTCCATCGGCCTGAAAAAGCATCTCTATCCGGGATGAAGAAAAGATTATCTGTCATGCAGGTAAGGCAAAACGGAAGAATATTTACTACTTTTGTCACATTTAGTCATGTAGTGCGTCATAAGAAACACAAACAAAAATGAATCAATGAAAAAAGTATATCTTTCTATTATAGGTATTAGCTTGGCCTGTCAAGCGGGGATGGCCCAAACCTCATCACGCGATACACTTTCACTTACAAACCAGATTCACCAGATAGACGAGGTTGTGGTGACCGGTGCCCGCCAAGAGACGGATGTGCGCCATCTGTCGCAGACCGTATCGGTGATGGGGCGTGCCCAGATTGAACACTCCCTGCAATCGTCCTTATTGCCGGTGCTGACCGAGCAGGTTCCCGGACTCTTCGTCACCTCGCGCGGGGTGATGGGTTATGGCGTGTCCAACGGGGCGGCGGGAAGCATCTCCCTGCGTGGACTGAGCGGAGGAACGGCCCGGCTGATGGTCTTGATTGACGGCCATCCGCAATATGCCGGCATTTTCGGTCATCCGATAGCCGATGCCTACCAGTCGTTCCTAGCCGAACGGGTGGAAGTGTTACGAGGTCCAGCCTCGGTGTTGTACGGTTCGAACGCCATGGGCGGCGTGATTAACATCGTGACGCGGAGGATGCAGGAAGACGGGGTGAACACCCATCTGCATGTGGGCTACGGTTCGTATAATACCTTGGAAACGGAACTGACCAACCGTGTCCGCAAGGGACGGTTTTCCCAGACCGACCCCGTAGTGACAGAAGATTTCGTGCTGTGGAACGTACGGGCTTCCTTCCGGGCTATCCGCTGGCTGGACATCTGGGCACGTGGCGAGAACCTGCTGGCCCAGCGATACGAAATCAATGCCGGATATCCCATGCCGCGCACCACAGTGATGGCTGGAGTAAACCTCAATTTTTAGGAAATCAGGCTCCTGTTACGTGAAGAAACCAGAAGAATAAATTGGGGAATTCGCAAGTTCTCCCTATTTTTGCTCTCATTATGAAAAAGACTGTAACCTCTCTGTTACTGGCATGGACCATCGGTTCATGCGGTACCTCTCTCCTGCAGGCACAAACTGCTGTGGAAAAAGGCCTGCAAAGTATTAACCGACCTTCGGCCGAAGCCATCGTAGGCTTTCTGGCAGACGATGCCCTGCAAGGACGTGAAGCCGGTATGAACGGTTCGCGCGTGGCTGCCCGCTATCTGGTTTCCTGCCTTCAGGAAGCCGGGATTTCTCCTCTTTACGGAGATTCCTATTATCAACCCTTCGAGGCTTGTGCCAAGGAAAGACAGCAAAAAGGCCGCTGGCAGGTACATCCTGATTCCATCGCCCAATTGAAGCAGCTGACACACCGTTCCCTCCGGATGGCCAACGTGCTGGGAATGATTCCCGGAGAACGGACGGACGAGTATGTAGTGGTCGGTGCCCATTTCGATCATCTAGGCATTGACGAGACACTGGCGGATGACAAGATTTACAACGGAGCCGACGACAACGCATCGGGAGTGTCGGCGGTGCTACAGATTGCCCGTGCCTTTCAGGCCAGTGGCAAGAAACCGCTGCGCAACGTGATCATCGCCTTCTGGGACGGAGAAGAAAAAGGTTTGCTCGGCTCCCAGTATTTCATGCAGCATTGTGATTTCGTGAAGGAGATTAAAGGTTATCTGAATTTTGACATGATCGGGCGGAACCATTTCCCGGAACAGCCCGAACATGTGGTGTATTTCTATACGGAGGCGCATCCGGCCTTGGGACAGTGGCTGAAGGACGACATCGTCCGTTACAAGCTGAAACTGAAGCCCGACTACCGTCCTTGGGACCGTCCGGTGGGAGGAAGCGACAATGCCTCGTTTGCCGTGCACGACATTCCCATCATCTGGTATCACACGGATGGGCATCCGGACTACCACCAGCCTTCCGACCATGCAGACAAGCTGAACTGGGAGAAGGTGGTGGAAATCACGAAAGCTTCTTTTCTCAATGCCTGGAATCTGGCCAACGAGAAATCCTATTAAGCCGTCATCAGATGCCGAACAGTTGCATGTCCGCTTCGGGGGTAGTAATACCTCCGATGCCGAACTGTTCGACCAGTACCTTGGCTACGTTCGGTGAGAGGAAGGCCGGCAATGTGGGTCCCAGGTGAATGTGTTTCACGCCCAGGCTCAGCAGGGCCAGCAGGACGATGACCGCCTTCTGTTCGTACCAGGCAATGTTGTACACGATGGGCAGTTCGTTGATGTCGTTCAACTGGAAGACTTCCTTCAGTTTCAGGGCAATCACGGCCAGTGAGTAGCTGTCGTTGCATTGTCCGGCATCGAGTACCCGAGGGATTCCCTGAATGTCGCCCAACGGCAGTTTGTTGTAACGGTACTTGGCACAACCTGCTGTGAGGATGACCGTATCTTTCGGAAGGGCCTGTGCAAAATCGGCATAGTAATCGCGGCTCTTCATGCGTCCGTCACATCCCGCCATGACCACAAACTTGCGGATGGCTCCGCTCTTCACCGCTTCTACCACCTTGTCGGCCAACTGCATCACCTGATTATGAGCAAATCCACCGACAATCTCTCCCTGTTCCAGTTCCACAGGTGGCTGGCATTGTTTGGCCAGTGCGATGACCTCCGAGAAATCCTTGTGTCCCTCGGCATCCGTAGCGATGTGCTTGCAGCCGGGATAACCTGTCGAGTTGGCCGTAAACATCCGCTCCTTGTACGTTGCATTCTCCAGTGGCGGCACGATACAGTTGGTGGTGAACACAATCGGACCGTTGAAGGCCGTAAACTCCTCGCGCTGCTTCCACCAGGCGTTTCCGTAGTTGCCCACAAAATGCTTGTATTGCTTGAACGCCGGATAATAGTGTCCCGGAAGCATCTCGCTATGCGTGTACACATCCACTCCCGTACCTTCGGTCTGGCGCAGCAGCTCTTCCAAATCGTGCAAGTCGTGTCCGCTGATTAGGATACCCGGATTCTTGCCTACTCCGATGTTCACCTTTGTCAGTTCCGGATGACCATAGCGGGTGGTGTTCGCCTGATCCAGTAACGCCATCACCTGCACCCCGTGCTGTCCGGATTCGAGAACCAGCGCCACCAGTTCATCGGCTTCCATTGCCTGTACGGTGATGCGGGCCAGCGCCGATTGCATGAACGCATGGATAGCTTCATCGGCAAAGCCTAGTCGCATGGCATGTTCGTGGTAAGCAGCCATACCTTTCAGCCCGTACATCAGCAGCTCCTTCAACGAGCGAAGGTCTTCGTTCGGTTCTCTCAGTACCCCTACGGAAGCCGATTTGGCCAGATAGTCCGCTTCCCCACCGTTCCAGGTCAGTTCGTCCACCTCCGGCAAGGCGATGCCGGCATCGGCAGCACGTGCCTTCAAGCGGTCGCGCAGCTCCAAGCCTTTGCGCACACGGGCCAGAATACTTTCGTCATCAAAATTGGCATTGGTAATCGTAGAAAAAAGCGCGTCGGTGACAAAACCATTCGTGTCGGCTTCCCCCTCAAGGCCTTTCGTACGCAAGGCATCGGCGGCTACGGATACTCCACGCACCACAAACAGCAGTAAATCCATGTAACGTGCGGTGGTATCTTTCTTTCCGCACACACCTTTCAACACACATCCTGTGCCCTTGGCAGCTTCCTGGCACTGGTAGCAAAACATGTTTCCTTCCATATTCTTTCTTGGGTTATTGTTGATTTTTCATTAAGTTTGCGCAAAGATGAGGAATCCCCCGCGGGATTTCTGTCACCTATGTGACACGGAACCCAAAGAAAAGTTAAAAGAAAGATGCATACCGAAGTTTTGACACGAATGAGCCTCTTTGAAGGATGCGAGGCAGAAGCCCTTCACCAACTACTGCGTGAGGCGCCGAACAGTTTGCGCACATATAAAGAAGGAGAATATATTGCCCGTCAGGGAGACGCATGCCGTTCCTTGTTTATTCTGATGAAAGGGAACGTGAAGACGCAAATGGAAAATGCAGAAGGCAAACAGCTCACTATCGACTGGATCAAGGCGCCCGACATTCTGGCTCCGGCCTTCATCTATGCCTCGGAGAACCGTTTTCCAGTGAATGTGGAAGCCACAGAACTCTGTGAAGTACTCGTCATGGACCGTACCCGTTTCGAGGCTTTCATGCATGCCCAGCCGGCTGTGATGCGGAATTTTATCGCCATCATTTCCGACCGGAGCCTGTTTCTGAGCCGCAAGCTGAATGAATTCGCCTTGCAGAGCCTGAAATCACGCCTGCTGAACTACCTGCAAATGCACGGCGGTATCCACAACCAGCAGGAAGTGGCCTTTATTTTGGGAGTAGCCCGTCCGTCACTGGCCCGTGCCCTTTCGGAACTGATTGCCGAAGGAAAAATCACCATGACGGGTAAGCAGGTAGTACTGAATACCCCTGAATGAGACTTATCCGAGTGAATCCTCGTCACCCTCTGCCGGAAGGAGGTCGCGCTGGATATTGTTCATGCTCCCCCACAGGCTGTAACGTGCTTCCGGATTCATGGCTTCCAACCGGGCCAGCACCTCTTTCATGTCCGAACGATGGGAGTCTTTTTCATACGGGCAATTCTTCACCTGCTTGCGGAAACCACGGAGAGCGGCCATCTCTTTCAGGTCGGCTTCGTGTACCAGACACATGGGACGGATAATCGTCATGTCGAACTTGCGCATTACGAGCCGCGGCGGCATGGTGCTGAAAGCCCCCTGGAAGGTCATGTTCATGAGCAAAGTCTCCAGAATGTCGTCCATGTGGTGTCCCAACGCGATTTTGTTGCATCCGTACTCCTTGGCCACGGTAAAGAGCGCCTTCCGCCGGTTCCACGAACACAGGAAACACGGAGATTTCCGGTTGTCGGTCGACGGGTCGAACTCGGTTTCATAGCACACATACGGTACCCCCAGGTTCTCGGCATATTCGCGCAGATAAGTCTGGTCGGACTCGTAGGCGATGTTCTTCATCACCACGTGAGCCGCTACCACCGAAAATTTGGGTTTGTAGATGCGTGAACGCAAAGCCAGCAACTCCAGCAAGGCCAGTGAGTCTTTTCCCCCCGAAAGGCCCACCAGGATTCGGTCGCCTTCCTCTATCAGGTTGTATTTCATAATCCCTTTCATGAACCGCTGGTTGATGCGGCGCATCAGGCGGTCTTCTTCCGTCATTTTTCCCATACGTATGCTACTAAAAACGGCGGCGAAATTACGAAAAACGTCCGAATAACGGGAAGTGGTTACGCTTTTTTATGAACTGCATCGTGACGGGAATACACATTATTTGTTATATTCGCAAAAGCGAAACGCGCAAAGTTTCACGTAAAGAGAAAAATTGGGAACAGAAAATGGTATAATTCCCAGAATATTCCTACATTTGAGAAACTTTTAGACACAGAAACGATGAAAAAAAGATACATACTCCCTTTATTGGCTCTTTGCTGTGCCGGAGGGGTTTCCGCACAGACCTTAAGCCAAGCACAGAAATGGTTCAACGACAAGCAGTTTGACAAGGCGAAACCCGTCTTCCAACGCTTGGTGAAACAATCTCCTTCGAACGCCAACTACAACTTCTGGTACGGTGCGTGCTGCTACGAGACCGGCGAATTGCAGGAATCTGTACCCTATCTGGAGAAAAGTGCCGAACGCAAGGTAATCAATGGCTTTCTCTACCTGAGCAAAGCCTATTTCGACTTGTACCGTTTTGACGAAGCCATCGAAAATCTGGAAGACCACATTTATTGGATGGAACGTAAGAACCGCGACACTTCCGACTTGGAAGCATTGATGAACCGTTACCGCATGGGAGCCCGCATGATGCGGGGCGTGGAGAACGTGGCCGTCATCGACAGCTTTGTGGTCGACAAGAACAACTTCCTTCAGGCATATAAAATCAACGAAGAATCCGGAAAGGTGGGGCTTACTGGCGAAAGCGACTGTACGGAATTCACTAACGGAATGAAGGATAAGAAAATCCTCTCCCATCGTGTGCCAGAAACAGGTCAGAAAGCCCTCTACACCAGTGTCACACTGGGAGGTGACTGGGGAGTACCCGAAAAAGTCAATGGTTTGGACGAAGCAGGTACCGACTTGAACTATCCGTTTATCAATTCCGACGGTATTACTCTTTATTTTGCGGCCAAGGGAGAAGAAAGCCTGGGTGGTTATGACATTTTCATTACCCGTTATGACTCGGAAGACGGAAGCTATTTGAAGCCGGACAATATGGGGTTCCCGTTCAATTCTCCTTTTAACGACTATATGTATGCCATCGACGACTTTAACGACCTGGGATGGTTCGCTTCCGACCGTTATCAGCCGGAAGGCAAAGTCTGTGTGTATGTCTTTGCCCCTAACAGTTCAAAGCGGGTGTATGATTATGATACGACTGATTCCGAATTGCTGACCAATGTAGCGATGCTGAACGGCATCCGGAACACTTGGAGTGATGCCGATAAGGTCCGGATAGCCAAGCAACAACTGGCGCAAGTGATGTATGGTGAAAACGAGACCCAAAAGAAAGGTGATTTCCGCTTCGTGGTAGATGACAATGCCATTTATCACACCCTCGCTGATTTCCATTCTGCAGATGCACGGAAAAAATACCAGCTGCTCCAGCAGAAAGAAAAAGACCTGGAGGCCATGAATGAGGCCCTCGTACAGATTCGGACCAATTATGCATCGGGCAATACGGAGCTGAAGAACAAGCTGACACCGGGTATCCTCGACCGCGAAAAACGGGTGAAAGAGCTGCGCGAAGAAATTGAGGCGCTTACTCTTGACATCCGGAACACGGAAATCAAGAAACTGAAGAACCTCTAACAAAAATATACACATACCATGGAAACACTGATTATCATCGCACTCATCATCGGAGGCCTGATACTCTTTGCCATCGAAGTCTTCCTGATTCCCGGCATCAGCGTGGCGGGAGTCGGAGCTGCGGTGTGCATCCTTTATGCCATCTATTCTGCCTTTACCTCGCTCGGTTCACAGGCCGGATTCCTCACCATCGGCGTCTCTCTGCTGGGAATCATCGGCGTGACGTGGTGGTTCATGCGTTCCAAGACCGTCGACCGCCTGTCGCTGAAGAAAACCCTCGACTACCGTCCCTCTCCCTTTGAGGGAATGGACCTGAAACCCGGTGACAAAGGTATAAGCGTCACCCGCCTGACTCTGATTGGCAACGCTGACTTCAACGGACACATCATCGAGGTGCAGTCGGCCGACGGATTCATCGACGAGAAGACGCCGGTAGAGATTGTCCGCATCAACGAGACCACGGTGTACGTGAAACATGCGTAAACTTCACGTTCACCCTTCTTCCTGTATTCACTTTTAAATCTAACGTATATGATTAATCCCGCTTATCTCCCCTTTATTCTGGCCGGAGGTGTCATCATCTTCCTGGTCATTTTCTTCCACTACGTGCCTTTCTTCCTCTGGCTCTCGGCCAAGGTGTCGGGCGTCAAGATTTCGCTCATCCAGCTGTTCCTGATGCGCATCCGTAACGTGCCGCCCTACGTCATCGTACCCGCCATGATTGAAGCCCACAAGGCCGGACTGAGCAACATTACCCGTGATGATCTGGAAGCTCACTATATGGCTGGGGGACACGTGGAAAAGGTGGTACACGCTTTGGTATCAGCTTCAAAAGCCAACATCGAACTTTCTTTCAAGATGGCTACCAGCATCGACCTGGCCGGACGCGACGTGTTCGAAGCCGTACAGATGTCGGTCAACCCGAAAGTGATTGATACCCCTCCCGTTACTGCCGTGGCCAAGGACGGTATCCAGCTCATTGCCAAAGCCCGCGTGACCGTACGCGCCAACATCCGCCAGCTGGTGGGTGGGGCCGGTGAAGATACCGTATTGGCCCGTGTAGGCGAAGGCATCGTCTCTTCCATCGGTTCTTCCGAAAACCATAAGTCGGTACTCGAAAACCCCGACTCCATCTCCAAGCTCGTGCTGCGCAAGGGACTGGACGCCGGTACCGCTTTCGAAATCCTTTCCATTGATATTGCCGATATCGATATCGGCCGTAATATCGGAGCTTCCCTGCAGATTGACCAGGCCAATGCCGACAAGAACATCGCCCAGGCCAAGGCCGAGGAACGCCGCGCCATGGCCGTAGCCTTGGAACAGGAGATGAAAGCCAAAGCCGAAGAAGCCCGTGCCAACGTGATTCAGGCAGAAGCCGAAGTGCCCAAAGCCATGGCCGAAGCTTTCCGAAGCGGTAATTTAGGTATCATGGATTACTACCGGATGAAGAACATCCAAGCCGATACCGACATGCGGAGCAGCATTGCCCGACCGGATTCCCATCCTGCCGGACACGAACCCATCGGCAAATAAGAAGACATAAACTTTACTTGACTAAAAACGTAACACACATGAAAAAGTATTTTCCCCCTTCAGAACTGATCATCAACGAAGACGGTTCTGTATTCCATCTCCACGTGAAACCGGAGCACCTGGCCGACAAAATTATCCTGGTGGGTGACCCCGGACGTGTGGCCCTCGTAGCTTCCCACTTCGACACCCGCGAATGTGAAGTGGAAAGCCGTGAGTTTCATACCATCACCGGTACCTACAAAGGCAAACGCATCATGGTGACCTCCACCGGTATCGGGTGCGACAACATCGACATCGTGATGAATGAAATCGATGCGCTGGCCAACATCAACTTCCAGACCCGCGAAGAAAACGATATCTTCCGACAGCTGGAAATCGTGCGCATCGGTACCTGCGGCGGCCTGCAGTCCTACACGCCCGTAGGCACCTTCATCTGTTCCGAAGTCTCCGTGGGATTCGACGGCCTCCTGAACTTTTACGAAGGACGCAACGCCGTGTGCGACCTGCCCATGGAACGCGCCCTGCTCAACCACCTGGGCTGGACAGGTAACCTCTGCGCCCCGGCTCCCTACGTGATTCATGCCGACAAGGAACTGGTGGAACGCATTGCCGGCACCGACATGGTACGCGGCGTGACCGTGGCCTGTGGCGGTTTCTTCGGTCCGCAAGGACGTCAGCTCCGCATCCCCTTGGCCGACCCGCACCAGAACGAGAAAATCGAAAGCTTCGAATACCAGGGACACCGCATCACCAACTTCGAAATGGAAAGCTCTGCCCTGGCCGGACTGGCCCGTCTGCAAGGCCATAAAGCCACCACCGTGTGCATGGTTATAGCCAACCGCGTGGCCAAGGAAGCCAACACCGGATACAAGAGCAAAATCGACGACCTGATTAAAGTCGTCCTTGAAAGAATCTAGTAAATTAATTATCAATCAACAGGTTCCCTTCTCCGGAAGAGAGCCTGTTTTTCTGTCTGAAAAATTATCTACATGGAAGCAAGTTTCAAATCCACCCTTACCGACAAGCGTCAGCGTTACGCGCAATTCCTTGAACAATTCGCCCCCCTGATTGAAGGCGAGAAAAACGAAATCAGTGTATTGGCTAACACCAGTGCCGCCCTGAAAGAAGCCTTCGGATTCTTCTGGGTGGGCTTCTACCTGGTACACGAAGGCGAGCTTCACCTCGGCCCGTTCCAAGGCAGCGTGGCCTGCTACCGCATCAAGAAAGGCCGTGGTGTATGCGGTACCGCATGGGCCGAAGCCCGTACCCAAGTCGTGCCCGACGTAGACCAGTTCCCCGGCCATATCGCCTGCAGTTCCCTCTCCCGCTCCGAAATCGTCGTGCCGATGACGGTCAACGGAGAAGTCCGGGGCGTGCTCGACATCGACAGCGACCAGTTGGCTACCTTCGATGAAACCGACCGCGAATACCTCGAAAAAGTGGTCGACCTGCTGGTGAAAACCCTCTACCTGCCCGCATAAATCTGTCGGCTCCCCTTCCGGATGTAACCCGAAAACCGTATCTTTGCAAGGATTTTAAAAGCAATACACACGTGAACATACTACAAACCCAAGATACCATCTGTGCCATCGCTACCGCCCAAGGCGGAGCCATCGGCACCATCCGCGTGTCGGGTCCGGAAGCCATTACCCTCACCGACCGCATTTTCAAGCCCGTTTCCGGTAAACCGCTGGCCGAACGCGAACCCTATACCCTCACCTTCGGCCACATCCTTAGTCCTGAAGGAGAGATTATCGACGAAGTGCTGGTCAGCCTTTTCCGAGGCCCTCATTCCTACACAGGAGAAGACTCCACGGAAATCTCCTGCCACGGTTCGAGCTACATTCTCCAGCAGGTGATGCAGCTCCTTATCTGGCAAGGATGCCGTGCCGCCGGACCGGGGGAATATACCCAGCGTGCCTTCCTGAACGGTAAGATGGATTTGAGCCAGGCCGAAGCAGTGGCCGACCTCATCGCCTCTACCTCCGCCGCCACCCATCGCATGGCCATGAACCAGATGCGCGGCGGATTCAGTCGGGAACTGGCCACCCTGCGCGACAAGTTGCTCCACCTTACCTCCCTCATGGAACTGGAGCTTGATTTCAGCGACCACGAGGAACTGGAATTTGCCGACCGTTCGGAGCTGGAAGACATCGCCCGCCAGATTGAGCACGTCATCCATCACCTGGTGGATACGTTCAGCGTAGGAAATGCCCTCAAAAACGGCGTCCCCGTGGCCATCGTAGGCGAAACCAATGCCGGGAAGTCTACCCTGCTGAATGCCCTCCTGAACGAAGAACGCGCCATCGTGAGCGACATTCACGGTACCACGCGCGACGTCATCGAGGATACGATGAACCTGGGCGGCATCACCTTCCGCTTTATCGATACGGCAGGTATCCGTGAAACGACCGACACCATCGAAAGTCTGGGCATCGAGCGTAGTTTCCAGAAACTGGACCAGGCCGACATCGTGCTTTGGGTGATCGACGCCACTTGCGCCGAGGCACAATACCGCGAACTGGCCGGCAAGATTCTGCCCCGCTGCGAAGGCAAGCACCTGGTGATTGTGCTCAACAAGGCGGATTTGCTTTCATCGGCTGATGTGGATACTGCGGCTTCGACGGATGCACAGCTTGCTCGCCTGAAAGCGGCGCTCCCCAATTTGCCGGAGGACGTATGTGTGCTTTCTCTTTCGGCCAAGCAGAAAGAGGGACTTTCTCAGCTTCAGAAGCAGCTGGTGGATTTCGCCGCCCTGCCCGACCTCTCACAGAACGATGTGGTGGTGAGCAACATCCGCCACTACGAGGCCTTGAGTCATGCGCTGGAAGCAATCCACCGCGTACAGGACGGACTGGCCATGCATCTCTCCGGTGACTTGGTTTCACAAGACCTCCGTGAGTGTCTCTTTCACCTGGCAGAGATTGTTGGCGGGGAAATCACGACCGATGAGGTGCTGGGGAATATTTTCAAGCATTTTTGCATCGGCAAGTAAATATCTGATTATCAAATAGTTAAAATGATTATAATCGATTAATATGGCGCTCTTTACGGGCGCCTTTTTTGTTGCTCTACTGTCAATATTAGTCATTTATAAGCTTTGCACATCATCTTTTTGTACCGTTTTTGTACCACGAAGCAAAATTCCGGCATTTTACGCTGGACAGGTTGTGGAGAAAGTTGACTATGGTTTACTAAGATTTACGATAGTTGACACATAACGGGAGAAATAAAGCGAAATAAAAATTTAAAATTTGAGTAATATGCCAGCAAGTAACACTAAAATTAAAAAGATTTGCGAATGGTGTGGAACACGATTCGAAGCACAAAAAATAAGTACAAAGTACTGCTCTCACAGGTGTGCAAATTTAGCTTACAAAAAAAGAGAAAGAGAGAAAAACATTAAGGCTACTGAAGAGAATACTCAAAATAGGATTGAAGAACTACCTATAATCACAATTAAGGATAAAGAGTTTCTATCTTTCTCAGAGGTTGGAATTCTTTTAGGTATTACTAGACAAGCAGTCTATAAGATGGTCTATAAAGGATACCTTCAAGCTTCAAAGATTAGCAGCAGATTATCTTTCGTCAAACGCTCTGATATAGATGAGATGTTAAAACGGCATCCTTATGAATTTAGAATGCCCAAGGACACTCTACCTATCAAAGAATTTTATACTACAGCCGAAATAATGAAAAAATTCAATGTAAGTGAATCATGGATTTTTGTTATGTCTAAGAAGAATAAAATTCCAAAGACATTCAACCGTGGTAAGACTTACTGGAGTAAAAAGCATGTTGATGCTTATTTTTCCTCGAAGGCTCCAGATGCAGACATTACAGAATGGTATAGTGTGCAAGAAGTACAGGACAAATTTCAAATGAGCCTTAACGCTATATACTCTTTTGTTTATAAAAATGCCATTCCGAAAAAGAAGGTTGGTATTACAGTATATTATTCAAAAAAGCACTTCGATATAGCAAAAGGAATACGTCAGGCTGAAGAGCCCAAATACTACACAGTTCAAGAAGCGATGGAAAAATTCAAAATAACAAGAGACCAGCTATACCATTATACCAAGTATCATCAAATTCCCAAGATTAAGAAGGGAAAGTATACTCTTATATCCAAAGCTGAGCTCGATAATTTGTTCGAAGATCCTATCATTGAATAATCTCGGTATAAGTTATTTCCTGGTGTGAGTATTCACCAAGAAAACACCAGTTTAATTTGTACCGATAATAATAATTTATCAACCAAAAACATTAATCTTATGGCACTTACATGTACTAACGTAACATTGAGACAAAGAGTTATCAGTAACGGCAGAATTTCTCTCTACCTGGACTATTATCCGGCAATTCGCAATCCGTACACAATGAAAATGAGCCGCAGGGAATATCTTGGCATTTATATCTATGCCCGTCCTAAAAATGAGATTGAACGTGATTTCAACAATGAAATGCTGAGTAAGGCTGAAGCCATTCGTTGTATCAGAGTACAGGCAATCGTCAATGAAGAATTTGGATTTCTTGACAAGCACAAAATGAAAGCTGACTTCCTTGCCTATTTTCGTGAGAAAGCAAAACTGAAGTATCACAAATGGGACTGTGTTTACCAGCATTTTGAAAAGTTTGTAAACGGCTATTGCACTTTCGGTGATGTAACGGTAGAGCTTTGTCAGAAGTTCAGGCAGTATCTACTGAACTGTAAACAGATCCGTCATCCTAATATCAGTGTTTCGAGAAATTCGGCAGCTGGATATTTTTCAACTTTCCGTGCATTACTGAAAATAGCTTATCAAGAGAAGATGCTACGTGAAAATCTGAATGACTTCATAGACAAGATTGAATGGAAAGAAGTCAAAAAGCAGTATCTCACATTAGCAGAAGTTAAGAAACTGGCCGCTACACCATGCAAGATTCCTGTACTGAAACAAGCTTCATTATTCTCCTGTATGACCGGTCTTCGTATCAGCGATATTTTACAGCTTACATGGGATAATATTGAAGTCGGTCCTGACAATGGTTATTACATCAGAATTTGTACGGAAAAGACAGAAACTGAAGCCACTCTCCCCATTAGTAACGAAGCATTGGAACTATGTGGTATCCCTGGTTCAGGCCGTGTATTCAAAGGACTGACCAGAGCTATGACGAATCAGCCTCTCAAGCAATGGATTTCGGAAGCCGGAATCAAAAAACACATAACCTTCCACTGCTTTAGGCATTACATTTTATTTTATCCACTGAAAATAAACAATTTATAAGAATAGATTCTTTTATAGGTAACGATTTAGAAACGAGGAAGATTCTGTATAATACCTTATTTTACATAAAATAAAAAGAACTCTTATTGTATAGCAAAGGTACAAATATATTTTTATAATACCTCCTATTATGAAGGCGTTTTGCAAGAGCCATATCATTTTTTTCCTTAAAACAAACATTCTGATAATTAAATGTAGTTTTCCTGAATTCTGACCAAATTCACTAAATATCCCTGATTATTAGAGTATTATATTTTATACGACTGTCAAAAATTTAGAAGTATTAGATTTTATTAATGAAACGAAGCCATAAAGTATTATTTTTCACTATACATACAAATTTTCCAAATGCTTATTTTCAGCTAAACGCTATTTATTTGTAATTTTGCATAAACTTAGAATTTAGGTTATATGGTAGAATACACAGCTCTAAAAGATGGAATTTTCTCTCCCAACTCAGTGGATTATAATAGCCTTATGCGACGACGCATTAAAAAGGCTAATAATCCTCTTCAACCTATATTTGAAGCATTCAGCAATTCCCTAGAAGCAACTAGTGGGAAGCATAATAGCATCCATATAGAATTACATCATATTAAAGATAAAAACTTATTTGGAGATAAATACTCTTTCGCAGCTTTTAGCATTGTTGATGACGGTGAGGGATTTACACCAGCAAGCTTTTTACGTTTTGAAAAATTATATGACGAATCAAAAAATAAAAATAATTTAGGTTCTGGACGTGTTCAATATCTTCATTTTTTTAAAAATACGATAATAGAAAGCACTTATTCTATAGAAGGAGAAACACGGAACCGAAAAATAGAACTATCAAAGAATTTTTACAACGAATTTGGTTCTGTTATACGCTCAATTGATGAGAATATAACAAGCAATATTCCAGTTACTAATTCTACTCGAGTTTCATTCTTTTATGCTCTATCTGATGAAGACAAAGCGAAATATGAACAACTAACGTGTAAAGAGCTGAAAGATGCAATTCTTAAGCGATATGTAAATGTGTTTTGTTTAAATAGAGATAATCTTCAGAATATTTATATTGACCACTATGTTAATGGCATCTTTGATGAGGAAAACTCATCAAAGATAACAACAGATGACATACCTACTGTAGATTATGAAGAGACAGTACCTATTCATTATTCGATTTTATCAAATAAGGGAACATCTGTAATAAAATGTTCTCAGAGTGAAGATTTTGTGATTCGCTCTTACCGTTTACCCTCTAATATTCTTCCAAGAAATGAAGTTCGTCTTACTAGTAAAGGGGAAGCTTTTTGTCATCAAGGATTTAATTTCTCTTTAATTACGGAGGCACCAAGAATTGAAACAGGAATCAGTTTTCTATTTCTAATATCAAGTGACTACCTTACTTCTAGAGATTCCGACATACGAGGAAATTTAAACATTATTTCAAAATCAGATTTTATATCAAAACGGAATTTGTTTACGGGAAAACAAGAAATACTAATTGATGACATAGAAGATTGTACCATTTCTTCTATATCGACCCATTATCCAGCATTAAAAAAAGCTAAAGATGATGCTAGTGAAAATATTAGGAAAGTGGCTGAAATGTTTTCTATAGACTCTTCTCTTTTAGAAAAGGCTGGAGTAAAATATTCCGATTCTGACATCAACGTTTTAAGAAAAGTATATACTTTTACTGCTGATATAAAAGCTGAGTCTGATGCAAAAATTAAAAGCATAGTGGATAATCTCCACGAACTTGATCCCAATGACAAAGGATTTAAGAGAAAATTTGATCAGAAAGTTAAAGAATTAAACAAGGCTTTGCCTTTATCCGTTCGTAATGAACTTTCGCAATACCTCTCACGTAGAACGCTTGTCCTTCAACTTATGGAGCAGGCTATAAAGGGGCAATTAGATATACAAAAAATTGAATCCAAAACCAAGAAAAAAACAAAGAACAAAAAACAGCCAGAAGGTATTTTTCATAACCTATTATTTCCTAAAGGTAGTTCCGAATCTATAGAAAGTAATCTATGGATTCTTAATGAAGAATACATACATTATCATGGTCTTTCAGAAAGTGAATTGGACGATATCAAAATAGATGGACAACCGCTATTTAAACAAAATCTAACTTCTGAAGAATTAGAATATAAAAAACGTGCATCAGGTGATGTTGGGATTAGGCGTCCTGACGTATTGCTATTCCCATCAGAAGGTAAATGTATCATTATAGAGTTTAAAGCACCAGGAGTAGATGTATCCAAACATCTTCATCAAATTCATCAATACGCATCAATTATACACCATTTGTCTGATGAAAGATATAAATTCAATTCCTTCTATGGCTATTTAATAGGCGAAAATGCTGATATATATTCGATTTTAGATTCTGATGGTGATTTTCAACAGTCACAGTCTTTAGGGTATATTGTGCGTCCATATAAAGCATTACCAAGGCTATTTGGTAGAGAGCAAGGAGTGTTGTATACTGAAGTTATTAAATTTTCAGATCTATTGAAACGCGCAAAATTACGTAGTAAGGTGTTTACAGAAAAGATTTTATCAGAGTCTATTATCTCCAAAGATAAGATATGATAGATTAACTATCATGCAATTCGATAATATTTTAATCAATATATCTATACTAATTTTTGTAAATAACCAATTTAGATATCTCCTCATCGTCAGGAATGTTCTGACGATGAGTGTTTATTCGCTTCAGAACAGATTTCAGTACTCATTTGTACATGATTTTCACGTAATTCAATTGGTAAAAATCGGTCTATTTCTTCTGAAGACCAAGTAAACGATTCACCCTGTCCGCCTAATCCCAAACTTTGCTGAGTATTTACATAATCTTGTTCATTAGTAGGCAAAGAATATTTCCCTAAGATGCTATAGTCATGTAGACATTTATGTAAGCGAGATTCAACGACTGAAATTTCAGCTTTTGATTTGACTTGACGAATAATATCCATAAAAGAATCACGCAATTGTTTATAATCCTCTGCAGTCTGTTTATGATAACACATGACTTCAGTTATATCTTCTTTGTTATATAGTTCAAATATTAGGGATACTGCAGTTAGAAGAATTCCCAAAAGTGACAAAATTCGAAGAAAAACTTGACAGCTCGTTTCCCAGCATAAAACGGTAAGGCATAAACTAATTATAGATAACGAAGAAATAGTTAGTGCTATATTATGTCTTTTATTTCTTTCTTTTTCATACCTATCATAAGCTGCATAATGACAACTAGTATTAAAAACACATTGTGCAAAATAAAATCTTGCTTCGCCTAATAAAAAATTCATAATCCTATAAATTTTGAAATAAATGATTTTTCTTTTAATCGTCTTACTAATTTTGACTTAGCTATGCCATGACCAAATTTCTTTTTGTAAAGTTTTCGTAGTTCTTCAAATTTCATTTTGTCTTGCAATGTATCATCTATATTTTCACACAACAATTCAATCATTGCATCATCTCCATGCAATTCAGCTGGCCAAGGAGATTTATTATAACGTTCGTAGTATGCAACCCAATAAAGATGTTCAGAAAGATGTTTAAAAAAGAACTGTAAATTAAAGCCTTCAGGATAATATTCATAAAAACGAGCAGGTAATCCCAAACACAGACTATTATCACTATAAACATGAAGATCTTGAATTTTCATATTTTTTCTTTTCGCAATTTTCTGTATCCTACCGTCTGTATTATACACTTTAGGATACTCTTCACGATTCCGCATTGCATAAAGTCTCACTTCTATATTGAAACAATCCTTTATGTTGATACCATTATATTTATGATTTATAGAGAAAAGACCTGCAATAACAGATCTTTCCTCATCATATATCATTTGCGGATAATTATTTCGTAACCATTCTATTTCATTTTTATTGAGCTTAACCACGGGCGTATCGGATTTGAGGATATTGATTCACTTTTATTCTCTCTTTTCGGATTTTCTGTAACTTTAGGAAAATCACATCCAAAAATCTTTCTCCATTCTTCTGATGCCTCCTTGAATTTATCATTATCTTCGTACTCCAAAGCTTTTCTAGCACGCTCCAATGCTGTATCAATATATGATTTTAATTCCTTGCTACAGCGGTAACTCATATAATCATAAAATTCAAATACTATTTTAGAGTATGATATTCCATTTCTTCCAAAAGGATAATACTCTGAAAGAAATGAAATTATATCATCCATTCTTTCATAAGATTTGTAAGCCATAGAAGTATTATTATGTGCCCATGCCTTTATCATCTTAACAAGATCTCTTGTTAAACCACATGTGTTTTTGTTAGAAACCTCAAATTTTTCAAGTTCCTTACGAGGATCAAAAATTTCCCAACTTCCACCATTTTCGCTATTAGGAATTTTAAAAGTTTTATTATCCAATTCTAATGCAGGAAGTAACTCTACATTATGATGTCCTTCTGAAAAATTTATGAGTACAACTTTACCCCATGCTTTTATTTTATCAGTCATTACATATTTTTCTTTCAAAATATTTCGTACCTCTTGTAAAAGCGCTTCCTGACCGTTGCTTTCATATGCATCATATTTATCAAAAACCTCTTGTGGAATCTTAAATAAGACATCAACATCTTGATCTGATGTTAAGGGACGTACATTCGTTTTTGTTTTATAGGAACCAAAAAGAAATTTCTTACTATCATCATAACAGCCTGAATAATATGCATTAAACAGTTTTTCGCACACTCCTGTGTACTTTGTTTTTGCATCATCACTTTGTTCCTGAGTCAACGTAATGTTTTCAAGAAATGTTGTAAAATTTTTATCCATGTACGAAACGGCCTCCTACCGTGATTTGATGTTATTACATATATATAATACACAACTCATGCCAAACCCTTTTCACAAAATCATACTGCTAAAATGTCAGACAAGCTCAGACATTATGTCATAATCCATAAACATATAATACTAGAAATAAATTACATGAAAGATTATTAGAAAGAGAACTAATAAAGCTCCACAGACAAGTTTTTCCGTAAAAGCGAATTTATTCGTAGGAACATCATCATCAATAAATTGACGACCATGTTCCTACTATTGCATAAGCATAGAAAAGGGCTTTGCGTCACGCCTGAACCATGTTCAGACTGATGATGCAAGGCCCCTTTCTTTTTTTTGCTTATGCCACAAGCGGTGCTTTTACGGCTGTTACCTGTTGATTTTCTTTTTTTGTCGGTTCCTCTAATCGAAAACGGAAGTCATGGGTAACCACACCTTCCATAAATGAAAAGTGCCATTACCCATGACGGCAAACCGGAAAGAAAATTGCAACCGCATAACTAAACAGGTTTAGCCACACGGTTTCAACATACTTTCTTGGAGTGTTTGCCGGTTTCACGTTTTCTCCGTATCCCTTCTTTTTGAGATTCCCTTTCTTTCTTTTCCCGGAACATTTCATATCCAATATGCCTCCACATCCGTTTACCTCCATTTTGATGGTCTTTCAGACAGTCGCATCAGGTGGATCGTTCCCGTTCTGGGTGCAAAGGTAAATCCGGGATTGGGATGCTCAATGGTTTTTAGAAAAAATCTCCAGCCCTGCGGGTAGTATTTTTTCTTTGAAAACCCTTGCTCTACCCACTCCCTACCTTTTTGAAGCACCCGAAACGAAAACGACCGAAGCGACAGAAAGACGCATAAAAAAAACGTCGGATAAACGGGAGGCATATAAGGTTGGAAACTCAACTCCCTCAGCTCTCGAATCCGCATTAAAAATAAAAACAAATGGATATGGAAGCAGCAGTAGCAACAAAATTCGTGAAGTGGGAAGTTCCGACATTGGAAAGCCTACATGAGTGCAAGGTTTACAGACTTCGTATGAAAGTGAACAATGGCGAGGTGCTGAACAGAGAGGAAAAGAATTGGATAACCGAAAAGGTAAACGGCAATACCTATTTCAGAAGTGCGATACCATTGCAAGGATGGCGGTTTGACTTCTCCGACATACTGAGGACATTCCTTGTAAGCCAGTACGGACAATGGAGAGAATACAAGGCTATGGACAAGACGGCACTCCGCAAGATATTGTACGGAAGAATTGACAGAATTGTAGAACTTGACAAACGACACCCAAAATGACAGCAGCAATGAGCATAAGACAGACAGCGCAATCCATTGGACTTGCAGTATTCGCATTTCTGTTGCGCTGTTTCCTTTGGATAGTCAATATCCTTTGGTACATCATCAGAGAAATAGTCTGTGGAGTATTCCGAATGGTTATCAATGTAATGGTATTCATCATATTCCTCATTGCCATTTTCGACTTTTTCCTATGGCTACTGACACTTTGAATTAACTCCCAAAAGCATAACATTATGAAACGATACAGCAAAACAGCAGCGCAGCAATGCAGATTTTACGAGGTGGACAACATCTTTGAGTATATGGTGGAAACCTACATCAACGGCAACCATTCAACCCTAAGAAGGCTATACCACGAACTCAACAAGGAAGCGAGAAAGGACTTTATCGGTTTTCTTTTGGTGGAATGTCCTCTACAATACCACACGGAGATTTTACAAGAGATTGTCTGATCACATAAAGGAACGGATATGAACAGGACAACGGAAAAGATACCCACATGGAGTTTAGCCTACATCATCAATGGTGATGCAACCGCACTCACAGACGATGAAGTTCAGACAATAGACAGATGGATGAAGCAATGGCAAGTACAAGATGTTTCACCCCTCACAGATGAAGAAGGGAACGCACAGCCTTATTTCACCCATTACCCCCTTTTCGGACTTCCCACAGAAGTGGAAGATTGCGAGATACTTTATTTGAGCGACAACCCGACTAAAATTTGAGATTATGAAAGGAACAGACCATTTCAAACGAACCATACAGATGTTTTTGGAGCAGAGAGCTGCGGAAGATGAACTATTCGCCAAAAGCTACCGCAACCCAGCCAAGAACATAGACGATTGTGTCACATACATTCTGAACTATGTGCAGAAAAGCGGTTGCAACGGCTTTTCAGACGGAGAGATTTACGGACAAGCCATTCACTATTACGATGAAAACGAGATTGAAGTAGGCAAGCCTATACAATGTCAAGTAGTTGTAAACCATGTGGTGGAACTGACAGAAGAGGAAAAGCAGGAAGCAAGGAGAAAGGCGGTTGCCCAATATCAGCAGATGGAACTCCAAAAGCTACAGAACCGCAACAAGCCGACAGCGAAAAAAGAAATACAAGTCCAACCCTCATTATTTGATTTTTGATATGAAACCGAGAACACGCATACAGAAAGAAGTAGTCCGTTTGTCAAGCGGACTGCCCGAACTGACAGACAAGCAGAAAGCATACGCTTTTGAACATTGTTTCAAGCATCATGCCTACCGCACAAAAGGCGGAACTATCACTTGTTCGGAATGTGGACACCGCTGGAAAGGCGGACACACTCTTGCGGAAACTATATGTGGCTGTAGCTGTCCCCATTGCGGAAAGGAACTTGAAATACTTGATACCCGAAAGAGAGTTTTCAGAGGCAGTGCATATTATGAAATCATTACGACCCGAAAAGGCTATCAAGTGTTGCGCTACTTTATGGTAGGAGCAACATACAAGGTGGGACAGAAGGCAGAGTATTCCATAAGGGAGGTGGTGCAATGGTGGATTGCCCCAAACGGAAAGACCGAAGTTATTGCCCGACTGAGAGCCATGCACACGATGTACTATGACCTTTGGACTGAATGGAGCGATATGGATTTACGCAGCAACAAGATGCTGAAAGCATACAACATAGACGCATACAAGACTTATCCGGCAATGCGCATCATTCCCGAATTAAGGCGGAACGGCTTCAAGGGAGCATTCCACGAACTGACCCCATACGAATTTTTTACCGCCATTCTGACCGACAGCAAAAAGGAAACATTGCTTAAAGCGGGACAGACAGAAATGTTCAGATATGCCGTCATATCAAATATCAATTTACATGAATATTGGAACTCCATAAAAATCTGTATCCGAAACGGCTATCATATTGCGGATGCCTCCATGTGGTGTGACCTTGTAAGACTGCTCCGACATTTCGGGAAAGACACCCACTGTCCAAAATATGTTTGTCCGACAGACTTGAAAAAGGCACATGACCGACTTGTCAGAAAACGTGAAGAACAGATAGAAAGGGAAAGAGCGGAGCAACGCAGGGAGCAGTTGGTCAAGGACGAAAAGAATTATCTGAAGTCCAAAGGCAAGTTCTTCGGACTTGTGTTTACCGACAACCTTATTCTTGTAAAGGTCATTGAGAGTGTGGCGGAAATGCAACTTGAAGGAAAACTGATGCACCATTGTGTGGGAAGCTATCACAAGAGGACAGACTCCCTTATCCTATCCGCAACCATTGACGGCAAACGAATTGAAACGGTAGAGGTTTCACTGACAACATTCAAAGTGGTACAGAGCAGAGGTGTATGTAATTCCAATACCGAATACCACGACCGCATCATCAGCCTTGTAGAGAGCAATGCCGAACTTATCCGCAAGCGGATGAGTGCTTGATTTATAGACTTCAAAATATACATGATATGGAAATAAAGATAGAAAACATACTGATATTATGGGACGAGAAAGTAACCGACATCTTTGTCAGTCTGATAAACACCTTGTCCTTGAGTTTTAGCGAAACGGAAATCCGCAATTCAATGGCGAAACTTTCAGAAAACGAGAACTTCGGAAGGCTGTTCGCCTACGGCTTCGGAGCACATCACCTTTGGGTAGCCCAAAGGATGATAACCGACCCCGAAAAGGTAATGGAGAACCGACTGCTGATTGTTGAATTTTAATAAATGACTACCATGACAACAAGAATGACCATCAACGGAGTGAGTACCTGCCAGACGGCAGGTACTGAGAAGTACGAAAAGTACCAAACGACTATCAGACGGAAAAGAACAACCCTTTTCCAGTATGACTACCGACACACGGACGGAGAACTTTTCTCTTGTGTGAGACCGACATTGGAGGAGTGCAGACACCTGCGTGACGAATGGATAAAAGGAAAGGAGGACAGATTATGACAGCATACTATGATACTTTGATTGTGACATTCAGCGACCCTATCAGAATTTTGGATATGATGTGTACCGATACTTGTGATGTGGCAACACTAAAGGAGTGGATAGAGAGCTACGAAAGTACAAGAATGACCCCGATAAACGAACATACAGCAGTCATCACTTCCGAATACAACATGGTGCATGTGGTGGAATGGCTCAGAAAATATACCCCCATTGCCGAAGTGAAAGAATACTAAAGGTGTGGCGGTACACAATACCGCCCGCACCCGAAACAGATAACCCATAAAACAGAAAGAGCATGAAATACTATTTTATATTGACAGACAGCAGGGACGCATGGATGCAGTTTGTTTACCTCCCTACGGGAGATTATGTGTCCGGCTATATCCGTGACTTGCAGAGTGTGGGAATATCCGTACATGACTATGACCTTTGGACGGAGGAAACACGACCCATTGCCGAGCGCACATTGGAACATATAAGGCAGAGCATGAACATATAAAAAACGGGTGGCAAAAGCCACCCATTGACAATAACTTAAATTCATATACAGATGATAGCAAATACAATCTTACAGCAGTTGGGCGGTCATGGGTTTACCGTCATGACGGGAAGCCGTAACTATATCAATTTGGGCAACGGACTACAAATGAGCCTTGCAAGGAACAAGACGTCAGCCAACAGACTGAAAATCATATTGGATGAAGGCACAGATACATACACCATGTATTTTTATCGTCAGACACTGACGAAGTATGCGGACATCAAGGTCAAGGAGATAGCCAAATACGAGGGAATGTACTTTGATATGCTCCAGCAGATTTTCACGGATGTAACGGGACTTTACACCCGACTTTAGGCAAAGGCGGCGAAAGCCGCCCTACTTTCTTTCGGTGAGCAGAATGCGGACAAAGAAAGTAGCAAAGAAACCCAAGTTCCCATCTACGATAAAATTGTCTATTTAGATGCTATCTTCATTAAATAATCTTTTATATATGCAATTTCTCGGAATTGATGTTTTGTAGGGTCAAAGTCTTGTGGCTGTATTGCTTTATAACGAGGTAACTCCTTGATAAATGAGAGTTTTAATTTACAAAACATGGATATATCATAAGCACCAACAATAACACCTTTAGAAGATTTTAATTCCGGTAAAGCTCCGACACGGGAAGATGGTTTACTATTTTTACTTTGAATAGCTAACTGCTTTAATGCATGTTCTGTTATAGAGTCAGGTTCGTAATATAAAATATTTTCTGCATTTAATGCTGTTAGTTTATTCAATTCATAAATGTCACTATCTTGTATTATTTCCACATATGTTTTCTTCTGATATCCAAGCTTATAACATTTTGGATCATAATACATAACACCAATCTTGGGTGTTAATGGAAGATATATTTGTAATCCTTGCGAACCTAGAGCATACGTCAGATTCCCCATACGCTCCATAAATTGATCATAAAGAGCAACAGGATTATTACTTGTAATAAAAGGTATATCTGTATTGTTGATTAGAATTTTACATTTCAAATCAATACATGTATTCACCAATTGAGCTTGAGTACCTAAAGCAAATAGTCCAGGTTGCTTGAAATTAAATAATATTTTATCAAGCACTTCATCTGTAATATCCTTCAAATCGTTCTCTATATTATTCTCACGCAATAATTGACAATATTTCTTTAGAAAGGTACGTAATATAACATTAGCATGTTCCTGAATAAAATTAGCTTGAGCAAGTGTTCGCCCTTTTTGTATTATCGTAAATACGTATAATGTATATTGATCATTTGGGGTTAATCGTACTTTGGGGTTTAAAATAATCTTATCTATGACATTTTTTGATAATTCTTCCATTTTACCAAGCGCATTTTCTATTTTCATATTTTCAGAATAAAAATAGTCACTACTTGATTGATTTTTTATAGGAGCTGAAGGTATATTTTTTTCACGCTCAATTATATAAGTACCAATATTTTTTTTATCTTTCGAAAAATACCTTTGATAAAATTGGGGAACGTAATGTTGATTTTTTGTCTCTCCTTTTTTTTCTGATTTAGCCATAACAATAAAATTTTCATTAAAAGGACAAAAGGCATACCAACTTGAATACAGCATGCCTTTTATGTCATTTTGTCATTTATTTCAGAACATACAGCAGCAGAAATTCCATCTTCCGTCGCCGCTCTATCGAGCGGATTTTCCGCCCCTTGTAGTGGCAGTAGGATATATACTCCTTATAGATGTCCCTGTCACCGGCTTCCAGCTTTCGGATCAGCTTGCTTTTGGGTATCTTTCCGCTGCCCAAGAGCCGGAACGGTCCCACATTATAAGCTAATGTACCCAGGAGCAGCGAATCCTTTCCCAGATGCCGGAACATGGCGCAAAACTTCCGAAGGTCTTTCCGCAGCAGCTCGTCAGCCTGCTGTCTTGTCATGGTGCGTGCCGAGTGTTTCTCGCCCGGCTGGAGGCAATGCCCCCAGCCGACATAAGGATGGTTCTTTTCCGAGTGCCAACCCTCAAAATAGCGCACACACAAAAATGCCCTCTCAAATTCCGGCAACCTGAAAATCCTTGCTTCCTTGGCTGTTTCCCTTTCAGGTTCCTGTGCCGACAAAGTGCAGCCTAACGAAAGGAAACAGAGCAGTAACAACATCCTGTACCTCATTCACGGATTTGTTTGGAAGTGGACGGACTGACGGCTGGCACACTGTCGCTTTCCGTTTCTGAAGTGTTGGAGTTGTTGAAATCAAACTCCATTTCATGGGAGTTGCCGAAGTTATCCTCCACGACCACTATGAAATTCTGTGTTTCATCGCATTGCGAGGTGTAGTACAGACGGAACTTCTCGTTCTCCAGCAGGTAACGGTCGTTCGGCAGGAATACCGTACCGTTGTCCATCTTCAGTGTCCCTTTACCTTCATACTGGAAGTAACGTATCGTATAGAGTGTATTGGCAAAATTGCCCTCCTTCTTCATCTCACAGCGGATTTCCACGGTCTGCCCCTTTGCCACATCGTGAGGGACAGGCATGGTTTCCACCGTAAACGGGTAGCTCTGCTGTATGTCCATATCGTCATCGCAGGACGCAAAAAGTCCCGCAGCCAGGACAGCCATGCAGACTGCCACTGCCTTGAAAATTGATTTGCCTCTGTTGCTGTTATTGTTCATAATCTTCATCATCTTATCTGATTTTAAGTTTGTTGTTATTCTGTTTGTTTATCCGTTGTTGCAAATACTCGTTCAGGTCCTTGCAGCCTTTGTATAACCCACGGCAGTCCGACACTTTCTCACCGTACCGCATCCGCAGTTTTTCCACCGCCAGGTGTCCGGCTTCATCGTTGTCGAGGTAGCACCGTATCCTTTCGTAACCGTCCAGATAACGGAAACTCCTGTCCACATTGGCGACCGAGTTCAGGACAAGGCTGTCGCCGTCCTCCGCCATGCCGAGCGTCACGGCGGACAGGAAGTCCATGAAGCCCTCATAAAGGCTGCAACTTTCAGCCTGCCCGTCCTTCCGCTTTATCAGGGATACGTCTTTGGGCGGTATGCACCCTTTGAAAAGCCGGTTCCGGAGTTCATAACCGCCGGACACATTGGAGAAGCCGACGGCGAAATATTTCTTCTTGTGGACGTAGTAGTTCAACTGGCAGCAGTAAAAGGACGCTGTATCGGGAGATATGCCACGTTCCACCAGATATTTCTTCAAAGCCTGATACCGCAGGGGCAAGACCTCCACGTCCTCAAAGGACGGTTCGGGAGTCTTTTTCCTGAAGGTGGAAGCATCCGGCTGCACCATAGGCACACCGGCACTTTCCGATATGAACCTTACCTGTGCGAGAAAATCACGGCTGTGGATAAACTCTCCGGCAAGATTGAAGATGTCACCGCCTATGCCCAGCCCGAAATCGTACCAGACATTCTTTTCCACATTCACACGGAAGGACGGTGTCCTTTCGCTCCTGTAAGGTGCCGAATACCACAATTCGTTTCCGCTTCTTCTTGTCGGTTCATGTCCCAGCCTTCGGAGAAAGTCCGCAATCGGTATCTGCCTCATTTCAGCTATATCCATACCCGTCCTAATTTATGATGAACTTGATACCTATTCCAAACTGCGTGTGGAGCTTTCTCGTGTCACCTCCCCAAAGACAACGCTCGCGCAGGCTGGCAAGCAGAGCCAGACGGTCAGCCACATACACCTCCATGTCGAGCGTCACCGCACCGCCATAGACAAAGGCGTCACTGTCGTGGAGCCTCGCCCCGTCATACAGCACCTTGTCGCCCCAGTTCACCGTTTCATATCCGGCAAGAGCGGAAACGCCGGCATAGAGAAACACGATTTTGCGGGCATCGGAAAGCACCTTGAAGTGGTAGCCGCCTTCGGCGGTAAACTGTGCCACCGGTATCTTCACATCATTGTACGGACTGTTTTTCAACAGGTATTCACCGCCCAGCGACCATTTGTTGCCGTTTTTCGTATAGGTCGAAAGAAGCGCCCCGAAACTGTGCCCTCCGTCATTGCCGCCCATCCTGAAACCGTCCGTCATTGCCGCCTTCACTTCGATGCCCTGCATTCCCGGCAGGCATCGCTGGGCGTTCGCCCGCCCCGTGAACAGGGCAAGCGACGCTGCCAGTGCTATCATGTACTTTCTCATGTTCATCGTACCTGAAGTTCGTTAATCGTTGTGGCTCGTACCAGATCCTCGTTCTCTACGGTAAAGGACTGGTGACGTCCTCCGTTCTTCTCATGCAGTTCCACCACGAGGCATTTGTCGTCCGGAATGGTGAACTTGGACATCGTGAACACGGTACGTTCCTTTTTCTTTCCCGGCACGCAGGTCACATAGTTCTGCGCACGGAGCGGAAGAATGACCTGTTCCTGCACGGCTGTACGCTTTGCCACCTTCTTGTCCACGATTTTCCATGTGATATAGTCCACGTCAAACGGGACGTTGCTCTGGTTCTTGATTTCCGTATGGAAATACAGAAGTCCGTTATGCGTATAGATGCCTTTGAGGATATACTGGATACCGAAACGCTTGCAGCCGATATGCTTCACCTCACGCTTGTTCTGTCTGTGGATGGACTTCATGATAAGACGCACCAGCATCGGACTTTCATTCCCCAGTTCCTTCAGGTAAATCTCCATCGCGTTGTTCGGACGGTTCACCGCTTCACCGTCGTGGATGAAGTCGCACATCTCCACATTGAGGAGCAGCGGCTCTTCCGCATATTTGACGTTGAAGGTGTAAAAGCCGCCGTCCTCCGTGATGACGCTCATGTTCGTCTCGTTCTGGAAATTTCTTACCGTAGCTTTCACTCTTATCACATTCTCAGCCCCGTCCGCTTTTCCGGCAATAAGGTTCGGTGAACCCAGGTCCACGTAGCGCACCTCTGACGGAAAGATTATATGCACGGTTTTGTTGTAGGTCACTTCCAGTCCGTGCGGCGGTATCATGCGGTCAAAGGTCAGCTTGCGGGTCAGACCGTGATACAGGTCGCCGTCCGCCTCTTTCTGCGGATAGATTTCTTTGCTCAGAGAGAGTTCCTGAACCTCTTCCTGCTTCACTTCCTGAGCCGGTCTGTCACTTCCGTTTTCTTCGGCGGTCTTGTTTTCCTGCGCTTGGGCAGATACGATGCCCATAAACAGGGCGAACATCATAATTACTTTTTTCATTTTACTTTGGATTTAGTGGTAATAATAAATTGATAATTTTTTGTTGTTAATTTCTGTCCTGATACAGCATGACCCTGTATCCGGCTTTCAGATGTACCTTGACGGTACGCATCTTCTTGGCTATATACTGGCTTGTGCCCTGTATCAGCCCCTTGCCCAGATCGGAGGCGAGCTGTGCCTTCGCATCGGTGGAGATGTTGATGCTGCTGCCGAGCGATCCGCCCATGTTGGCGGCTACCTCACGGACTGCGTTCATTTCCATCGAGTTCGGGATGAAGATTCCTTCCTGTCCGTCCGTGTCGTAAACGGAAAGCTCGACCGGAATGATCGTCCCCTCATGTTCCAGCGAAGTGACTGCTATGCCGAGACGTTCACCCTGAATCCTTGCCGCTCCGACAAGGACGGCATTGCGTGGGATGATTTTCTCCGCAACCGCCATCGGCTCCAGAAGCCGCAGCCGGACAGCCTGCCCGTCCGTCACGCTCTGTGCCCCATAGACACATGCCGATATGGTGTTCTTGTCCGATACCGTACGGCTTCCCACTGCCGTGTGGAAACCCATGTTGCGCTCCTGTGCATACATGGCGGCAAATTCCGCATTGCTCATAGGCTGTGCAAGGGAGGAAACCACCTGTCTGGTAACCTGCTTGACCGGCATTGCCGTATGCTCTTCCGCCTTCCGTACCGGCGATGCCTGTGCTGTCTGTTGTCCGTTCTGACCACCCATGTATTTGGATGCCAGTTCATACGACTTTTCCATAAGCACCACCTGCTCGTCCATTGAGGAACCTTTTTCCTTCTCCCTTTCAAGTTCCGTTTCCAGCGAGGATATGCGCTCCATCAGCTCCTCCATTTCAGCACTGTTTCCCGAAGGCTGCTTATAGAAGTTGCCGAGCGTGGCGTTCAGGTCACGGTAGGCGGTGGCCGATGACCTGATTGTCTGCGAAGCCGGCGATGATGCCGTATCCGTATCACTTCCGCCACCGGGACTGGCAAGGTCGAAGTCCGGATTGTCCCCGGTCACGGAAACTTCCCGGTCGAACATGCTGCCGAGTTCCTGCATGGCATGGTTGCGGCTTGCCCTGCGTTCCTCCATTTCTCCCTGCTCGTAGGCTTTGACCTTGTCACCGATAATCTTCCTGTTGTCCTTGTCCGCATCCGGTATCTCCGTGTTGTAGCCCGTCGCACCCGGCTGTTCCTTCTTGTCGGAAGAGGGAGCGAATATCAGCCACATGGCACCGATGAAGACCAGAACCATTGCAGGCAGGACTATCATCTTCTGACGTTTCAGCCTTTGCGCCTCCGTCAGTGGTGTACGTTCCCTGTTCTTCTTTTCGGGGCTGTCCCCGTTCTCTTTTCTTGTTTCCTTATTTTCCATCCTTATACTGTTTTATAAAATTGTGATGAATCTTGCCGCCGCATTCTCCCTTTACGGGGAGCTGTCCGGCGTGTCCGATATTCAGTTTCCGTCCGTCATCACGTCCTATATCGTACAGCGACTTTCCGAACGTGTAAAGGGCAAGCGTGGCAAATACGGCCAGCATAGCCAGTATGATTCTTTTCCTTGTCTTTTGCGGAAGTCCGTCCAGATAGTCCTTCAGTCCGGAAACTATCCGCTCTCTTGTACCGCGGATTTTCTCATATGCCATCCGCAGCGGTTTCATTGCTTTTTCTTTCATTCCATTATCTTTTGACGGTTTGCAGGTCCTTGTTCTCTATGATGGTGAACCCCTCTATCGTGAATCCGTTGGGATTGTCGTCAGACCGCGAGGCGTTCAGCAGGCGGCAGGTCGTCACGAGGCTGCGCTCCGTGACGTTGCTCTGACGGATTATCTGCTGGGTGGCATAGGTGGTCGCACGGTAGGGATAATGCTCGAAATCGCACACCACACTGTCCACTTTCAGCACCTGCGTGATATTGCCGGCAATGATGCGGTTGTAGTAGCCCTTTTCCGCAAAGTCCGAGTAATAGTTATACACGCTGCGGTCTGCCAGCAGCAGGGCACGTCTCACATTGTGCTCGATGGCGCTCTTCTCCGGTGACAGGGTAAAGAACAGTTCGTGAAAGCGACGTACATGCTCGCGGGCTTCCGCAGGACGGTTCTGTGAAAGATCCTGCGAGAGAGCCAGCATCAGGCTCTTGCCGTTGTCCAGCACATAAATCTTTTCCCTCTGCTTTTCCGCAAAGCGGTAGGAACTCCATACGCTCCACACCGTTATCACGGTACACAGTGACAGGAAGACGATACCGAACAGGCGTATCTGCCTGAATGATGTTTCAATATTCTTCAATGACTTGAATTCCATATTACTTTATCTGTTTTTAGTTGTTCTGTTGGTTTATTTCAGCAGCTTGCCCACACGTCCCGTCACGTTTCCGGCGGTGGCACCGGCAACACTGCCTGTGAATCCGGCGGATTTTCCGGCTACCTGATTGACGTTGCGTCCGTAGTTGCCCATGCCTCCGGCCTGAATGATCCAGCCCGATACGGTCGGAATGGTAAAGTATCCGATAATCCCGATTATCATGAATACGATATACACGCCGTCGCTCGAATCAAGAGAGAAGTTCGGGTCCGCCTGCATACGTTCGATGTCGCTTTGCAGCATCAGTACCTGTATCTTTGCCAGCACCGTACTGAACATGTCCGATACGGGAAGCCACAGGTAAACCTGTATATAGCGGCAGATCCACTGCGTCAGCGTGCTCTGGAAACCGTCCCATACCGATATGGCGAAGGCTATCGGACCGAGTATCGCCAGCACCACGAGAAAGAACGTGCGTATGGTGTCTATGACAAGACCGGCAGCCTGGAACATCAGTTCGAGTATCTCGCGGAAGAAGTCACGCACGGACTTTTTCATGTTGTACATGCCACGTTCGATATACATTCCCGTCATGGTCACCACGTCCTCCGGCGACCAGCCCAGTTCGTCCAGCTGCCTGTCAAATTCCTCGTTGCTGACAAGATAGGCGGTTTCCGGATTGCGCATCATCGCCTCATGTTCAAGCTCGTCTTTCTGCTTGCGGTATTCGTTCATGTCCAGCGTTTCCGCCTCCAGTATCTTTGCCGTTCCCTGAACGATGGGCGACATGACCCCGTTGAGCGTTCCCAGAACAAGCGACGGGAAAAGCATGATGCAGAATCCTATCGCAAAGGGGCGCAGCATGGGGAACACCTCTATCGGTTCCGCCCTGGCAAGTGACTGCCACACACGGTAGGCGACATAGAACAGCGCACCCAGACCGGCAATCCCTTTCGCGACACCGGCCATGTCCTCGCACAGGGGCATCATCTCCTCGTAAAGCGAGCGGAGTATCTGATGAAGGTTTTCAAAGTCCATAGGCTACCAGTATCTTTCGTTTGCATTTCCGTAAAGACCCAGCACGCGGTCAAGGTCGTTTTTCTTTTTCGCACGCAGATAGCTTACCGAAATGTTCTTGTTGGTATAATAGCCGACAAGGTTCCGGTATCTTCTCATTTTCGAGTAGCAGCGTTCCACCACGTCCATGCGTTCCTTGTCCGTCATCGAGAGTGTGGTGATGTTCACCACGTTCTTCAGTTCCGTCAGCACGTCATTGCTTTCCTCAAGCAGCTTGGTATATCCGAACGCGATGGCTCCGAGTTCCTCCACGGTGAAGTTCTCGTCACGCATCATCTTCTGGAAACTGTTCACATAGATGTCCGTGATGTCGCCCACCATCAGGATGGTCTGCTGCACCTTTCTGGCGTCTTTTACAAGATTGTTCACCGATTTCAGCGCGTCATAATACTTCTTTCCCTGCTCGTAGATCTTGACGGTCTCCTGAAAGTTCTTGACCATATTCGTTGCGGTGGTTGAGGTATGCGCCACATTCTTCGAGGTGTTTATGATGCTTTGCGCAATGTTGGACGGGTCTATGACCGCCCATTGTGCGCTTGCCCTGCCTGCGTAAAGCAGGCACAGGCAGAAGATTGTCAGAATTTTTATTCTCATTTTCTTTCTTTGGATTTAGTGGTCATTATCGGTTTCATTGTCTGTCTTCCGCGTTGTCTGCTGCGGGAGTGGCCCTTATATAGTCCCCGTTCGGCGAGAAGGTCAGGATGTCCGTTTCCTCATTGTACGCCACATCTATGCGGAATCCGGTATTCATAAACAGGTTTCCGTTGTCTTCCATCTGCAGCAGATAGGTTTCCGGCTTCAGCTTGCGGCTTATGCCGCTGCGTTTGAATACGGTCACCTTGTACGCATTTCCTTCCTTGTAGATGAGCAGGTCGGGTTTGCTTTCCACGCTTTCCCAGTTACCGCAGATGCTTTCGCGCACGTCCTTGTCCTGTTCCATGTCACATGCCTGCATCACCAGTGATGCAAGTCCTATCAGACCGCCGCAAAGCAGTCTGAGCTGGGATTTTGTAATCTGAATGTCCATACTTTTTCTTTTTTTGATGTTACTGTTGTTTTCTTTGTTATTTGCTCCGGTTCAGAAGCCCATTCTCCTGCCTTTCGGCCTGCAAGGGCGGATACCCGGTGCGGGGCGGTCCGGATTTTCCTTCCTTGGCTGTACCGCCTGTTTCTCCTTCGGCTTGCCGAACAGCTCGTCCGCGTCCGACCTTCTGCCCGTCATTCTCGAAAAGCGGCTGTCCAGTTCCCTGTATGCCTGTTCCACCTGCCTGAGAATGGTTTCGCGGGGAGCCTTGCGGTCAATTCCGTATTTGTCAAAGAAGCCGGGGTTGTAATGTACCGGGTCGTCATAATCTTTCCTTACGGTCATGCCTCCGAGCAGCAGAAGTTCCTTGTAAAGTCCTTCGATATACACTCTCGAAGGACTGCCGCAGATGCTTTCGTATGCCTTTTCCACTGCACGGGTAAGTCTTCCGCCGACTTTTCCGGCATCCGGGACTTCCCCTTTCTGTCTTTTCTCGCTGTACTGCCTGCCGTCCATTTCCTCAAGTTCCTTATACAGCCGGTAGTCTTCCGAAAAGCCGTACTGTTTCTGGATGTCTTCCGGTATGTCGGCACCGTATATGAGGAACTCCTTGAGCCGGGTGGCATGTCTTTCCGTTTCCTGCCTTTTCTGTTCGGCTCTCATGTATGCGTTGTCCATATCCATATTGTCAGTTTTTTTATTCATGAATCTTTTTCATTTTTCAGCCTTTCCGTTCTTCTCGCCTTCTTTCCGCAAGCTGCCGGATGGCTCCCTCTATGTCACCGCCCAGTTTTTCCGCCAGGCGGTAAACCTCCGTCTTTTCCGATTCTTCCGTCGTATAAGCCAGATATTCCTCCGGACTCACTTCCGTGGCATAGACTGCCGACTGCGTACCGCCAAGCCCTATCCACACCTCCTTGTAGAGCCGCGACGGGTTGTTCGCCATGTTGATGGAAAGAATCTGCGACTTCTCCTTTTCCGTCAGTCCGAGCAGGGTCTGTATCTGGTCGAACTTGTTCATGTACTTCCTCTGGTCAAGCAGTATCTTGCAGTCGGAATTGTTGATGATGCTCTCCTTGACTACGGGCGATGAGATGATGTCGTCCACTTCCTGCGTGACGACAATCGCCTCGCCGAAATACTTTCTCACCGTCTTGTACATGTAGCGGAGATATTCCGCCATGTTCGCCGACGAGAGTGCTTTCCAGGCTTCTTCCACAATCAGCTGTTTTCTCACTCCCTTCAGGCGGCGCATCTTGTTGATGAACGCCTCCATGATGATGATGGTCACCACCGGAAACAGTTCGCGGTTTTCTTTTATGGAATCAATTTCGAACACGATGAACCGCTTGTTCAGCAGGTCGATGTTTTCTTCCGAGTTCAGCAGGAAGTCATAGCGTCCGCCCCTGTAGTATTGCCTCATGGTGGTCAGCATGTTGTCAATGTTGAAGTCGGACTTCTCTACCTTGATTTCACGTCCGGCCAGTTCACGGCGGTAGTCATCGCGCATGTATTCGTAAAAGGTGTTGAACGAGGGAACGATGCTCCGGTCTGCCTTGATACGCTCTATGTAGGCGTTCACGGCGCTGCCCAGCTCTCCGCTTTCGGTCTTTGATACCTTGTCGTCCTCCGATTTCCAGATGGTCAGCAGCAGGGTCTTGATGCTGTCCTTCTTCTCCACGTCAAACACATAGTCGTCCGTATAGAACGGATTGAACGAAATGGGCTTTTCTTCCGTGTAGGTATAATACACGCCGTCTTCGCCGTGTGTCTTACGCCGGATCATTTCGCACAATCCCTGATACGAGTTTCCGGTATCCACAAGGACAACGTGCGTTCCCTGTTCATAATACTGCCGGACAAGATGGTTCATGAAGAACGACTTGCCGCTGCCGCTCGGTCCCAGCACGAACTTGTTGCGGTTGGTCGTGATGCCGCGTTTCATCGGAAGGTCGGAAATGTCGATGTGCAGCGGCTTTCCCGTCAGACGGTCCACCATCTTTATGCCGAAAGGCGAAAGCGAGCTGCGGTAGTTGGTCTCTTCCGTAAAGAAGCATACCGCCTGTTCGGTGAAGGTGTAGAAGCTCTCTTCGGCAGGGAAATCGGCGGCATTGCCGGGTATGGCCGCCCAGAACAGGGTCGGACAGTCAACGGTGTTGTGCCGGGGCATACACTCCATGCTTGCCAGCTGGCTGCCCACGTCATTTTTGATGTGCCGGAGTTCCTCCGCATCATCGCTCCACGCCATGACATTGAAATGTGCGCGTACCGAGGTCAGCCCGTAGGAATGGGCTTCGTTCAGGTACTGGTCTATCCATTCACGGTTGATGCTGTTGCTCCTTGAATAGCGGGACAGGGATTGCATGTTGCGGGCGGACTTCTCGAACTTACGCAGGTTCTCCTCGCTGTTGTCCAGTATCACATACTGGTTATAGACATGGTTGCAGGGAAGCAGTAGTCCCACGGGACTGGCAAACGAAAGACGGCAGTCCGAGCGGTCGGTGGAAAGACGCTCATAGCGGCTGTCGGTAGCCACCTTGCCGGGCAGGTCCTCCGTGTCGGAAAGCGTGTGCAGGCACAGGTAATTGTCACCGATGCGCATCCCCTTTGCCGAAAGGTCGATGTCCTGCAGGGCGACGTCGTTTTCAGACATCAGCGAAAAATAGCGTTCCAACAGTCCCTTCCTGTCGTCTGTGCCGACTATCTCATCCGTACCGAGCCGGCGCAGTCGGACAAAGCCGCTGTCGTTCATGATACGGGCGAACTGTTCCGTTGCCTCCAGAAACTTTTCCGATGTCTCCCTGTCCAGTTCCTTCGGGATGATGTGTCCCCTGCACAGCGTGCTGAAGTTGCTCTGCATCCGGTTACGTTCCCTGGTCGTTTTCGTCAGGTACAGGTAGCAGGTATGGCGCAGATAGGGTCGCTCGTTGAAATGACGCTCGAAGCTGCGCGAGAGGAAGCTCATGTCCTCCTTTTGCAGTTCCGGTCTGTACGTCTCACGGATGAACCAGTCCTGCTTGTGGACGATGGAGAAGTCCGGCAGCACCTTGATGGCCTTGCACCAGCACCCGTGTATCGCCTCGTACTCCGCACCCGTGACCGTGTAAAGCTCCGGCAGTTCGACTTCGTAGGCGACCGTCAGGTCGGCATCCTTTGATACGATGCAGCCGTGTTCCACTGCAAGCAGGGGGAACTTGTTTTCCAGTGTAGTTATTCTTGATACGTTTCTCATATTTTCTCTTCCTTTCTTTTTCGTTTAAGCAGCCGGGCAATGCACCGACGGTTGGTCAGGTAACGGGGATGGCTTCTTGCGGCACCCAGCTTCATCAGCCCGTGTTCGCCGTACCGGGCATTCAGCGCGAAGGTCTGCCATACAAGGACGGAGGCGCCTGTCACACCGATGCCGATACATATCCATTGGTCGGTTCCGACCATATAGAGGATGACGAACAGGACAAAGAGGGCCAGAAGCCCGCCCACGAAGATGAACAGGTATTGTGCCTTTAGTCCCTTGAACTCAACCGAACGGCCGATACCCTTGTTGATCGGATATTCAGCCATACCGTATATTAAAGGAAGAATGAACGGAGGATTGTCGCCGCCACAATCAGGAAGATACACGCACCGAACCACGAAGCGGCGGTCTTGCTGGTGTCAGGATCACCGGACGAGAATTTGCCATAGACTTTTACGCCACCTATCAGACCGACAACGGCGCCGATGGCGTATATCAGCTTCGTTCCGGGGTCAAAATAGGAAGTGACCATTGAAGTGGCCTCGTTGATGCCTGCCAGTCCGTTGTCCTGTGCGAAAGCGGATGATACGGCAGCGATGAGAAGTGCTGCCGAAAGGATGATTTTCTTGCTGTTCTTGATGTTTCTGTTCATAAATACTTTTTGTTTGTGCCGTCAAAGGGTGGATAGTCCTTCTTCCGGCGGTTCATACTGATTTTGTTTTTGGTTTAGTGGTCTCCCTTTTGGTTCCACGGACTTGGGATTGTCCGTTCCGGCAGGCGGTTACCTTGTATCCGCTTTCCGGGTGTCGGTACTACTGTTCTTTCTTCATTCCTTTTTGGTTGTCGTTGCATATTTGCGGATGTCAAACTCGTCGATGTTGTCGGGTACCAGAAACTCGACTTCCTGCTCTTTCAACCGGATTTCAATCAGCCCCTTGATACGGACGCTCATTTCGGTGGAACCTTCCATAAGCATGTCATACAGCTCCGTACCCTCCATTTCGACAAATACCTTTGCAGCCTGTTCACGTTCCGTCCGTGTCGCATCTGGATTTCGGGCGGTCTTGACGGCCTTTTCAATCTCGTCAAAGCTGCTGCCGGAAGCCTGACGTCTGTCTGGGGTTTCCTCTTCCGGTTCACCTTCGCCGTACTCAACCTCTTCAGGAGGTATGTTGCTGAATACTTCGTCGAACTTCTCTTCCGGTACCCGTGCCGTCTTCCTTTCGGCTTCGTCGGCAAAGGTAACATCATCACTCTGCACTTCCTCGCCTTTATCCGAAGTGGCAGCTTGTGGCTTCGGTACGGTAGTCATTGTCCGGGTTACCGTCATTCTGAAACGGCTCTTGCCGATGATTTCCGGTGCCGTGGCGGTGGCGGACGCATCCGCTTCCGGGCTGCTGTCCTTTTCCTCCGCATGGAGCGACTTCCAGATGCCTGCCAGTTTCCCGAAGAAGCGGAACAGCCTCGTTTCCATGATCCGGTCATACATGAGCAGGAACACGAACCATACGTTGCAGGCGACCGATACGGTCAATAGGATTGTGGTCAGGCTCATGGGCGTTTTCCGTCGTTTATGTTGGACTTATGTTTCTCACTCGCGTATTTTCTGTTTTCCTGTCTTCTTTTCATCGTTTCATTCTTATGGTTGATATTCCTTTTCATAATTCTTCTCGTACAGGCTTTTTATTGCCTCGTCGGACTGCCCGAAATGCAGGGTAAGCACATGGTCGATGTAGGCCGACATCGAGAGCCGGTCATGTCCGATGACCCGTATGATACGCCTGATACGGTTATGGTAATCACGGCGTATATATGTCATTTTCCCGTCGCGTGCCCGCATCCCGGACTCCCGGATGAACAGCCGTTCATACTCCTTTTCGCTGTATTTGCCCCTTGCCGGTGAGGACGACACGATTTCCACGTTCGTCTGTATCCCGACGGTAATCATTTCCTTGCCGCTGTCATGCGGTCTTGCTTTTCTTTTTTTATGTTCCATTGTCGTTGATTTTTAGATTAAATCATCTCTTTGTTTCTTGTACAGTTCGTTGATCTGTTCCTTGTGCTGTTCCAGATGTTGCCGCAGTACGGTGTCCACGTAGCCGCCGACAGTTATCTCACGTCCGGCAATGTCATTCACGATTTTCAGAATCTTGCTGTGTACGTCGCGGCTGATATAGACACACTGGCGGGTTTTCAGCTCATTGCGGCGCAGAAACATCATATAGTCTTCCTCCTGCCGTTTCCGTCGGCTGCTTTCTCTTGACGTTTTCTCCTTTGCCGCCGGCGGTTCCGTTCCGCCTGTACTTTCTTCGGCCGGAGCGGCAGGGGGTTCCTGTGCAGGCCGTGTGTTGCCGTCCTGCGTGCGTCTGCCGATAGAGGCGATCAACAGTTCCTCGTCAATGTCCTCCGTATTCACTTTCCTGCTGCCCATGCTCAACGCCCGGTAATGATTTTACATATCTCTTCCGAAAACTCGCGGATGCCGCTCCCTTTCAGGAGTGACGCCTCAGTGGGGAATATGGTCGATCGGAACACGCTTTTGCGTTCTTCCGAAAGGTCGCGTCGGAATTTCTTGCTGTCCGGCAGGCGGGTCGAGAGTATCGAAAGTCCCATGTCCGCTATGACGTCCTCATAAACATCATACAGCCCGTTTTTCTCCCTGCCGTCCACCATCGTCCAGAACAGGTACAGTCCTTTGGTTTTCGACCGCCCCGTCGTCATGAGGTTGTTACGGAACATAGCGGCGAATTGCAGCGTGCTTTCCACGACAAAGCGGTCGGCGCTCATGGGGGCGAAGATATAGTCCATTTGCGACAGGGTTTTCACCACGCCGTTGCTTTTGAGCGTTCCCGGCATGTCAAAAAACACGATGTCCGGCTTGACCGCTTCCCCGCTTATCAGCTTTTCCGCGTCATCAAGGGCGTTCACCGCATCGCTGGCAATGACCGGATAGGCATTCCTTTTCAGCTTGCGGAAATGCTCGCAGGCGAGTGCCTTGAAGTACCGGCTCTCGTCAATCAGTTTTGTTTCGCGCTCACGGAGTCCGTAGATGCTGTGCTGCGGGGCATCGCAGTCTATCACGGCTACATTGTAACCTTTCACGTTGTGGAGATAGTTGGCGGCAAGCGCCGTAATGGTGGATTTTCCGATACCGCCTTTCTGTGTTGCGAATGCAACGAAGATTTCATTACTCATTGTCATAGATATTTAAGTTATTGATAAAATGATTTGTTGTTTCCATACAGAACCGGTGATTTCCGTTTCCGCTTCAATGAATCTGCAAACAGGCGGTTCATCACGTATCCGGTTCATTGGTGAAACAATGTTTCGGATAATTGGTGACTGACGACAGTACGTCATGAAATCATTGAATCTGTAAGTCACCGGGTCATTGAATATGCAGTTATCCGCTGAACCGGATAACCGTTTCGGCAAATGTTTGCCGGTTTGAATTTTCGGGTATTGGATGATGTCATTTCTCATATCTTCAAATCACTGTTTTTTTGAATCACGATGCAAATAAACATGGAAATAATGGAAGTTGTATCACTTCCCGGACAACTGGCAGCATGTTGCGCCGATAGGCAGCGATTGGCTTACTTAATACACTATTCCACAACCGTTTATCACCGTAACTTTGCCCCCGAACGGCAGGGTTTCCCGCTACGGGCAAAGCCGTGGGTCTGAAGGTTTCCTTTCCAATCCGTCCCCGACGGATTTTTGTTGGCTCCAGCCAACAGCAAGATGTCTTTTCAGCGGCTCAAAATGATTTGAGCATCCCTGAAAAGCACTTGCCTTTGCAGGGGGCGGGCTTCCTCTCCGAAGTCGGGAAGCCTGAAAAACCTGCGGTGGAATGTCCCCAAGGCGGGGCTTGTGCCGTGTAACCGCTAAATCCTAAGTAATATGATTGAGAAAAAGAAGAACAGTCCGCCGAAAAAGGGCGGAAAGACCGGGAGAAATCCCAAAATCGACCCGGCGGTGTACCGCTACACCGTCCGTTTCAACGAGGTGGAGCACAACCGTTTCCTCGCCATGTTCGAGAAATCGGGTGCCTATGCCAGATCCGTATTCCTCAAGGAACACTTCTTCGGAAGACCGTTCAAGGTGCTGAAAGTGGACAAGACACTGGTGGAATATTGCACCAGACTGTCCGATTTTCATGCCCAGTTCCGGGCAGTGGGAACCAATTACAATCAGGTGGTCAAGGAACTGAGGATGCACTTTTCCGAGAAGAAGGCGATGGCTCTGCTCTTCCGGCTGGAGCAGGATACCATCGAACTTGTGAAGCTGAGCCGTCAGATTGTAGGGCTTTCTGAGGAACTGAAAGAATGGGCGGCGAAGAATGCCGTCATGGAAACGGGATTGGAGAATGACAAAAATCAGGGGTGATGGTAGCAAAAATCAGCATGGGAAGCTCGTTGTACGGCGCACTTGCCTACAACGGGGAGAAAATCAACGAGGCAAGGGGAAAGCTCCTTGCCACCAACAAGATCTATAACGACGGTACGGGCACGGTGGACATCGGACGTGCGTTGAACGACTTTCTGCTTTACATGCCCTCACAGACAAGGGTGGAGAAACCGGTGGTGCATATATCGCTCAATCCGCACCCGGAGGACAGGCTCACGGATACGGACCTGCAGAACATCGCAAGGGAATATCTGGAGAGGCTCGGTTTCGGGGAGCAGCCTTATATGATATATAAGCACGAGGATATAGACCGACACCATGTGCATATCGTGACGGTCAATGTGGATGAGAACGGCAGGCGGCTCAACTGCGATTTCCTTTTTCGCCGCAGTGACCGCATACGCCGGGAGCTGGAGGAAAAATACGGGCTTCGTCCGGCAGAACGCCGGAGCGAGCGTCTTGAAAATCCGCTGCACGGAGTGGATGTTTCTGCCGGTGATGTCAAGAGGCAGGTCGGCAACACCGTGAAGGCGGTATGCAGGCAATACCGTTTCCAGACGATGGGCGAATACCGCGCCCTTCTTTCCCTTTATAATGTGACCGTCGAGGAAACTCAGGGAAACGTGCGCGGACGTGAGTACCGCGGACTGGTCTATTCCGCCACGGACGGTGCCGGGAACAAGGCCGGCAATCCGTTCAAGTCCTCGCTCTTCGGAAAGACGGTCGGCTATGATGCCGTGCAGAAGAAGTTCGCCCGTTCCGGACAGGACATCAGGGACAGGAAGCTGGCGGACGTGACAAAACGCACCGTACTTGCCGTACTAGGAGAAACGTATGACAAGGAGAAGTTCATTTCCCGGCTCAAAGAGAAGGGCATCGACACCGTGCTGCGCCACACGGAGGAAGGACGTATCTACGGAGCTACCTTCATCGACCACCGCACCGGCTGTGTGCTCAACGGCTCACGCATGGGCAAGGAACTTTCCGCAAATGCCTTGCAGGAACATTTCACCCTGCCGTATGCAGGACTCCCGCCGATCCGGCTCTCCGTTCCGGCGGAAGAATGCGAGTCGGCTTATACGCGCGATGCTTCCGATAGTGTAGATTATCCGGGCGGCATGGGGCTGTTCACTCCCGAAGGTCCGGCGGTCAATGCCGAAGAGGAAGCCTTTATCCGAGCCATGCAGCGTAAGAAGAAAAAGAAGAAACGCAGGGGCTTGGGATTATAAAAAAACTGCATCGTAATTAAAACTTTACGATGCAGCTATTTGATAAAATGCAACTATGGCATTAGGCCCAATGCTCTCATGCGATTTATCAGTCGCAAGGAGTACTCAAGATTGAACCTTCTTTTATAAAATTCTTCCATTTTATATGGTTCTTATATACAATAAATATATGTCAAATTCAAAAAATATCAATATTTATGTCACAACAGGAAGATGATTTGAGGGCACTTGCGAAAATCATGGATTTTCTCCGTGCCGTGAGTATTATTTTAGTGGTCATGAACGTCTATTGGTTCTGCTATGAGGCCATACGCCTCTGGGGTATCGAAATCGGCGTGGCGGACAGGATACTGGTGAATTTCAACCGTACCGCCGGACTGTTCCGTTCCGTCCTCTACACGAAACTGTTCGCAGTTCTTCTGCTGGCACTCTCGTGTCTGGGAACCAAAGGCGTGAAAGGTGAGAAAATCACCTGGCGCAGGATATGGACGGCTCTTGCCGCAGGCTTTGTGCTGTTTTTCCTGAACTGGTGGATACTGGAGCTTCCGTTTCATGTCGCGACGGTCGCCCTTCTGTATATCCTTACCCTTTCGGCAGGATATATCTGTCTGCTGATGGGGGGACTGTGGATGTCACGCCTGCTGAAGCACAATCTCATGGACGATGTGTTCAACAACGAGAACGAGAGTTTCATGCAGGAAACCCGTCTGCTGGAGAACGACTATTCCGTGAATCTGCCCACCCGTTTTTATTACAGGAAGAAGTGGCATCAGGGATGGATCAATGTGGTCAATCCCTTCCGTGCAACCATCGTGCTGGGTACTCCGGGTTCCGGAAAATCCTATGCCGTGGTAAACAGCTTCATCAAGCAGCAGATTGAGAAGGGGTATAGTCAATATATCTATGATTTCAAATACCCTGACCTTTCAACGATTGCCTATAACCACCTGCTCAACCACCTTGACGCATACAGGGTAAAGCCGAAGTTCTATGTGATAAACTTTGACGACCCGCGAAGGAGCCACCGCTGCAATCCCATTCACCCGGATTTCATGACGGACATTTCGGATGCTTATGAATCGGCATATACCATCATGCTCAACCTCAATAAAACGTGGGTGCAGAAGCAGGGGGACTTCTTTGTGGAGTCACCGATTATCCTTTTTGCAGCGATTATATGGTACCTCAAAATCTATCAGAACGGTAGATACTGTACCTTTCCCCATGCCATCGAGTTCCTGAACCGCAGGTACGAGGATATTTTCCCCATCCTTACCTCATATCCGGAGCTGGAGAACTACCTCAGTCCCTTTATGGATGCATGGCTGGGAGGGGCTGCCGAGCAGCTGATGGGTCAGATTGCATCGGCGAAAATCCCACTTTCACGCATGATTTCACCGCAACTGTACTGGGTGATGAGCGACAGCGAGTTTACGCTCGACATCAACAACCCTGAAGAACCGAAAGTCCTGTGCGTCGGAAACAATCCCGACCGCCAGAACATCTACGGTGCCGCACTGGGTTTGTATAACTCACGTATCGTCAAGTTGATAAACAAGAAGGGAATGCTCAAATCTTCGGTGATTATTGACGAGTTGCCTACCATCTATTTTAAGGGGCTGGACAACCTGATTGCCACGGCACGAAGCAACAAGGTCGCCGTGTGTCTGGGATTTCAGGATTTCTCACAACTTGTACGTGACTATGGGGACAAGGAGGCGAAAGTCGTGATGAACACTGTCGGAAACATCTTCTCCGGTCAGGTGGTGGGCGAGACCGCCAAGACGCTTTCGGAAAGGTTCGGAAAGGTCTTGCAGAAACGTCAGTCCATATCCATCAACCGGCAGGATGTCTCCACCTCGATTAACACACAGATGGACAGTCTTATCCCGCCGAGCAAGATTTCCGGCCTGACGCAGGGTATGTTTGTCGGTTCGGTGTCCGACAATTTCAACGAACGTATCGAACAGAAGATTTTCCATGCGGAGATTGTCGTGGACAATGCGAAGGTGGCGGCAGAAACGAAGGCTTACAGGCCTATTCCCATCATTACGGATTTTACCGACGAGAACGGCAATGACTGTATGCAGGAAAAGGTGCAAGAAAACTATAACCGCATCAAGGAAGAGGTGAAAATGATTGTTAACGATGAGCTGGAACGTATCGCAAATGATGTAAATTTAAAATATCTATTGCAGAAGTGACATTAATACTCCTACACACAATCCTGTAAAAATATAAAATCAATTACAGGATGGCACTATGCAAATGAGGCCGACCCAAAAGTCAAAATTCATAAAGGAGAACTTACAAACAGTAACTTAATAGTCCTAATTTTATTATTAAGAGCCTTATCATACCACCCAAAAAGATGTTTGATAAGGCTCTTTTATACATAGGACTTACAATTTGTAGTTTTCAGAAAATGTAATTTACTTTTGGGTCACTCTCATTTCTTAAAAAAATTGTTAGTATCCGATAAATATATTCAATAGTCTGATTATCAGTATTGTTATCATAGACAAGCCTCTATGTTAAAGTTGCTGCTCAATTCAATATATATATATCAATAAGTTATTGACAGTTTGAAAAGTTTTATAGGACATCTATATAAAAAATTACAATTTTCCAAATAACAAATCCATATCTTGTTTCAAAATTTTATCTTCATATTCTGCTAATTTTTTATCTTTAACCTTAATATGATTAATAAGATGAAGAACCGTATCGTAAGTAAGTGGATATGAAAATCCTTTTTCCATAACAGATTTCAATATAACTGATCTATTTACTCTAAATAGTAATTTTGCTGTTTCACTATGATCTGATAAATACGTACATAACTCTTCAGACAATCCCTTATCTGCAAAACGAACTCTCATTTTATTACGAAGCATGCTATTCCATGCTTTATTTTTATACTGCGAATAAGATAACCTGTCAAATAAAGTAAGCATTGCCCATTCGCTATTCTCAAGAGTCGCATAAATACCATTTAAAAGTCTAGATTCCTCTTTAAAATCATCCCATTCATCTTTACATTTATAACGTAAATCATGCTCTACTTCATGCCATCCTTCTGATAAAATCGTTCTAATCTGAATTTCATATGTATCATCAATTAGATCTTCATAATCAGTTTCTTGTCGTGCAGCTTTCATATCCTGTAAATGCTTTTCTTGTACACGCATTACTAAATTTAACCTTTTGGGACAAAACTTATCAACTTCAGATTCATCAACAGACTCACTATCAAAATTTGGCTGGTTTTTAAGATAATTGTGAATAATCTCAACATCATCAGTAAAATATAAAGTGATACGAAGAGCCAATAAATCTTGCATTTTTTTGCCTTTTTCCCTGTATTCTGCACTTTTCTTCTTCAACTTACTATCAATAGACATTTCCGATTTTGTGCGATAAAATACATGGTACATAATTCCACATTTATTTAATACAGATTCTAAATCTGCTACAATCTCTTTTAAAACTTTATTGCCTGCACTCATACTTATATGTTATTCTTATGATAGTAACTAATACCTAATTTTGATATATAAGAATTATTCCCATTAACTAAAATCATTTCTTCTTTTCTTAATACATCAAAAACAGCAAAAACTAAATCCAAATCTTGATTCTCGAAATCTTTTCTTATCGAAGAAATATACTTCATCTTTGGAGTCTTTCCATCAACTTTAAAATATTTTCCTAAAATCTGAATTCTTAAATCAGTATTTATTTGTTCTGACAAAATAGGAGGAGTTAATGAGTTTTCCAAAGAAGAAATAAATCCTTTATTAAAATCTTCACATCCATAACAATGAATATTTTGATATTGTAGTGAATTTTCTTTTTTTACTTTACAATCTATAAATTTACATCCAATAAATGCAACATTTTGCAATGCATTTACATCAAACGTACAACTATCAAATGTAGAATCCACCAATGAAGTATCAATAAATTTACAATTCTCACTAAGGAAACTTATATTTTTAAATTCAAAAGAATTAAACCCCTCACATTTATAAGTACCAACTATCTTTTTTAATAGAAAACAATCAGTAGTAATTTTTAAATATGAAGACATTCTGTTCTTAACCTTGTCAAGTTTCATCCAAAGTTTTAATCTATTATCTCCAGAAGAATATTGATAAGATCTAACAGCTAAATCAACTAGGGATTCTGGAAACGGTATAAGCTTATCTAAAAAATCATTTTGTTCTTTTTGTATAGAATTTCCAAGTAAATATCCAAAAATAAATTCATTAATAAAGGTAATAAAATCTTTATTGCCAATACGATCTAAAAGTGCATGATTTGTAAGCGTATCTGCAAGTTCTTCCAAAGTTTGTTTTGCAGGCATCAACTCTCTATAGTATAAAAGACTTTGTTTATTATATTCAATAATCAATTCTTTAACAAAACTTCTGCTTTCACCAGTAATATCAAATTCCGCAAAAGATTTTGCAAGATTCTCAAAAATTTGCATTTGATCATCTTTTCGGATAATTATATTTTGTCTCTCTCGTTCCCTATTTAAAAGAAATTCAAAATATTTTTCTGTAATCGTTTCTGGATAAATTAATAATTCACTAAATCCTTCATTATCAATATTACGTAGATACGTTAATAGAACTGGATTAGAAATATTTTCTAAAGGTACATTCTTTCTTATTATCTCATCATAACGCTCATCTGAAAGCCATTGTTTAATGTTAGGTTTTTCCAATTGGAATCTTACTACATCAAAATTACCATTATATGAATCAACCCAATCTATAAATTCTGTTCCTGCAAAAATGGCTGTTTTTCTTGATGTCAAGATAATCTTAGCCTCATCTGTTAATAAATCACCAATAGTAGAAAGCATTGTCTCTACTTGTTCAAATTCATTTAATTGTCCAGCTTTTCCGTAGTCTATATCTTTTGATAATAATTCATCAAATCCATCAATTATAAGGGGAATTCTTCCTTTTTTTATATTATAAACAACAAGTTCTTGTTTAGCAGTTGTATCTTTTTCTTTATCTATTTCAGACCAAAGAATATATTTAAATTGCTTTGCATCTCTATTTCTTGATAATTCCGTAAATATAGGTTTTTGTTTTTCGCAACAATCTTGGAAAGATTTATAAATTTCGTATGCCGTACATGTTTTACCAAATCCGGCAGCCGCTTCAATAACAACAAGGTGTGCCCCTTTCTTATTAATTATATCTTTAACCGCAGAAATAATATCAATTGATTCTTTTTTGAAATCTTCTGCGTTTTCACTATAAACAGAATAAGGCATACTAATATATTGATAATTAATCTTATTATCGTGATAGTGCTTTACTTGATTGTAAGTAAATTCACCATACCTTTTTATAATATCATTAGCCGTAGTTTGAGTATTAAAAAAACCTTTAAATAAATATTCTTCGGCTTGTTCAATGGTTTTAAAGTTCTGCCTTTTTGCATGGTATCCTAACTTTGAATAACGAGTAAGTACTGGTTCTATATCAACATCATTCATTATTTGGATTTCTGCACCATGGTACATTCCTTGATTCAAAAGATATACTCTATATGATGTATTGGTTTCTTTAACATCATAACCATATTCTTGAAATAGTCTATCTAACTTTTCTACATCCATATATCAATGTTAATTAAATATAGCACAAATGATTACCAATCATATTCTGAAAGTTTAAAGGTACACAATTTTATTATATTACATATGATTTTCTAAAAAAATTATATTCAAAAATATTGGTATAAGTTATCTCCTTTTCAGGTCCGCTTCCTCATCCCGCCTTATCCTTTCATTGAGGCGTTCCTGCATCTGCTCCAGAAAATGCGTGTGGCTGATGGTCTTTCTCCGTTTGATGTCGGTATAGAATCTGTAGCAGTCCTTCGTTTCAACTCCGAAGAAAGAATAGAGTATGGGAGCAAGTTGTTTCAGCGGGATTTCCCCATTGTTGATGCATCCCATTTCATGGATGCCGTATATGATTTCAACAAGGTCTATGGCATTGCCTGTCCATTGTAGGGGCTGGCTGTTCTTTTTCTCTTTTCTGTGTTCCGCCTGTGGCGTATGCACCTGTCCGCTGCGGATCTGACCGATATATTCCAGCATCTTGCGTACAAAGGATAATGCCTTGCGTACATAGATGCTCCTGTTGTTCCCAGTATTTTCAGTCTGCAGCGTATCATGGAACTGAAGTTCTGTTTCTGCAAAGCTCAGGGCAAAGAATGTGTTTTCCGGGTTCGACATGTTACTGCAGAGTGATACCACTTCCGATATGAATCCGTTGTAGGACTCCTGTATTTCATCATTGCAGGCACTGCCGCCTATCAGTCTGAAAAAACTTGTTTCTGTCAATATGAGGTGTTCCATTTTCTTTCAGTTTTATGTTATTACACTTGGTTTGAAGTGTGCGCACATAAAACTATGGGACAAATAGCGGTCCTGCGGGAGTGTTTTTCTTTTCGCATGAATATATCGCACTGATATTCAGCGAAATATTTGCTGAAAATATTTTTTGGAGCTTTCCCCGACGCCTCACTTTTTGTTCAGAATCTGAACGTACGTTCACTTTTTGAACGTCCCGGGCGTTCATTTTCCGAACGTCACCACCCGTTGGCGGGGTGTTTTCCGTCCGTAGACTATCCTTACCATACCATCCTTCCATTGTCTGCTTCCCGTGCATGTCCATTCGCTTTCGGGCAGCGACGACTGGAACAGCCTGCTGCCGTTTCCCGCAATGACGGGAACCATGTAGAGGATAATTTCATCCACAAGCCGCATCCGTATCATGCCGTTGATGATACCTGCCGTCTTTTCGGTTGCTTCTATCAGATAGTTCAGGGAATCGCCGGTGTTTTCCATCCGGCTGGAGAGGAGTGTAAGCGACGTATCTTCTGTCAGGACGCAGGTAGCAGCCTCTTTCAGCGTACCTATCCCGTACTGGTCGGAACCAAGCCATCGCCCGGACAGACCGGTTGTTTCTGCCGGACAGCCGTCCATTGTTAAGACGGCGAGTAATCGGACTTTTGCCATAGCGGTCATTCTGTTGCGACCGGAAACCGTATATAAAAAAAGTAGCGTGCAAATCACACTACCTTCAAGCGACGGCTCTGGAATGCCTCTACGGAACGTATGCGAATGCACGCTATGCCAAGGCATAGCATAAGCATCACACAATCGCTTCCGTAGTTTCAAATTTTCCAGATTTTCGCTCGAAACGCCTTGCGGTCTTATTCTATACTATATCTTAGTCGGTACGGGAAACCATGTTTCTCCGTATCGTTTTTCTCCTATGTTTATGCAAATATAGGATTTTTCATTGAGATAATTCTCATTTTTCACTCTTTTTCTGCATGATACCGTATTCTTTCATCTTGTTGTACAGGGTCGTGCGGCTGATACCCAGCAGTCCGGCAGTCACTTCACGGTTCCCGTCCGCCTGTGCCAGTGCCCGCACGATGCGTTCCCTTTCCTCATTCCCGTCTTTCAGCAGCAGGGAGCTGCCTGCCTGTGCCGAACTTTCCGCTTCCAGCCTGTCGGCTCCTATCAGCCTTCCTTCCGTCAGCAGGACGGCGGAACGCACCGTCTGTTTCAGTTCCCTCACATTTCCTGCCCACATCCGCCTCATGAGTTCCTTTTCCGCCTCCTTGTCGAATCCTTCCGTATGCCGTCCCAGTTCCTCGTTGGCAAGCTCCCGGAAAAACTCCGCAAGGGGCAGTATGTCCTCCCGGCATTCCCGCAACGGCGGTATCTTGATGACAAACTCCTTCAGGCGGTGATACAGGTCCCGCCGGAAACGTCCTTCTTCCACTGCCTTCTCCAGATTCTCGTTGGTCGCCGCCACGATGCGCACATCCGCTTTCCGCTCGCGGGTGCAGCCCGTCGGACGGTAGCATTTGGTCTGCAGCGCACGCAGCAGTTTCTGCTGTACCTCAGCGGGCAGGTTGCCCACCTCGTCCAGAAACAGCGTGCCGCCGTCAGCTTCCGCCATGCAGCCCTTCTTTCCGGTTATGGCTCCTGTAAATGCGCCTTTCTCGTATCCGAACAGCTCGGATGCCGCCAGCTCCCGTGTCAGCATACCGCAGTCTATCGCGACAAACGGACCTTTCTGCCGGGTACTCTGCGCATGTATCTTTTCTGCTACGTGTTCCTTGCCCGTACCGTTCTCTCCAAGTATCAGCACCCCTATGTCCGTCGGGGCTACCAGTGAGATACGCCGGTCGATGGTCCGGAATGCGGCACTTCTGCGCTCCAGTATGGGCATGGTATGCCTTCTTTCCGATTTGCGTACCAGCTCACTTATCCTTGGAAGCAGCTTTTCCTGCAGCAGGGTCTTGGGGATATAGTCCTCGGCTCCCAGCCTCATGGAGCTGACAGCCGATGCGACCTGCGCATAGTCGGTCATGATGACAAACGGGGTTCTGATACCCGCTTCCCGCATCCGCTCCAGCACTTCCGTACATTCCCCGTCGGGCAGACGCAGGTCCGACACGATGATGTCCCCATCGTCCAGTTCCTCCAGCAGCCTTCGTGCCCCGGCACAGTCGTATGCCGTGCGGGTCTTGTAGCCTGCCTTCTCCAGCATTCCGCAGACATGGTCGCGGAATACCGGGTTGTCTTCTATCACTATTATTCTTCCCATACCGTTCTCTCCATTTCCTTTCGGGCGAGCCGGATAATCGTTTCGCCCTGACCGGTTACCTTTCCGGCATACTCCCTGATTTCTTCTGCCGTCCCGTTTCCGTGGAGCACGTCATACAGCTCCTGCAGCGGCCCTTCGGCATGTATCAGCATCCACGAGCTGCGGATATGGTGTATCCAGTAGTCCAGCCTGTCCCTGTCACACCTTTCCGCTTCCTCCCGTATGGCGGCCATTTCCTTCTCCGTCTCCCTGACCAGACATTCCAGCCTCTGCCGCTTGTCGCCGTATGCGAACAGCGGGCCGAGGTCTATGCGTGGGGTGCTGTCCTCACCGATGCATTCTTCCGCAGCTGCCAGCAGTTCGTCGATGGAGAACGGCTTGTACAGCACCGAGCTGAAGCCCGCACCTGCCAGCTCCTCTTTCGTGATGCTTTTCGAGCCGGTCACCACCATCACGGGGATGGTGCGTGAGTTGCCTATGTCCGACGTGCGGAGCAGTTCCAGCACCTCGTAGCCGCTTGCGTCCTGCATTTTCAGGTCCGTGGTCAGCAGGTCATAGTGTCCCTCGCGCAGCTTCTCCGCCATTTCCCCCGTGCTCGTGCAGGTGTCGCAGTGCACCCCGTTCTGCACGAATATGTCGTGTATCATCCCCAGTATGATACTATCGTTGTCCAGCGACAATACCGAACATCCGCCCAGTCTTGTCCGCCTCGCTGCTGCCTTGCGGACTGTTTCTCCGGCTTTCTCCGCTTGTGGCAGTGGCAGCACCACGCTGAAGCGGCTGCCCGTGTTCCGTATGTTCTCCACCGATATGCTGCCCTCCATCAGTTCCGCAAGGCTTTTCACTATCGACAGTCCCAGCCCGAATCCGTCCTGCGTGGCGGCATTGCTCAGCCGCTCGAACGGCTTGAATATCTGTTCCCGTTTGTCCTTGTCTATTCCTCCTCCGGTATCTTCCACCGCAAGCGTGAATTTCCCTCCGGCATACAGGGCGGTCAGTGTCACGCCCCCGCGTTCCGTAAACTTCAGTGCATTCGACAGCAGGTTGCTGCCGATACGCAGTATCAGGTTTCTGTCGCCCATGACCACCTCGTCAGCGGCGTTGTTCACTTTGAACTCCAGCCGTTTCTCTTCCATCCGTGCGGCAAACTCTGTTTCCAGCGTTTCCGCCACTCCCGCCAGTCTGAACGGCTTCACCCTGACGGTCTCCTTTCCGTTGTCTATGCGGTAGTAGTCCAGCAGGTTCTCCATCAGTGACCCCATACGCTCTGCCGACTGCCGTATATGCTCCGCGTGCAGTGCCGTTGTCTCCCGGTTCCCGTCCTTCAGTATCAGTTCTGCATTGCCGCGTATGGCGGTCAGCGGTGAGCGCAGGTCGTGCGTCACCGTCTGCATGATGTTCTGTCTGCTTTTTATCAGCTCTTCATTCTCCCGGACCGACCGGCGCAGGGTCTCTATCAGTTCCTCGCGCTGTTTCCTGTCTCTGGTTCGGCGGCGGATGTCCCTCCGGACTACTGCATACAGCAGCACCGCACACAGGATACCTGCCGCCGATATGCCGCATATCAGTACGAATGCCGTTTCTCTCAGTTCCGCCACCCGCATGTGCCTTTCTTCCATGCGTTCCGTCTCGTCCTGTCCGATTTCCCATATCAGCCTCGAAAGGTTCCGGTTCAGTATGCTGTTGCGTATTTTCAGTGAGTCCGACAGATGGGAGAATGCCTGTTCCTGTTCTGCCAATGCCGTACGCATCTCTTCCTCAAACCGCCGCATCTCCGCAATGTGCCGGGTGTTGGGTGTCGTGCTCACCCGTGTGGTCGTGCGTGCCGGTTCTTCTTTCTTTTTCTTGCGGAACAGGCCGAACAGCCCGCCCCGTTTCTTTTCCTCTTCCGGTTCGGTGCGTTCCGTCACTGTCGTTGTCCGTACCGATGCCGTCTGCTCCAGTCCGGGCAGGTGGCGTTCCAGCAGGCTGTCCATGCGGTACGCCGTGGTCGGCATATCCACCATCCGCTCGATCAGCCTGCGTTTCTCGTGCAGCAGCCTTACTACCGTGTCTATCCTTGCCGTCTGTGCCGGCTCTCCGTAGTAGCCTTTCAGCCGGTCTATCACCCTCATTGTGTGCGATTCCCGCCGGTCGTATGTATCCATGTCCGAGTCGTCCCACAGCATTGCGCGGTCATTGTCCAGAAACAGTGTAATCAGTCCCCGGTATGCTTCGCTGGCGGTGGTACGCTGCATGAGCAGGCTGCGTTCCTCAGCCTCCGCCTGCTCAAATACCTGCTTTTCATACCATACGGCCGTGATGATGCCCAGTACGAGCAGTCCCAGGATGAGATAGCCCGACAGAATTTTCAGGGATAGAGAATCTCTCCATTTACACATATTTTTAACGAATCAAACCAATATATCAAGAATGAAATAATGTCTCGAAGTAAATAGTACATTAAATGAATATAGAACCATAAATATTTATACTAATGTATCTATAATTAAAATATCAACTTTAAGTTTACAAAAAAACCTAATCTGTTATCATAATAAAATTCTAAATTTAAGTATAATAACAAATTAGGGGAATAAGTATAATCTATACAAATATTAAACAGCTACATCTTTTTTAGAATAATAGTTGCATTGTGTCCGCCAAACCCAAAACTATTGCTAAGTACTGCGCCAACTTTATGTTGAATACTTTTGCCTAGTACTAAACGAGTATCAATTGGAATATTTGGATCTACCGTTTCTGTATTGATTGTTGCAGGTATAATAGAATCTTTTATAGACATAACACAAGCAATTGCTTCAACAGCACTAGTTGCACCTAACAAATGCCCAGTCATTGATTTTGTAGAACTTATGAATATATTTGAATAATATTTTCCAAAAACATTCTTGATAGCTTCCAACTCTGGTATATCTCCTGCAGGAGTAGATGTTCCATGCGTATTTATATAATCTATTTCTGAAGGTGAGATATTTCCGTCCTCTAAAGCATTTTGCATTGCCTGAAATGCACCTTTTCCATTTGGGTCTGGAGCTGTAATATGATATGCATCAGATGACATACCCCCACCTATTAATTCCGCATAAATATGTGCCCCTCTTTTTATTGCATGTTCATACTCTTCTAATATTAAAGTACCAGCACCCTCACCAATAACAAATCCATCTCTATTGACATCATATGGTCTTGATGCTATGTTTGGATTATTATTGCAAGTTGATAATGCCTTCATTGCATTAAAACCAGCAACAGCACTAGCTGTTATTGAAGCTTCCGTACCACCGGCTATTATTAAATCTGCTTGTCCTGTTCTAATGAAATTTAAAGCGCATATTAAAGCATGATTTGATGATGCACATGCAGATACTGGAGTAAAACTAAGTCCTTGAAGACCATATTTAATTGTTATCATTCCAGCTGGCATATTTGAAATCATACGTGTTATATAAAATGGACTGAATTTGGTAGGATCATTCTTTGAATAATATTCTTCTAATTGATTCTCTAAGCTATTAAGTCCACCTATTCCTGAAGCATAAATGACTCCACATCTTTGTTTATTGATATTTGAAAAATCAATTTTTGCATCACATATAGCTTCCTCAGTAGCAGCTAATGCATATATAGAACACAAGTCTATCTTTTTGGATGACTTTTTATCTATATAATTCTCAATATTAAAGTTCTTAACTTCACATGCTATTTGCGTCTTATGCTTAGAAGCATCGAATTTCGTTATTTTACCAGCCCCCGAAACACCTAATTTCACATTGTTCCAAAAACTAGTAACATCATTTCCTATAGGTGTGATGCAACCTAATCCTGTTATAACTACTCTTTTCATATTTGATTAATTTATATCTATCTACTAATAGGTAGATAAAAGGTGTAAAAAAATTAAATTCCTAAAATATGAGATTTCATTTCTTCATATATATCTTTTGCTACAACTTTATCCAAAAGGAGAGAAGCCAATAATAATGATTGTATTATATGAGCTTTCAATTGAGGAGGTTCATTAAAATGAAATACACCTGCCTCTTTTCCATTAGATAAAACTTCTTCAAGCCAATTAAAAATATCATTGACTAATATTTGTAATTGTACTTGCATTTTAGTAGGTAAAGTATCAAATACAGGAGATAATGCACCTGTTATACATACCCAATTTTTTTTTCGGCTATCAGCATACAATAAAATCCAATGTTTTAGTTGTATTTCATAAGGATACTGTTTCCAATTGTTTACTGCATTATGAAAGTTTTGAATTGTATTTTTTATTATTTCAGTTCCTAAGTCCGCTTTTGTTGGGAAATAATAATGAATTGTCGCTTTTCTAATTTTAATAACTTCTGCAATATCAGCATAGCTAAAGGCATTATATCCTTTAGTTCTGATAAATTCTTCACCTAAACGTAATATTTCACTTCGCGTATCATTCATATTTGCAAATATATATATTTTATCTACCAATAGGTAGATTTGCGTAAAAAATTCACATAATTTAATAATTAAGAAAAGACAGATGAGCATTTATGTTCTCACTAAAAATTGTCATCTGTCTTTCTTGCTAAATAATTATATCAATCACATTTTCATGCCCTTCGGTTCCGTCAGCCCCGGTCTTCCGATAACCAGATGGCTGCGCACGAAGTCCGCGTGCGGGCTTTCCGGCTGCTGTTCCGTCTGTTTCTTCTCGCTGCCTTGCCGGTTCTCTTCCGTACTTTCCGGCGTCGGCGGAGTCAGCTCCAGCTGTATCTTGCGGTCTAGTGCGGCGAGTTCTGATTTAAGCTGTTTCAGCTCGTCCTCCTTCTTCCATGTCTTTCCGGCTATCTCCTGCAACTGCGGGATTTCACGCTCCAGCGTGGCGATCTTTTCCTTGTACTGGTCGATGATACCCGGTATCCTTTCCAATGCGTTCAGGAAGTTCGTAGCGGCGGCATGTGTGTCAGCCATTGCCAGATGTCCGTTGTTGTAGGTGTACTTGTAATTGCCTTCTATGACAAAGCGGTTGTCGATAAACTCCAGACCTTCTTTGAGCGTCCTTTCGCTGATCACCTTGATGGGGAAGCCGTACAGTTCGCCTACACGCTTGTACTGTCCGCCGGTCGTGGCGTTCTTCGCTATCTCCTGCAGGCGTTTGCCGATGGATTTTTCATCCGTCTGTTCCAGTCCGTCCACCCGTATCGGATTCAGGCGGTTGCCGTCCTTGTCGGTCTGTACAGCTGCCGTAAACTTTTCCCAGTCTTCCGTCATACCCCTGGTTTTCTCTATCGAGTCGGATAATGTGGCGGTTTTGGATTCAAGTTTCCGTTCGGTTTCGCGTCTGCCCTTGTTGAACGATTTGCGTTCACCCTCCAGCGAGGCTATCTTCTTCTCCAGCTTCGCCTTGTCCAGCAGGTCGGTGTTTCCCGACAGTATCGCCATGTATTCCGAAAAATTCATGCCGGATTTCTCGTCCATCGCTCCCTCGTCTATGGTTCTCGCGCCCATTGCGCCGCTCTTCAGCTGACTGATGAACGTCTGCTTGCAGTGCAGCAGGTTGAACTTGTACGAGTCCAGCGACTTTTCCACCGCATAGATGATGACATCCACATTGTTGCCGGCAAAATACTTGGCGATCTCGTTTCCCGCACGCACGCCACGCCCGTCACGCTGTGCAAGGTCGGACGGGCGCCACGGTGTGTCAAGATGATGGATGGCCACACATCGTTTCTGTGCGTTCACACCCGTACCCAGCATACTCGTCGAGCCGAACAGTACACGCACCGAACCTTCATTCATGGCGGCAATCACCGCCTTGCGTGCCTTTTCCGTCTTGCACTCCTGTATGAACCGGATTTCCTGTGCCGGTATGCCGTGGTCCTCCACTAATTTGCGCTTGATTTCGCTGTACACGTTCCAGCCTTCTCCCGTCTGGTATGTTCCCAGATCCGAAAACACGAACTGCGTTCCTTTCTGTGCTTCATACCTGTGGTAGTATTCCGCTATCATCCTTGCGCAGTGGCTCGCCTTGTTGTCCGGGTGGTCTTCATATTCCGGGTCTATCATGCGCATGTCCAGTGCCATCTTCCTTGCGTAGTCCGTGGCGATGAGCATCTTCGCCTTTTCCTCCGTTTCCGACAGTTTTCCGCGTCCCAGCAGTGTGGCATCGCCCGTCTTGGCAAATTCCATCAGCTGTTTGATGAAATATTCCTGGTCGGGCGTGGGAGGTATGTTGTGCAGTATCTCGTTCTTGTGCGGACGGTCCACACCCACATCCTCCGCCGTGCGGTAGTCCGTTATCTCGTTGTAGAACGCCGCCAGTTCCGGCACCTTGATGAAGTAGCGGAAGCGTTCCTTCTGCACGATGTTGTTCGTCACATTGAACTCGAAATCCGTCGTCTTCTTGGCGAAGATTGCCGCCCATGCGTCAAAGCATCGTATGTCCTGTCTTTCCAGCTCCTTCGGACGCAGGTATTTGAACAGCAGGTACAGCTCCGTCAGCGAGTTGCTGATGGTCGTGCCCGACAGGAACGTCGCTCCCAGATCCTTTCCCGTCCGCTCCTGGATGGTGCGGATGGCAAACAGCAGGTTCAGTGCCTTCTGGCTGCCTTCCGAGTTTCCCAGACCCGCCACACGGTCATGCCTTGTGTTGAACGTCAGGTTCTTGAACTGGTGCGACTCGTCTATGAAAATATGGTCGATGCCCATCTGCCTGAAGTCCACCACATCGTCCGTCCTCGACTTTATCGCGTGTTCTACCTTGTCCAGCTTGGCTTGCAGATTGAACTTGCGTTTCTCCAGTCCTCTCAGCATCGCACGCGACACGTCCTTGCCCTGCGAGCGCAGCACTTCCAGATTTTCCTCCACCGTATCCAGCTCTTCCTGCAGGATGCGTTGTTGCAGTTCCGGCGACTGCGGGATTTTTCCGAACTGGTCGTGCGACATGATGATGCAGTCATAGTCATTGTTCTTGATGTTGTTGAAGAACCGAACGCGGTTGGCAGCTGAAAAGTCCTTTTCCGAGGCATACAGGATACGTGCGTTCGGATAGGCCGTCTGATAGGTCGCCGCAATTTCGGAGACATTCGCCTTCAGCCCGATAATCATCGGTTTGTGGGCAAGCCGGAGACGTTTCATTTCATGTGCTGCGATGCACATTATCAGCGTCTTGCCGGTTCCAACCTCATGGTCGCAGATCCCGCCTCCGTTCTGTTTCAGCATCCAGACACAATCCTTCTGCGATGGGTAGATGCTTTTCACGCCCCGGCTTTCCAGCCCCTTCATGTTCAGGTCGGGAAATGTCTGGTGCGAGCCGTCATATTTCGGTCGAACGAAGCAGTTGAACTTCCGGTTATACATGGTCGTCAGACGCTCCTTGAACTGTGGCGACTGTTCCTCCAGCCACTCAGTAAAGCCGTTACGGATTTCGTCAATCTTCGCGTTGGCGAGCTGGATGCCCTCGCTGTCGCGTGCCTTGATGTCGTTTCCGTTCTCGTCCTCGCCGACCTTCTTCATCATGTCGGGGCAGGTGTTGTGCAGGGCGTGTTTCAGCAGACTCATGCCGTCATAGTTCCGGTAATAGCCCTTTACACAGAACTCCTCCCATATTTTCATGTTCTTGTAGGCACATGCCACCGAAAACTCGTCAAGGCTCGGCGAATAGGAGATTTTCACTTCCGTGTCAAACAGATGGCTCATGTAGGCGGCATAGATGCCTGTCGGAATCCATCGCTCGCCGAAATTGAAGTCCAGTTCCTCAAAACCGATACGCTGCGGCGTGGCGGCTTTCAGGGCTTCAAGAGACTGCTCCGCATCCGCAAGCCGCTCATGTCCGGGATGGTCGTTTATCCATTCTTCCACACGCTCCGCCTTCTCTATCACGTTTCCGGCAATGAAACGGTCCTTTATCTCATAGCCCGAAACAAGCGGGTTGTAATAGATACGTCCCTGCAGGGCTCCGAGCAGTTCCTCTTCCGTACTGTCGGTAATGGCACGCATGAAGTCGAGGTCTATGCCGCCATATCTGTTGAGCGAGGCGGACAGGGCTTCTTCGGGCGACCCGGCATTGACGTATGTTTCCACCGAAAAGGAAACGGGACGCTCGAAAATGTCCGCCTTCACGAATTTCCCCTCTTCGGCACGTTCCAGTGCAAGGACGTCACGCCCGGAGGCATCCATCATCAGAAGTTTTGCATTCTGTCTGGCGTTCAGGTTGCCGTAACGCATCACGAACTCGTCATAGGACACGTTCAGGTATTCACGCTGACGGCTGTCCTCCGTCCGGTTTTCCGCCTCATTCCGGTACAGGCGTTCATAGGCGTCACGGATGGATATATACAGCAGGGCCTTTTCCTTCTGGTAGCCTTTCAGGTCAAGCGGGTGGAAGGTGGCTCCATAGGGGGTGATGCCCCTCAGATACCCGACGGCGGTCCCTTCCGCCACCATTGAGCCGTCACGGTGATGGGCTTCCACCGTCCCGCTGTACGGGTGCGGTGTCAGGTCGGCAGCTTCCTCCTTGGCAGGTTTCGTATCATATTCCGGGAACAGCGAAGCGGAAGTTGTTCCCGTCTGTCCGGACGGATTCTCAGCCGTAGCGGTCATGCCTTCCGGCAATGGGCTTTCATCTTCCGGCGCCTGTTTTGACCCGGGTGTCATGTCAGCCTGCTGCACCGGTCGGGAATCCGACGATGGCACAACCGCCGGGTCGAGGGTGTCTTTCATGCCGGACTTTGCGAGCAGTTCCTGTCTGTGTTTCTCCGCCTCATGCCTGAGCTGGATACGCACTTCGGGGGTAAGGTGCATCATGGTTTCGTAAAAACCGTTGATGGGCGGGTTCTCCTCCCAGTCTATATCCGCATATATGTCGTCCGGATGGGCTTGGGCTGCCGTTTCTTTGGCTTCCGCATCTTCCGTTTTTACATCTTCCGTCTTTTCGCCTTCAGTCTCCTTTTGCGGGGAAACGTCAGGTGCAGCCGCCGGTTCATCCGTAACCTTCGGCGTAACCTGTGCCTGTTTCTTGCCGTTCTTGTCCTTTGACTTGGCTGCGGACTTTTTCTTTTTGCCCGAAAGGGCCTGATTGCGTTCCTCTTCCGTATATTCCCACAGGTCAAAGAGTGTCAGCTGCACGGTTGGAGCCTGTTCCGGCTCATGCGTCCCGGTCTCCTGTCTTTCCGCAACCGGTTGTGCCTTTTCTTCTGTCGCTGCATCCCTGTTCTCCGGTTGCTGCCGGACGGGTTCAGGTTCGGGAACTGACCTTTCCGCCTTCACTGTTTCAGTTTCCGGTATGGAGATGCTCATGGCGGATTGTACGGTCTGTTCCGCCGCTGTCCTGCGTCCCTGATAAAGTTCCATGTCTAGACGTTTGCGCAAGTCCTCCGCAAGCATCCTGCCCAGATCTGTCGCGATACCTTCCACACCTCCGCTGTGCGTATATATCATGGCGGGTTTTCCGTACGGGTCGGTACCCCTCTTTGCATCGGTATGTACGATACGTTCCGTGTGGTAGGCGAAATAGGCGTTCTCCGTCAGTCCGCCGTTATGTTCCGTCTGTATGATGGTCAGTACCCTCTCTTCCTGTGTCAGTTCCTTCTTTTGCAGGTCTTTTTGCAGGATGATCAGGTCGCTGCCGGCTTCCGTACCCGCATTGTTGGTAAACAGGTTGTTGGGCAGGCGGATTGCCGATACCAGATTCGCCTTGCTGAACATCTCGTTCCTGACGGATACCTTCGAGCTGTTCAATACCCCCTGCGAGGTGATGAACGCCACGATGCCGCCGTCACGCACCGCATCCAGACCTTTCAGGAAGAAATAGTCATGGATGGCTTTCTGTGCCGAACGTCTGCCAAAGGATGCGCTGTGGCTGAACTCCGCATCGAACACTCCGAAATCCCCGAAAGGGATATTGGAGATGGCAAGGTCAAAATGGTTCAGAAACGGCTTTTCGATTTTCTCGAAACCCATCGTGCGGATTTTCTGTTCCGGGTAAAGACAGCCCAGCAGCTTGCCCGTCAGCAGGTCCTTCTCGAAAGCCATCACATCCGCCTGCGGCTGGTATTGCAGCACCGCATCCACAAAAGCACCCGTCCCGGCGGACGGTTCCAGTACGCGGTCGGGACGCACCTTGCGGTCATACAGGGCTTCCGTTATTGCACCCGTAATTTCCGCCGGCGTGTAGAATGCCGTCAGTACCGATGATTTCAGCGAGTCCACATAACTTTTGTATTCCCTTTCATCCCGGCTGTTCTCACGGATCAGCCGGTGCAGTTCGATGGTCGGGGCAAACAGGTCGAGGTCAGATTTCGCCCAATGGACGGCATCCGTCAGTTCCCTGGCGGGATTCAGTATGCACTTCAGTCCTCCGAAGCCGCAATACCTTTCCAGCAGCACACGTTCACGCGCGGTGGGCGTGCGCTGTTCCTTCTCCAGTGTGAATGCTGTCCGTATCGCCTCGATGTTGTCGCGTAGTTTCTGCTTGCGGTTAAATGCCATACTCCCTCAGGTAAAGGACGACGGCTCCCGTCAGCTCCGTATAGAGCAGGTCATAGTCGGACGACAGGGCGAACTGGTCGTCTGACAGGTCGTAAATGGAGAATACGTTGCCCACAAGCGGCAGCAGTTTCTCTACAAAGCCCTCACGCGCGTCTTCCGGAATCTCTTCATGAAACTCGCTTTCCACGACTTCACTCAGGATGGCGTATCGGGAATAATGCAGGCCGTGGACGAGTGCAGACATGGCAATCTCCTGCGCACCGTCGGGAGTGTACCCCTCAAGCCTTGCACGCTCATAGGCTTCTGCGGCTTCATCGGCACGCGCCTTCACGAAGGCGGCATCGGAAGCCTGTTCAAACTTGTTTTCCTTGAGATAGTTCAGCAGATACAGACCGTAATAGGAAAGTTCGGTCTGTTCAAGATTCTTCTTGTTCATTTTTACAATGGATTTAGTGATTTGACAAATGTCCGGATATACGGAGAAGGGGAAGAAAAGGCACCCGGTATCCCTCCGAGTGCCACCACTAAATCCAAAGTCTTGATCAGTATGATGATTTATGAACCTTGAATCAGTGGCAAAGGTAGTCCAATCCGGATGAAATACGAAATAAATTCCGCTGATAATTCATCCGAAAGGCGGATTATCCCTTACTTCCCATTCCTCACTTTCTCTTTTTTGCGGATGCCGCACCGTCCTTTCTTTCCGGAAAGACAAAACCGGTGTTGAAGTCGGCATCAAAGACCAGGGCGGCATCGAAACGCTTGCCCTGCTTGTTCTTGAATCCCTTCAGAACACCCGTCTTTCCCTTTGTCAGCAGTTCCCTGATTTCATCATCGGTAAGCATCCTGTTGGCTTTCAGCCTGAATATGGGTAGGCCGCATTCCGTGTTGTCGCATCGTACCACCTTGCCGAAGAACTGCATCCTGCCCGTTCCGCACTTGGGACACGTGCAGCCTGAATCCTTTTTCCCGAACAGCTTTTCGCACGACAGCAGTTCGGAGGTGATGGACGTCGCATATTCCTCAATCTCCTTGCGGAACTTTCCGGCAGGTACCTCTCCGCGTTCGATGCACGCTAGCTCCTTTTCCCATTCGCCGGTCATGGCTACGTCGGCAATGCGCATGGTCTTGACAATGGAATAGAGGGCAAGCCCTTTTTCTGTGGGCACAAGGCATTTCTTCTGCCTTATCACATATTCGCGGGCAAAGAGCGTTTCAATGACGGAGGCACGGGTGGCGGGGGTTCCGATACCGCAGTCCTTCAGTGCCTGACGCAGTTCCTCGTCCTCGATTTCCCTGCCGGCCGTTTCCATCGCCGAGAGCAGGGTGGCTTCCGTATGGAGAGGCTTGGGCTTGGTCTTTCCTTCGGTCATGGAACAGCCGCTGAGGTGCAGCAGTTCCCCTTCTTTCCAGTCCGGAAGTATCGTCTCTTCCTGTTCTTCCTTGCAGACGGCACGCCATCCGGCCTGTTTCACTACATGACCTTTGGCTGAGAACACCACACCGGAACATTCCACCGTGACGGCTGTCACGTCCTTCACGCATTTTTCCGAAAAGGCTTCTATCATGCGTCCCGCTATCAGATGGTACACCTTACTTTCATCTTCGGAGAGGAACAGGGGCTTTTCTCCAGTAACCAGCAGTGCGTGATGGTCTGTCACCTTGCTGTCATCAACGCTTCTTCGGGTAGGCTCCGGCTTTTGCGGGATTTTGTCGCTCCATTGTGAGAGTCTGCCGATGAAAGCCAGCAGTTTCGGTATTTCCGCAAAGACATCTTCCGGGATGTATCGGCTGCCGGTTCGGGGATAGGTGACGAGTTTCTTCTCATAAAGTTTCTGCGTGATGTCGAGTGTCTGCTCTGCCGTGAACCCGTACTTCGTGTTCGCATCCTTCTGGAGTGTGGTCAGGTCATACAGAAGCGGTGTTTCTTCGATTTTCTCCTTTCGTTCGACTTTCACGACAGTAGCCGTGTTGCTCTCCTTTACATTATTATATAGGGCTGTTGCGGTTGCCTTGTCCTTCCATTTCTCCACCGACGGCATTTTCACGACTCCGTCACTGTCCTGTACTTTTGCCGAGATATGCAACTGCCAGAAGGCTTCGGGGGTGAAACGGCGGTTTTCCCAATAACGTTCACAGATCATCGCCAGTGTCGGCGTCTGGACACGTCCCACCGAGTAGGTTCCGCGTCCGGCTGCGATGGACAGTGCCTGCGTTCCGTTTATCCCCACCAGCCAGTCGGCTTCAGTTCGGGCTTTGGCGGCATGGTAAAGGTTGTCATACTTGCTTCCGTCTTCAAGGTGTTTCAGTCCCTCACGGATAGCCTTGTCCGTCAGGCTGCTTATCCACAGACGCACGAACGGGACCGTACAGCCGATATAATGATAGAGGTATCGGAATATCAGCTCACCTTCGCGGCCGGCATCGGTCGCCACAATAATCTGCTCGCTGTCCTTAAACAGTCTGGTAATGATTTTTATCTGGGCGACCACGCTGCTGTCCGCCTTGTATCCTTTTTCCGTCCTTACCTGTCGGGGAACAAGCGTGAAGGTTTCGGGAATGATGGGCAGGTTGCTGCGTACAAAGCCGTGCAGGTTGTATTCTTCCGGCATGGCGGGCTGGACAAGATGTCCGAATGCCCATGTCACATTATAACCGTTTCCGGTCAGATAACCTTCCTCTCGCTTGCCGGCACCCACGATGCGGGCGATTTCACGTGCCACACTGGGCTTTTCTGCTATGATTGTTTTCATACTGATTTGTTTTGATTCTGTTTTTTATGTTTTTGGATTTAGTGGTGTGCGGGACTATACTTTCATGCCTTTGTTTTTCTTGGGCTTTTCCTGCTGCTGCTTCTGTGCGTCATCCTTCGGGGCTGACTGTCCCTGCTGCAGCGGCTCTTTGATGTTCTTGGTCGCTTCGTTCGTCTTGCCCTCGCTGTTTACGGCTACCTGTGTCCGGCTTTCGTTCGACGGGGCGACTTTCTGGGCATTGTCCGGATTTTCATCGTAGCGGTACGGGCGTCCCTTTTCCGGATTAAACTTGACATACATGATGGCGTGCTGCCCCTGCTTGTCCGTCACGTTCTCCAGTCTGATGGTCTTGCCTGCCTTGTAGTCCGCCTGCTGCTGTTCCGTCAGGGGCTTGCCGCACCATTTGGTGATGCCGCGGATACTGCCGTCCTCGTTCGTCCATGTGTTCCTTTTCTGCTGCTTCGCATCCTGCTTTTCAGCGTCGTTCATGTCCGGTTCCAGTTCCGGCAGTTCCGTGTTGTCCTGTTTCTGTACGGTACGCGGGGACTTTCCGGTGCCCGGCACGAACTCGACTCCGCGCTGTTCCACATTCACCTGCAGGGTCGTTACGAACTTCCTTCCGTCATTGCGTTCCACCAGCTTGTCTTTTACCGGCAGCCCCGCACGGAGCATTTCCTGCTCCTGTTTGGTGATTTCCGTCTTTCCGATTCTTTCCGGTATGCGTACCTTGCTGGCAGGGACATCGGTGATTTCGTTCGTCTTGCGGTCAATGCTGATGTACGAGGGAATAATCTCTCCGGTTTCCTTGTCCACAAGGTCAATCACACGTCCCATGTTGCCGGTAGCCTTCAGATTCCTTTTGTCGTCTTCCGAGAACTTGTGTTCTTTGTATTCGTCAAGTTTCTGCTCCTTGCGGATGAAATGCGGTACAAGACCGATGCTGCCGTCCTCGTTTTTCCTGAACGACAGGCGGGCATCCAGTTCAAAGGTTTCCTCCCCGAACTTTGGGGTCACTTTCACCAGATCCGACTTGCCGTAGTTGAGCATCTTCTGCAGGTCACCGGACTTTTCAAGCTCCTCACGGTCGATGCCCCATTTCTCTTTCAGTTCCTGCCAGTTGATTGAACTCTCGTCAATGGGCTGGTAGCCTTGTCGGACCTGAGGCTTTTCCTGCGTTTTTTCCTGTTTCTGTTCCATGTTTTCCTGTTTTTGGGTTTCACCCTGTTCCTCTTTCTTCTCTTTTTTCTCTTCTTCCGCCTGCATCTGATAGGGGAATGTGTCCACCTTGTGCGGGGCAAGGATGTCCTTGTTCTGATAAGGATTCTGCAGCAGGTCCTTCATCACTCCCAGAAGTGAATCCACCTGATCCGCCGCTATGCGGTAGAAACCGAAGCGGCTGGGTTCCTTGCATTGCCGGAAGAAGTTTTTGAAAAAGTTGTCGAGCATGTCGCCATGCTTGTCGAACAGTAGAAAATCCTTTGCGTTGTCCAGCCTTGCCGGAGTCCGCTTGGGCGAGCCGTCCGCATTAAGGCCGGCTACCACGCTGATTTCGCCCGTCTTTTCGTCACGGACTATCAGCACGTCCTTTTCGTCGCTTTTCTTTGCCATTTGAATAATTTTTAATTGTTATTTATTAAAGAAATTATGGATACGAGCCTTGTAGAACTCGACATCGTCCTTCTGGAAGTCCTTTACGTGTTCCGACAGGAATTTCAGCACGTCATCTTCGCTGTAATAGGTCTTCTTGCCCAGTATCTTGTAGGGCAAGGCTCCCGTGCTGCGGTAACGTTGCAGTGACCGTTTGCTTATCTGGAGCAGCAGGCACAGGTCCTGGTTGTCAAAGAGCCGTATCCTGTCCGGCGTGTGTTCCCGTTTTTCCGGTGCTTTCAGGGCAAGCAGCATCTCGTCCTGACGTTCAAGCCTTTCAAGGATGGTTTCCATCCACTGCTCAAACAGTTTCTTTGTCAGCAGTTCCATGTTCATGTCCTCCTTCCTTTCGGCTGCCTGCCGTTTCCGGTGGGCAGTCTGCTGTTATGGTGCAGTTCATCGAGTGTTCTGTCGTCCTCCCGGATGGTATGGGAGTCAAGAATCCTCCGGATTTCCGAGAGCCTGTACTGGCATTTGCGCCGCAGGACCACGTATCTGATACGGTGATCATCCCTCATGCGCTGCAAGGTCCGCTTGCTTACGCCCAGTTCTCTGGCGGCTTCATTCGTGTCGAGAAGCCTGTCCGTATTTTCACGTTTCATCGCCTCCCTGATTTCACGGACATAGCCGGCTACTTCTGCAATCTGTTCCATCATTGCCTTGTATGCGGAACTTTCCATCGTTATCACTTTCATGTTCTGTCTTTTTTCTTGTTCCTGCGGCAAAGTTCAGCAATAAACAAAAGGGGCTTTAACAACTCACTACGTGGCTCACGTGAGATTTTTCCGAGAAATGGCTCCGTTACCCGGACAAACGGCGCAACAAGTTGCCAGTTTTCATAAATCCATTGCTTTACGCATGTTATGTCTTTTATTTGCAGCAAAACAATTTTCAAACGATAACTAAAAAAGGAGGCAAAATGGAATTTGTAGGAATTGAAAAACAAATGTTTGAGGAAATGGTACGAAAGTTCGAACAGTTCGAGCAAAAGGTTATGGAAATTTGTAACCAAAGGAATGACAAGAAATTAAACAAATGGATGGACAACCAGGAAGTATGTAATTTTCTGAATATATCTCCGCGTACTTTACAGACTTTACGCGATAACGGAACATTATCTTTCTCACAGATAAAACACAAAATGTTCTATAAGCCCGAAGATGTACAGAATATTGCAATAAGAATAAAAAACAATCCTCATACCACTAAAAAGAGAGTCTAAATCTTATAAGATTACACAACCACTAAATCCAAATAAAAGATGAATGATTTTAATACTGACAGTAATGCATGGATTCAACACATTATGGAAAGTTTTGAACGCATGCGAAACAGAATTGAGAATATGGCTCTAGCAAACCGTCCATTATTGGATGGAGAACGTTATCTGACAGATAAGGAAGTGTCAATTCTACTAAGACTCAGCAGAAGGACACTTCAAGATTATCGTAATGAAGGAATAATATCATACTATCAATTAGGTGGTAAAATCCTATACAGAGAAAGCGACATTGAAAAAATGCTTCAGGAAAATTATAAACAAGCTTATAAAACAAGATAATTCTAATTGAAACGGCAAGAGCCGATAGCTGAAGGTACCGTCCTACTCCGCTATCGGCTCTCATTACAATTAACATTTTACATTAACCCATTTTTGATTAATAAAGCAAAAGAAATTTTTTGCTGATGTATTCATAGCTCTATATATCAAAAAATTCCGTAATTGACTGGCTACATAAGTATCCAATTGGAAAGCCAATGCAAAAATCATTTCCACACTATAAAGATTTTCATAGAACCCATCTTTTCGTTTAACACGTTTTTCGACTTCTCCTGATTTCAATATACCCTTTTTATAGATGGCTCGGACTGCAGCTCTGAAAGTAGGTGCTATAATGTTAAAGAAATCCACTAACTCCGGCTCATTCATCCAAATATCAGAAGTACATTTTGTTTGAATTTTTATATTTCCATACCCGTCAATGGCTATTTTTCCTCTTTCCATACGTTAAATATTATCGGGGTTGATTATATGTTTTCTTTTCTCCATTAGTTTATCCATATCTTCTGAAATCTTGTCATCTGTAACTTTTGCGTATCCTTGTGTCGTTCTGATATTTGTATGTCCCATCATTTTGGATATGCTTTCCATAGGAACCCCTGTAGAGACCATCAGGGTACCAAAAGTGTGACGACTTTGATGATATGACAGGTTATGTTTGAACTGATGGGAAAATCCCAACTCATGTATTTCAAACCAAATCATATCACGTATTGGTAACGGGAAAATGGGTTTACTGTCATCTGTTGTATTATACAAGGATATTATCTGCTCTGCTATCGGATGCAACGGAATAAACGACTCAACGCTTGTTTTCTTACGATAAGTTCTGATATATTTCCGCCCTTCTGCAGTTGTACCAATATGATGCGGATAAAGATTGCGTACATCAACATAAGCCAAACCGCAAAAACATGAAAATATAAAGGTCCTTCTTGCCAGTTCTTGTAATGGATCTGGTTTAGGACTGCTCATTATCTCCTGAAGTTGTTTCTTGCTTATATACATGAGCTTTGCGGGTAGCCTCTTTTCATATTTTATATCATCCAAAGGATTATATCTCAAAATTCCGTTGTCCACAGCAAGATAGACCAGGCGTTTCAGCCAACAAAGACAATGGTTCCGGTATGACGACTTATGAGGGTAATTTGTTTTCAGATACAAAACGTAATTAATACCGAATTCTTCGGTAATATCTGTAAAAAGCATGTCCTCCTTACCCAGAGAACGGATATACTCACCCAAGTAGTAATGATACATTTTTGATTGCCGGTAACTGGAAGTTGAATCTATTTGAATGGAACGGATTTTTAGATTTTCCCGTTCCACCTCTCCTGCCTGTAATATATACTTCGGGATACCGACAGCTCCAGTCATGGCTGTTTTCAGCAATTCAGCACTAATGACACCGTTTACTTTCAACAGTTCAGCATAAGTTTCATCTACGCGTTTTTTATATTCACCAAGCATTCCATTCAGCCTGTTGTTTTTGACTTCTCCTTTCTTACTGTTCCACTCTTCCGGCTGACAATACAACCCAGTCGATAATACAACAGCCTTTCCGTCTATTGTAATACGGCACATAATTGATGTGGTCCCGTCAGATTTGACTTTACTGCGGTTTATATAATACAGTTGCTTATATGTACTTCTCATGATTCTTTCTTTTTTAATTTTATAATACCAGTTTCATATCACTTGTAGCTTCGATAAATTTGTCCATATCCTCGAAAAGTTTTTTAGGAGTTACCCTTGCATAAAGCTGGGTAGTTGTCAGATTGGTATGGCCCAGCATTTTGCTGATTGTTTCGATGGGGACACCAGCTTCAAGGGTTATCAGACTTCCGAAGGTATGTCTTCCCATATGATAGACCAAATCACAGCTTATACCTGCCAGATCCCGCAAACCTTTCATATGTCGTCTCATATTGGGATGGTATATCATTGGGAAAAGCTCTTTCCTGTCTTCAGAACGATATTTTTCTATAAGAGCAATAGCTTCAGGAAGCAGTTTGACACGGGCTTGATATTCATTCTTTTTTCTCAGGTATTTTAACCATAAATCGCCTTTATCGTCCTTGTATATATTTTCTCGAGTGATTGAAACTGCATCCGCATACGGAACTCCTGTGTAACAAGCAAAGAGGAACAAATCCCTGGCTATATTATGAGTGATTCTTTCCGGTGGTATTACAACATCACGGATCTTCTCAAAATCCTCACGACTCAAAGCCCGTGGTGGTTTCCGATTCTCTTGTGGTAGTTTGAAATTCTCAAAATAACGCTTCTCAGCATATCCTTCCTTGAATGCCATCCGACAGATTTTCTTCAGGATTGCCAGATAATGTCTTGCCGTATCCACCGCAAGACCTTTATCTTTTAAAATATAATCCTGAAACTCCCAAGGTATATGTTCATTCAACTGCCCAAAAGCGACATCACTTGTCTTAAATCGTTTTTGAATATATTCGCCAAGATATCTGCGTGTGTAAACATATGTTGACATAGAAGTTTTTGCCACATCAATACCGATTCTTGAACGCATGTCCTCGATATGCATATCAAGCCGTTTCAACAAAGTCATCTGGGTTTCCACACTTCCCTGCAAAAGCTCTTTTACAGCTACCGCATCAAAATCAATCTTACGTTCAACAAGTGAATCAAATGCAGAATTGACCGAAAGCAAGAGCCGGTCAATTTTCGCATTAATATCAACGGCCTCTTTACTCTTTCCATTCAGTCGGCTTTCTCTTGGATTCCATAACTCCGGAGTACATGACAGCTTGCAGCTGAATTGCGCCATCGTGTTGTTTACCGTTATTCGCCCCATTATCGGAGCCTTTCCGAATTTATCAAGACCGCTCTTTTTCAGGTAGAGCAACACCTTGAATTTTTCTACTTTCATACGCTTATTTTTTTAATGGCAAAATTACCTCACACATAAGCGTTCTTTGATATGCAAAACATTGAGAATCAATGAAAAATTATCGCAGTTTCAGATTCTTTAATCTTCATTCTGTTACCTCTTCGCCTTAGGTAACTGGACAGCTAACACTCTGGTAACTGAACTACTGCAATACTTTATCCATTTTTGCTTTTTCTCATTTTAGCAAATAACAGAATATCTGCTCATATTCAACTCGTTACGTTTGTCTTTCTCATTTCTTCCTCTGCTTACTTCATGTATCCTGTTCCACTGTTTCCGTCATTCGTACGCCGTCATACAAATCTCTTTAGGCACAGATATTTATACAGTATCGAAAATGCTTACTCACAAAAATGTTTCGACCACACAGATTTATGCTGATTTGGTCAATTCGAAAAAACGAGAGACAGCGAATAAGATTTCGTTGAAATAATATAACTCTTATCTTATCTATAACAGGTTATATCTGATAAATCTATCGGATATGACCTGTTTTTATGTTTGCTTTATCTGACAGAATCGCTATCTTTGAAGAAAATTGAGTCTTTAAATGAATAACTACAGCTATGATAAAAATATATGGAATGGAAACTTGTCCGGATTGTACGTATGTAGAAGAACAAGTAAAAGGTAATAACCAATATGAGGTCATCGATATTGGTCAACACGTAAGAGATTTGAAAGCATTCTTGAGATTACGGGATCATCATCCAGCCTTTAATGAAGCCAAAAGTGTTGGAGCCGTTGGAATTCCTTGCTTTGTATTGGAAGACGGTACAGTTACTTTGAATCCAGAAGATGCCGGATTACGTTCACGTCCTATTAATGAAGGAGCAACATGTAATATTGACGGAAGCGGTTGTTGATTATGGCACAGAAAATTCTTTTCCTTCATGGTTTCTTTGCATCAGGTACATGTATCCCAGCTCTTGCCTTGAAAGAATATTTCAGCGGTAAGGCAACAGTCTTGAGTCCAGACTTACCCCTGCATCCACAGGAAGCTATCGACTTTATCCAAAGATTGTGCAACCAAGAACAACCTGATATATTGGTAGGAAACAGTAATGGCTCGTTTTTGGCACAGATAGTAGCATCTAAAAACAATATCCCTGCTTTACTCGGAAATCCTCATTTCGAAATGACACGCTTCTTGATAGTACGTATTGGTTCGCATGAATACAAATCACCACGAGCTAACGGAAATCAGCAGCTTGTCATTAACCAAACATTGATTGATGAATTCGCAGAACTTCAACAGCATCAATGGGACAATTGTCAGGTAGCTAACCAAGAAAATATATGGGGAATATTTGGTGAGAATGACCATCTGGCACACTTTGAGCCTTTATTTTTAATGCATTATAAATATTCATACCACTTTCCTGGCGGTCATACTCCAACAGCTGAAGAAGTACAAAAATATTATGCGCCATTAGCGGAACGATTATTGGAATTATAGCATAACTTATCATATAATATAGAAAGAATACCACTTTTGTTTATTATATGATAAGTTATAAATCCATGTCTTATATTCAATCCCATAAATTAATCCGCCCCTATTCCATCTGAACACTTCATACTTTCCAATAATAATCAAGCTATTTATGACAATTAGTGACGTTTGATGAAGTCTGATGTCACTCTTGTCATTTTCTGATAATACATAATCAGTAAACATTACCTTTGCTTACGAACAGTTAAACATATGGCTTATGTATTTGAAGAAATTTGAATATTATATTTTAGATTCTAGTGTAGCTGGAACATTACTTCTTATAGCACTTGCTATACGCATTGAAGCAGTCAATGCAGGCTTTGATCAATTCAGCTCAAATATTATCTTTATATCGGTCTTTATAATATCTACAGGATTATATATATCAATGCAAATTGCATTATACGAGATAATTATATATTTATGTCATCATAGCAAATCTTTATCTATCCATGAACATCTTAATGATTCTGTGATTGCACCAGAACAAGCATTTATGGAATATGAAAAACTCCGATCGAATACTATTATAGAACAGAAACGTACGAACGATAAAAAGCTAGAGTTAGTACATATATACATCCATCAAACGATGGCTGCTTATACAAGCCAAGAAAATCTGCAGCGCCTCTGTGCTTATATTTCAGATTTCTTTCAGGATAAAACTGCTATCGATATTATTCCTATAAAAGTAGATTCAAAATTGAAAGCTATAGATGTTATGCATTTGGGTTGGAACATAGGTAAAGCATTAGGTAAACGACGTTCTTATACAGCAGAATTCATTAAAAAAGTATTTGCTGATACCATGAAAGAAAATGAAATCAACACGATAATCAAAAAGATGTCTCACTCAGAAACAGAATGCCTGATTAAATTAAATCCACATATAATTCAATAAATCAGACTTTATATTCATAAATACTGCATCAACAAGTATTAATCCTCAAAAGCAAAAACAGATAGTATGACAAAAGAACCTATCACATTCGACAAGCTTCCGCAGGCTGTAAGCTATTTAACAGAACAAGTAGAGAAAATTTACCAATTAGTTGAAACCCTACGACCACAGAAACTTGATCATCAGCATCAACTAATTGACATAGATAAGGCTAGCATACTTATCCAAAAATCAAAACCGACAATCTATAGACTTGCTCGTACAGGTCTCATCCCAAGCTATAAACGTGGTAAAAAATTATATTTCTATGAGGACGAACTCCTTAAATGGATAGAGGCTGGCAAAAAACAAAGCCAACCTCTATCCTATCAGGAACAATCCGCACAAATACTTAGTGGGATGAAACGTAAACCTCGAAATGGGGTTAATATATGACAAATGAAATACACAAAACAAATGAATATTTTAACAATATAGTTGTTTTATAATTATAAAAATATATCATTATATTTTTCATAATTATCGTTTATCCGTATATTTGCAAATAAAGTCAATTTATTGTAGTATTTTGTAATAAATACTCAACATGAAAACAGAAAAAATTAATAGAATAAAAGTTGTATTAGCAGAACAAGAAAAAACAGGAAAATGGTTGGCTGAGCAATTAGGAAAAAATGAATCTACAGTTTCACGCTGGTGTTCTAACACAAGCCAACCATCATTAGAAATGTTGATAAAAATAGCTAATAAATTACAAATAGATGTAAGACAATTGATAAATAATAGCAATAGAGAGTTTGGACATGAAAGAAAATCATTTTTTTGAGCAGCAAACAATGTCTTCGAGAATTAAGGCAAGCATTATTTCAGAATATTTTCCCAAATATTGTAATATCATAATAAATAAGCATAAACCTAAAGAGTTAAGATATATAGATTTATTTGCCGGCCCTGGCAAATATGAAGATGGAAATGTTTCAACCCCGCTATTGGTTGCTAGAAATTGTATAAAAAATAATTTTTTGCAGCAACATGTACGATTTATTTTTAATGATAATACTTATAAAGAACAATTAGAGAAAAACTTCTTTGAAGAATTTCCTAAAGGGTCTTTTGTTATAAATCCCTTTTTTGGAGATCGTACAGTAGGAGAATGGGGAAAAATTACACAATATTTAATAAGAAATACACATGTAGGAAACTATAATGAATCTCCCGCATTACTTTTTATTGATCCATTTGGGTATAAGGGTATTGAGACAAACGTTCTTGCACAATTTTTACAAAATTGGGGCAATGAGATATTTATATTTATTAATACTAAAAGAATACATCCAGCCTTAGAAAATGAGAAATTTGAGTCTTTAATGCGAGATTTATTTCCAACTACATATGAAATAATCAAATCTAATAGGAAATATAAACAATCAGTAGGTGAAAGATTGCAATTAATCATTGACTATTTAGGCTTAGAATACCAAAAGATTTTAAATAGTAAAGTTTATTATACAGCATTCAGATTTCAAGAAGAGGATATTGATACAACAAGTCATTATATTTTACATTTAACGAAAGGGAAAAGAGGATTTGACTTAATAAAAACGATATATAATGACTTTGCTAATGTAGGTACTATTTTTGATGGAATAAACACCTACACTTTTGATGTAAAAAAAATAAATAACCCTATTGCAGAATTATTTGATGTTAGTAAACAAAATATTGAAATTTTAAAGGAAAATATCTATTCTTCATATAAAGGAAAAACAATCACGGCTTTTGAGTTATTTGAAGAACATCAAATTACAGGTAACTATTGCCGATCTCATTATGCAAAAGCATTAAGAGAATTAGTTGAAGAAAATCGCATAAAATCAAAATTTACAGACGGAAAAAATCATATAGTTTCCGTTTTAATATCAAAAAATTGCATCATAGAATTTAAATAATGGCTACAACATCTATTGAATGGACAGATAAGACCTGGAATCCTGTAACAGGATGTACTAAAATATCCGCAGGATGTCAACATTGTTATGCATATGTTATGACTAACAGATTACGAGGTATGAGAAATCCCAAATACAGTCATGGCTTTAATGTCACACTGCATCCTGAAGATTTATATGAACCAATAACGTGGAAACAAAAATCTATGATTTTTGTTTGTTCCATGAGTGATCTCTTTCATAATAATGTCCCATTTGAATTTATTGATAAAGTATTTGATACAATAAGTAAAACTCCACAACACACTTATCAGATTTTGACTAAGAGAGCTGAACGAATGGGTGAATATTTTAAAGAAAGGACCATCCCCTTAAATACTTGGCTTGGTGTTACTGTTGAGAATAAACAATCAAAATATCGTATGGATTATATTCGAAATTTACCCGCCAAAGTAAAATTCATTTCTTGTGAACCTTTACTTGAAGATTTGGGAGAGTTAGATTTAACGGGTATTGATTGGATAATTGTTGGCGGCGAAAGTGGTGTTCAAGCACGCTTAATGGAAAAAGACTGGATAATAAATATAAAAAAACAAGCAGACTTTAACCATATACCTTTTTTCTTTAAACAGTGGGGCACATGGGGAGCAGATAGAATAAAAAGAAACAAGAAAGCTAATGGTAATTTATTAGATGGTTTCGTTATTCAAAATATGCCTAACCATAATATAATAAAATAATAATAGTCAACAATGGCGAGAAGAGAAATTTGCTCAGGAGCTACCAAATGTTGAGCAAATTTCTCCTATTTTATTAGTAGTAATAATATTTATATTAAACAATTTCTTATAAAGAAAGGCTATTAGTCCTCTTACTTTTTTATTGATATAATTTTAATTTACATCATCTTTCATCTTTTAAAAACCAACGTTTTTTCTTATTATCAACAATATCAATAAATTCTTGCTGACTAATTTTTTTTATTAATCCACTCTTAAAAGTTGAAGAGTTGGAAAAATTTATATCAAGATGATGCTTAGGATGAATATGAGGTATACCTCGTTTTTGAGCATCTAAAAACCCTTTTTCATCATAATCAAATCTCAAATATCCTAAATCACAACTCAGTAAGTAGCTAAATATTTTCCAAAAATTTACATTTTTGGTTTCTAATTCATAAATTGGCGTCATAAAATCCCAACAAGATTGTGAATTATATAAATCCGAGTTTAATATGCTAATAAAATTTGACACTAACTCCGCATCGATATTTATTCCACAATAATAAAATGTCACAACATCATTATCTATTTTCATAGTAAAAGGTAACATTATAGAATAATATTTATTTTCGGAGAAAAAGAATAATCGCTGCATATCATCTATATACAAAACTAACCTATCCGTAGCTTTATCTTTCTCTTTTATTTTATCTGCAATAAATATATATCTTATCGCTTCTAAAAGAATTATTAGCAATTCCCTCCTTTCATCAATTCTATGTTTCGGAAAAGCCTTTATTAGTAAATCACCTTCCAATTTATAATCAAGCCTCTTCATTAATAAAACTTCTTATTAATATCTATAAACTGAACGGTTTGTTCTTTATCAAATCTGTCAAATGTTGTTTTAGATAAAGCCGTTAATAGAGCCTCTTTTACTTTTTCATCAACAATACCCTGCTCAATAAATATAGCTTCAATAAAATCTTTATAAGACAAACTACTTTCCTCTTCTTGATATTTGAGTAATGTTTGTTTCATTTTATCTTTTTGTTCTTCTGTAGGAATAGAAGTTTCAATATATAAATCTGAATTAATTATATTCAAACCTCTTGAAAAAACATCTAGTTTATCATTTTGAGTAACCAATAAAAAAGACTGTAGAAATGAACGAGTCAACATTGTATATAGAGTATTACGATATCTATATGAATCCATAATTCTATGCGTTATACATATTACATAAGGGAATTCCAATCCTTTCACATTATTGGGATTCGTTATATATAAATGATTAGCTACGGTTTCTTTACTCTCATATCCTCTAGAAACAGACCAACCAAAAACTTTATTTATAGCTAAACATAACTTGTCTATGTATGTGTAAATTTCTTTATTATCATCAATAAGAATTATAGCAATATCATCTGGTTGAATGTCAGGATTTTCTTTTTGTAGATTTTCGATAATATTACATACATTACTTATCATTGTATTATTAACGATAATAACACTACTATCAATTTCAAGATCATCAAATCGTTTTATAGGATAACGTGACAATCTTAGAGTTTTTGCATTTTTATTTTCCTGAACCTTATACCCTAAGCGTTCCCAACCTTCATTTTCGAACCAATTCAATTTGTTTTTCTCAAAAAGTCCTAAACCAATACTATGGGCAAACATAAGAGTGCGCGGATCAGTTCTATAACATCTATTTAGAATTATATCAACACCTCTAGGCTTACTTTGAATTGTACCAAAAATATCTTGAAAGACATCTCCAGCTGCATACACTTTATGTTTTACAATTTTTTTACATAAATCAAAAAAAACATCAGGAAAGTCTTGACTTTCATCAACAAGGATATAATCAAAACAAGGTTTAAACTCTTTTGGAGGTATTTCGTTTATTTTCTCTAAAGCTTTAGAAAAAATAAATTCATAATTAATAATATTACTGTATTTATAAAAGGTTATTCCATAAAAGTTACAAATATAGGCATACAACCCAGAGTTTTCATTACTATGGGATCCCCAAGCGTGTGTAACCCATAATCTTTCATTCCATTTTATTTGCCTGTCAACTTTCATAAAATCAAAAAATGGAGGGATACGCTGGCGTATTTTTTTAGCTAAAGCAATATTATGGCACGTAAAAAATATCTTAGTATCCTCGTCTTTTGTATACAAGTCTTTTAGTTTATGCAATAACAATTCAGTTTTTCCTGTTCCAGATAGTCCTTGTACTGAGATTATTTTCTTTATAGCATATTCGCGATAAATAAATCTTGTTTGTTCTGCATCAAACAAGATTATTTTATTTTTGACCTTTTCTAATAATGTAGATGGTTGTTCTACTCCAATTTTTTCAATATCATTAATACAACCCGTAAGTAATGATATAATAAGCTCTCCTTTACGTTTTAAATCCTTAGAAATCTTATTCTCAGCAAATAACCTTTCTATATTGATAGAACCATCCTTGATTTGACATTTTTGTAGTAATTCTTCTTTCCATAAACGTGGTCTTCCAATATAGCTTTGATACTTATATTTATTTGATAAAGCACCTAAATCAGATATAAAATCATCAAAATATTCATCAAACTCAGCTCTGCAAGCTAAATCTAAAAATATAATTTTGTGTCCTGGAGATAACACAACAATGACATTTTCTTCATACTCATAGTTAATTTTTTCTCCCAAAGGAGCTGTTATGAGATAAATAACAATGTCATCATGTTTCTTTGAATAATCTTCAAAAGACTTTAATATTTTTTTATTTAATTCGTTTGGAGTAATATGATTAAAAAAAATTGCACTATTCATTTTCCTTCTTATTTATGTTCCAAAGATAACTATAAATAATTTAAAAAAAGACTGACTTACAAAAATTCTTGCTATCCCAATATGATTAAAAATTCTATCATAGTCATATCAATTCACACATAACTCATTCCTATTATTAAAAATTGAATTTCACTATTTTAGATTCAACAAAAAAATCTAATCTATAGTTTAAATCGTGATTATCAATAGTTATATTATTAGATATACAAAAAACAAATCAATTCCATTATTTCATTTCTTACAGCAAAGATCGCCCTTTGCCACTGACTGTGCAAGGCGTCCCTATCGGGCTGGTTGGCTGGAAAAAAATCATCCTCGCTTCGCTCCGGTATTTTTTTCCGCCAAGCCTTGCACCGGTCATTGGCAAAGAACAGCCGGGCCAGTAAGAAATTGAAATACTGGCTCCACGGAGCCGGTCATGTCTAATTTAAATAAAAGAATATGACTGAAGAAGTTGGAAAGAAGGTATGTGAAGGTACAGTAGCAGACCTCATGAAGGACAAGATCGAAAAACAGACGGTTATCACGTTGACAAGAAAGAATGCTTACCGAGTGAAGAAAATCAGAGAACAAGGGACGGATGAAGAAGCCGTCCTTTTTCATTTCCGTAAACGCTGTACGGGAATGGGCTCCTATGTACACACCATCGAAACGGCAGACGGGGAAACAGAACTTCATCCAAATGAATTTGAAAAATGGGAAGCTGTGGAATTCCTGTATCCCGGCTATCTGGAGGACCTGCTTGATGCTGCATACAACGCATACAGATGGAGTTCCTTCGAACCTGAAGCAAGGGCGGAAACAGACATCATGCAATATGAAAAACAACTTGTAGAGGATCTGAAACAAATTCCGGAAGAAAAGCATTACGAGTATGTCAGTGCATACCATAGCAAGTTCTCTGCCTTGCTGGGCAGTCTCTCACGATGTGCCAGTCCGATGGTGACAGGGCCTGCCAAATTCAACTGCCAGCGCAACAACAAGGCCTTGGATGCATACCAGAACAGATTTGATGAATTTCATGACTGGCGTAACCGCTTCAAGGCAGCCATGGAAAGGATGAAAGAGGCTGCCAAACCGGAAGAACAGAAGCAGGAAGAGGCATGGAACCGCCTGAAGCGTGACATTGCAAGCAGCGCACAGACCATTCATGATATTGATACCGGTAAAGCAAGAGGATACAGCCGTGCCTTGTTTGTCAGCAGTATCCTTAATAAGGTAAGCACCTATGCAGGAAAAGGAGAAGTGGAAATCGTACAGAAAGCGGTGGACTTCATTACAGATTTCAATGCGCAATGCAAGAAACCGGTTATCACTCCGCGGAACCGTTTCTTCCAACTGCCGGAAATGGCACGCCAGGCCAGACTGAAACTTCAGGAAATCAGAGAACGGGAAAACCGTGAACTGAAATTTGAAGGCGGAACGCTGATATGGAACTATGAGGCAGACCGCCTGCAAATCCTGTTTGACAGTATTCCGGATGACCAGAGGCGCAAGGAACTGAAATCATACGGTTTCAAATGGTCGCCGAGATACCAGGCATGGCAACGGCAACTTACACAGAATGCCGTATATGCAGTCAAAAGAGTGTTGAACCTTCAAAACCTATAAGACATGAAAGACCGATTGAAATATGTAATCGATTCCCGCTACTTCGACGGAACATGCCTGACAAGTATGAGTGACGGATTCCACAATGACTATGGTGGGGAAACAATAGAAGAACTGCGCATACGGGAAAACAATCCCTATCTGAAAGCCGTAACCCCTTCTGATATAGACAAGAAGCTGCGGCTATACAATCAGTCCCTGTCCGAGCCGTTCAAGGAAATCACCGAAGAAGATTACTATGACCTGCTGGATGTACTGCCCCCCTTGCGCATGAGACAAAACTCGTTTTTTGTGGGAGAAGCGTATTACGGAAATATGTACTCTTTCTGCTTCACGCGTCAAGGAAGATATTTCAAGGGCCTGCGCTCCGTACTTACTCCGCAATCCGAACTGGACAGTCAGATAGACTGTCACATGGAAATCATCAACCGGAAAGCCGTGATCTCAAAAGAAGAAACAAGCAAAACAATCAGCGGGACCAGACTCATTCCCTATTATTTTTCACTGGACGGAAAACAGTCCGTATTCATCTGCAACCTTGTCATCCAATCAGATTCCAGACAAGCAAGGACGGACATGGCGAATACCCTGAAAAGTCTTCGCCGGAACCATTATCAGTTCTATAAAGGGAAAGGACATTACGCAACTCCGGACGAACTGATAGACCATGTATCAGGAAAGATGCTCACCCTTGTTTCCGACGGACATTTCTTTCAATATCCTCCCGGCAGGGAATCCGCAACTTTCATCGGACACATCAAGGAGACATCAGAGGAATTTCTTTTCCGGATCTATGACCGTGAATATTTCCTGTATCTCCTAAAAAGATTGAGAACCGTGAAAAAGGAGTCCGCACAGGATATAACAAATATCAAATCATAACATTCGGGGAATGCGGTAGAATAACTGCCGCATTCCCTCATAAAAACAATACAAGTATGAACAAATCGAACACTCTATACTGGAAAACAGCCACAGAACCGGCTGAACGCATTGAGGTCAGACTCGTCCTGAACAGTTATATCGACAATGACAATCTGTATGTAGGACTTGAATCCCGGTCTAAAGATAATCTGGAATGCTGGGAATCCTACACGGACATCACCGTCAACCTCAATTCCCTTCCCCCGTTCCATGCCTATGTGGACAACCGGGACTGCAACAGACATGTGCATGATTTCCTGACCAGTAACAGAATAGCGGAGCCTGCCGGATTTGAATATCAGGGATTCAGAATGTTCCGCTTCAACCCTGACAGGTTGAAGGAACTCGCACCCGAACAGTTCAAGACAATCAGCGCCAAACTGCCACCACAGGATGACATGATAAAGGACATCATCTATCAGGAAAGACATTTCCCTTTGAGAACTGTTCAAGACATTCACGGAATATATCTTGTTTCAAGCAAGGAACTGGAAGAATCTCTGATCGAAGGAGTACGGAACCTGGATGCTTCGGCAAATGAACTGTTGGATGGAATCTGCCTGTTCTGCTCCACACAGGAACTGCGCTATCTTACGGATGCAGAACTGATAGAAACAATCTACGCACAATAAAAAGGAGGAACAAATATGAAAACCGGAGACATTGTATTTCTGAGACGTCCCTATAAGGGATACCGTGCCGTCGAACTGATGGAAAGACTGGAATGCCGCTGGCTGGTCAGGATTGTCGAGAGCGGTCTTGAACTGGAGGTATATGAAGATGAACTTATATCAGAATTTTAATACGGACAAAGTGTTATGGAAAAATATCAGTTTGCATTCCATTCGGAAATAATCGGCTATACCTCTCCTCATATCGGCGAGGTCAGAAAAGCCATACACAGAAAAGTGGAAAAGGAAAAGTCTGCCGCCATAAAGAATGATATTGAGCTGCACATGTACAAGGTGCATGACGGCATACCGGTTCTCCTTAACACCTGCTACCTGTATGATGAAAAAGGATGTATGGTACACGGAAGTATCAAAGGAACCAAGGATTATCTGCTTGAGACATGGAGATACCATATAAACAGACATTCCAAAGGTTTCAGTTCCACAAGAATCAAGCCCTGTACGACAAGCAGGGCTTTTTCGTTTGTATAACTCTTAAAATCAGGAATCATGAACCAGACATTACAACTTACAAACTATATTCCACAGTATGTAAGCCTCTACTACGTGGACTACCGGGATGACCTTGATGAGCATGAAGACATCCAGGAGGAATGCATCCGTTCCAACAATATGGAAAAACTCTATGAAAAGGCATACGAATGGTATGAGGAACAGGAAAGTTCAAACATGCACGACTATCTAGAGGAGACAAGAAAGAATATGGAAACGGACAATTTAGCCGGAGAGTTTGAAGAGCATGAAGATGAAATCAGGGAACTTATCTACGACCGGAACGATTCCGACCCGGTAAAGGATCTGATACGCAACTCGTCCGTCACTAATTTCTTCTATTCGCTCGGAGTGGAAATCAGCGGATATCTGACCGGTTGTTCACTGCGGGGAGAATCAGTCGCCATAGCCTGCCATAAGGTACGTCGCGCACTGCATCTGAAAAAGGGGCAGTTTGACGAGAAGATTGAAGAACTGGTAGAGAATGCCACATACGGCGGAGAACTGCGCATCTACTTCAACGCCATGTTTGACAGGCTCATTAGCAAAGACCCTGAGAACGATTTCAAAAGCATCCGTTTCCACGGGAATGTAGTGGTGGCCATTGCCGACAGCCGGAACGGTTCCGGACATCATGTACGGATTCCGCTGGATATCACTTTTCCTTTCCGAAGGGAGAACCTGTTTGTCGATTCACAAGCACACTATTCCTATGCCAATGAAGTCTGCGGCATGACCAATGACTGGTGTGATTCCACAAAATGGGAAACGGGCATGATACCTTTTACCGGATCTGTCCGAAAAAGCCGGATGGCTGAATACAAGAAACAGGAAGCCGCTTACGAGCAGACATTCCGAAGCGGGAAATGCACCTTCGGTGACATGAACTACAAACGCCACCGTGACGTGCGGTATTCGAATGAGTATCCTGCCGGATGCAAATGCCCTCATTGCGGTACTTTCTGGATTGACTGAAAAAAACATTTACCAACCAATAAATTCAAACGATATGAAAATCTGCTGTTCACAAGAGCATTACGACAAGGTCGTACAGTATGCAAAATCCATCAATGACAAGACACTGGAAAACTGTCTTGAACGTCTCAAGCAATGGGAGAAGAACGAGAACCGTCCATGCGAAATCGAACTCTATTACGACCATGCGCCGTATTCGTTCGGATTCTGCGAACGTTATCCGGACGGGAATACAGGCATTGTCGGAGGACTGCTGTATCATGGAAATCCGGACGAGTCCTTTGCCGTCATCATGGAACGTTTCCACGGATGGAGCATACATACCTGACATATATGCGACAGTCTGTATTGGGGAGCCTCATGCAATGTGGGGTTCCCTTTTTTTATGCCGGAGACATGATGACAGCATCCTCATTTCTTGCTGCAAAAATAGCTGTTTGCCGCGCAACTCCCGCAAGGCGGCCCTGCCGGGCTGGTTGGCGGGAAAAAATCATCCTCGCTTCGCTCCGGTATTTTTTTCCGCCAAGCCTTGCAGGGATGCGGGCAAACAGACAACAGGGACAACAAGAAATAAGAATGCCTGTACCTTACAGGCAGACAATGTATAACAATAAATATCAGAAGTCATGATTACAGACCAGAAGACACAGAACAGGCTTCACGCGGATACCGGAACAGAACTGTTCTCCATCAGACAAAGGAAGGAAGCCGTCACAAGGATGCTGGACATTCTGAAAGAAACTCCGGAATACCTGCAGGTTATGAACCATATACCGGCTTATGCCATGGATGACGATACGTCAGAATGGTGGAATTCGGAAGAATCGGAAAATTTCATGAACTCACTCCTGGAAGTGATGGAAAGCTATACTCCGGACGGATACAGGTTCGGACCGAAATCTGGCACGACTGACCTTTACGGCTACTGGGAAAGCAAGACCGGACGGACAACCCTCTTCCATCTGCTTTTCAGTCTGGAAAGCAGATATGAATGGGGAAAAGGTCTTTCCCATGAGAAAACGGACGCATTCTACAAGGAAATAAAAGAGAAATTTCATGGAGAGGGATTCGACACGGACATAACCGGCTGTACATCACAGGCCATGTATCTTGTAAAAGGAAAGACACGCCTGTACGTGCATCCGATGGAAATAAGCGGCTACTGTGAAACACTGCATATTCCACAGATTACAGCCATACTGAAAAAAGGAGGCCGTACATTCCGTCTTGTAAAGGATACGATAGCGGAAGAGGTGTATTCCTTCACCGATGAAGAAGAAATGGAATATTACCGTGCCAGATACGGAATGTGCATCCACAGGAATATACTGGATGCCTTCAGCAACCGCCGGGCAGGGAAAGAGGACATACTTTCCATGATGGCATCACGGATAAATGTGGCGACGACATCACATCTGCACGGTATCGGATATGATTCACCTGCATACAGGTTTGTGCATGAGGCATACGACAGACTGGTAAACAACGGAAAGCTGAAGGAGAATGTCCGGGAAATCGGTTACTGCAACATCATAATGGCCATTTCAAATACCAACGCAATATGAGACTGAATTACAATGACATGCTGCTTCTGGCAATATGGGAATACAACAGGAGACAGGACGAGGATCTGACCCTGGAACTGTTTCAGGAAACATTCGGACAGGTTCCCGGCGCACATTTCCATGACAAATGGGTGCATTATTACAACAAGAACCTGCTGATGATGGCCGCCTATTTCAGGGGTGAGGAAGAAAACGGCCAGAAATTCTGTGATATGATCACCCGACAGGTTGAACGCTATACACAAAACAGGAGGAGAACAGTATGAATACAAAGATACGATATGACCTTGACAGTCTTGAACTGGAAAACGGTGACTTCGGGTATCCCATTACAGAAAAGGAAGTACGGAAAGTGAACCGTATGCTGGAACTGATGGAGAATGTCCGAAGCAGACAGATGTGCCCGACAGAAGGAGACTGCGTGGAATTTGTCTCACGTTCTGGTGATTATTTCGGAAAAGCTCATATAGAACGGATAACAGGAAAATATGCGGATATATGCCTGATACCGGAAACGGTATTCTGTTTCGATGACATGGGAAAAGCCACCTATGATACCACCGGAAGTCCCTGGACGCAGGTCAATATCCGGAACATGAAACCCGCAGGTACTGAAATCCGCATATTCAGGACATGGGGATTCGGGAAACGCAGCAATACGGGCAGTCTAAGGTTCGATGCTCCGGTCAGGAAATGGGAATACAGAGAACCGAATCCGTTGTATGACGGTTACACCACCCGTAACTGGTACCGCTATCATATCATGAAACACCGGGACAGGGAAAGGACAGGCGAATACACCTTCCGCAGCGATTCATTCACGCTGTACAGCCGGAGCGAGATGGACGAGCTGGCCGCAATCCTGAAAGGCAGACTCTACAAGGGAATCCTGCCTGACTCTCTTGTACTTTGGGGATACCGCATGGACATTAAGGAAATATCACGTGAGCAGTGGAACGGTATGGGACAGCACGGACAAATCCGCATGAAATTCATGGGATACGGTCCGGTCAGAATCCACACGGACAATGAAAACCATACTGTAACAGTATACAGAATCAACGACAGTCTATAACCAATTATAAAATAAAGGAATATGGCACGATATGAAATCTCCAACGAAGTCAGACCGCTCGACAGGCTCATCACAGGCTTTGCCTCCTCATGCGGCTATGAAATACAGACCGTATTCAACGACCTGCTGCGTTTCATCATCCACGGCTTCTCTCCGGGAGCACCGCCAATAAGCAACTGGAAATACAAGCGTCAGCAAAACGCCTCGTTCATGGAAATGACAGCCGAATGGACACGTATCATGCAGAAACAAATCGGCAGGTCGGGCTGGTTCGACGCTTTCGGTGAACTCCACATGGCCTACTGCTCAAAATCGGGACAGCAGGCAAACGGACAGTTCTTTACACCGTCACATATCTGTGAACTCATGGTCATGTGCGCGGCAGGTAAAAAAGAGACCGGACAGAGAATGGGAGACCCTACATGCGGCAGCGGAAGGCTCCTGCTGGCATACCATGCGCACAATCCGGGAAACTATCTGGTCGGAGAAGACATCAGCCGGACCTGCTGCATGATGACCGTATGCAACATGCTCGTCCACGGATGTGTCGGGGAAGTGATCTGTCATGACAGTCTCCAGCCGAAGGCATTCACCGACGGATGGAAAGTCAACCAGGCCCTGCCCTTGACGGGAATACCTTCTATAAGACGCATGAAGGAAGAGGAATACAGGAATCCTCTTCCGGAAAATATCGGACGCTTCAAAGAGGCAGTCCGTATCATCAACCTATTGGACAAATAATTACCAACCATTTAAAAAATATAATTATGGAAGCTTTAGCAACATTGAACAATCAGAGACAGTTTGATTTCCAGAACAACGGAATCGAAGTAATGGACCTTGAAACACTCCAGCGTACCTACAAGGAGAACGACATCTACGGCAATCCGGTCAGGGGTATCTACCACTACCAGGTCATCCAGCGCATGACGGACATCTGCCGCCGTCACAACCTGAACTATGAGGTGGAGGAAATCTTCGCCGCCCAGAACAAGAACCGGACACAGCCCGGAGTGGTCATTCTGCCGCAGGTGGAACAGACCTATGGAGAGAAGGCGGTAGAGGCACATGTACTGCGCAGAATCTTCACCACCATCCGTATTCTGAACGGGGATACCGATGAACTGACAACCACACTCGTAGTAGCCTACCATCAGGACGGTATCCAGGCGGCAATAGGTCCCTGTGTACGTATCTGCCACAACCAGTGTATCCTTTCACCCGAACGAAGCGTTGCCAACTACGGCAAGGACAAGGTGACTACCGAGGAACTGTTTGGGAAGGTGGATGACTGGATGCGGAATTTTGAGCGTGACATGGATGCGGACAGAAGCCGAATCCAAAGGCTCAAGGAAAGGGTGTTGACATCCGGTGAATTATACATGATCATCGGTATGCTGACGGCTCTGCGTGTATCCCATGACAGTGCAGACAAAAGACTGGCATCACAGGTGGACACCTATCCGCTCAACCAGGGACAGATTTCCGTGTTTACGGAAGAACTGCTCAAACTCTCACTTGAACAGCCACGCATTACAGCGTGGGATGTCTACAATGTATTATGTACAGCTGTACATAATACATTATATGAGTAGTAAATCATTATGTGAAGTACCATCTTTGAAATTATTATAACACAATGATAATCAGATAATAAAAAAGGCATGTAGAAAAATTACTGTACATAACTATTTTGTATTTTAGCTCTATATTGGGATAACATCCCCCAATAAGAGCAGATATGAATAAAAATATTAAAATTCAAGGATGGAAGATTACTGAACAACTCTCCAGCTATCTGGAGAAACGAGGTTCCACATCCAAAACACTAAAATCGCATAATAAGAACTGGCAACGCCTATATGATTATGCGCAGAAAGAAGGTTTGAGCGTTGATTTTCAATCCATAAATTCTGTTAGAAAATTGATAAGTCAATACCTCCTATCTGTAACTCTATCAGCGACTGATCTACGGTCGGCTTTGAATTCGTTCAAAATATTGAAGGAATTCGTTCTTAATGGTAAACTTAAAGAACGATGTCAAACATTCGATTTCTCAGGACCGATTGGTGCAAAAATGCTGGATCTTATTTCTGAGAAAGAAACTCAACATGTAAGTCAAACTACGATTAGAATCTACAAAACCAATCTTTCAAGATTTTTAGATTATCTAAATTCTCAAAATGTCAGACATGTGTATGAACTTAAAAAAGAACATGTAATACAATATATAAATCAGTTAGACAGTGAATATAAAAGCATGCTCTATCAAAGTGTCTATTATACAACAGTTTTTCTAAAATGGTTGTTCCGTAATAAATTAATGGAAACAGATATTACGATAAACATACCTTCACCCAAGTTTGTCCAACAGCCCAAACTACCTTCTGTATACTCAACAGAAGAAATAACAAAAGTTCTAAATACAATAGACAGAGGCAATCCAGTCGGCAAAAGGAATTATTTATGTTTACTGTTGGCTGCAAGATTGGCATTAAGAAGTTCCGATATACGTAATCTTAAATTTTCCAATATCTTTTGGGAAGAGAATATTATAAGACTTATACAAGTCAAAACAGGACATCCAGTTGAACTACCCTTGCTTCCGGAGATTGGAAATGCCATAATTGACTATTTAAAATATGGTCGTCCCGAGTCCGATTCTCCATTCATAATTCTAACTAGCATACCTCCTTATGAGCCTCTTAAGCCACTCAGAGTGTATCGGATAACAATGAAGGCTTTCAAACGAGCTGGAATTAGCATTCTAGACAGGAAACATGGGCCACATGCCTTGCGTCATTCGTTATCATCCAGAATGTTGGAAAGTTTAACTACAATGCCTGTAATCTCAGAGGTATTGGGACATACTAATAGCGGATCAACAATGTTCTATTTACGTATTGATACAAAATCTTTAAAACTTTGCGCATTGGATGCTCCAGAATTAAGAAATTCATTTTATGAACAGTTTAAATGGTAACATCATGAGGAAAATAATATTTAATGGGGTCTATAAGGACCTACTGGAAGAGTTTGTACAGTTCAAACGCCAATGTGGGTTCAAGTATGTAACAGCCGAGAAAATGCTTGTACTATTTGACAAACTGACAATTGAACGTGGTGAAACGGAAACTTCACTCGGGATTGAGTTAGCTCGGGCATGGGCGGTAAAGAGACCTAATGAAACCGAAAGCTACCGCTATAAAAGAAGTGTTGTATTCAATCAGTTTGCTTTGTACTTAAGACAACAAGATAGACCTTGTTCAATATGTCATGTTCCTCCTTATAAAACATACTTTATCCCACATATTTACAGCTCGAAAGAACTAGAACAGATTTTCTCTGTATGTGATAATCAAGTATGTATGCCCATAAGAAGAGATTCTGTTATGTTTGTAATGCCTGCCTTGTTACGCTTTTTATTATGTACAGGACTGAGAATAGGAGAAGCCCTTGAACTTTTGGATACGGAGGTCAATTTGCAAAATAAAATGCTTATAATTAGAGACTCAAAGAATGGGAAAGAGCGTCTCGTTCCGTTTTCGGATTCTTTAGCAACTATTCTAACCCAATATCGTATACACCGGGTAAGGCTAAACCCCAGTCCCTCAACATCTCACTTCTTCCTTTCTGCACGGGGTCGAAGTCTTGAACCAGGCGATATATATGTCTGTTTTAAAAGGATATTACACAAAGCGGGAATACCATTCAAAGGGAATCATTATGGACCAAGAGTACATGATTTTAGGCATACATTTGCTGTCAGATCTTTAGTTCATATGCTGGAAAACGGAATGGATATTTACTGTTCATTACCGATTCTTTCAACTTATCTGGGACATCAATCCTTAGAAGCCACGAATAAATATGTCCGTCTTACCAAAGAAATGTATCCAGATCTTGTATATACTATTGATACAATATATACAGATGTTTTTCCTTCCATTGATGACAATAAAACAGAATAATAAATAGTATGAAAACAACAAATTTTGCAAAATATTTATCCGAATTTCTGACAGTATACATGGTTAATGAACGTGGATTCAGTCATAATACAATAAAATCCTATCGTGATACTTTTGTTCAATTCATCTCGTACATATCAGAACATAAGAATATAAAAATTGACAGATTTGATTTTCCCATGATCACTCAAAATATGGTGATTGAATTTCTTGACTGGTTAGAAAAAGAAAGAAAATGCAGCATTCAGACAAGGAACAACAGGCTCGCTGCAATACATTCTTTCATAAAGTACGTACAATACCAGTACCCTGATAACCTATATGAATTTCAACGTATTCTGAGTATAAGAAATAAAAAGCATACAAAAGGAAAAATCAATTATTTGACTATTGAAGGAATATCGCTCCTTCTCTCCATGCCCAATAAACACAGTATAAATGGCCGACGAGACTTGGCTTTACTATCTTTAATGTATGATATTGGAGCCCGAGTGCAAGAGATGGCTGATCTGAAGGTAGAAGATGTTCATTTGGATAAACCGTTTTATATCAATGTATGTGGAAAAGGAAATAAAATTAGAACAGTTCCAATGACTGAGAGCCAGTTGAACGTTTTATCTGTATACATGAAAGAAAATCGGCTGACGGAGAAAACCTGGAGACCTTATCCCTTATTTATGAATAATCGAAAGGAGAAACTAACCAGAGGAGGAATTACATACATTCTTAAAAAATACGTAACAATGGCCAGAAAAGTTAATCCTGATATAATACCTGAAATTGTCAGTTGTCATTCTTTGCGACACTCTAAAGCTATGCATCTCTTACAAGCGGGTGTAAATCTTGTTTATATACGTGATATATTGGGACATGTTTCGATTCAAACGACGGAGGTCTATGCTCGTGCGGACTCCAAGCAAAAACGTGAAGCAATACAAAAAGCTTATAAAAATGTAGCTCCTGATGTTGAACCCTTATGGGAAAAAGATAAGGATCTTTTGCAGTGGCTAAAATCATTCTAAATATTATGTATAGTAATCTGTTTGTCTTAAAGAGTCAAGAAGTTAGTTATCAGCATATTTAATAAATGTACAAATAAATACTTCACATAATGATTTACTACTCATATAATGTAGCGACAGAAATCTACAAGCCTGGAAAGACTGATTTTCCTGCCATGATTCCACAGAACGGAGCAATGGCCGATTTCCTGCTTTCATATAACCAGAATTAAAACCTAAAACCGAATACAACAGGCCTGATTCCGTCACCTGCGGAATCGGGCTTTGTCATTTATCAACCCGAATAATCAGATAAGATATAACACTAAAAATTTAATCCTATGAACTCAAAAGCAACGATCAAGTCTCATAGGTTCTTACGATTATTCAGTCACCCAAACACATTGCGAGCATCTGACTCCAACAAGTGAAATGCTTCACATTGCAGTTAATATCATACTTGAGAACATAGTTATTGAACTAAATTCTGTTCAAAAAAACGGTTAGTTGATAAAATACGTATTCATCATGAAACATAGTAGCTATTTGCATCCTACTACAAAAAACATCCTATTTCAAAAACGCATAATTAACTATATTTCAGTCATTCCAAAGAAAACCCATACACTTCCACGAGACAGTAGTGTGGAAATACCTTAGTATATATATCATTGGTAAAAGAGATAGTAATCCTTTAGTTTAGGAAATAACTACTTTTTACAATATTCCTTTCCCCATCAGGAAAAATGAGAACAAAAGCATTGTAACTATTGTTAAAAAAATGATATGTAAATTGAGTTAAGCCATTAGAGGTAAAAAACGAAAATGTTCCATCTTTAATATGGTTTTGTTTTCGAATATAATCTTGCACAAAAGGCCAAGCAAAATAATCTAATACATTAGGAATATTCATCTCTCCAAAAGTACTAGTAAAGCTAGGAGATTGGAATTGATTTCTAAGTAACGCCCCACACTTTGATGGTTTTTCTAAAACTAATAGCGCACACCTATTGTTAGAGTATTCAACATATCTTCTTAAAGTAGCATGAATGGATGCACCAAAAAAAGTAGATAACTGAATTGGAGTGTCAATATCTAAAGGATATTTACTAATTGCAGATGTAAATCTATCATGCTGAAACAAGGTAACTGAAGCGAAAAAATTAGCTTCTGCCTCAAATTCTTCACGAGTATCTAACTTTAAACTTTCATCATCATCATCTAAGACATCAAAGCACCTTTGCTGCCATGGCAACACATCATGTCCAACTTCATGTAACTTAACAAAATTCTTACGGCTATCTAATTGAGTTAAATCAAGATATACTTTTTTCTCTTTTCGATCTAACAAACCACGCACCTTACTCAATGCTCTAAGTAAAGCATCTGGGTATTTGGATTTATATCCTTCATGAATTTGCGAGATGTCAATATTAGACGAAACTTTTAAATCAACATATGAAACTATCCTGTCAATAGGAGTTGGGAAAACATCCAAACTCTTACTATCCTTCAATATTTCTAATGAAATTTTCTCTATGTCTTTTATTGATTGAATCGCACACATTATTTTTGCTTTTGACGAATAAATCGAAGGTAATCTAATAATGCTTCTTCTTCTTCCTTGGTTAATGGAGAGTCTGAAGAAAGAGCAACTGAATTTAATAATTTATTTGAAGAAGATTTTTTTTCTATTATTCCCGCAGCTGCAAGCAAAGTATCTAGTTCTACATTATATATATTAGACAACTTATACAATACATTAGCTGATGGCTTGGCTATTTTATCATTTTCTAGTTGACTAAGATAAGCATTGGATATACCAGTCGCTTCTTCCACTTGCCTAAGCGTAAATCGATGTATTTCCCTTAACTCCTTTAATTTATTACCTAATGACTTCATAAACATCATATTTTTAAATTTCTGCTGCAAAGATAAGAAAAACATTTGAAATAATAAGCATTGCTATATTCTTGATAATTATTTTTAGATTTGCTTGGTAGATTTAGATTTTTAGTTTATATTTGCAACGATTTCAAGAAGTATTAGAGAGGTTTCGTACTTTTAAAGGAATCAGGATAATAACAAAAGAAACCTCATTATATTTTTTTATGGATAAAAACTACAAACAGATGCCCGAAGCATCCAATGAAAGAATCCCTTTGAAATTCGTAGTTGAGGGTAAAGAGTATCAAACTTGTAACCAGTATATTACTGGTGCTGAATTGAAACAAATTGCAGGTATTCCTTCGGATACAGAATTGTTTCTATCTATTAGTAAACCTTATGAAGATGAGTTAATCGAAAACGAGAAAACCGTTAATTTGGCGAGACCAGAAACGGAATACTTCTTTGTTAAAAAGAAACTACATTTTACTATTAATGATACTCCTTATACATGGTATAAACAATATATTAGAGGGATTCAAATTCGACAATTAGGTAATATACCTGCAGAAGATGAAATTTATCTTGACCTACCTGAAGGTTGGAAAGATGATTTTATTACGGATGATGAAATCGTTGACTTGGCCCGTCCTGGAGTTGAAAAGTTTATCTCCAAGCCTCGTCCACTTCGCTTTATCATATATGTAAACAGTAGAGAAAAAAACTGGCAGAAACGTAAAATCACCTATGAAGAGGTTGTAAAACTTGCTTTTCCTAATCCAAATTTTGAATCTATTGCCTATACTGTAACCTATTCCGGTGGACCAAAACAAAATCCGAACGGTTCAATGACCAAAGGAGATAGTGTATTTGTAACCAATAAAATGAACTTCAATGTCACAGAGACTAATCGATCATAATCAAGACCTAAAACGGTTAATAGATGAAGGGTATGAAATAGAGGTAAAAGGTGGGTATCTAATAACCCACCACATACCCTATGTAAATAAGAGTAGAGAAATCAAATATGGAAAATTGATTGTCGCTCTAAATATTAATAATGATACTGTCACTTACCAAAAACATCGCAGTAAACATGTTATTAATTTTATGGGAGAATACCCTTGTTATCAAGACGGTTCTGAGATATCTGCAATTAGGCATTCATCTCCTAATAGACCATTATTTGATAATATAATAATGAATTTTTCTTTTTCTAATAAGCCCAAAGATGATTATAATAACTATTATGAGCAAATAGTCAGATATATTGAAATTATATCCTCTCCCGCTATATCGTTAGATAAAAATGTTACGGCCAAAACATTTAAAGTCATTAATAATGAAGAAAATTCTGTTTTCCAATACATAGATTCTAATGCTACAAGAGCAAACATCTGTAATATCAACAATAAATTAGCTAATCAGAAGATAGCAATTATTGGCTTAGGAGGTACAGGTTCTTATATATTGGATTTAATTGCAAAAACTCCTGTGTCTGAAATAAATTTATATGATGACGATAATTTCTGTCAACATAATGCTTTTCGAGCACCGGGAGCACCAAATAAAGCAATTTTTGATGACGCACCCAAAAAAGTGCATTATTTTTCATCAATATACTCTAATATGCACAAAGGAATAAAACCGCATGCGGAAAAAATAACGAAAGACAATGTTTATCAACTGCTTAATATGTCATTTGTTTTTTTGTGTATAGACAATGATGCGGCTAGAGCTATGATAGTAAAGGAATTACAGCAGAATGATATTCCTCTTATTGATGTTGGAATAGGAGTTCAAACCGTTGATGATTTTCTGATAGGATCACTAAGAGTTACTTTAGTTACTCCTGAAAAGAAGGATCACGTTACCAGGCGAATTCCAATGGGTAATAATGAAGATAATGAGTATGCCACGAATATTCAGATTGCAGATTTGAATGCTCTCAATGCAAATTTAGCAGTGATAGAATGGAAAAAATATAGCGGTTTTTATCATGCTATTAAGCAATTCCATAATTTTACTTATAGTACAAATGACTCTAATTTTGTAGCAGATGAAATATTTGAAACATAAATTTATCGAACATATCCCTGAAAATTTAGAAGAAGGAATATTATATATTTCTATAGAGCATTGTGTTGCAATACATAAATGCGCTTGCGGATGTGGAAAAGAAGTTGTTACACCAATTTCTCCAAATGGCTGGAAACTTATTTTTGACGGAGAAACTATTTCTTTGAATCCTTCTATTGGCAATTGGAATCTGGAATGTAAGTCTCACTATTTTATTCGGAATAATTGTGTTATCACAGTTACTGACAATGAGATGAGAAATCGTCCAAAGAGAAAGAAGAAAAGGAAAAATATCATTCAGCGCTGGTTTAATTGGTGACTTAAATTTATTTTGCTTACTGCATGAAAATCTTACATTAAATAAAGAGTGTGATTGTCCTATAAATCATACTCTTTTATTTAATTACTTATTTTATTTTTTATATGACTTCCTCTAAAACTTCATATCTAGATTGGAATATAAATCTTTAATATAAAAAGAATGTTAGCATAGTAGAGATAAAGAGATTAGTGTTCTTTTAAACAAAAACACATAGATCAATTATGAAGAATAATTTCTTAAAATATCCAATTTTTACAGAATATCTGTCGGATAACGTGGAGAGAATTATTATATCATAAGAAATAATTATATAATAAACCAAAGTCTTGGTTTAAAGGTTTGGTCAAGGCCTAAAACTATAGTGCCTATAGAAAGCATTCATTGCAAACAGTATTCCATTAACGTATATAAAGCAGGTTGTATTCTTCTTTTCTTCTCCTTTCAATTGACGGAATTTTCTTTCCCTTATAGTGACAATATTGTATGAAGTCCACATAAATGTCCCGGTTACCGGCTTCCAGTTTCCTTATCAACGTGCTTTTGGACATCCTGCCATAACCGAGCAACTTATATGGTCCCACCTGGTATGCCAGACATGCAACCAAAAGCGAATCCTTTCCCAGATGACGGAACAATGCACACATTTCTTTCAGATCCTTTCTCAGAATACTGTCTCCCTCACTTTCTGTCAGTCTGGCGGGAAACTTTTCCCCTTTTCTGATACGGTGACCGTATGCAACATACGGATGATGTTCCGGACCATGCCATCCTTCATATTTCTTGATACACCTGACAGCCGTTTCCCAACGTGAGTCTTCCACATTCTCCTGTGCACGCAAAGAAGTTACCGTCATGGCCAGTACCACCAATGGCAGTACTGACCTTAGAAGTCTAACGGTTATTATAGGGCACCTCCTTCCTGAACTGACAATGAATCTTCCACAGTACCTGTTTCTTCATCACCTGCATCGTTGAAGTCAAATTCCATTTCTGTCATGTTTCCCCAATTGTCTTCGACAACAACAATGAAGTTCTGCGCCTCGTCACATAGTGAAGTATAATACAGCCTGAACTTCCGGTTCTCCAGCAGATAACGGTCATTCGGCTTGAATTCAAGACCGTTGTCCAGTTTCAGGGAACCTTCCCCGTCATACTGGAAATAACGGATCGTATAGACCGTTCCGTCAAAATCGCCGTCACTTTTGAGTTCACATCGTATTTCCGCCGTCTCATTCTTGTTCAGTTCCTTGGGAACTGGCATTGTTTCCACGGTAAACGGATAACTCTGCTGGATTTCCAGCTCGGATTCACACGAGGTCAGTACAAGACTGACCAGACATATGCAGAACATGGCTATCTTGCCTGTCAGCCCAAATCCTTTTCTTATATTCTTTTCTGTCTTCATTTGTTTTCCTTTGTTTTTGTCAGATATTCATTCAAGTCCTTAAATCCATCATACAGACCGGAACAGTCCATAACCTTATTCCCGAAATGTATGTTCAAAGTCTCCAGTGAGGTAATCCCGGCCCGGTCACGGTCAAGAAAGCACCGGATTTTGCCGTAACCCTCCAGAACGGCATACGACCGTTCCAGATTGGATACAGAGTTCAGCACCAGGCAGTCCTCGTCCGTCACAGTCCGCAATACCAATGCCGAAAGGAAATCCACAAACCCTTCAAACACACAGCACGTATCCTGTTTCTTTCCGGACAGGGACACACAGGAAATGTCCTTGGGAGAGATGCATCCCTTGAACATCGGGTTACGGAGTTCATAACCGCCGCTCCGGTTCATGAAGCCTATGGCAAAATACCGTTTGCCCCGTATTCCGTATGCCACTTCCTTGCAGAATCTCCCGGCTATGGCCGGATCAATTCCTCTCTCTTTCAGATAAGCTTTCAAAGCCTCATGACTCAGTTCCGTCACTTTCACGTCCTCGAATCTGGAAACGCGGGGTATCTTCTTACGTTCCTGTAAAGGCCGGAGGGGAAGGATGCCGGATTTCCCTGAAAGGAACTCCAGCTGTTCCATGAAACCGGTACTTCCGGTCAGTTCTCCGGCAAGATGGAAGATGTCACCTCCCTTTCCGAGGCCAAAATCAAACCAGACATTCCGCTGCGTATCCACCTTGAAGGATGCGGTTCTCTCATTTCTGAAAGGGGATCTGAACCAGACATCATTTCCTTTACGGGATACCGGTACATGCCCCATACCTTCAAGAAAACCTACAAGGGAAATCTGTCTAATCTGTTCCAGTTCCATAACCCACTAATTTATCATAAAACGAATGCCGATTCCATACTGGGTATGGCAATGTCCGAGACTTCCGCCCCACAGGAAACGCTCACGCAAGGAAGCCGTCAATGCCACACGGTCGGCAAGGTACAGTTCCATCTCCAGCGTCAGGGCACAGCCGTACACAAAGGCATCGCCGTTTTTCAGGGTGGCCCCGTCATAGAGCTTTTTATCGGACCAGTTTACCGTCTCATATCCGGCCAGTGCCGATCCTCCCAGATTGAGGAAGAACACTTTTCCCGCATCGGAAAGGAAATTCAGGTAATATCCGCCTTCTGCCGTAAATTGCGCAGAAGGGATGGTCACATGACGGTAACCGTGCTTCATGTGCAGGTATTCCGCTCCATATACCCATTTATTCCCGCCTTTGGCATAGCTTGAAAGTGTCATTCCCATATAGTATCCGTTATCGGAAGCCATACCTCCACGCATTTCCACACCCTGCATCCTTGGCAGAATCCGCTGGGCATCTGCCTGTCCTACGGAAAGGACAAGCAGCAATGCCAGCATATACAATACTTTCGTTCTCATCGTACCTTCAGCTCATTTATGGTTTCCGCACGCACCAGGTCTTCGTTGACCACCTCAAAACTCTGGTAACGGCCGCCCTGTTTCTCATACATCTCCACAACCAGTTTCTTGTCGTCCGGTATCGTAAACTTGGGAAGGGCAAATACCGTACATTCCGAATCCCTGCCGTTTACACGTGTCACATAATTATAGGCACGCAGCGGATAAATCACCTGCTCCTGCATGGCCGTACGCTTCATCACCTTTTTGTCCACCACCTTGAACGTAATGAAATCCACGTCAAAGGGCACATTCGAGGAGTTCTTTACCTGGGTATGGAAATAAAGCAGGTCATTATGAGTGTACAGCCCTTTGAGCAGATACTGGATACCGAAACGCTTGCAGCCGATATGACGGATACGGCGTTTGTCATTCTCATACACGGATTTCATGATAAGACGTACCAGACGGGGGGATTCGTTATCCAGCTCGGTCAGATAGATTTCCATGACATTGTTGGGACGGTTCATCGATTCTCCGTCATGGATGAAATCACACATCTCCACATTCAGCAGCAGCGGCTCATCGGCATACTTCACGTTGAATGTATAGAAGTTCCCGTCTTCGGTTATTACAGACATATTGGTCTCCTCCCTGAAATTGCGTGTCGTGGCCTTTACTCGGATTACATTCTCGGCACCGTCGGCCTTGCCGGCTATCAGGTTTGTAGAACCAAGATCCACATACTTGACCGGAGCAGGGAAAATGACATGGACAGTCTTGTCATACGTTATTTCCAGTCCGTGCGGCGGAATCATCTGGCTGAAACCGATCTTGCGGGTCAGCCCCTCATAATAATCACCGCTACTCTGCTGCGCCCAGGCAGCCGATACGCCCAGTAAAAGGGCAAACATCATCAGAATCTTCTTCATGTGCTTTTGTTTAATGGTTGTCTTTTCTTTCATAGTTTCCTGTATTTCATCTCTCCGGTGAATGGAGCAGTACCCGGTGTCCGGCCTTCAAAGTAATCTTTACCGTACGCATCCGTTTGGATATGTACTGGGAAACGCCCTGTATCACACCTTTTCCCAGATCTGAGGCAATCTGCGCCCCGGCATCGGTGGAAATGTTGATGCTGCTGTTCATCGAGGTTCCCATGTTGGCGGCAATCTCCCTGGCAGCGTCATATTCCAGTGAACCCGGCACCAGGATTCCCTGCTGTCCGTCCAGATCATAGACTTCCAGTTCCACCGGCAGGATAGTTCCCTTGTATTCCACGGCATTGACCATAATTTCCAGCCGTTCACCCTGTATGCGTGTGCCACCTACCAGTACAGTCCCTTTCGGTACGAAACGTCCGGCAACGGACATGGGCTCGGTAAGCCGCAGGCGCAAAGCCTGTCCGTCGGATACGGTCTGTGTTCCGTGTACACAGGCAGCAATGGTATTGCCTTCGGTTACTGTCTTCCGGCCGACAGCCGTATTGAAACCGGCATTGCGTTCTCCCGAAAAGGCGGATATGAACTCTTCGTCGCTCATGGGTCTGGAAAGCGAGGATACCACCTCATTGTGGACCTGTTTCACCGGCATGGCTTTTTTGTCTTCCGCTTTTCTGACAGGAGAAGGAGTCTCCACAGCCTGACGGTTATTGTATTTGGCGGCCAGTTCGTAGGATTTTTCCATCAGGGCCATCTTTTCCTCCATGCCTGACAGTGGCTCCTGCTTCTGCTGCTGTTGCTGCATACGCTCCAGTTCCTCAATCCTTTCCAGAAGCCTTTCCTTTTCCGGATCGGCCCGCGGTTCATAAATGCTTCCCAGCGTACGGTTCATCTCACGGTAGGCTCCGGCCGAGGAACTGATCGGTCCGGCACTACCTCCTTCTATTTCAGTTTCCATGTTTGTTTGTCTCTCCGGTGGAATGTTATCGGGAAGGTGGATACTGTCTTTCCGTTCCTCTTTGGCAAACATGGACTCCGCAGCTTCAAAGAATGTCTTCCTTTTCCTGCTTTCCTGTTCCATCAGAGCCTTCTCATAGGCATCTTTCTTGTTTCCTTCCAGGCGGCTGTCCTCGGGAGAAGGGATTTCCGTATTGAATCCCTGTCCTTTATCCTGCCGCTCCCGTTCCTGCCCGGAAGATGAGAATATCAGATAGAAACTTCCCAGACACAGCAGGAACATCAGAGGATACACAACAAATCTGGCGCGTTTGCGTTTCTGTTCTTCACTCAGCGGCTTCCTGTCCTTTGAGAACCGGAGCCTGAACGGTTTCATCAGCCGTTCCATTACTTTCTTGACTTTTTCTTTCTCCATTTCTTACAATAGATTGAATGAACTCCATACGGAGTGAATCCTTTTCCATAAATTCCATTCCGGATTCCCTGTTCTTACTGCCTATAAACGGTCTGCATGCCGTATAGACACATGCGGCGGCAAACGGGACAAACAGTATCCAAAGAACGGCCTTGCGCTGTTTAACGGTAAGTCTGTGGCAGAACCTCCTGAGTTGAAGGTCCGCCTGTCTCGTCAGGTTCCTTTTCATCGCTCTACGCTCCTTATGTCCTTGTTTTCCAGTATGGTCAGATGTTCGATGATAAAGCCGTTGGGATTGTCATCGGAACGGGAGGTATTCTGAAGCTGGCAGTCAGTCACCAGCGAACGTTCCGTCACGTTGCTCTCACGGATAATCATCTGGCGGGCATACGTTCTGGCCCTGTAAGGGTAACCGGAAAAGTCGCAGACCACGCTGTCTACCCGTACCACCTGGTTGATATTGCCGGAAATGAGACGGTTGTAATATCCTTTCTCGGCAAAATCCACATAGTAATGATAGGCGCTTTTGTCCGCCAGCTGCAAGGCACGGTTGATATTGTGCTCAATGGCATCCTTCTGTGGCGACAGCCCGAAAAAGAGCTCATGGAACCTTCTTACATGCTCCCTGGCTTCAGCCGGACGGTTCTGTGAAAGATCCTGCGAAAGGGCAAGCATCAGTGACTTGCCACCATCGAGTACATAAATTTTCTCACGCTGTTTCTCCGCAAAGCGGTATGAGTTCCACAGGGCAAAGACGGTCACAAGCGTGCAGCATCCGACAAAGACCGCAAGCATCAGGCGTATCCGTCTGAAACTGCTTTCAATATTGGTCAGTGATTTGAATTCCATCTGTTTTCATGATTTTTATGTTCCTGTTCTGTTTATTTTCCACGCAGACGCCCTCCGATATTTCCCAGTCCGGAACCTGCGGCACCGGCTGCAAATCCTCCGGCCTTGGTCGCGGTACGGTTGATGTTGCGGTTGTAGTTTCCGGCACCGCCTGCCTGCACAATCCATCCGGCCACGGTCGGCACGGTAAAATATCCGATGATACCTATCAGCATGAAGATCACATATACCGAATTGGAGTTGTCCAGCGAATAGTTCGGATTGTTCTGGAGCTCCAGGATGTCGTTCTGCAGCATAAGTACCTGAATCTTGGCCAGCATACAGCTGAAAAGGTCACTCACGGGAAGCCACAGATAGACGGAAATGTAACGTGTGAACCACTGGCTGAGCGTGGACTGGAAACCGTCCCACACACTGAAGGCAAAGGCAATGGGACCAAGGATGGACAATACAACCAGAAAAAAGGTCCTTACCGTATCTATAAGCAGGGATGCCGCGGCAAAAAGCAGTTCCAGCAGACTGCGGAAGGCGTCCCGGATATTCTTTTCCAGATTGTACATGCCCACTTCCATATACATGCCCATGCGGGTTGCCATGGCATCAGGCGACCATCCGAGCTCGTCCAGCTGACGGTCAAACTCCTCATCGCTGACCAGATAGGCCGTTTCCGGATTGCGGAGCATGGCTTCACGTTCCAGCCTGTCCTTCTGCTCACGGTACTGCTGCATGTCCATCGTCTGCCCCTCAAGCATCTTGTGGGTTCCCTGCACAATCGGGCTCAGCACCGTATTCATCGTTCCGAGTACCAGGGTCGGGAAAAGCATGATGCAGATGCCTATCGCAAACGGGCGCAGAAGCGGATACACATCTATCGGTTCGGCACGGGCAAGCGACTGCCAGACACGGACGGCCACATAGAACAGGGCACCGAGTCCAGCAAGTCCCTTGGCCACGTCCAGCATATCCTCACAAAGGGGCATCATTTCATTGTAAAGGCTCTCCAGAATGGTATGGAGATTCGAGAAATCCACGGATAACAATACCATAGGCTACCAATATTTGGAGGTGTCATTGCCATAGAGCTTCAGGACACGGTCAAGGTCATTCTTCTTGCGGGCACGCAGAAAACTCACGGCTATATTCCTGTTCGTATAGTAATTCACGAGATTGCGGTAACGGCGCATACTGGCATAACAGTCATCCACCACATCCATACGGTCCTTGTCGGTCATGGAAAGGGTGCTGACGTTGATTACCTGCTTGAGGTCCTGCAACACCCCGTTGCTCTCTTCCAGAAGTTTGGTATAACCGAAAGCGATGGCATCCAGCTCTTCGGGAGAAAAGTTCTCGTCACCCAGCATCTTCTGGAAATTGGTCACGTAGATTTCCGACACGTCACCGACCATCAGGATAATCTCACTGACCTTACGGGCATCTTTCACCAGATTGTTGACGGACTTCAGGGCATCATAGTATTTCTTGTACTGCTGGTATATCTTCACCGTCTCCGCAAAATTCTGGGCGGTACTTGTCGCAGTTGAAGAGGTATGCACGATATTGTCCGACATGTTGATGATACTCTGGGCAAGGTTTCCCGGATCGGTCACCACCCACTGTGCCCGTATCTGTCCGGCAAGAAAAAAGGTTCCTGCACAAAGCAGCAGCAGTCTTTTTCTCATGGACGTACCTCCTTCCTTACATAATCACCGTTCGGAGAAAAGGTCAATACGTCAGCCGCCTCATTGTAGGCGATGTCTATGCGGTAGCCGGTATTAATGAACAGGTTACCGTTTTCTTCCACCAGCAGATAGGTTTCCGGCTTCAGCTTCCGTGTCTTTCCGCTACGGGCGAAGACCGTCACCTTGTAGGCGTCCCCTTCCTTATATATAAGAACATCGGGCTTGCCTTCCACACTGCTCCATGAACCGCACAGGCGGTCACAGTCCTTGAACCTGCTCTCACTGCAGCTCTGCAGCAGCAGTGATGCCGCCCCGATCAGGCAGGCGGCCAGTCTGTACAACTGTCTGTTTTTCATGTCTTGTTTTTTTAATGATGTTGTTCTTGTTTTACTGAAACTTTCAAAGTCCCATCTTGCGTCTCTTTGGCTTCGGACTGACCGGGATGCTGACTCTTCCGACCAGCCTGTCTTTGCAGACTGGCTTCCGGCATTCCTTGCGGATAGCATTGTCGTCCTTTTTGTTTGGGGACTTCAGGTCAACCATGGTTTCAAACCTGGCATAAAGTTCCTTATAGGCCTTTTCTGCCTGTTGCCGTCTGATTTCATCCGGGGAATTCCGGTCAATGCCGTATTTCATGAGAAAACCGGAATTGATGAAAGGGCTGTCAATATTCTTCGGGTTGGCTATGAAACCTCCCAGCTTTTCCAGTTCCCCATACAGCTTGTCGAGATATTGCACGGGAGGAGGGGAACAAAGCCGCTCGAAGACCTTCTCCACGGCATGTGTCAGTCTTACATCGACCTCTATGGCATCGGGTATCTCGCCTCTGAGCCTTCTTTCCCTGTAATCTTCCGGTTCCATACTTTCAAGCCGGTGGTACAGCTCATAGTCCTCTGAAAATCCGTAATGTTCACGGATATCCTTCGGTATGTCCCATCCGTTCATCAGGGACCAGTAGAGACATTCGATTGTCTCCTTACGCTTTCTTTCATCCGATTCAAAACTGTCATTCATAACCGTCATGCTTTACCGTTTGACCTTTTCCTTTCCCTTCTCATTTCCGCAATGCGTTTCACGGCCAGTTCCAGATTTCCGCCCAGTTCCTTGGCCAGCTTCTGCAATTCCAGCTTTTCCGACTCTTCCGTGGTATATACGGCATATTCCTCATCGCTGACTTCCGTGGCATACACGGCCGAATGGGTACCGCCAAGACCGATCCAGACCTCACGGTAGAAACGTCCGGGATGGTTGGCCTGGTTAATGGACAGGATCTGTCCGCGTTCCTTGTCGGTCAGTCCGAGAAGCCGCTGGATATGGTCGAACTTGTTCATGTATTTCCGCTGGTCAAGAAGAATCTTGCAGTCACTGTTGTTGATGATAGCTTCCTTCACGACAGGGGAACTGATGATGTCATCCACTTCCTGGGTGACCACAACAGCCTCCCCGAAATATTTTCTGACGGTCTTAAATAAATACTTTATGTACTCACTCATATTGGCGGACATCAGGGCTTTCCAGCATTCCTCAATGAGTATCATCTTGCGGATACCTTTCAAACGGCGCATCTTGGCGATGAAGGTTTCCATGATTATCAGCGTGACCACGGGCAGAAGCACCTTGTTTCCGCTGATATTGTCCAGTTCAAATACGATAAAGCGCTTGTTGGTAAGATCCAGTTCCTTGTCCGAATTAAGCAGGAAATCATAATCACCGCCACGGTAGAACGGTTCCAGCACGTTCAGGAAACCGTCGATGTCAAAATCCTTCTCACGGACTTTCTTCTCCTCAATCATCCGGCGGTAGTCATCACGCACAAACTCGTAGAATCCGTTGAAATCGGGTCTGACATCCCTGTTTTCCGTTATCCTGCGGATGTATGCGTTCACCGCTCCCGAAAGGGCCACTTCTTCCGAACGCCTTGGGGCTTCATCCTCACGTTTCCAGAGTGTGAGTATCAGTGTCTTGATGCTTTCACGCTTTTCCACGTCAAATTCCCCGGAATCCGTATAGAACGGATTGAAGGCGATGGGATTGTCCTCCTCATAGGTGATATAGATACCGTCCTCGCCATGTGTCCGGTCATGAATCAGGCTGCAAAGTCCCTGATAGCTGTTTCCGGTATCCACCAACAGGATATGGGTACCCTGTTCATAATACTGGCGGACAAGGTGGTTCGTAAAGAAGGATTTACCGCTGCCGGAGGGACCGAGTATGAACTTGTTGCGGTTGGTGATGATTCCCTTGCGCATGGGCAGGTCACTGATGTCCAGATGAAGCGGTACGCCGCTCTGCCTGTCCGTCATACGGATACCGAACGGGCTGGGCGAACTGCGGTAATTCGTTTCCGAAGCAAACAGGCAGACAGCCTGTTCCAGAAAGGTATAGAAACTTTCCTCAGCCGGAAAATCGCCCGCATTGCCGGGAATACCAGACCAGTACAGCACTGGGGTATCTATCGTGTTGTAATGGGGTACGCATCCCATCAGGGCAAGCTGGCTGCCGGTATCGTTCTTGATACGCCTTAACTCTTCCTCGTCTTCCGCCCAGGCCAGCACGTTACAGTGGCACCGTACCGGAACAAGCCCTTTCGTATGCGCCTCGTCAAGATACATTTCTGCCCATTCATAGTTCACGGCATTGCTGCGGCTGTATTTCGACAGGGACAGCATGTTGCGTGAAGTCTTTTCCATGCGTTGCAGGATTTCCTGCGCGTCATCGATAAACACGTACTGCGAATAGACATGGTTGCATGAAAGCAGAAGTCCTACCGGAGCCGCAAACGAAAGACGGCAGTCGCTACGGTCCGTGGACAAGCGCTCATAGCGCATGTCCGTGCCCACGCTGCCGGGAAGGTCTTCCGTATCGGAAAGCACATGCAGGCAAAGACGTTTGTCACCGATGCGCATGCGTTCCGGATCAAGGCAGATGTCCTGTAATACGGGGTGCGTGTCTTCCATTCCGAGAGTCAGGTATCTTTCAATCAGACCGGGACATTCTTCCGTTCCGACAACCTCTTCCGTCCTGAGACGCTTCATCCTGACATGCCCCGAATCGTTCATGATACGCTCGAACTGCTCCACCGCCTCCAGGAATTTCACGACCGAGTCCCAGTCCGTGATTTCCTTGGGAAGGATATAGCCGCGGCACAGGGTACTGAAATCACTGCGGCGGCGGGCACGTTCGCGTGTGGTCTTTGTCAGGTACAGGAAGCAGCGGTGCCTGAGATACGGGCGTTCGTTGAAATGACGCTCATAGCTGCGGGACAGGAAACTTTCCGTCCCGTCTCCTTCGCTCCGGTAGTTTTCCTTGACGAACCAGTCCTGCTTGTACACGACCGAATAATTGGGAAGCACCTTCATGGCCTTTACCCAGGTACCGTGAATGGCTTCGTATTCCGCAGCCGTTACCGTGTACAGTTCAGGCAGCTCGACCTCGAAGGCTACCGTAATGTCCGCATCCTTGCTTACGATGCAGTTGTTTTCCACGGCCAGAATCGGAAATCTGTCTTCCAGATCACAGGCCTTCAATACACTTCTCATTTCTTTCTCTTCTTTTTGGTTAATGCTCTGAATATTCTGAGACGGGCTGACAGATAGCGCGGATGGCGTTTTTCGGCCAGCATCTTCATCAGCCCGTGCTCACCGTAGCGGGCATTCATGCGGAAGGTCAGCCATACGGCCAGAGAACCGGATACTGCTCCGAAAGACAGGCATAGCAGCTGGCTGACACCGGCCATATACAGGACAACCACCGCAAGAAAGACCGATACAAGACCTCCGGCAAAAAAGAACAGGTACTGTGATTTCAAGCCCTTGAACTCAATCGGACGGCCTGCTCCTTTGTTGATACGGTAATCCATGGCTTACAGGAAGAAGGAACGGAGAATGGTGGCGGCCACAATCAGGAAGATGCAGGCGAAGAACCAGCTTGCCGCAGTCTTGGACGTATCCGGATCACCGCTGCTGAACTTTCCATACGTCTTGATACCGCCGACCAGACCGAGTACCGCTCCGATGGCATAACACAATTTGGTGGCCGGATCAAAATACGAAGTCATAAGGCTGGTAGCCTCATTGATACCGGCAAGACCCTGTCCCTGTGCGAAGGCACCTGCCGCTGCCAGCACACACAATACTGAAAATAGGATTCTTCTCTTCATTGTCGAATCATTTTGGGGTTTGACATAAATTTTGAATTCGACTGCAAATATATAAGGCTTAAACCGCTGTGATACAACACCGTCATCAGGTGTCACCAGATGTCATCAGATGTCATTCAGGAAGCCTTACAGACATAAAAAAAGCATCCCGAAAAGATTTCCGGGATGCCTGAATATATCGGTGTCAGATATATTTCCGCCACTTGTCAGACGGTTCATTCCCATCCTTTACTTTAAGCGGTTTGGGATTGCCGTCCTCGTCAAGATACCTGTCTATCAGTTCCTCTACAATCGCGGAATTCTCCATATTGGAAAGGAACACGTCAATCAGGTTGGTCTGCCTGATGGAGAACAGGACACGAGCTGCCTGCATGGCCTTCTCATGGTCGGCTTCATCCTGATGTGTCAGATATTCGCCGAGTACTTCCATGTCCCTGCTGGACAGAACAGGTGATACGGATTCCACTTCGGGAGACTCCGCATCAAGGTCTTCCTGGACTTCCTGCAGGAGTTTCATCTTATCCAGCTGAAGGTTGCATTCCACATCTTCTTGCTGCACATCTTCCTCCTCACCGATAAAATTCCTTTCAAGTGGCTGGCTCATGAAGGGAGCGGCAGTCTTTCCGGCATTCTCGTCCAGATAGACATAACGGGTACTTCCCATCACTTCTGTATCTGAAACCGCAGATTCCGTTACGACAGTTTCTTTCTTTTCCTTCTTCACGCAAGGTTTCCCATAAAGCAGGGTACAAACAGTTTCGATACGCCTTCTCCAGCCATACACGCTGTACAGCAAATAGCCTATACAGACAATCCGTACACAGAAGTATATCAGCTCTTCCATAAAGAATCCTTATAGAGAAAACATTCAAGTTCATTCTTCAGCAATTCTCCGTGGCGTTTCAAGTGTTCCTCCACGATATTGCTCACATAGACTGAAACACTCATGCCGGGAGCCATAAACGGAATAAGGCGGCTTGCCTTGTTGTACAAACCGCAACGAATACGAATCTGACGTCCTTTCCCGACTGGAGCATCGTTCAGATAGACACGGCTATATTCGGGAAAGCAGTTCGCTATTCCTATTTTCTCATTCAAATCTCTGACCTGTCTTTTCAGTGAACAAATCTTATTGGACAGTACATAAACGCAACATAACAGCAGACCGCAAACCAATACGGCAACAGTCAATACAATTCACATCATTTTCAGAATGTTTTTGGGGTTTTTCGGCGAAACAGCTCGCCAAGCTCTTCACTGTAAGTCTCAAGATGGTGTGCCAGCACATTATCCAAAAAAGCGGGCACACTCATGTCATCACTCAGAAGGGGAAGGATACGGGCCAGCCTGCAATACATGTCATAGCTGATATAGGTCTGCTTTCTGTGTACGGACTTCTTTCTGTCCAGAAACAGTTCCTTGTACATTTCCACCTTCTCTTCCAGTCCGGGATCGGCGCGTATCGTTTTGCGGGACTTTTCCTGTCCCTGTGTCTTTACTTCCGGCACATTTTTTTCCTTTTCTGTGACAGGAAGAACATTCTCACCGACATCAGTTCCAGATTTACCGCAGGAAATGGATTCACTGGCCATCATGTCCTTCAAGGCATCCTCATCCACCTTGAATATCTCTCTTTTCTTTGCCATAGTTCTTATCCCGGAAATATGATACGTTCCATCTCCTGGGCAAACGCCTCAAGACGGCTGTCTTTCAGTAGTGATTCGGAAGGAGGGAGAAGGGTGCAGCGGAAATGCTGTCTGGAAGAGGGTGTCATTTCCTTGTTGAAGCGTTCAAGATCCGGAAGTACGGTTTCAAAGACCTTCAACCCCATACGGAGCACTATTGCATTATACATTACATACAGTTCCTTGGAAGTACGGCTGTCCATACGGTTCCAGAATAAACGTATGTCCTTCAGGGGAGCTTCCGGATGCTGTCCGATAAAATCCTGAACGGTCGATACAAAGGAAAGGCTGCTCTGCATGACCATACGGTCCTTTACAATGGGAGTAAAGATAAAATCCATGTTCATGACGGACTCGAATACACCACGGGAGTTCACCGTTCCGGGAAGATCGAAGAATATCAGGTCATAGTCGCCTTCCAGTTTGCCGGGAATCTCTGCGGCTGCCTCCGGCGTGGAAGTGACGATCGGATAGGCCTTACGGGAACCGTCTTCAAACTGACGGCAGAAAAGTCGCTGGTGATACTCGCTTTTCTCAAGGTTCTTCAAATCCCTTCCCCTTAGTTTTTCCAGACTGAACTGTGGATAGTCACAGTCAACGACAGCAACTTTCAGACCTTTTACATAATTAAAATAACTGGCAAGAACCGCTGTTACCGTGGACTTGCCCACACCGCCTTTCTGATTGCTGAAGGCGACAAGAATCGGACGTTTGTTCATACCTTTTGTTTTTGGGGTTAATATTCACTTTTTCTTTCACTAATCTTATAATGGCATTACGCTATTGTGATACTATATTGCCATGTTATTATGTCCTTATATTATTACAATATTATGTTGCCGTGTTATTATGTCCTTATGTTATTGCAATATTATGTTGCCATGTTATTATGTCATTATGTTATTGCAATACTATGTTGTTACGTTATTATATCCTTATGTTATTGCAATGCTATATTGCCATGTTATTATGTCCTTATGTTATTGTAATACTATGTTGCCATGTTATTATGTTATTATGTCCTTATATTATTGCAATACCATGTTGTTATGTTATTATGTCATTATGTTATTGCAATATTGCACGCTTAAATCGCGTCAAAAATAAGGTCTTTCAAGCATACAGGTAATATGTAACCAATACCATGACATCAGATGTCATCAGGCGTCATTATATGTCATACAATCCGCTATTTCACAACTGTTTACACGGTCATAATTTTGCAAAGTCAGAACCGATGAACGGCTTGGAACATCTTCCGACGGACAGCAGCACGCCGCTCACGTCGCGCAGCAATCCGCCGGAGGTGGATTCTCTGTTCAAACGAACAGAGCAAGTTGTGTCTTTGTCCGACAGAAAGTATTCTGTCCGACAAAGACCAACTTGCCCTCCCTCACGGTCGGGGGATTTTCCTTCAAAGTCGGAAAATCTGACGGAGAAAGCAATATAACCCAAAAACAGAAAAGCATGGAGAAAAAACAGGCAAGAAGGACAGGCAAAAGAACGAAGACTGATCCGGCGGACTACAAGTACAGTTTCCGCTTGAACGCACAGGAGAAAGGGAAATTCGAGAAACTGTTTCTGGAATCCGGAGCAAGGGACAGGACAATCTTTATCAAGAAATCAATCTTTTCAGAACAACTGAAGGTAATCAAGGTGGACAAGGTTTCCATGGACTATTACATCCGGCTCGGGGAATTTTACAGACAATTCCAGGCAATAGGCAACAATTACAATCAGGTCGTAAGGGCCGTACAGAAAAACTTCGGGGACAAAAGGGCGATGTCCCTGCTTTACAAACTTGAAAAGGCTACCCTGGAACTGATACTGCTCAACAAGCAGATTATGGCATTAACCAAAGAATATGAACAGAAATGGTTGCAAAGATAAGTCACGGGGCAAGCCTTTACGGAGCACTGTCCTATAACCATGAAAAGGTATTTCAAGGGACGGCGGAAATCCTGTCCGGACACCGGATGATTTCCGACCGCCCGGGATTGCCGAGCGAGGACATGCGTTTGGCTCTCCTTTCATTTGAGAACCATATGACGGCAAATAGGAGGACGGACAAGCCGGTCCTGCATATCGCCCTCAGTCCGGCACCGGAAGACAGGCTGGACAATGACAGGCTGGCGGAACTGGCAGAGAAATACATGCAGAAAATGGGATATGGTGACCAGCCGTTCATCGTGTACAGACATGGCGATACCTGCAACACGCACGTACATATCGTAAGTGTATGCATTGACGATGAAGGAAGGAAAATCAATGACTCCTATGAACACCGCCGTTCCATGATAGCCTGCCGGGAACTGGAACAGGAATTCGGACTGCGTAACAGTGCGGATACGGAAAGACGGAATCCGAAAGCGGAACTGAAAAAGGTGGATGCCTCACAGGGGGATATACGCCACCAGATAGGAAACACACTGAAGGCCGTACTGGAGAGCTACCGTTTCCAGAATTTCGGAGAGTATTCCGCACTGCTTTCCACACTGAACATTGAAGCCCGACAGGTTCGGGGCGATTACATGGGAACACCCTATACGGGTATCATCTATTCGGCTACAGATGATAGTGGGAAAGTGGTCAGCCCTCCAATAAAAAGTGTAAGGTTCGGCAAGCGTTTCGGAAATACGGGACTGTCCGAATGTATGTTACGGCATACACAGGACTTCAAGGAAGGCAGATGGTCGCCGGTCATATCCGGCAAGGTAGTATGGGCCATACGTAACGCAAAATCGGAACAGGAATTCAGGGAACTGCTGAAACAGGAGCACATTGATGTGGTATTCCGAAGGAACGATACCGGACGTATCTATGGCGTCACATTCATAGACCATGAACGGCGTGAGGCGTTCAACGGTTCACGTATGGGAAAGGAGTTTTCCGCCAACGTATTCAACGGCCTTGTCAACTGGTGGGAAGGAATACCCTGGCAGGACAGACAACAGTCCGGTCCGGAGGAACTTTGGAAACAGTACGGTCACCGTATGGAAGAAAACAGTGCGCTTGAACAGGCGGCAGGCATCTTCTCCTTTGAGGCAAATCCGGCAGTCGATTACGAGGAAGAAGCGTTCCGTCGCCGCATGAAACGGAAAAAGAAACCGCAGAAGCGCAAATCACGCGGTATCTGATCAATCAAAATGAGTCAATAACAGGGGGAACAACGGATTCCCCCACAATCATCTACATCATTATGCAACAGGAAGACGATTTGAGAGCCCTTGCCAAGATTATGGAATTCGGCAGGGCTGTCAGTATTTTTATTCTGGTAGTCCACGTTTATGTGTACTGCTATCCCAGTATGAGTGCCTGGCATCTGAATCTGGATGTCATAGACCGGATACTGATGAACTTTGACAGGACAACCGGTATATTCGGCTGTATCCTTTGGACAAAACTGATGGCAGTTCTTCTGCTGGCCATATCCTGTATGGGTACTATCGGAGTCAAGGGTGAGAAAATAACCTGGCAGCGTATATGGGCGGTACTTACTGCCGGGGCGGTTCTATTTTTCATGAACTGGTGGCTGCTTGACCTGCCTTTTCCGCACGAAGCGATTACTGCTCTATATGTGGTGACACTCGCTGCCGGTTATCTATGCCTGCTCATGGCGGGACTGTGGATCAGCAGGCTTTACAGGCATAACCTGATGGAGGATGTGTTCAATATGGAAAATGAATCCTTCATGCAGGAGACAAGGCTGATGGAGAATGAATATTCTGTCAATCTGCCAACCAGATTCCAGTATGGCGGCAAACTCAACGACGGATGGATCAACGTGGTCAATCCTTTCCGTGCGACCATCGTATTGGGAACACCGGGTTCCGGTAAATCATACGCAGTGGTGAACAACTACATCAAACAGATGATTTCCAAAGGTTTTAGTACCTATATATATGATTATAAATTCGATGATCTTTCTACCATTGCCTACAATACCTTATTGCACAATATGGACAAATACAAGGTAAAGCCGCATTTTTACGTCATCAATTTTGATGATCCACACCGCTCACACCGCTGCAATCCCATCAATCCGGAGTTCATGACAGACATATCTGATGCATACGAAGCAAGCTATACCATCATGTTAAATTTGAATAAGACCTGGATCGAAAAACAAGGGGACTTCTTTGTAGAGTCTCCGATTATCCTGTTGGCAGCTATAATCTGGTATTTGAAAATATACAAAAATGGTATCTATTGCAGCTTCCCTCATGCCGTGGAACTGTTGAACAAACCTTACTCTGATTTGTTTACCATATTGACTTCCTATCCGGAACTGGAGAACTACCTTTCACCTTTCATGGATGCCTGGAAAGGTGGGGCACAGGATCAGCTCCAGGTGCGCCCATAAGGGCATATAATAAATATAGCTTTGGCAAGCTATTAGGTTCGTGTTCTTTGAAATAATAACCTATCACCAGCCGACTTATCCATTCAACGAAAGACGATGGGGAGTGTAGCATGTCGGTAAAGCCACAAGTAGACTAACTGTCAAGTCTTGACCGAGTGGCGAGGTGAAATGATAGATATGAGGATAAAGCCTATACTGGTTGAACGATAGTCCGAGCGGCTCGATGGTTAAGCCTTAACGGAAGACAGTTACAGACGTTATGCTGTGATACCCAACTTCTCCCTGTAGGTCGATTGGGCAAAAGAACTTGTCACAGAGCAACTACATAAATAGTAAAGGACGAAAATCGTATCCGACAATCTATCAAGCCAAATAGTTATTATATGTCTAAATGGGGATTGCCTAAGTGGGGCAACCCATATGGCAACAGAGCTTCCGTAGTAGTCCGAACAAGGGAAAGCCTTGTACATGGCGAAGGGAAGCAGCCATTATCGTTTAATGTTAATTTTGGAAAGTGTGAGAGACATGAAAAGAAATCCAGAAAAGATATTAAACAGTCTAACACAGCATAGTTCCGACTTGGAATACAAGTTCGAACGTTTGTATCGGATACTGTTTAATGAAGAGATGTACTACATAGCCTATCAACGAATATATGCCAAACAAGGCAATATGACTAAAGGAGTTGACGGAAAAACCGTCGACGGCTTCAGTATGTCCCATATTGAGCAGTTGATTGATACGCTCAGAAATGAGACGTATCAGCCTAAACCCTCACAGCGAGTTTACATTCCAAAGAAAAACGGAAAAATGAGACCGCTGGGTATACCGTCATTTATGGATAAACTTCTTCAAGATGTTATCAGAATGATTTTGGAAGCCATCTATGAGGGCAGTTTTGAAAATACCTCACATGGTTTCAGACCACAACGAAGTCCTCAAACTGCCCTCTCAAGCATTCAAAAGTCATTCAATGGCACAAAGTGGTTTATCGAGGGAGACATTAAAGGCTTCTTCGATAACATAGACCACGAAGTATTGATAGCCATTCTTTCAGAAAGGATTTCTGATAACAGGTTTATCCGACTTATCAGAAAATTCCTGAATGCGGGATATGTTGAAGATTGGATATTCCACAAATCATACAGTGGAACTCCGCAAGGGGGTATTATAAGTCCTATATTGGCGAATATCTACCTTGACAAATTTGACAAGTACATCAAGGAGTACATCACAAAATTCAACAAAGGGAAAAGACGCAAGGAAAATCCGATTGCAAAACAACTCGGACATCGTAAAGCCAAGTTAGTTACAAAACTACGAAACACTGTTGATGAAACGAAACGTAAACAATTGTCTGCGGAAATTAGAGAAACTGTCAAAGAACGACTGAAATATCCTGCCGGTGATGAAATGGATGACAGTATCAAACGACTGAAATACATAAGATATGCAGATGATTTTCTAATTGGAGTAATCGGTAGCAAGCAAGATTGTATCCAAATCAAAGAGGACATAAAGCAATTTATGGCTGATAAATTGAAGTTGGAACTATCTGACGAAAAAACTCTGATTACCAATGCAAGAAAACACGCTAAATTTCTTGGTTATGATGTCTTTGTGCGAAAATCCAATGATACATGCAGAGATAAGAACGGTCATTTGACAAGGTCGTTAGACCACAAGATAGTATTATATGTGACTACCGAAACAATGCGAAAGAAACTTCTTGAATATGATGCTGTTAAAATTACCAAGCAGAACGGGAAAGAAGTTTGGAAGCCAAAAGGTCGTCCATATATGAGATGTCTTGATGATTTGGAGATTATAAGTCAATATAACTCTGAAATCATGGGGTTCTACAACTACTACTCGATAGCAAACAACAGCCCCGTTATTGACTCTTTCTACAACATTATGGAGTATAGTATGTACAAGACATACGCCGCAAAATACACTACTTCCCAAAAAAAGATTATTGCGAAGTACAAGAAAAACGGTGTATTCTCCATACCATACACAAACAAGAAAGGGTACGAGGTTAGACGTGAGTTTTATGACAAAGGTTTCAAACGCAAGGAACTACCGAACCGTAATTTAGATGACAGATTACCTAACACAGTCGCTATAACGGGTGGCAGAAATGGATTGATTACAAGACTAAATGCACGTGTATGTGAAAACTGCGGTGCAACCGACAATCTTGAAATGCATCATGTTCGCAAACTCAAAGACTTGAAAGGTAAAAGTGATTGGGAAATAAAAATGATTTCCCGTAACCGTAAAACATTAGCAGTATGTTCAGTATGTCATCACAAAATACATTCGGGAAAGTTAGACTGAATGATAAGGTGGAGAGCCGTGTACGGGGAGACCTGTATGCACGGTTCGGAGGCGAGTGCTTGGAAACCTACCATTGTAACAAATGGAAAGGCGCCGGGTGCTTAGCCTATGGCCAGATAGCTTCCGCGAAAATTCCGCTTACCAGAATGATTTCTCCACAGCTGTACTGGGTCATGACAGGCAATGATTTTTCTCTGGACATCAATAATCCGAAGGAGCCTAAAATCCTTTGTGTGGGCAATAATCCGGACCGACAGAACATCTATTCCGCTGCGCTCGGACTGTATAATTCCAGAATCGTCAAACTGATAAACAAGAAAGGGCAGCTTAAAAGCACGGTCATTATAGATGAGCTTCCTACCATCTATTTCCGAGGGCTGGACAACCTGATTGCGACGGCACGTTCCAACAAGGTGGCGGTCTGTCTGGGATTTCAGGACTTCAGCCAGCTTAACCGCGACTACGGTGAAAAGGAAAGCAAGGTAATTCAAAATACAGTCGGCAACATATTCAGCGGTCAGGTGGTCGGTGAAACAGCCAAGACACTTTCTGAACGCTTTGGAAAGATTTTACAAAAACGGCAGTCCATATCCATCAACCGTCAGGATGTCTCCACATCGATCAACACCCAGCTGGATTCCCTGATTCCTGCATCCAAGATTTCCAATCTTTCACAGGGTACGTTTGTCGGTTCCGTGTCGGACAATTTCGGGGAGAAAATAGACCAGAAGATTTTCCATGCTGAAATTATCGTGGACCATGCCAAAGTAAGTGCGGAAGAAAAGGCTTATAAAAAAATCCCGGTTATCAACACGTTTAAGGACAGTGAAGGGAATGACATCATGCTCCAGCAGATACAGCGTAATTATGACCAGATAAAGGCGGATGCCCAGGCTATCATCAACGATGAAATGGAACGTATAAAGAACGACCCGGAACTATGTGAACGGCTGGGAATAGAAAGTGCAGAAGAGGAGAAAAGAAAAGCTGAATAGATACAGAATGACAAATAAATCCTGAATCAATTTGATTTTCAGGGAACATTCCTTATCTTTGAACTTGAAATAGAACATAACGGCGGATTACGGGATGTTTTCCGCTGATTATATACATAAGTCGCAAGAAGTCTCAGGTAGGAATCTGGTAAATTTCAAAAAACGATGACTATTGCGTGAGGCTTATGCTATACCCTATAGCGTGAGCCCATGCAAGTTATCGTTTGGGCTTTACCAGAGCCTCTACCTGAAACTACATGGGTTTCATGCTTTTTTACAGATAGAGGTATGGCAAAAGTACAGATTATTATGCCCGTCACATTGGACGGTTTCCTGCCGGACAAAAATGAGGAACTGATGGAATGGCTCAGGACAGACCGGAACGGCTTCCCTTATTGGGAAGAACGGGCTACATTCAACATGTATCCGCATTACGGTATGCTTGATTTGATGGATGCAAAAGAGAGACGAGACAATAACTGTACCTTCTTTATGAAAGTACAGGACGAAAAAAGTGCCGAATATGCTGGTGGAGTATTTTTCTTCCGACTCGCAGATGAGCTGGTCATTTACTTGCTTCCAATATCATACAAAAGTGGGAAAAACATAACTGGAAAGATTCAATTCGGACAATGGACTTTACGTGAGTCCAAAACATTCCGAAACAATGTATGCAGACTGGTATACAGCCTTAAAGAATAAAGATTACTTCAGACCAAGTTTCTTCATTTTCTTGTACAGGGCCGTACGACTGCAACCGAGTTCCGCTGCTGTCTTACTGACATTACCATGATTTTTATCAAGCAGATTTCGTATCCTTTCCTTTTCCTGAATGATACGAATATCCGGATTGTCACTACAATCTACATTGTCCAGTCCCAAGTCACAGACATCCAATAATGCATTATCCGCAACAATTACCGCACGTTTGATCTTTGCGTTCAATTCCCGCACATTACCCGGCCAGTCATATCCCAACATACATGCTCTCGCTTCTTCGGTAAATCCCTCATTCTTGACACGGATTCTACCGGAATGTTCTTTTCTGAAGAATTCGGCAAGCGGAAGAATATCGTCTTTGCAATCTTTTAATGGCGGTTGAACAATTTCGAGTTCTGCAAGGCGATAATACAAATCCTCACGAAAGCGACCTTCCTTCACCGCTTTTTTCATATCCTCATTGGTAGCAGAAATAATACGTACATCCGTATGTTTCACTTTATCACTCCCTACCGGATTAAACTCCTTTTCCTGAAGGACACGCAGAAGAAGAATCTGCATGGAATACGGCATATTACCGACTTCATCCAGGAATAAGGTTCCTCCATTAGCGGTTTCAAAATGCCCTTTTCTGTCTGAAACAGCTCCTGTAAAAGCTCCTTTGACTGCACCGAAAAATTCAGAAGCCTGCAAATCGTCAGGTATGCTTCCACAATTGACAGCAACAAAAGGCTTCTCACGTCTGTCACTATAACGATGTATCATCTGGGCTATCACTTCCTTACCGCTTCCGCTCGGACCGAGTATCAGGACTGAAAGTTCCGAAGGTGCCACACGACGAGCCAGTGAAGCGGCTTTCCTTGCGCCTTCGCTGGTACGTTCTACAAAAGAACGCTCCTTACGCACTACAACCGGACTTTTCATCATACTGTGCATTAATTCAAGCAGTTGTTCCTGGTGGACAGGCTTTTCCAGATAATCCTTTGCTCCGAGCTTGATGGCACGGACAGCATCCGAAATACAGGCATAATCCGTCATGACAATAAAAGGAATTTCCATACTGGAACGTATCATCCATTCCAGAAGGCTGATACCGTCACCTTCCGGCAGGCGCACGTCTCCCAATACCAGACTGATTTCGTTTTTCTTCAGGATACTACGTGCACCGGGTTCATCTATAGCTGTCAAAACTTCGTAACCGGCTTTATGCAGCCATTTTTCAATCATGCCGCTAAGTATCATATTGTCCTCAACAATCAGTATTCTCATATTTCCTTAATTCTTTTTCTGTTTCTTCTATCAATTTCTTTACCCACTCTATAATCAGAATTGCATGTTCACAAATAAAATCATCACTACTGTCCATATCATGTAACCGTTCTTGAAAATCACGCAACAAGTATTCCTTTCCTAGCATTTCCCATACAGGTATCATTCGATGTATTGTTTTTCTCATAACTTCACGGTCATCATCTTTCAAGGCTGATTCCAGGTCCTCAAGTTCCTTTCTGGATTCATCGACAACCAAAGATAACATATGCATATTATCATCCGTACCTTCCAATAAACGGGAAAAATCAAATTCACCGGCATCTGATACTTTTGCTTGAGACATAACGGATGATAAAAAAGTCAGCAATGCATATATATTGAACGGCTTATGAATACAACCTACGAACCCTTCTTTTTCATAAATATCAGTATTGCTGTCACCACGGGCTGTCATGACTGCTATCGGAATCGTTTTTGAATTGCCAATATCTGAATTTCGGAGCAACCTTAACAGAGCGAACCCGTCGGTGTCCGGCATTTGTACATCTGTCAGCACCATATCATAATCCGATTGCCCAAGAGCAGCCACGACTTCCTGGAAATTCATACAGCTTGTGCAGGAAACTCCCTTACGCCCAAGCATGTCTTCCGCTATTTTCAACAATATAGGATCATCATCCACAACAAGCACATTCTTCGGTAGAATGGTTATCGAATCATTATCAGGCTTGTCCGCTTCCACAAGTTCATCCGTTACGGGTAAAGGGAATTCAAGCTTGAAAATGCTCCCCTTTCCCAGTGCGCTTTCCACAGCTATAATACCATTCAGGACTTTGACCAGTCCTTTGGTCAGAAAAAGCCCTAAACCGAAGCCCTCGGAATTGACATTCTGTGCGGCACGCTCAAAGGGGGCAAATATTCTTTTCAGCGTTTCCTCATCCATACCGATACCGGTATCCCTGATTTCAATGTGCAGTTTCCCTTCCAAATATTTTGAATAAAAGCTTATGGTTCCTGATGGGGTAAACTTGATGGCATTGGTCAGTAAATTGGCCAATACCTGCTCCAGCTTATCTGCATCGCCCTTTACAACAAAAGATGAATTTTGATGTTCAGATTGAAGATATAAGGCCTTTGCAACAGCCTTGCGGGAAAACTCGTCTGAGATGCGTTGCAGGAAACGGTCAAGATAAAATGGCGTGTCGTTACGCAAATCACCGGCTTCATTGATCCGATAGGCATCCATCAGGTCATTAACCAGGTGCAGAATATGATGACAGGAATGGCGTATATCCTCCAAATATGGTTCGCGTTTCTTTTTTTCCCGTGTTTGGGAAGCCAAGTCTGCACAGTTATGAATATTACCGAGCGGGCCACGGATATCATGAGAAACGGTCAGAATTATTCTTTTTCGCATTTCAAGCAAATCCTCGTTTTCCAGAACGGTTTGTTGTAGTTTGACTTTTATCTTTTCTTCCTTACGTATATCGGATAGAATAATGAAAAAAGAAATAATAAACAGAACGATAACAATACTTATCACTATAGCAAACAGTCGGAAGGATTTCCATCTTGTCTCCGTTATTTCCAGATACTGTTCTGTAAATGACTGCTGTATTTGGTTATCAAGAGAAGAAACAAAATCATATAACTTGTGATTTAACAGCCTATTCTGTAAACGCAGACTGTCTGCATACGCTTCCATCTGATTATTCCGCCAATCTCTGGCAGAAGTCAATCTTTCATTGAAGTCCTGTATTTCATTTGTGATGTATGGAACTTGTACCGTCTCTTTCTTTCCAAATAATCCGGCAATCCCTTTCTTTTTCTTCGTTATTGTCTTCATCCGAACAGACTGTGTGGCTATTACAGGTAATTCATTCGTAAGAATACTGTCAGACTCCTTCCAGGATTGGACAGCTTTCATTATCCTGAACAGATGTATCTCTTTCGCCTCAAGCAGTACCCGTAAAGAGTCTATCTGAACAGGACGTAAGAAATTTCCACATCCGGATTTTATTTCAAGCAGAATACTGTCTGTTTTAAGACGCTGATAATGGTATCTGTTATAATCTGATTCATCCCATGCAATAACTGATTCGCCTAAAGTTGCCAATCTGGTAATATACAAATGAGCCTTATGGATATTTTCACGGGCATGATTGGTTTTATTTATAACATCCTCAAATCTTCGAAAGCGGAAACGCTCATTGACCATAACAACAGTCAAAAATAAAACTATAGCTGTTATAATGATATAGCCTAGAAATATTTTTTTACGTAATACTATGCTCATTTAAGCATTTTGATTATTAACAACATGAATACTTATTTTTCAAAATAACCCTTATATTAATAACATCAATCACTACTGTCCACTAAAAATGGACAAGGTTAAAAATTAAATAAATTCGGTTCACTTGAATCATATCGGTCTTTGACATTTTTGAAATTCGATTTGTCGAACAAGTCACTGAGATGTGTTTTGTCGGTCAGAGAGATTCCGAGAATTTGGAGAACTTCATAGACGCTGCGTTCTAATTTCATATCGTGTTGGACTATTGCTACCAAACAGTAAGTAATTATCGCACAATAGATTTGTATGCGTACTGCGTTTTCCGATGTTCCCCAAAACTTCTTAATCCTGAGGTGTTGTTTTATCCATTTGAAGAACAGCTCAACACTCCATCTGTTTCGATAAAGCGATGATATTAACTCCGCAGATGCGTCAAGATTGTTCGTCAGGAAGATGTATCGTGTACCGTCTTCAGGATTCTCAACGATGAGTTTTCTAAGTTCCTCGGGGTAATCCTTAGAACTTTTATAAACCGTAAAGCATCCGATTACATCCGAAACTACACCTTCCGGCAATCTTCGTTTCCAGGTTTTAGGCTTGATCCGTACGTTTGTTTTGGCTCGTACAACGAAGAAAGCACCTATACGATTTATCGTATTAAGATTGCTGAAATCGTTATATCCGCGGTCGAATATGTAGTGCGCTCCAGATTCGTATGGTATCTCAGACATAACCTTTGAATCGTGAATGTTGGCAGGTGTAATATGCACAAATGCAGGTACTTCCGCTTCAACATCATAGAGCGTATGCAACTTTATTCCACCTTTATGTTTGCGAAATTTAGCCCATTCAAACACCGACAGGCACAAATCAACCGTTGTAGAGTCAAATGCGTAAACATGACCGTCAAGTTCGAATATTTTATTGATTCTACGCTTGCGGGCCTCGGCAATCATGAATGTTGCATACTCCTCGAAAATACGGTAATCACGTTGCTCATTAGCCTTACTGAGATTGCTTCGTGTTACAGATTTCCCGATTCCGAGATGGTAGAGTTTCCCAGCGTGTGCTTCCATAGCCACAACCAGATCTCGGAGGCTCTCTCGATTGGATAGCTGACCGAACATCATCGTAAGCAACTGATTCCAACAGGTATAGCTTTTGATATACTTGTTGCCATTGTATTTCTTCACAATGTATTTGAATTTCTCGTAATCAAGAAATTTAACTAATTGAGAGAAAACGTACTCGTCTTTAAACATAACGGTCTGATTTTGACCACAAAGTTAAATTCAAGTCTCGGGAATCTAAAATTGCCTATAACAAATTGAATTTCAATAATTTCAAAGAACTTCTATGTTTTTTTAGTGGACACTAATGAACATCAATCTTTTCTTTTATTCAACTAAAATAGCTCAATAGTATGCGTCCTTGCTTTTTTACAAAAGTCATTGCCCTCCAATTAATCTTATTACTTGTATTCATCTATTGATATGTAAAATTTTATGTATCAAAATGTACATCGAACAGTTTGCGAACTCTACAAAAGTTGTATTTCAAAGAATATGGTATCATAAAATTACAATTATTATATTGGCCCGTTGGCGAATTACTTTTCTAGCACATTTATAATATTTTGATTCGCCAACGGGTAAAATTTATCTATTTACTATTTTGCCATCTAACAAATAAATCACTCGATTGGCATAACCAGCATCTCTTTCTGAATGTGTAACCATTATAATTGTTGTTCCTTGTTTATTAAGTTGTTGTAGTAGCGTCATGACTTCAATACCATTTGTTGAATCCAAATTACCAGTTGGCTCATCTGCTAATATCAAAGGACAATCTGTGACTATTGCACGAGCAATGGCCACTCGTTGTTGTTGTCCTCCTGATAATTGCTGTGGAAAGTGTTTGGCACGATGGGCTATATTCATTTGTTCTAATACATTCATTACTTTTGATATTCGTTCTTTCTTTGGAATGCCCAAATAAACTAATGGTAACTCAACATTTTCAAATACCGTTAATTCATCTATCAGATTAAAACTTTGGAAAACAAAGCCAATATTTTTCTTACGAAAAGAACTCAACTGATTTTCATTCATTTTGGTCATTTCTTTCTCGTTAATAAAATATTTTCCAGACGTAGGTATGTCTAGCGTTCCTAAAATATTTAGCAACGTTGATTTTCCACATCCTGATGGTCCCATGATGGCAACAAATTCCCCTTGTTTAATTTCCAAATTTACATTGCTTAATGCTCTAGTCTGTACATCCTCTGTCGTAAAGACCATGGAAAGATTTTCTGTTCTAATCATATTTTAAAAATTTAAATTACTCATTTCTCAAAATACGCATTGGTTTTAAACGAATTACACGCCAAACTTGATGAACTACTGTCAATAAAGCGACAAATATCATTAACACAAATGCTATTACATATCCCCACCAAGGCAAAATAATATGAAAGGCATAAGTTCTAAGCCATTCATCCATCAAAATAATAGAAAGAGGAGTTCCCAATACTGTAGCCAATATCGTAAGTAATACCAACTCTCGTGTTAAAACCCAAAAAAGACTTTTCTTATCAGCTCCTAACACCTTTCTTATTCCAATTTCTTTTACACGAGCCATTGTAGAAAAGAGAGTCATAATCCATAACCCCAAACAAGCTACAAATATTGCAAGCAATGATGCACATGTAAAAATCCAACTAAAATTACGATCTGATTTATACAAATCATCATTGTAATCACTCAACCTAAAATATGAAAATACAGCTGAAGGAAAATATGTTTTATATATCTGCTCTATCTTTGCAACTTGTTTTGCATTAATTTCTGTATTTAATTGAATAGAAATATACGGTGTCGCAATAAAAGGAACACGTTCTTTTATAAAAAACATTATTGGCTTATATGGTTCAGCAAGTGATTGTTGGTGATAATTTTTCACAACACCAATAATCTCAAGGGGCTCTTCCAAGACTTCCATGGCCAATTGTTTGCCTAATGCATCTTCAGGAGAAGAGTATCCAAGTAATCTGGCAGCCTCCTCATTCAAGACGACCTTGTTTAGTTCATTTCCATAATTCTCAGAAAAAATACGGCCACAAATGATTTTAGGAGAATACAGTGTCAAATAATCATAATCTACAGCAAACATTTGTATCAGTTTTATTTCTGATATGTCGCTTCCATAAGGACGATTAGTAAAATAATTTGCTACTTCCACACCTGGAACTGCACCGGAAACAGCCACATGACTTATAAAGGACTCCTGTTCCAGTCTTTTTTTAAAGTTCATCATTTGTACAGACATGTTTTCTGTTAAAGCAGGATATTTCAAAACCAAAACTCGATCAAACATAGAAGAAGAAGTTTCTTGTTGCATAAAATGTATTTGTCTAATTACTACAATTGTTCCTGAAACTAAAATAAAGGAAGCTACAAATTGAATGACAATTAATATTTTCCTAATTTTATTTCCCTTTCGACTATGTAAAAATTTACCTCGCATGATGTCTGATGGCTTAATATGAGTAAGTAGAAATGACGGATATAAACCAATAAAAAAGGTTCCACAGACAAATATTATTAATACCATACTCCAACATTCTAATGAGTTAAAAACGTCAAATGCAAAATTTTGTCCAACCCAACGGGAAACAATAGGCAACAATACTTCTATCCATCCCAAAGCTAAGACCAATGCCAATAAGTTGAATAGCCCTGATTCAAGTAATCCTTGTATTACAATTTGTCGACGAGAAGCTCCGAATACTTTTCTAAGCCCAAATTCCTTTCCTCTTTCTAAATAACGCGCAATAGTTAAGTTCAAAGCATTTACCCATCCGATTAACAATAAAGCTACAGCCATAATAAAAAGAATTTGGACAGCTGTTTTGCTACCTTTTTCTTCTTTTTCATATGATTTACGAGGAGTCAAATGTATATCTTTTAAAGGAATAAGTTCAACTCTCCAATCTTTATACTTTAATGCAGATGTCTTATATTTTTTTGATATAGAATGAAAATTTTCTTCTATATCGCTTGGACTTTTACCGGGTTTAAGACGTATGTAAGTATACACACCATGAATATACCAAATGTCACGTCTTGCTTCTGGAATAGAAGAATACGACAATAAAAAATCGTAACGTAAATGAGAGTTATATGGCATATCTGCAATTATTCCTGTAACCTCAAAATGTTGTTCGGATGAAGGCGTCTTAAAGGTCAAGATTTTACCAATAGGATCACTATCTGCAAAATAGCGATGTGCAGTACTTTCCGTAATTACAACTGTATTTGGACGAACTAATTGTCCTTCCTTCTCCCCTTTAATTATGGGGAAATTAAATAAATCAAAAAAGGCAGGTTCCGTATAACAATATTTTTCCTCTATAAACTGACGATCCTTGTATGTAACTTCTTGTTCACGGTCTTGTGCAGTCACCCTTACATATTGTTCGATGCCAGGAATCTCACGAAACATGACAGGAGCGTGGCCAAATGTCGTTGTAGCCCAATTGTCCGTCAAAACGTTCCCTTCATAAAGACGACTTTCTACACGATAAATTCGATCGCCATCATGAAATGTGTCAAAACTTAATTCAAACCGTACATAAAAAAGAATCAACAGAGCCGAACCTATACACACAGAAAGGCCAAATAAATTAAGGGCTGTAAGAGACTTCTTTGCCCTCTGACTTTTAATAATCTGAGAAAAATATTCCATTATCGTAATTTTAAGTGTTCATTTTTACCAAATAAATCATATCCGGAAATAATAACTTTCTCTCCAGGATTCAAACCATCTAAAACTTCATAATACAAAGGATTCTGTCGTCCTAATCGAACTTGGCGCAGATGAGCCACTTTTTCTTTCTCATCTACTACATATACATATTCCCCTCCACTTGACTGATAAAAACTTCCACGTGGAATAAGAACTGCTTCTATAGGATCACCCAGTTGTAAATCTAAGTGATATGTTTGTCCAGAACGGATATTCACAGGTCTATCAGAAATAAAATGCAAATCAGTGCGAAATTGTCCATTTTGTACTTCCGGATATACTTTTGTTATTTTTAAACTATACTTTTTCCCTTCACGCTCAAAATTAGCCAAAAGACCAGGATGAATACGTTCCACATAATGCTCATCAATCTTTGCTTCTATCTTCAACTCTGGGGTAATAATTTGTCCTATACGTTCACCTTGAGATATAGATTGTCCTATTTGAGCTTCTATATTTCCTAATTGTCCATCAACAGGCGCTTTTATCTTTAAATTTTCTAAACGTTCACGTACAAGTAAAAGACTTTTTTTAATGTTTCGTATATTTTCATTTAGACTTTGTAATTGATTATCACGTAACTGTACATCTTGTTTGATCCTTTCATCTAAAACTTTGACTTGTTCTGAAATTGAATTATAATCTTCCTGTGACTGTAAATAATCTTCCCTAGATATTAAATTCTTTTGAAACAGATGTGAGTATTGTTGAAAACGACGTTGCTTCTGTATTAATTCTTTATTCAGTGTAATACGTTCTTGCTTCAAACTAAGATGCTCTTGTTCCATATTCAAGCGAGTATTACGAAGTTCATTTTCCTGATAAGCCAAGTTTGCCTCACTTTGTAAAATACCAATATTTAACAGCGGATTACTAAGACGAAGAATTATATCTCCTGCTTTTACTTGCGTTCCTTCTTCTATCAAACGTTCCTCTACTCGTCCTCCTTCAATAGCATCCAAATATATGATATGATCCGGAATAACCTGTCCAACTACTCTTATGTAATCATTAAATTCTCCCTTTTGTACAGTAGAAATTGTTATACCATCTTTGTTTACATTCATAGAGGATGAATTGACACGAAATGTTATCCATAATACCCCCGAAAGAATAGTAATTGAACCAATTATAATACAAATCATTTTCTTTGAAAATTTGGATTTTTTCTCAATTTTTGTATCCATGCCGTTATAATCAATCTGCTTCATTTTTATTTTATAATTAATTTTTATTACAAAAATGTTCCTTCCTGATAGAATCGTATCACTCTTTTTTGAAGACTATATTGCAGTTTGGTACGTATTATCTCTGCTTTACTCCGCATGTATTGATTGCGTTTTTCCAACAATTCGAACATAGATATCATACCCTCCCTCCATTTTTCTTCACTTTCTTTCCATGTAATAGAATCTGCACGAAGTTGTTCTTTAGCTAATTGACATTCCTTAAGTGCAGATTGAAAAGAAAGATATGTATTATGTATTTGTTTCATTAGTGTCCACTAAAAAAACATAGAAGTTCTTTGAAATTATTGAAATTCAATTTGTTATAGGCAATTTTAGATTCCCGAGACTTGAATTTAACTTTGTGGTCAAAATCAGACCGTTATGTTTAAAGACGAGTACGTTTTCTCTCAATTAGTTAAATTTCTTGATTACGAGAAATTCAAATACATTGTGAAGAAATACAATGGCAACAAGTATATCAAAAGCTATACCTGTTGGAATCAGTTGCTTACGATGATGTTCGGTCAGCTATCCAATCGAGAGAGCCTCCGAGATCTGGTTGTGGCTATGGAAGCACACGCTGGGAAACTCTACCATCTCGGAATCGGGAAATCTGTAACACGAAGCAATCTCAGTAAGGCTAATGAGCAACGTGATTACCGTATTTTCGAGGAGTATGCAACATTCATGATTGCCGAGGCCCGCAAGCGTAGAATCAATAAAATATTCGAACTTGACGGTCATGTTTACGCATTTGACTCTACAACGGTTGATTTGTGCCTGTCGGTGTTTGAATGGGCTAAATTTCGCAAACATAAAGGTGGAATAAAGTTGCATACGCTCTATGATGTTGAAGCGGAAGTACCTGCATTTGTGCATATTACACCTGCCAACATTCACGATTCAAAGGTTATGTCTGAGATACCATACGAATCTGGAGCGCACTACATATTCGACCGCGGATATAACGATTTCAGCAATCTTAATACGATAAATCGTATAGGTGCTTTCTTCGTTGTACGAGCCAAAACAAACGTACGGATCAAGCCTAAAACCTGGAAACGAAGATTGCCGGAAGGTGTAGTTTCGGATGTAATCGGATGCTTTACGGTTTATAAAAGTTCTAAGGATTACCCCGAGGAACTTAGAAAACTCATCGTTGAGAATCCTGAAGACGGTACACGATACATCTTCCTGACGAACAATCTTGACGCATCTGCGGAGTTAATATCATCGCTTTATCGAAACAGATGGAGTGTTGAGCTGTTCTTCAAATGGATAAAACAACACCTCAGGATTAAGAAGTTTTGGGGAACATCGGAAAACGCAGTACGCATACAAATCTATTGTGCGATAATTACTTACTGTTTGGTAGCAATAGTCCAACACGATATGAAATTAGAACGCAGCGTCTATGAAGTTCTCCAAATTCTCGGAATCTCTCTGACCGACAAAACACATCTCAGTGACTTGTTCGACAAATCGAATTTCAAAAATGTCAAAGACCGATATGATTCAAGTGAACCGAATTTATTTAATTTTTAACCTTGTCCATTTTTAGTGGACAGTAGTGTATTTGTTTATATAATGATAAACGTTGTTGTTCATTTTCATTCTGTACTTGCTGAAAACGAAGTTTTTCTTTTCTTATATTCTCTAAACGAGATAACCCATTGAATATCGGTAAAGATACGCATATTCCAATATACCTATTCATATTATTATTTAATTGTTCTCGATAGGGGATAATATCACCAGATTTATTTTTTGCCGTATTATAATATCCAGTATTTAAATTAAATTCCAGACGAATTGAAGGGTAAAAAACTCTTTTTGCCATAGACCATAGTTTACGAGAAGCTTTTTCTTTCATATTCATAATATGATATTCTGGAAGAGTTAATTCGGAAATGGAATATAGTTCATTTAAGTTTAAAAGACTGTCAGTTATATCCATCCTACTCTCTGTGATGACAATAGACAATGTATCAGTTTCTTTAATGTTCATAAGTTCTTTCAGAGTTAATAGAGAAAGATTGCAATTATTAGATTTCACCGTTTCTTGATAAACATCGGATTGTAAGCGCGCTTTTACTTCTTGTAAGTCGGAAAGGGAACGTATTCCTAAATCAACATATTCTATCATCTGCCTGCAATAATATTCACTTAGTTTCCGTTGTTCAACTGCAAGTTTGTGCATTTCTTTATCGAAAGAATAACGATAAAATGCTTCTAAAACTTCAAAAGCCAAATTATTTTCTTCCACTTTACTTGACAACACATTAATTTTTTTGTTCATTTTATAAAACAACAATTTATCAATACGCGAAAAGCCTTCAAATACTGGAAGAGAAATATTTAGCCCGATTGTATTTTCTAAAAAAGACTCAGAAGTATATTGGTTGGTTAATGGATCTATGGAATGTCCAAATTGCTTTCCCAATACACTGACAGTACTAATTGAAGGTAAAAAATTACCATAAGCAGCTATAATATCTGTATTGGCAATTTTAGTATCCAATTTCTTATTTTGTATCCGTAAATTATGCTCAATTGCATATCGTATACATTCAGATTCGGTCCATTCGGATTGCGCATTACTAATTTCAGGCAAAGCGAAATAACAAATTGATAAAAAAATCAATAAACATTGCCTAATAGATGTTTCAAAACTCATATCGGTTACTTTGTATTATTCTATTTGCATTATATAATACAAATTGCGTGCCATTAATTTAACACATTGATAATTAAGTATTTATAAAATAAAAACAAAACTAAACGTCCAATTTGTTGACGTATAAACGTCTATCTTTTTGACACTAAAATGATGTATGTACATATCGCTCTTATCTTAAACTCCACAAATCCCAGAAAACTTACATTTTGATTGAATTTCAGTTAAAAACTTATATTTATTATAGGATTTTTGATTTGGTCTTTTCTCAAGAAACAATTCTTGTACACAAAGAATAATTCCACTTGTGTTATTTTAGTTATCCTTCCACCAAAACATCATTATAATTATAAAAATTAAGAAAGGGGCATAAATAAAATTTCTGAAGTGTCAAATATTTAGGCGTTTTTTTGTTCGACATCTGTAAAACAGGTATTTTTACCTTTAAAAAAAGAACATATGCAAACTGGTACTATTCTAATTGTCGATGACAACAAAAGCGTATTAACTTCTCTAGAGCTTCTCTTGGAAAGAGAATTTGAGAAAATAGAGACTGTATCTGATCCCAATAAGATATTTTCTATTTTAGATGAATTCATAATTGATTTAGTCATTTTAGATATGAATTTTTCTGTTGGTTTTAATACAGGTAATGAAGGCTTGTTTTGGCTCCAGCGCATACATGAAATTAGACCTGAATTACCAGTTATTATGCTAACGGCTTATGGAGATATTGATCTTGCTGTAAAATCATTAAAAAGTGGAGCAGCAGATTTTGTATTAAAACCTTGGAATAATGACAACTTGATAAAAAAAATAAGAACTACATTACAAGAAGCAAAACATAAATTACCTGCTAATTCTATTAAAGGAGCTAGTGAACCAGGAATGATTATTGGCCATTCTCCAGCGATGATGAAAATAATAAGACTTGTAACTAAAGTAGCCAAAACAGATGCAAACATCTTAATTTTTGGTGAAAATGGTACAGGCAAAGAAGTATTAGCTCGAGAGATTCATCGTTTGTCTCTTCGCAGTCAGTATGAAATGTTTAATATTGATATGGGATCTATCAGTGAAACATTATTTGAAAGTGAATTGTTTGGACATGAAAAAGGTGCTTTTACAGATGCACACGAAAGTAGAATTGGTAAATTTGAAGCGGCAAATGGAAGTACACTTTTTCTTGATGAAATTGGGAACTTATCTTTAGGATTGCAAGCAAAGTTATTAGTTGCTTTACAGAATAGGGAAATAACCCGACTTGGCAGTAATAAAAAGATTCCAATTGATATACGATTAATTGCCGCCACTAATCGAAATTTACTTGAAATGGTAAAGCAAGCTCATTTTCGTGAGGATTTATTTTACCGTATAAACACTATACAAATAGAAATTCCTCCTTTACGACACCGTAAAGAAGACATAGCGACATTTGCAGAATATTTCTTAAAAAAATACGCTAATTTGTATAAACGGACAGGACTATCCTTACATCCAAAAACTATACAAAAGCTGGAAAGTCATAATTGGCCCGGAAATATTAGAGAATTACAATATACCATTGAAAAAGCTGTGATCTTAGCAGAAAAAGAGATAATAAAACCATCCGATATATCTATACATTTAGATAATACATTTTCTTTTGATAGAGTTCCTAATTTAAAAGAAGTAGAAAGAAAAGCTATTTTAGCAGCTATATCTCAAAATTCAGGAAATTTAACAGCAACTGCAGAACAATTAGGTATCAGTAGACAAACATTATATAACAAATTAACACGTTTCAATTTTTAATTAAATGTTTAGCACTCGTTTATACATACACATCCTTTTATTTGTATTACTCATAGTCTTTACACTTGGACTTGGACTTGTAGGTATTATTTCAAGAAAAGCTATAATACTAGGAACAATTACGATTCTAATAGCTTTTGGCCTTATTGGAAGACTTGTTTATTACCTGAATTCTTATAATCGGAAAATGAAATTTTTTTTTGATTCTATAGAAGATAATGAATCCATGCTTTACTTTCCAGAAAATATTGGATCCAAAGAACAACGATATTTATATGCATCTTTTAATAGAGTATATACTTTAATGTCAGAACATAAAAAGATCGAGTTCGAGCGTAAATTACATCAAAAAGAATATGAATCTTGGGAAAAACTTATGCGAGTATTAACCCATGAAATAATGAATTCTATCACTCCAATTGTCTCACTCTCAGAAACCCTTCTTTCTTATTTTCAGATTAAACACGTTTCAAAAAGTACAAAAGATATTACAGAACTTACTATTGAAAAAACAATACGTGGATTAGAGACCATTAAAAGCCAAGGACAAAATTTGATTTATTTTACAGAATCATATAGACAATATTCAGGATTAAAGCAACCTGAATTTAAATATTTCTCCTTAACAGATTTGATAGAAAACATTCAGATATTATATCAAGAAATTTTACAGCAACAACAGATAAGGTTTTCTACAGACTTTTTTCAACCGCAAATACAAATTTATGCAGATGAAAATATGTTATCGCAAGTTTTAATAAATCTATTAAAAAACTCCATACAAGCGCTAACAGAGCAATCTGAAAGAGAAATACACATTAAAGTATATATTCAAGAAATGATTCTATTTATAAAAATAACAGACAATGGTTCTGGTATCCCATCTAATTTGCTTGAAGATATTTTTATTCCTTTTTTTACAACAAAAAAGGATGGAACGGGTATAGGGCTAAGTCTTTCCAGACAAATTATACGTATGCATGGTGGGGAGTTATCTGTAAAATCTCAACCTTTTCATGAAACCTCATTTACAATCTCTTTACCATTAAACTATAACCCAAAGTATATTTAACATGTAAAATAAATTAACAATTATAAGAATACAAATATTAAAAAGGCTCAGTGCCAAATATATTTTTTGTGAAAAACTATATTGCACAATAGTACTAATATCTCAGTTATCCCTTCATCAAAGATAAATCCCAATCCTAATTTGCCAGCCGCATTTATTCCTTTTTTCAGGAGAATTTTCCTTATGGCTTACGCCATGAAAATTCACCTGAAAAAGAATGCGGCGGCAAACGGATTAGAATTAAAGGAAAGATTACAGGGATTAACTGCGACCGACGTGACGCATAGCCGTAAATCAAAGGCGGCTATCCTTATATTCCATATATGACCTCACAAATACTGAGAAAATCCACCTTCCTCAATAATAAAACATTGCCTGCTTATCAAATTCCGAAATAAGACAGGGATTTCAGCTCCCTCCGATCTGCATAGTCAGGTTGCTTCGCTATGTTTTTACTCCTACATCAAATCCTTTTTCTTTTCTTTCTTTTCTTTCTTTTTCCTCTGTTCCCGTTCTTTTCTATCCTTCGTATGACATTTGATGATACCTGATGACATCTAATGTCATCTATTTGTAAATCAATTGTTTACTCAATTTATCATCTTACATTTGGACTGTGAAACAAATCAAGTAGTCACTCAAAACAAAAGATTATGGCACAAGAAAACAGTCCAGACAAGGGAAAAAGGCAAGGCCGGACAAAGAAACCGGAAAAGCCTTATGTGGAACAAATTGACGAGCTTCTGCTGGTACATAACAAGAACGACCCCAAGGAGGGTTTGGGAGTGGTCATCAAGGCAGACGAGAAAGGCAATTATCAGACGGTTACACCGGAAGAGAAGAATGAAAACTCATTCCTGAAATTCGATAAGAATTCAAGTATCCTCGAAAACTTCATCAAGAATTTCTGGAGCCAGCTGAAAGAGCCTACGCATTTCAGGCTTATCCGCATGACCTTCAACGATTACAAGCAGAACAAACAGGCTCTCAAGGACCTGGCCGAAGGCAAGAAAACAGACACGGTAAAGGAGTTTCTAAAACGCTATGAAATCGTACCGAAAGTAAACAATCAAAAAAACAGTCAAACAAAAGAGGAGGAAACAACAATGGCAAAGAAGCAGGAACAGACAACTCAGGCTCAGCCTGAACAGGTATCACAGGTGGAAGCTGCCGCACGGGGGCGCGAACAGCAGGAACCGCAACGCCAGCAGACACCCACGTACCGCTACAACGAGAATATGATTAACTGGGAGGAACTGGGTAAGTTCGGCATATCCAAGGAAATGCTGGAGCAGTCCGGACAGCTTGACAGCATGCTGAAAGGATACAAGACCAACAGAACCATGCCACTGACACTCAACATTCCTGGAGTACTGACCGCCAAGCTGGATGCACGCCTTTCGTTCATATCCAACGGCGGGCAGGTCATGCTGGGCATCCACGGTATCAGAAAGGAACCGGAACTGGACCGTCCTTATTTCGGACATATCTTCACGGAAGAGGACAAGAAGAACCTGCGTGAAAGTGGAAACATGGGACGCGTGGCTGACCTTAACCTGCGTGGCAACACGACAGAGCCGTGTCTGATTTCCATCGACAAGAATACCAACGAACTGGTAGCCGTCCGACAGGAGCATGTCTATATTCCGAATGAAATCAAAGGGGTAACCCTGACTCCGGACGAAATTCAGAAACTGAAAAACGGTGAACAGATATTCGTGGAGGGAATGAAGTCAAATCAGGGTAAAGAGTTTAATGCCAATCTGCAATACAGTGCGGAAAGAAGAGGCATCGAATTTATCTTCCCGAAAGACCAGGCCTTCAATCAGCAGACGCTTGGCGGTGTACCGCTTTCCCCCATGCAACTCAAAGCGTTGAACGAAGGCCACACCATCCTTGTAGAGGATATGAAACGAAAGAACGGCGAACTGTTTTCCTCCTTCGTCACCATGGATAAGGTAACAGGCGGTCTCCAATATACACGCCACAATCCGGAAACGGGAGAAATCTACATACCAAAGGAAATCTGTTCGGTACAACTGACACCGGAAGACAAGGAAGCTTTACGCAAAGGGCAGCCTATCTATCTGGAGAACATGATCAACCGTAAAGGTGAGGAATTCTCGTCATTCGTCAAGCTGGACCTGGCAAGCGGAAGACCACAGTATTCCAGAACTCCGGACGGTTTCAACGAACGACAGGCACCGGCCATCCCGGCTGAGGTTTACGGACACCTGCTTTCGGCACAGGAAAGAGCAAATCTTCAGGACGGAAAGGCCATCCTTGTAACGGGTATGAAAGGTCCCAACGGCAAACCGTTCGATTCCTATCTGAAAGTAAACGCAAACACCGGACAGCTGCAATATTTCCAGGAAAATCCGGATGTGCGCCGTAATACCTCACAGCGTGCTTCACAGACTGACAATACCCAGCAGCAGGAACAGAAAAAAGGTGCCAAACAGGCTGTCTGACCTGAACGGGATTCAAATCATTCAAATCATCAACTACTAAAAAAAGGAAAGAACATGAACAAGACCAATCATCATATCTACAAGGCTGAACAAGTCGACTGGGAAAAACTGGAATCGGTAGGTATCAGCAGATCGCAAATTGAAAAGGACGGAAACATGGACCTGCTCCTTCAGGGAGAGGAAACCAATGTCATGTCCATTAAAATCAAGACTCCTGTATTTTCACTTACAATGGATGCCACACTCAGTCTGATTGAAGACGAGAATGGAAATCCGGTCATCAGCATAAACGGTATCAACCCTTCAGGTGAATAAATAAGAAACCATAATGTATCATCTCTCTTTCCATACGGTAAGTCCGTATGGAAAGATATAAAAACAGAATTTATCATGATTGCCATATTAACAGACAAACCAAGTGTAGGAAAAGAAATTGGAAGAATCATCGGTGCAACCAAAGTAAGAAACGGATATGTGGAAGGAAACGGCTACATGGTTACGTGGACTTTCGGGAACATGCTGTCACTGGCCATGCCGAAGGACTACGGAACCCAGAAGCTGGAACGAAACGATTTTCCTTTCATCCCGTCCGAATTTGAGCTGATGGTACGTCATACACGCACCGAGAACGGATGGATACCAGAGATTGATGCCGTGCTCCAGCTTAAAGTAATCGAGAGAGTGTTTCAGGCATGCGATACCATCATTGCGGCTACCGATGCCAGCCGTGACGGGGAAATGACTTTCCGCTATGTCTATCAATACCTAAACTGTACACAGCCTTGCTTCCGTCTGTGGATTTCTTCTCTTACCGACAAGTCTGTGCGTAAAGGCATGGAAAACCTGAAGCCGGACAGTTGCTACGACAGCCTGTTCCTTGCTGCCGACAGCCGCAACAAGGCGGACTGGATTCTCGGAATCAACGCCAGTTATGCCATGTGCAAGGCGACGGGCCTCGGCAACAATTCCCTCGGACGGGTACAGACACCGATACTGGCAGCCATCAGCAGACGCTACCGTGAAAGGGAGAACCATATTTCATCGGACAGCTGGCCCATCTACATCAGCCTGCAAAAGGACGGCATCCTCTTCAAGATGCGCCGCACACAGGATCTTCCCGACAAAGAATCCGCAACAATGTTTTTTCAGGACTGCAAGCTGGCACATCAGGCACAGATTACAGGTATCAGTCACAGCGTTAAGGAAATACTTCCACCGGACCTGCTTGACCTGACACAACTTCAAAAGGAAGCGAACATCCGCTATGGTTTTACCGCATCAGAGGTGTACGACATCGCCCAGTCCCTTTATGAAAAGAAACTGATTTCCTATCCGCGGACTTCCAGCCGTTATCTGACGGAGGATGTGTTTGACTCGTTTCCACCAATCATGGCGCGTCTGCTATCATGGGAGCTGTTCCCTGCAGCTAAAGGAACTGGAGGTATTGATATATCCAATTTGTCCCGCCACGTAATAAACGCAGAAAAAAACAATGTACATCATGCCATCATCATTACAGGTGTCCGTCCCGGAAATATGTCCGAAAAGGAAATGCAGGTTTACAGACTTGTAGCCGGAAGGATGCTTGAAGCATTCATGGCTCCATGCCGCATAGAAACGACAAATGTTGAAGCGGTTTGTGCGGCACAACATTTCAAGGCCGAACAAACAAGAATCATTGAAGCCGGCTGGCATGACGTTTTCATGCATTCCGACATGGTCCCAAAATCGGGATATTCCGTAAATGAACTCCCCAAAGTGGAGAAAGGTGATACCCTGAATGTATGCGGATGTAACCTGATACACAAGAAACAGCTACCGGTAAATCCGTTCACGGATGCAGAACTGGTGGAATACATGGAACAGAAAGGATTGGGTACGGTATCCTCACGTACCAATATCATCCGCACACTGGTTAACCGTAAGTATATCCGTTATTCAGGGAGATATATCATTCCGACTCCGAAAGGCATGTTCACCTACGAAACCATCCGTGGAAAGAAAATTGCGGATACTTCACTCACCGCAGACTGGGAAAAACAGCTGACCAGACTTGAAAGTGGAATGATAACCAGACAGGACTTCCTGAACAGGATCAGGACTCTCGCCAAGGAAATGACTGATGACATTTTCAACACCTATTCCACAAAAGAAGAATAACATCCATATCAATATAACTATAAGAATGCAGGCCGAAAGGTCTGCATTTTTTTGTATCCGTACAGAAAAGAATCTGTTTTTCCGCTTTTAAGCGGCAAAGGTCTTGGATTGCCTGCCTTTTGCCGCAAGGCTGCCCTGAAGGGCTTGGCTGGTCAGGAAAAAATCATCCTCGCTACGCTCCGGTATTTTTTCCTGCCAGGCCTTGCGCAAAAAGGCAATCCAAGAGGCCGGAGGCCTATAAAATCGGGAAAACACATCCCGATGGGATTATTCATTCATAAAATTAAGGATTATGAAACTACAGATTATCAGAAAGATCGGCAGACATGCAACAGCGATATTCCTGATTACCGGAATATGTCTGCTGACAAGCAAAGGGATTGTCCCCACTGGGATGATTACGCTGCTGTTGCTTGCAGGAGGGTTCATCGGTTTCCTGTTCAGGATACTGGTCATGATTTTCAAGATTCTTATTCTTCTGTTCATTGTAGGATTATTTGTCGCATAACCCCCAATATAAATATACATATATGGAAACAGTTGCTATAACTTCACAAGCTCCTGTCATGCCGGCTGTATGGCCACAGAGCGAACATATCAAACCGGTCAAAAGACGTCTGCCCAATACAGTTGATGAGCCTAAAAACATCGGCTACTATCTGGAATCTCTGCGTGATATTTCCAGCAATCCTGACAGAGAGAATGTCCTGAAAGAATTCTTCAAGGAAACTTATGTATAACCATAAAATTTTTTAATTATGTTTTTTCAATCAATTTATCAGATGATTACAGCAGGTACGGATCTGAATATCAATATCCGTAAAGTGGATAACAGCCTGAGTGTGGCAGTCATGCCAAGGCGGAACAGCCTGAAAGAGGATACGCGGCAAAACATGGTGCCACTGGTCGTAAACGGAACACCAGCAGAACTGGATATGGGCTTCCTGCAGACGATACTACAACCGATACAGAAGGTACAGGGACTGCTTGTCAATGCGGAAAATTTCGAGAAACAGGCAGAAAAGGCTACATCACAGGCCAAATCATCCAAAACTCCAACAGTATCGGCTGAATCAAAGGAAGCCAGGGAAAAACGTGAAAAGATGGAAAAGCTCCTCAAGAAGGCTGATGATGCAACTACCGCAAAAAGGTTCTCCGAAGCAATGACATGGCTGAAACAGGCACGGGTGCTGGCTTCTTCAGAAAAACAGAAGGAGATTGACGAAAAGATGCAGGAAGTACAGAAACAGGCCAGCGAAGGAAGTCTGTTCGGTATGACAGAGGAACCGGCGCCGGTAATTCCCCAACCACAAGGCAGCATGAACGGTCAGCCACAGCCCGGTATGCAAACAAGCATATTCCCGGAGCAACAAACCCATACTATAAATCCTAAACCTGTCATGCAGCCTGCTCCACAACAGATTCCACAGGAAATGCCTCAACCGGTATATGGAACGAACGGAGCATTTATCCAACCTACTCCAAACCGCCCCGTGATGCAAGGAACAGGTATGCCACAAGGAGCTACAATGCAGCCCTATCCGCAGCAGCAGGTACGGCAACCGACAAACGGACATATACCGAACGGAACGGTACAAGTACAGAACGGAAACGGACGGGAATACCAGACTGCACCGGCAGCCCATGATACATTCTGCTTCGATCCGGAAGACGAAAATGACAGGGAGCTTCTAAGAGAGGACCCGTATGCGGAATATCTGGATTTTCCGGCCGAGTACCGAATGAAGGACGAGGCACAGGTAGAAATGATATACTGCTGATATATAAAAATAAATGATTTGTAAAACCAATAAACTATAAACAATATGGCACTGGAAATTAAAGGAATGAAAAGACTCTTCAAAATGAAGAAGAACAGTCAGGAAATCGTATTGGACGATCCGAACGTAAACATGTCTCCGGCTGAAGTGATGGACTTCTATTCCATGAACTATCCGGAACTGACCACCGCGACCGTACACGGACCCGAAATCGAGGACGACCGGGCGGTATATGAATTCAAGACAACCATCGGAGTGAAAGGGTAAGGACATGAAAAAAGGACAACGTAAAGACAAGAAACCATGTACACAACTTACGGAACGGGCTTTGGAAAATTTAGCCAGACTCATCATATCGGAACTCGAAAATACGGACATAAGCCGGGGCATCAGGAACAGAAAGAAAAGAAGACTCCCTCCCGCAGAAAGCCTCATGGTTTTCTGAACACGAGAATACCTTCCATCGCTCCCGACCTGTATATGGAGAATGACAGGGATGTAACGGTAAATGTCACCACCAAAGAGAATCTTGATTTCCTGTACCGTTCAGCCATGAAGTATGCGCAGCTCCTGGATGTGGAGCTGCCATACCATCCTACAGGCAGGACTTCCATAAGAGAAAAAATATGCCTGCTATATAATGCGCTGGATTCCATAGTATCTCATCATGTAAATCTGGAACTTGTCGGTGAAAGGCTCCAGTTCTGTATCTATCATTTCCATGAATGGCCTGATTACACCCTGTTCCTGATACCGATAGATTTTACGGAAAGACTGAAAGGTGAAATTAAAAAGATTACATTGGAGTTCATCAGACGGTTCATCAAGTATCACAGGATGTTGGATATAACCAGTACCCCATATTACGATATGTCTGAAGTTTGTATTGAGTGTGTGGACTTTGAACAGCTTGATGAGGAAGAGAAAAAGGACCTTTACAGAAAGGACAAGCTCTTCAAGTCATACGGAAAAGGGAGAATCCATAGAAAACTGTGCCGGATGTACTCCAAGGCTTTTTGCCGGAATCTGGAAGAACATATCCGAAACTGTAATCCTTCCAGCAATAAGGAAAAAAGACTTTTGGAACTGATTACTGAAGGGATGTCCCTGATTGCAAAGGATAGTCCTCATATCTTGAATTATGACTATGATTATGCAAGTGAAAAGGAAAGGGATTTTGAACCGCCACCGCTCGAATATCAGATTCTGCTTACCTATTCCATTACGGATACGGTTACCAAAGACATGGAAAGCTGTTTCAGTACTGACTGTCAGGAAACATATAACCAGACTCCCGTATCATTTACCTTCATCACACCGGAAACTGAAAAACTGTTCAGACCAGAGAATTATCCGGAACGGTTCTCAAAATGGTTTGAGAAATTTGTAGAACATGTTACCTATAATTTATAAACATCATGAATGAACTGACCCAAAACATACAGAAAATGATGGTGCCGAAAGCTGCTATCATAGCCTACAAATATGAAGACAGAAGAAATTCTGACACCAGGTACTTCATAGAATTGCGTCCCATCGGGAAAAGCGGACAGATGGGGGCAGGTATCCCCGTCACATACGAATTCATGAATACCCTGCTGGAATCCTATACGGAGGAAATGAGCGGGATACCGGCAGGCAGAGTCCCCGAAAACATGCTGGCCTGCAATCCAAGAAAAGGACAGGAAGAATATATATGGTACAATCCGCCCGGAAAGAGACAGATGTTCTTTCACAAGGATCTCAATATACAGGACGGCACATTCAATCTACCGGGAATTGTCTACCATGTAAAAAACGGAAGCATGGACGTATTCGCCTTCAAGGGAAAACGTCCGGTGGAGACGACTCCGCTGTTCCGTGCCCCGTTCTTCAACGTGACCGGATCAAGTGTATGCCTTGGCAGCAGTTCTTTGGAAAAGCCACAGAACCCGACTTTCCTTTCCCTGCTGGAATACTGGGAAAAACGGTTCTGGCTGACTGAATTCTCCCATCTGGGAGGAAATGTGAATCCTACCGTTTCAAATCTTGTCATCGTTACCGAGAACATAAGAAACAATCCGTTCGACATGAACGAACTCAAGCCCATGAATAAAAAACTTAAAGACATACTTCCATGAAAAAGATACATTTTACCGACCGCTACCTGCTCAATCCGCGTCATCCGGTAACGGTATTCGTCATCGGAGCAGGAGGTACCGGCTCACAAGTGATAACCAATCTTGCACGCATGAGCATGGCACTTCAGGCATTAGGCCATCCCGGACTGCATGTCACCGTATTCGATCCCGACACAGTAAGCCAGGCCAATATAGGACGTCAGCTTTTCAGTGAGACGGAACTGGGACTGAACAAGGCCGTATCACTTGTCACACGCATCAACCGTTTCTTCGGATACGCATGGACTGCCGAACCGCAATGCTTCCCCACCAGGAACTTTTCTGACAATAGTACAGCCAATATCATCATAACCTGTACGGACAATATACGCTCACGTCTTACGCTTTGGAAGTTCCTGAAGAAAGTCCGCAAAGAAAACTTCAGTGACCATTCGGCTCCCATATACTGGATGGATTTCGGGAACAGCCAAACAAAAGGACAGGTCATCATCGGGACGGTACGTGAGAAAGTTCTCCAACCTTCTTCACAGGAATACATTCCCATGCCTAAAATGAATGTCATCACCGAGGAAGTGGACTATGCAAAAATCAAGAAAAATGAATCGGGGCCGAGCTGTTCACTGGCGGAAGCCCTGGAAAAACAGGATTTGTTCATTAACTCCACACTGGCACATATCGGATGTGATCTGCTCTGGAAAATGTTCAAGGAAGGAAAGACACTGTATCGCGGTGTCTATGTCAATCTGGATACACTGAAAATGACCGCAATTCCGGTATAATGACGGAAGTGACCGTATCATCTTTCCATCAGAATACGGTCACTTATTCTATTTGCTACTTATTATTTACTACGTTCTTACCACGTTGGAGCAGGAAACTCTGTATCTCTGAGGCGAGATAGAATGATTTCCCGTTCTTTTCCACCGAGTAATATTTAATCTTGCCCTCTTGCCTATAACGTGCCAAAGTTCTTTGTGACACACCAAGGAGTTCTGCCAGATCCACATTATCAAGCAGTTTATCCCCATTCATACATTCTTTCAGACGGTTCATTTGGTCCAATTTCTTTTCAATGCGGGCAAATCCCTCTACCATGGTTCCTATAAGTCTTTCGAGTATCTCATTATCTATGTATGACATAATTCCAATGTTATTAAGTGAATAAATCGATACTCCCGTTGTGCGCACTCAAGAGTATATACTCATAATAGTGAGAATAACATGCCAAACAGATAAAGAAGATCAAACCATTTTGTATACAGCTGTCAATCAGGTATATAATTAACATCCCGATTTTTTGTTGTAAACCGAAAGTGTAAACTATTTAAAACATGGCTATTATCAAGTTTACATTTCTATAATGACTACTTATTATACTTTAAAACTAATCTTTTAGGAGAGATTTACTAATAGCTTTATATACCCCTCCTACTCATTCAGCTTTAATATACTTTACAAAATAGGCTTTATATTTCATGTATCAAAGTATGAAATATAAAGCCTAACTTTTTACTGAAAACAGTTTAAGAATGGATTAGTAGTTAAATTTTCATCCTATTTCAATATATTTACCAGAATCAAATCCATTCTCTAAATGCTCGTTTTGGAAAATATATCCCATCTGATTGGACAGTAATTTAGTACCACCAATCTCTGAGTCAATATTTGTATGTGAATGTCCATATATCCATGCATCAATCCGGTTATCACAGATCAAGTTTCCATATTCACTTGCAAAGGCACTATTCAGTAAAGAACCTTTATGATAAGGTGCTACAACCTGAAAGGTAGGCAAATGATGTGTTACAACAATAATATGCCTTGCCTTACTTTCCATGATACTTTTCCGGATAAAACTGATACAAACTTCGTGCATCTCATTATACTCTTCTGTCTGGAGCAATTTCCCATTATATTTTATCTGTCGGAAATCGTTCATGCCTTTCCACACGAAATACTCATCGCTCGGATTGATTCGCGACCATAGCGTACTTAAAACAAAATCGGTATCGTCTATACTTACGACCTGATTTTGATAATATCCCACGTTTTTACGTAACATCCATTTCCATTGTAAGCCACGCTCCATTACATCCGAATAATTGTAATACTCATGGTTACCGGGAACAATCAAGACTTGCCTATAGTTCTCAGATGCCCATTTCCAAAACTTTGCCCGTGGGGCAATCTTATCCTTCAGATAGAATATATCACCGGCTAATACCAGAATCTCACCAGTTACTGGTATCTCATTCTGTTTCAGAAACATGCTATTCTCCGGAAATTCTAGGTGCAGATCACTCATGTATTGTATTCTCATCTTATTGTTCTCCTTTCCTTGATTGTTCAATCTGTTTCCCGATGATTGCCTTCACCTGCGCAAATGAGACCGGAGTGAAATCGTTGTTGTCCACTCCGACATCATATTGTGTAGGAAGAAGCATACTCAGCCGAGGTGCATCCTTTCCGGTATTGTTCCTACTGGTATGCACGTGTCCGAAAAGCTGCCAGGTGCCATTGTATGAGCCGCCATAGCAAAGGAACGGACAATGATTCAGATAAATCTTCTGTTTATCGACCTCGATATACATCTGCATTGCTATATGCTCGAAGTATCTCGTGTAATTCTGCCTCAGGTTCTTGATGTCGTGGTTGCCGGAAATAAGGTATATTTTCCCGTTTAGCCTGTTCAGTACATTTATCCATTCGGCAGAACCTCCCAGACAGAAATCGCCCAAGTGAAACACGATATCCTCCGGGCCGACCACGCGGTTCCAGTTGGAAATCATCGTTTCATTCATGTGCGATACATCCTTGAAAGGCCTATTGCAGAACCTGATGATATTGGTGTGGTTGAAGTGAGTGTCGGATGTAAAGAACACCCTGTTTCCGTCAAATTTATAATTCATAATCTTTTTATTCATGCGCATCACTGCGCGGTTAATAATACGTTATAATTCTGCCTGTGGACGGAATTGACGAGAAGAGCGCATCGTGCGAACGTCACCAGCAGGCACATAATAAAAACCGTCGAAAAGTTTGGTAAGGACTTTCCGACGGTTTTCATTTATCATTTCAACGGGATACCAGCCTCATCGTATCCCCAATCGTTTATCAAACGTTAGTCGGAAAATGTCTCCAAAAGTATAGAATGCTCCAATGCCCAAAGTATGGACATGCACCATTCTCTCAAAGCATTTTATGCCTCGATCTGATACGGTGTTCCAATTGTTCATTCTTCTTTGCAGCATTGTAAACTTTATATTTTTATTCAATTGACGGCGCAAAATTACGTATTTTCTTGAGAAACAGCAATTTTTTTAGAGAAAAGCCTATATGAAGCAAATAACAGGGTCCACAATGCATACACATATACCTTTTGTACGCTTAGCCGTGTACTGTGAGAACTTATAGCATCTCCACTTAGTACTAATTTCAGGATACAATGCAACCTTGATAATTAAGGTTGTCTTTTCACACGGTAATATCTGGTCAAAGTAACTTTATTTTACCTACATATTAACATACATTAAATAAAGTAAGACTAAATAAAATAAAGGGGAAAATTGATTTTATCTTCCTCCTTGTTCAGTAAAACGATATATATGGATTTTATAACATTATATGTGGCAATATTTTGTAAAATTATAATGTATTATTCGTATATTTGTTATTAATTGGAGTTGCTTGCATAGCTTTAATTAGCTTAAAACAAGTATATTTCATGATATATTATGCAAATATTGAATAAACTGTTATCATTCAATTGTTTGTCCTAATAAAGAAAATATAAGTCTACTGATTAATAATATATAATGATATGGCCGATAAAAGAAAAATCGTTATAGATTTAAATAATAGTCTATATGCTCATGGTTTCGAAAGTGAACAACAGATACACAAAGAGGATTTGGATAAGACAATAAGCATTATCCGTAATCAACTGCAACAGACTGATATGCAAGAAGATCAGAATGTTTTCTTGACCCATCTATATCGTACAATCGGAATTTTTGGTGACAGAGGCTCGGGTAAGACGTCTTTTATGATAAGTCTTCTAAACCAATGTAAGAATGAACTTAAAGATGATGTGGAAGTGTTGAGGATGATTGATCCTACGTTAGTGGAACATAAGAAGCCTATTATTCTTTGTGTCATTTCTATGATACAGCAGAAAGTGGAAGCAGTCCTACGTTTAAAAGAATGTTCAACCACAGATACATACGAACTAAAAAGAGCATGGGACAAGGTTATGACCCAGATCTCAAGGGGAATATTCGCTATTGACAATGTTGGTAATGACTATAATAATTCATTATGGCAGGATGAAGCATACGTAATGCATACGGGATTGACTAAAGTAAACGATGCGAATGAGTTTGAGGCTAATTTGAGAAAAATGACAAGAATGGCATTGAATATTCTTGACAAGAAAGCATTCATTTTGGCATTTGATGATATTGATGTAGATGTAGAACAGGGATGGAATGTGCTTGAAGCATTGAGGAGATATCTATCAGACACTCGGATTATCTCTATTGTTAGCGGCAACATCAAGCTTTATGGTTCATTGGTACGGTATGAATTATGCAAGAATTTGAAAATGCCTGATGGTACTCACCGTGAACTAATGGCCAATGAATTGGAAAGTCAATATATGCTAAAACTACTAAATCCCTCCAACAGAATAAATCTGCTTTCTTTGGGTCAACTTCTACAAAATTCCGAAATCACTGTAAACGTAAAGACGGAAAAGGTTGTTACTGAACTGAGTCAGCAATACCTGAATATTCTGAATGATTTAGGAATTATTGACATGCCTTCTAAAAATACATTCAAAGATTTTCTGTTATCTATGTCCTTGCGTTCGCAGATTCATTTTCTAAAAGATGCTTGTATGGAAAAGAAAAAAAATCCACCATTAGATGTATTCAGATCCAGACTCTATGCTCATGGCATTGATATCGAAGCATTGAATACGAACATACAAATGGTGAATATCGCACTATTAGAGTATTTGAATGAAAATGCAAATCTACCGGATTGTTATTTGTTGCTGCCTACATTACCGGATAAAGATATTAATAGTAATTTCACGGCTATAACCTTGCTAGAGTGTTGGTATTTGAGAAAAAATCCATTCCTTATATTTGACTATATGTTGCGAATTGGATACATCAGAAATGTCGTTTTACCTTTTGAAAGTAACGACTTAGCGATAAAAATTTGCAAATATTCAGGTTGGAATCAGTTGATGTCATTGAAAAACAACATAGGCTTGACTATGGCATACGTGGCAGGTAATGGATTGGGAAGCATGAAAGAACATATATCCTTGTTTGCTATGGGAGAAAAAGCAAAAAAAGCAAAAGAAACGCAGATGAATGCTTTAGATAATGTGCTAAAGAAAGAAGAACGCCCTCTTGTCAGATTGATGGCCATGTTTCCCTTCATACGTATCACGCAAAGCAAAAACAATGAGAGCAAAAGCTATTATTCATTAGCGGCTCTGCTGGCTGTGGTTGGTGATATACTAAGATGCATAGATAAAGATGAAATGATAGGATGTATCAATGATCTAAAACTATTCCGTAGTTATCAAATGCCACAAGATGAGATTTACTACGGACTAGATGAAATAATAGATGGTAATAATTTCGGTGTAGAAACCAATCAAGACGGGATTTTTCAGTTAGCAGAATTGATGTATAAATGGAAAGAAGCCTATCATGATTACATGCTTCCTCCATACGCATTAGGTAGAATCATTACACGTCTATACACCTCTTTATCAAATGTTATAATCAGCTCAGTCGGTCAGATGATGAATATCATGGTGGCAAACTTTTTTAATGCTTGTTTGATTGAGGAATCAAGAGTAAAGAACTCCGCTCAAGAACAAGGTGAAATTAATAATAGCAATTTGAGAACAGACACAAGATATTTTAAGGACAATTTAGGGAAGACAGATATTATGAACAAATTAACCTTTACTAAATGGATGATATCTTGTCCTATGATGAATTGTTTCCTTGATAAAGAGACTTATGACAAATTACAAGAATTTATAATTGATGAACTCAAAACAACTGCCAGAGAGTCATATTCTGTTTATGAATTATTATGCTGCATAAATACTAAAGACGATATTGACGAAAAACCGTCATTTTCAGGTGAAAAGAAGGAAGGATGGATAAAAACAGTAAAGATTCTGTTGGATAATGAAATAAATGACAATATTATACAGGAAAAGATTATTAATGAAGGGGATATTAACAAAGCCATCGATTTTATTAATTCTACAGATCTTTTCAGCAACGTATATAAAAGTTCCGTAGAGTCGTTCAAAGAAAACTATCAACGCAAAATAGAAGCAACAGAAGCTATGGCTCCAGGTATTGAAAATGAGCAGAATAACGTATGATATGAAAAGTAATTCTTATCTCCGGTATCTGTTGTCAGACAACAGTTCACTGAAAAAATACTATAAAAAACAGACTACAGTTAGTCTGAAGGATGTAAAACGTTCTATACTGTTGAAGGTACGAGAACGTGGATATTCTGTTCCAGATCACTACTATCGTTTGGGAACAGAATTTTCGTTTTTGGATATTGATGAATTGAGCGAACTATTCACGATAGGGCTTCCTAAACTAGCTGACGAGTATCTTGAGATAAGAGAAAGACAGATATTTGTTAAAGGAGAACAAATGAACGAATGGCAGTTACTTTTACCACAAATTCCTCCATTGTTATTAGTAACGATGAAAATTTGGAAAGAATCAGAACCCATTGATGATGATGCTATAAACTTTGCGTATCGCTATTTATTACCCTCTGTTAAGAATACGGCAATACCTTCTGCATATCTTCCAGAAATGGAAACGTTGAGAAAAGAAAATCACGGTTTTGATGATTTGCATATCCATCTGAATGGTGCTGTAGAAACAGATTTGGCATGGCATGACTTTTTACGCTATCCTGAAGTAGTATATCAAGATATAAATAAGGCTTATCGCAATGACAAGGTGAAAGAACAAATTGAACAATTGACAGATATATCCACCCCGATTGAATTCTATCATCTTTTTAATATAGCAGGTAGGATTAGAGAATGGCTATTCCAAAAGGTAACAAATGGAAAGGATATTTTTAATTCTGAATCTTTTGACAATCTTCTATCTAAACTTGTTGGAATGAGAGATACCTATAAAGAACATCCCATAAAATCAATTTTAGGGAATAATGCTTCTCCATTGATACTAGAAGGACTACTCTATATAAAGATCTTAGATTACCTAGCCATGCACTCACACGATAAGGCTGTTGCCGGATTGTTTCATTACTATTTACTCATATTAGGTGTTTGTAACAAGTTATTGGTACAGCAAACTGATGCGTTTGGTTTTGAGCAATTCCAAAAATACACCTCTAACAATTTCAGAGAATTCAGTGAACAGACTTATCCTCAACGCTTTCTGCAACTAGCAGGAAATGATTTGCAAAACGTCCGTCATATTGAAGGCCGATTCTCTCCTAAGACTACTATAAATGATAATATCGCTATTATTAATAAAATAGTAGAAGGTCATAATCGTTTAAGGCAAAGTCAAAATACTGTTGGAATCTCCCATACTACTTCATTATCGTTAATTGCACATTTTATAAAAAAAAGTGAACAATCTAAAGGTAATATTAGATTTTCAGAATTACGCAAAGATCTTGACAAGCGAACTGAAGCACTAATCGCTCTGATGAATACAAATAGTTCTTACACGAAATTTGTAACAGGTGCTGATGCAGCTGCCAGTGAGTTTGATACTCCTCCAGAAGTATTTGCGCCATCATTCCGCAGGCTAAGAAAAAATGGTATACGACATTTTACTTATCATGCAGGAGAAGATTTCTTTCACATATTGAGTGGACTAAGGGCTATATACGAGGCCATAGAATTTCTAGGGTTACAGGCTGGGGACAGAATAGGTCATGCGACAGCAGCCGGAGTAGATGTGAGAGTCTGGAAACAAAATATAGGCGACCGTATATGGATGCATATTGAAGATTATTTGGATGATCTTGTTTTTGCTTATCATCTGATTGCTGTAATGAAAGAAAATGACTTACTACCTTTACTTCCCAAGATAGCCCTACGAATTGAAGAATTGTCGTCTAAGATTTATCCAAGCAAATACAGTGTAAGTGAATTAATAGCAGCTTGGAGTTTAAGAAAGGAAAACCCAATATTATTAAACTGTGAGAATCCAAGTTCTTCCGAACAAATTTGTCTCTATTATCATTCAGAAGAAGGACGAAAAAAGGGAAAAGAAATATGTATTGTTGATGCTTACGAGATTTTTGGAGAAAAAGAACTAGACTGTTTGCAAAAAATCATATTAAAAATGATGCATCAAAAACAAATTGTCATTGAGACATTGCCGACAAGCAATGTCATCATAGGTCATCATCATGATTTCTCCACTTATCATCTTTATAATTGGTATAAGTGGAGCAAAGAAGGAATAATGATACCATCAATAGTTGTAGGTACTGATGATGCTGGTATCTTTGCTACTAATATCTATAATGAATATTGCCACATTTACTGTATGCTTGTTTTTAATAAGGGGTTAAGCCCATATGAGGCAATGGAATATATTGAGCGTTTAGTTCATAATGCGAAAGTCTATGTATTTAGATGAGAACACAAGACACTGTCCAAAAGACACTGTCCAAAATTTTGTACAAATGGAAATAGAATTCAGTTATAAGTTCTTCTCTTACATCTGGATTCTATTTTCAACTTAATTTAAACCATCAGTTCTGAAAAAGCATATCATTTTTCATCTTTCATAAGTAATAAAAAATAGTATTCACAAATCTGATTTTTCTTCTACATGTTAATTTGTGGCATTTAACACAAAATATTTTAACATCCATTTAGAACACATTAATTGCGATATAATTCAATTGACATTTTATTTATTGTTATTTTTAATTTTGCGGAAGCGGTTCACAAGATGTTTTATTAACGACACGATCCCTCATAAGTTTCATATCAGTAAAACTTCTTGACACGTTTTGAATAATGTCCAAATAATTATCGGAACCATCTTCTTTTTGGTAATAATAAGGTTTTATTGATACACAATTTTTATGTTCAAACAAAGTGTTAAGTAAAGTCCGATCTGAGTTTCCACAAGAATGTCCCATAACTAATATTTGAAATGGGGAAGATTCTATAAATGATAACATTTTACGATATTTATTAGATTCCAAGTACTTTATAGATTTAATATTTTGTAAACACTTATTATCATTCAATTTTACAATTTCATTATAATAATCTTCCAATTCATCACCATAACCAAATATGACACTTTCAGTGCTATCAAGAGCACCATGAATCTGATTGTGAAAGAAACCCATATTAGAAGTTAAATAAAATTTAGATGTTGGAGTATAATTAAAGTCCAACAACATTATATTGTCTGGTAATAATATTTCTTTAGGGTATTGACCTCTTAAAATAAATTCCAGGATTTCCCCATTAAAAGAATCTTCAGAGAACTTATTGCAAAATTCAATATTATCCTTGATTAATAAATCATTTTTCAGGAGATTGTATTGTGAAAAACGATATCCCCACTCCTTCTCTCCCTTATTAATCCACGATTTAAAATGATCAACAAGATGTATCATTCCTTTTATAGAAATATCATCAGGATTAAAAGGTGCATATATTATTTCTTTTATTTTATAATTGATTATTGCCTCATCTATGTTTAAACTACTAAGATATTCTATAAGTTTTATTTTTAAGAAATTCATCTGTCTATTCAACTCAGAACAAGTACATTCATTGTTTTCTGGATATAAAGCACATGATTTTAATATCTCATAATATTCAACTTCAATATCTACCCATCCCTTAGACTCAATAGATTTACATATACGCTGAAAAAGAATACTATGACAATGAAACTCACAAACCTGTTCATCATTACAAACCAAATCTACGATATCTCGCAGAGAGAGAGATTTCGTAATAATTTGATAATGCCATGCCCAAACTAAATACCAACCAGCAAGTCCTACTTCATCCTTAAGTCTAAAAGAACAAAGGCCATCCTCTTCTTCTTTTTTCGAACTGCTAAGTAAACGAAGTCCCCATTGCTCCCAATACCAATTTATAAAATCCTCGTATTTGGTAGAAAGCCCATGGGCTAAATCAAAACCATTTCCTATAAGTATAATCCTATTCATTATATTCCTTGTAATAGCTTTTATAAGACATCCAAAAACATGGGCAAAATATATACCACCCTATTATTTTTCTAATTTAAATTGGGCCTCTTTCTCTTTAATAAGCAATAAAGATATATCAAACAAGACCTTTATAGTATTATTCAATTCAAGAGAAAAATCTTTAATCGAAGTGGTCATCTTATCAACATCATCATAGTATGAAATAATTTTTCTATCTAATCGTTCCAGTTCAATGTTTACTTCCTGAATCTCTTGCTGAAGTGACTTTCTTTTTTCTACGTCTGGCGTTTGTTTACTTAAATCCAATAAGATATTTTTTCGATGCATATTATTCTCTTTTATTTGAATATCATATCTATTTTGATTAATACGTTCTATAAAAGAGAGTTTTTGATCTAATAAATCAGATAGTCCCATACGTGCTTTAATCCAGCATTCTTCATAAGTCTTTTCTAAATTTGTTTTCTGGCGTTGTACATCTACTTCAAATACATATCTATACTGTAAATCTGTTGTATAAATTCGACCTTTCATTTGACATATAGCCGATTTGGATAATGATAAATTCTGATGATCAATACCAACAGTAATTCCCATAACATCTACTATATTAAGTAAAGCCAAATTATTTTTAAGACAGTTATTATACTCATCCAACTTTTTAATATTTTGTTGACGAATTAACAGCTTTTCCTGTTGCAGAATAGCTTTCTCATTATTTCTATTACTATAAATAATAGCAAGATAACCTACTACAACAGCAAAAATTCCACTACTATAACTTCCCCAAAAATTTAACCACGAGTCATTTGAAAGATTTGTTTTGATAATATTACCATATGTCAACAACATATTAATAATAAATGCAATAGTAATTCCACTAACTATGATTCCCCAAACAGCATATAAATCTTTTTTTTTCATCAATCCATATTTATTACAACGATTCACTAACTTTTTTAATCGCCTTATAAATCTCACTATAAGAATCTCTACCTTTATATTTTTCGGCTAGTTCACATGCCCTATCCATTTTTGAATCAGCAAGCATTTCTTTAACCCATTTATCCTTCTCAAGGTATTTTCGAGTTTTATCGTATGTTGGCAAATATTGCTTTAATGCTCTTTCTGTAGCTGCTGAATCTTGAAAATGTCGACACGTATCTTCAAAATGTAGTAAAAACCAATATTCTATTGACTGTAAGCTATCACAGAGAATCACATTGGGATTATTTTCATATTTCTTTTTGAGCGACACCATTTTTTTATTTTCCGCATCAGAACGCCTGCTAACATCTGCATCAAAAACACATATTACAAAGACATCTTCATCTAGAAGTTCCTTTATCTTCTTATCTATTTTCTCAATACTATTGTTTTCAAATAAACGAGGAGAAATAGAATATCTATAACCAAGTATTTTTTTCAAATGACTGAAATAGAATAATTCAGTCAAACCCTCACCAACGATATGAATAACCTGTCTGGTCGCTGTATTTTTTCTTGCTTTTCTCATAAAAGTACATGATTATAGATTAGGAACTGCACCGAATTTACCAAATTTATATGCCTTTTGGAGAGAACTAATCCTATTCAATCCTTTGAAATCTGTTAGAGGATACAGCACACTTGATCCGTCCGGATTCTTTTCAGTAAACCAGACATTATCTTTCCTAAGCAAATCTTCTTCTCCTAATAGTCCATCATAATGTGTAGTGAGCAACAACTGGGCTTGCTCTGATTCTTTTAGAAAACGTTCAATGATGTATTCTATCAATTTCGGATGAAGAGAGGATTCAATCTCGTCAACTGCAAGAAAAGCATCTCTTTCAAGAATCTTTTGCACTTGAGCGGCCAAGCCAAACGTACGGATAGTACCGTCCGATTCAAACAGTTCCGGGAACTCATAATAATCATTGTTACCATCATTAGATGAAACTTTATGCTGATACATAGTATAATTAATCGAACCCTTATGTGTTTCCTGTTCTTTGGAAGTAATATTTGAAATATTGAAATCAGCTTCCTGTAGATATCTCAAAATATAATCTTTTGCAGACTCATTCTTGATTGATTCTTCGGCATAACGACTTAAAGATGATGCAGGCACAATTGCCGGCATAACCTGATTGGTTAGATACTGAAGAACTGCCTCTAATTCTACAATATGTGTATTTACCTGCATATAAGCAGCAAAAACCGACATATTATGTAAACACTTCAATGTTATTTCCTCTTTGACAGATTGCGACATTTTGATCTTCTGTCCAAATTTAATAACTGATACGTTATTCTCTGTATTTCTTTCAAATATAGTAGCAGGCTGTTGACTTGGATAATAGATCAGACTTTCCTTTGCTACGTGCCACCTGTCTAAAGCTACAGAATAGACATAACGAACTGCTTTTTCCTCATTCTTCAAGTAGAACGAAATCGAATATTCAGATAACTGCCTCGAACTTGTTTTATTCAGGAGAAACGGGACTATTTGAATTTGTTCTGCCTTATTAAGTGGGGTATAAGTAATGAATGACTTGATAAAATCACAAACTTTAATAATATTACTCTTACCCGAAGCATTTGCTCCATAAATGACAGCCACTTTCAATAGTCTCACATCACCCCCCAATTCGACAACATGATATGACTCCATATCCTTACTTCTATCAGCTTCAAAACTTAATATAGCCTCGTCTCTGAATGAGAACATATTCTTAAATCTAATTTCTGCTATCATATAATCTGTTTTTCCACAAATATATAACTAAATATCTATATTTGCAAATTAGATTTCAATATTTACATCATTCATGCAAAAATCAAAAACTGATACTCTTATATCAATTTATTGCACCCGTAGTCAATATAATCATTAAATCAAAACATCAGCCCATCCATTAATATAAAAAATCGATACAAATCAACATCAGTCTTCATATTATCTTACTTCACAAAGATTTAAATACAACCCCAAAATACTTATTCTATTTGCATGATATTGCACGCCATTGATAAAAATGGCATATCACTAAAAAAAGGATAAAAAACACCTCGTTCTTGTAACTTATTTGCTGGAAAACTTTGAAATTCAACAAAATACAATTATCTTTGTCTTACAAAAAGAATGTGACAATATATAACTCATTGATAATCAATGTGTTACAATGACTAAAAATGACAAAAAATTAGACTTCTGTACCTTTTAGAGCTCCAAATATTTGATAATCAGAAACTTGCAATTACTGCATCGGAAAATAAGAATCTGTTTCACCTTTATTACGATATAAAAGCTACTGGTTTTCAGTAGCTTTTTTGTTTCTAGCAATTCTTTTCAAATTCCTTCTTTCCCTCTTTTATGTAGACTTAAAAACATCTAAGCATAAATGAGTATGTATGCTTAAGCTTTCAATGTTTCCCATACGGAAAACGTATGTTTCCGCCTTGAGAAACGTATGTTTTCCGCTCGTGAAACATACGGCTCTCGTATGAAAGACATAAAAAACATTTCATCATGTGATAAACAACTCTATTTAGTATCAAATAACAACGAATCAGCATAAATAGGTTAAAAATTTGAGTATCAGGAAAAACCCAATTTATCTCCTTCAAATATTCCAGCTGATACAATGTAAGGCACCACCTTCCTCTGCTACTCCTGCCATCTCTATTTGATAAATCTCGCAATCAGGGAATGCTTTATGTATATATTGCCAAGCAATAACATCCTCTTTAATATTGAATATTGGCATGATAATCTTGTTTCCGACTTGCAGGAAATTGATGTAAGCCCAATTTAAATCAGTCCGTGGCGAACCCACCTTGTCCGCAAATCGCATCTCTGTGACTTCAAAGCCATATTCTTCAAGAATGTGCCGGATGGCAGCAGCTTCTTCCGGGTACTGATCTACATGATTGCCCATCAGGATACGGTTGCCACCACACCATTTGATAAAACCATCAGAATGACCGTATTTATCTGTATCACGAACATTAAAGTCATCGTGCATTTCCCAAGGAATAATGATTACAGGATGCCCAAGTTCAGACTCTAATTCCGCTTTGAACACTGCATCCTCTTTTTCTTTGCCATTCTTGGTGAATACCTTATCCGTCATCACAATATAAGGACCACATGGAACCATATTGCCACCATCGATTATCAGATTTGTTGAACGACAGCTTATCCCCATACCATGCAATACGTTAGTACATTCGGTTCTTGTTTCAGCATCCTCTGGATTATTGCTCTTCATCAGATAATCAGGATAATATTGATACTTCAAGAATTCGTTCTCATTCAACTGAATAGGCATAAGTCACGTGCCCAATAATCTTTGGTGCATTTCAACTCTATGGGCTCTATGCCACATCCCTTTAGAAGATTAGTCAGACGCTGATAAAATTCTGGATGTCCTTCCTTCTTATCCTTCAGCCAAGGTGACAAATAGACTTCATTTGTTTCACTATCATGTAGTAACTGGCCACACCGCAAATATCTGTATCGCTTATCCTTAAAGGTGGAAAACTCCTTGTATAAATCCTCCCGGTCTGGATGCGATAGATATTCTCCAAGTTATAATCCACTCATAATCTGTCATGACAATAAATGGAACTTCCATCTTAGAACGCATCATCCATTCCAAAAGGCTGATACCGTCACCTTCCAGCAGGCGTACGTCTCCCAATACAAGATTGATTTCGTTTTTCTTCAGAATACTACCTGCACCGAGTTCATCTATAGCTGTCAATACTTCGTAACCGGCCTTCTGCAGCCATTTTTCAATCATTCCGCAAAGTATCATATTGTCTTCAACTATCAGAATTTTCATATTTTTTCAGTTCATTTTCTGTTTCATTAATTAATTTTTCAATCCACTCTATAATCTGGATAGCATTTTCACAAATAACATCATCATAATATCCATATCGTGTAACTTTTCTTGAAAATCACGCAACAACTGTTCCTTTTCAAGCATTTCCTATACAGGCATCATTCGATGTATTGTTTTCCTAATACTTTCTCGATTGATTGTCTTTATGGCTGTTGTAAGTTCTTCAATTTCTTTTCTTGATTCCATGAGAACAAGAGACAGCATATGTCCATAATCCATCATCCACAACAAGCACATTCTTCGGTAGAATGGTTATCGAAGCATTATCAGGCTACAAGTTCATCCGTTTCAGGTAAAGGAATCTCAAGCCTGAAAATACTTCCCTTTCCCGGTGCGCTTTCCACAGTTATAATACCACTCAGGACTTTGACCAGTCCCTTTGTCAGGAAAAGACCTAAACCAAAGCCCTCAGAATTGAGATTCTGTGCGGCACGCTCAAAGGGGGCAAATATTCTTTTCTGCGTTTCCTCATCCATTCCGATACCGGTATCCCTGATTTCAATGTGCAGTTTTCCTTCCAAATATTTTGAATAAAAACTTATGGTTCCTGATGGAGTAAACTTGATGGCATTGGTCAGTAAATTGGCCAGTACTTGCTCCAGTTTATCTGCATCGCCCTTTACAACAAAAGATGAGTTTTGATGTTCATATTGAAGAAATAAGGCCTTTGCAACAGCCTTGCGGGAAAACTCTTCTGAGATGCGTTGCAGGAAACGGTCAAGATAAAATGGTGTGTCGTTACGCAAATCACCGGCTTCATTGATCCGATAGGCATCCATCAGATCATTAACCAAATGCAGGATATGATGGCAGGAATGGCGTATATCATCCAAATATGGTTCGCGTTTCTTTTTCTCCCGTGTTTGGGAAGCCAAATCAGCACAGTTATGAATATTACCGAGCGGGCCACGTATATCATGAGAAACGGTCAGAATTATTCTTTTGCGCATTTCAAGCAAATCCTCGTTTTCCAGAACGGTTTGCTGTAGTTTGAGTTTTATCTTTTCTTCCTTACGTAAATCGGATAGAATAATGAAAAAAGAAATAATAAACAGAACGACAACAATACTTATCACCATAGCAAACAGTCGGAAAGATTTCCATCTTGTCTCCGTTATTTCCAGATACTGTTCTGTAAATGACTGCTGTATTTGGTTATCAAGAGAAGAAACAAAATCATATAACTTGTGATTTAACAGCCTGTTCTGTAAACGCAGACTGTCTGCATACGCTCCCATCTGATTGTTCCGCCAATCTCTGGCAGAAGTCAATCTTTCATTGAAATCCTGTATTTCATTTGTGATGTATGGAACTTGTACCGTCTCTTTCTTTCCAAATAACCCGGCAATTCCCTTCTTTTTCTGCGTTATTGTCTTCATCCGAACCGACTGTGTGGCTATTACAGGTAGTTCATTAGCAAGAATACTATCAGATTCCTCCCAGGATTGGACTGCTTTCATTATCCTGAACAGGTGTGTCTCTTTCGTCTCAAGCAGCACCCGTAAAGAGTCTATCTGAACAGGACGTAAGAAATTTCCACACCCGGATTTTATTTCAAGCAGAATACTGTCTGTTTTAAGACGCTGATAATGGTATCTGTTATAATCTGATTCATCCCATGCAATAACTGATTCGCCTAAAGTTGCCAACCTGGTAATATACAAATGAGCCTTATGGATATTTTCACGGACATAATTCGTTTCATTTATAACGCCCTCAAACCTTCGAAAGCGGAAACGCTCGTTGACCATAACAACAGTCAGAAATAGAACTATAGCTGTTATGATAATATATCCTAAAAATATCTTCTTATGTAATAATTTACTCATGTGAACGACCTAAATACGAATATATTCGACATGAAAATAAACAATTAAAACAAAAAAAAAATATTTATATATTAAAACGATAAACTAGAATTAAATTATACAATCCTAGAAAGAACATCCTTTTGATAGAACATTGCTTTTATCAAATAATCTTATTATAAAACTAAGTAAATTTCAATAACTCAACTTTCGCAAGTGGTAGTTGACAAGTAACAAGTTAACGAGTTAACCAAACATTTGTAGCAAGCCGTTTCAAACAGTGCTTTATCAAGTAGGACATTCCGACCTGACTGAAGCCTTATCAATTAGCAAGTTGAACATTTGCAAAACTTTACAACAGTATTTAAACCGTTAACAGACCTTGATAAATCATTGTTTTAGAAATAATTATTTATTAATATATTATTCCAAACTTAACAAAAGAGTAAGTTACATTCCATATCACAAAGCTCTATCTCTCATTAGTTAATTGTTCTTCTCTTTAAGTAGTTTATTAACTTCCACCTCCCAATGCCAAATAAAGTTCAATCACACTCCGTATGCTGTCAAAACGGTTGCCGATGTCCGCCAATTGTGCGGCAAGCAAATCCTGTTGAGCCGTCAGCACCAGCAAGTAATTGGCAGAAGTGTTGAGCATCAGCAGCTGAGTACTCTTCACAGCCCGCTTCAAGGCCGCAATACGGGAACCATAAAGTTCTGTTTTCGCATGGCTGCTTTGTATATCGGCAAGAGCCGTATTGACTTCCGCTCCCGCATCAAGCAAAGTTTGTTGGAAAGCGAGTTTAGCTTCTTCCTGCCGCGTCTTCGAAATGGCCAGCTGTGCCCGTAGCCGTCCATTCTGGAAGACAGGCTGTGTCAGTGAGGCCAATGCCTGCCAGATCCAGTTACCGGGATTGACCAACCCGTCGTGGTTACTCCAGCCCAACAAACCAGAGAGGGTAAGAGTGGGATAAAATGCCGCCCGGGCCTCTCCTGTGGCATAGAACGCCGCTGCAAGCGCTTGTTCCGCCTGCCGGACATCAGGACGCCGGGACAAAAGTTGTACTGGGACACCCACAGAAAGAGAATCAGGGAATTGCCAATCGGCAAGTGTACCCCGCCGAATACTGTCAGGAGTTCTGCCAAGTAAAGAGGAAAAACCATTCTCTACCTCACGGATTTGCCGCTTTATTTCCACTATCTGCGTGCAGACATCGTAGTAATTGGCCTCTGACTGCGATACGGCCGCATCCGTTTCTTCACCTACCTCCATCAAGGCTTTGGTCATTTCCACCCCCTGTTTCCAACTTTCGGCCGTTTCTTCACTCACCTTCAGCTGGGCATCAAGCATAGCGAGTGTGTAGTAGTAATTGGCTATGCTCGATATAAGGTGCGCTTGTACGGCTTGCCGGTAAGCACGACTTTGTTCCAACTGCATCTGTGTCCGTTTCTTCGCATTACGCAGGCTTCCAAACACATCCACCTGCCACGTGGCCATAGCCGGAAGCGTATAAGTACGGGGCGTACCGTTCCATGCGAATCCTCCCAATCCACCTTGTGGAGAAAGACTCAAATTGGGCAGAAAAGCAAGGCGGGCTGCCTTCAATGCAGCTTCTGCTTCGGTGATTTGAAGTTCGGCCATACGCAAGTCGGTATTATTTGCCAGCCCTTCTTCAATCAACACTTGCAGCGCTGGATCGGTAAATAGGTCTCGCCACGATAAACTCCCCAGCGAAGCGCTGTCCGTCATTTCCCCGCCATATAAGCCGTCGGTTCTAATGTCGACAGGACGCTCATAGTTTCGATAGGTGCTACAGCCGTTCAAAAACAAGCCCAGCAGCATGAAAGTGATTATCTGTCTGTATTTCATTTTTCCATTTGGTTATTCGGGTTAAACATACTGTTCTCGGCAAGATAACGCCCGTGTTCTTTCACTGTCTGGACATCCATATCTTCCTTCAAGGCCGGGCGCAGTTTCTCCTGCAAATATTCAAACACGATGAACATCGTAGGAACGATAAACAGCAAAGCCAGTGTACCTACCAACATTCCTCCTACCACGCCTGTCCCCAGGGTGTTATTTCCATTCGCACCAGCTCCCGAAGCGAACATCAGGGGGAGCATACCGAATATCATTGCCAGCACGGTCATCATAATGGGACGGAAGCGGGCGACGGCTGCCGAATAAGCGGCTTCCACGATGCCCATCCCTTTGCGACGACGCTCCGTGGCATATTCTGTAATCAATATGGCTGTTTTTGCCAATAGTCCGATGAGCATAATGACACCGGTCTGCAAGTAGATATTGTTCTCCAGTCCGAACAGCCGGGCAAACAGGAAGCTGCCCATCAACCCGCAAGGCACCGACAAGATAACCGCAAAAGGCACAAGAAAGCTCTCGTACAGGCATACCAATATCAAATATATAAACACCACGCAGAACAGGTAGATAAGGAATGTGTGATTGGTACTTCCTGCCTCTTCACGTGCCATGCCGCCGTATTCATACCCGTAACCGGACGGCAGGGTCTGGGCTGCCACTTCCGCGATGGCTTGCTGCACCTGTCCCGATGAATATCCGTCGGCCACGTTTACGCTGGCAAGGATGCTGCTGAACAGGTTGAAGCGGTTGATGATTTCCGCCCCCTGCATCCGTTCCAACGAAACGAACTGGCTGAGTGGAGCCATTTCTCCATTGACACGGACGAACATGTTGTCCAACGCATGCGCATCAAGTCTATACTCCGGAGCAGCCTGAACCATTACACGGTACATCTTGGAGAACTGGTTGAAGTTGGACGCATACACCCCACCACAATAACTGCCCAGCGTACTCAATACCTCTGCAGGTGATATGCCAGCCCGTTTGCATTTGGCCGCATCCACATCCACCCGATACTGTGGAAAATTCATATTGAACGCTGTATAAGCCATTGCCACCTCCGGCCGTTTGTTCAGTTCGGCCAGGAACGTGTTGGTCACATCAAACAAATCCTTCAGTTCTCCACCAGCCAAATCCTGAATGTTCAGTTCGATGGAATTTCCCGTACCATATCCGGGTATCATTGCCTGCTGGAAGCAGAATACCTGCGCGTCCCTGATTTCGCCGAACGCCTTGTTCAAGCGGGTAACGACTGCTGCTGCGGAATGTTCCTTGCCTTTCCGCTTGTCCCAGTGATACAGCCGGACAAACGCGGAACCATATGAAACTCCTTGTCCTGCCAGAATACCATTTCCGATGACGCGTCCGAAGTATTCCACCTCCGGCGTGGAGGCAAGAATGGAATCCACCTGCTGTGCAGCCTTGCGGGTCTGTGTCAATGTATTGCCGGGCGAAGCGGTGATGTTCAAATAAAGCATTCCCATGTCTTCCTGCGGCACAAATCCCGTTTTGGTGGTACGTGCAAGGAAGGCAAACGCGATGACACCCAACCCCAAAGCCGACCATGACAACCAACGGCGGCGGAAGAAAAACAGGATACCCCGTTTGTACTTGCCCAGCATGGCATTGAACGACACATCGTATGCCATGCGCACACGGGCATTCAGGCTCCTGGCGTTCCGTTCTCCCTTTGCCGGGCGAAGCCATAAGGCGCACAGAGCCGGACAGAGAGTCAGCGAGTTCAAGCACGACAGACCCACCGCAGCCGCCATCGTCACCCCGAACTGGGTATAGAACGTGCCCGAGGTTCCTCCCATGAAAGTAACCGGTACAAATACCGCCATGAACACCAGCGAACAGGTGATGATGGCTATCGTGACATCGCTCATCGCATCCCGCGTAGCCAGATAGGGCGAACGATAGCCGACATCAAACTTGGCGTGCACTGCTTCCACCACGACAATGGCATCATCGACCACGGTACCGATGGCAAGCACCAGCGCGAACAGGGTCAGCAGGTTCACGCTGAATCCGGCAATGGCCAGAAAAGCAAACGTACCTATCAGCGAAACAAGGATGGAAAGTGAAGGGATCAGCGTACTCTTGAAATCGTGCAAGAAGAAATAGACCACCAGCACCACCAGTACAATGGCTATGACCAACGTCAGCACGACTTCATGGATGGATGCAAAAAGGAACTCGTTCGAGTTAAGGATAGTAGCTATCTCCATCCCTTCAGGTAAATTCTTGCTTATTTCATCCAAGGTGGCAGAAATCTCATTGTTTACTTCCGTTGCATTGGCTCCTGCCACCTGAAACAGGCGGATAGGGCACGAGGGCAACCCGTTCATCACACTTTCGTAAGTATAGGCCTGCCATCCCAGTTCCACCACTGCCACATCCCCCACGCGAAGCACATTCCCGTCCGGGAACGAACGGATCACCATATTCTCAAACTCGCTGACATCGCTCAGGCGGCCTTTGTAACTCATGGTATATTGGAAGGTGTTGCCCGAGTTTTCCCCGAAAGCTCCGGTAGGCGATTCAATATTCTGTTCGTCCAAGACCTCCGTTATGTCTGAAGGCACCAGTCCGTATTGTGCCATCACGTCTGGCTTCAACCAGATACGCAGACTATACACATTACCAAAAAACAACACATCGGCCACTCCATTGATACGTTTCAATCGTGGAATAATGTTTATGTCCATATAGTTGTCGAGGAACTGCTTGTCGTAACGTCCGTCAGGGCTGTACAAGATAGGGATATAAAGCAGACTGTTCTGTTGCTTTTGCGTGGTGACACCGACGCGGGTCACTTCGGCAGGCAGCAGACCTTGTGCCTTTGACACCCTGTTCTGCACGTTCACCGCGGCCATGTCGGGATTCGTCCCTTGCTTGAAATAGACCGTGATGGTGGCCTGCCCCTGATTGCTGGCGGTGGAAGTCATATAAAGCATATTCTCTACTCCGTTAATACTTTCCTCCAACGGAATGACCACACTTTTCTGTACCGCATCCGCACTGGCTCCCGTATAAGTGGCAGACACCTGTACGGTAGGCGGAGCTATATCAGGATATTGTTCTACAGGAAGACTGACAAGCGACACGACGCCCACAATCAACAGCATCACACTGATGGAAATTGCCATTGCCGGACGTTTGATAAAAATATTTTCTTTCATAATTATGCCTCCGGTTGATTTACTTTTACAATGGTTCCTTCACGCAACAAACCGACTCCACCCGACACGATTTCCGTACCTTCTTCCAGTCCGTCTGTGACTATATATTCACGCCCGTTATCCAAGGGAGATACTTGGATGACGGTGCTTACAGCCTTTCCATCCACTACCTTATAGACCAGTACCTTCTCCTGTATGCGGAAAGTCACTTCCTGCGGGATGACGATGCAGCCTTCGTATACCGTAGGCAAGGCCACGTTGCCCGATGCCCCGCTATGCAGCAGCCCGTTGGGATTGGAAAATACTGCCCGCAAGCTCACCGACCCAGTCGAACGGTCGATTACGCCACTGATACTTTCTATTCTTCCTTTTTCTTGGTACAATGTCCCGTTGCTTCAATAAAGGCTGATGGCAGGAAGTTCCTTGATAGCTTCCTCCGACGAACCATACCGCTGCAACAGGTCGAGCAGACGGCTTTCATTCATTGAAAAATAGACGTACATACTTGAATTGTCGGACACCACCGTGAGCGGTTGTTCCATATTACTACTCACCAATGCGCCTTGCCGATAAGGCAGCGTGCCTACCACCCCGTCTGCCGGACTGCGGACAACCGTATACGACAGGTCATTCCGTGCATTCACCAACCGGGCTTCCGCTTGTTCCACCATCGCTTTGGCACTTTCCAGTTCGTTCGTAGCTTTCTGCATATCGAAATCCGAAATGATCTGCTGTTCCAGCAACCGCCGCCTGCCCTCATACGTGATACGGGCTGTGGCAAGCGTCGATTTGGCCGTCTTCACATCGGCTTCTGCGGTGTTCAGGGCGGCTTTATAGGGTACCTGGTCAATGATGAACAACACCTGCCCTTTAGCGACCCGCTCTCCTTCGGTGACGAACAGTTGTTGCAGCGTACCACTCACTTGCGGATAAATCTCAATGTCCTGCCGTCCGCGAATGGCAGCCGAATAGCGCGAGTCGAGGCTGCGTGTTTCCTTCTTGACTATCATCGTCGGATAAGAAGACGATGCCTGTTTCTGTTCTTCCCGACAAGAGGTGAAGGCAACAAGAGCCGACAGGAAGAACGTGAATACCATGTTCTTTCTCATACAATTACAAATCAAATAATACCGTTAATTTTTTTACCTAATTTTTCTGCTTCAGAAAGCGTGCTTGCCATACCCTTATAATGCAAGCCGAACAAACGACAGAATGTTTGCATCGTATAATCCCCAGCTTTCAACATATCAGCAGAAGGTGCTGCTCCTTGAAAAATAAAATACAAATCTTTACCAGCCAATATTTTTTTAGAAGGCGACATGTAAATTCTATCAAGCAAAGTTCTGAATTGCCCCGTCATAGAATGCCAATAAACAGGAGACCCCATTACAAGTATCTCCGGTTCTGACATCAAATTGATTACTTCATCAAACTGGTCATCATTAAATGATTGCCCTAACGGATAGATTTTGTAGTCTATCAAATTTAATGTAGTATAATTTCTTCCAGACAACATCCTATGCGCCATTGCCGCAGTATTCCCTTTCTTATTAGGACTAGCATTAATGAACAATATCTGTTTCATGTCTTTTTGCCGATGTTGCACGATAGTTTCTTCAAATGGTAACATGATGCCTGCAAGAGATACCTGCTTTGGAATATCATTTTGTAAATTAATATTTTCTACTATTCCTGGAATGTGTATCAACTCTGTTTGTTTTTGTCCTTTCTTACAAGCCGTAAATGAAATAATGACCATAAGAAATAGTGTGATAATGATGTTATTTCTCATACGTTATCTATATTTTAATTGACTATTCATTTACTACAACAAAGGTAGGATGTATGAGAATATCAGAAGTTTTTGTAGAGCTCAAATTTGTGTTGTTCTGAAGGTCAAATGAAGTGACAGGAATATATAAAAAGCACTGCCCAACATTGGACAGTGCTTTACTTGATTTTTCGTTTTTCTCATATATGAATAGCTACTCCACCCGGAGATACTCCAAACTGCCGCTTGAATGCGCTGAAGAAATGCGAACGGTTCTTGAAGCCAACCTCCATATACACCTCAGAAGGCTTGAGCTGGCCGGTAGCCAACAATTCGTATGCCTTGTCTAGACGTTTCCGTATGAGCCATTTCTCCGGCGAAACATCGCTCACCTTGGCAAAGTCGCGCTTGAAGGTGGCAAGGCTGCGACCGGTATAGGTGGCAAACTCGTCGAGCGTCATGTCCTGGGTATAGTTCGCCTCCATGAAAGGCAACAGGTCAATCTTCCACGATTCACTGAAATCGAACAACGTGGGATAAAAACGGACATCCGTGTCGAGCAGGCAGTAGAGTGCTTCCTGCATCTTCAAGCGAATAATTTCATCTTTCGGTTTGACATTGGCATCGGTATAAGGAAAGAGCGAGAGGAACAGACTCTGCAAGGCTGGTGTCTGAGGCAGCAACAGAGCAGATTCACGGATACGTTTCACCTCCTTGGGCAGCGTGTCCTTGTTCAACGTACTGAAAAACTCCCGTAGGAAATTGCGCTCGAAACGGATACTGATGGCTCTGTAAGGAGCATCTTCCACGGTATGCTTCAGCAGTTTCACCTGATGGTCACGCTTGATGAAGATATAATTCCCCTCACCGACTTTCAGCGTACGCCCATTGTAGTACACCAGCATCTCACCCGAATAGACGTAGATAAGGACGTGGACGGGCATCCGGTATTCCGACAGCATCTCGTGCGGCACGAAGCAACTATACACGATGTTCCAATAGTTGTATACTTGTGATTCTTTTAGCATAACGAGACAAAATTAAAGGTTTACCACCAGTTAAACAAACTTTTTCCCCTGTCCAGCAACATGATACGTTTCATTTCCTCATCCGTAAGCATGAAATCCTCTATTTTCTTGTTTTCACGCATTCGCTCTATGTGAGTGGATTTAGGAATGACAATGATATTTTGCTGATAAAGAAAGCGTAATCCGACTTGTGCCACACTCTTTCCATGTGCACGAGCTATTTCCTCCAAAACTGGCTGGGTAAAGAATCCGTCACGTCCGGCGGCAAGAGGCGACCATGCTTCTGCCTGTGTACCATAAAGCTTCATCAGTTCACGCAGGGATGCCTGTTGGCGGAACACATGGGTTTCCACCTGATTGATGGCAGGCATAATCTCAGCATATTCCACCAAGTTCAAGTAAGCATCATCGAGGAAATTTGCCACTCCGATGGCACGCAGTTTTCCGACACGATAGGCGTCTTCCATCGCCTTATAAATTTCCGGAATATCACCAGTCGGTTCATGAATGAGAAGCAAATCAATGTAATCCAAATCCAAACGACGTAAGGAAGAGTCAATGGAAGATAGCGTGTCACGATAGTTGGAACATCCCCACAATTTAGTGGTAATAAACACCTCATTGCGGGATAATCCAGATTTACGGACAGCAACACCCACTTCTCGTTCGTTGCCATAACACTGCGCCGTATCAATTGAACGATAGCCCAAGCGCAAGGCTTCACGGACACACCGTTCCGTCATGCCGGATGGAATCAGATAAACCCCATAACCGATGCGCGGCATTTTCACACCGTTGTTCAGTGTGACAGATTTCGTCAATTCAGTCTCCATAGCCTCCATCTACGCAATAAAATGAAATCAAAAAACTAAAACTATCGTTATAAAGTTATTGTCATTATATTTTTAGCACAACCACTCCCACCATCATTAAGACCACGCCGACAATCTGGACGTATGAAATCCGTTTCTGTACAGCACCCATCCAACCGTATTTTTCCATCAGAAGGCTAAGCAACATCTGCCCGAGCAGCAAAGCCATAAAAAATGCGCCTGCCCCAATCTGCGGTATCAGCCATGAATTGCCAAACACGGCGATGGCTCCACATATGCCACCCAGCCACATCCACCACGGATTTCCTTTTCTGATAGACATACGCATACGCCCAACCTTGCGGTTTACGATACATATGGCCGCAATTACAATGGTTGCGATGAAGAATGACATGGTAGATGCTTGTACCACCGATCCGAGGCAAAGACCTAATCTGCCGTATATAGCACCAATGGATGCCATGAGACAGCCCGCTATAATGGCAGAAAGTTGCCAAAGTAGTATGTGCCGGCTTATGGTCTGTGAAGTTTTTCTCTTCCTCAAATTTGGGATGACTACAACCAACAATACCCCAGCAATCAGTAGGAGCATTGCCAACATACGCATGGCTGAAAACGGAATACGTACTGAACCGAAAAGTCCGAAATGATCTATAACAAGACTAAACAGAAGTTGCCCCAACAGTGGAAGAATGGTGGTTTGTAATTGTCCGAGTGCACGGAACAGACAGATGGTAATAGTAATGGTACACAAAGCAATGATGCCTCCCGTCCAGCCCCACCAAGGTGTAACGGCGATCTGTGCTGCTGATGGCAGTAACGGCATTCTCATCATGGCCGAAATTACCGCCAGCAGCACCGAAGACACCATAAATGAAATGAGTGTCACCACCAAAACCGGGCCTACGCTTATCCGCATCCGTGCGTTTGCTGCGGTTTGAACGGGGACGAGCATACCTATCAATAAAGCTATAGTTAAAATACCCATATCGAAAAATTACTATTGCTTGTGTACTCCCGAACTACCGTAAAGTTTGGTACGCAATTCTCCTAATTCAGCAATCTGTTCATCGGTGCGGTTACCATACACTTTTAACTTGTTGAGTGCAATGGTGAGTGTGTTATATTCCTCATCAGTAAGTAGGATATCCGCTGCCCCCAGATTTTCCTTGATACGGGCATCACTTCGCATGCCAGGAATGGGCACGATGTGTTCCTGTTTCATCACCCAGGCTAGTGCGATCTGTGCAGGCGTACAACCTTTTGTCCGTGCATACTCTTTCACCAGGTCGATGACAGGCTGGTTGGCAGCGACATTTTCCGGCTTGTAACGCGAAATGACCCGGCGGATGTCATCGCCTTCGTAATGTTGCTGCGCCGTATATTGACCGCTGAGCAATCCACCAGCCATTGGAGAGTAAGCCACAAAGCCTATTCCCAACTCACGACAAAGTGGAATCACGTTGTTTTCCCATTGGCGTGCCATCATTGAGTATTCACTTTGTACGGCCGTAAGCGGTGTTACGGAATTGGCTTTCCGTATCTGCTCGACTGTAGCCTCCGATACGCCCCAAGCCAGGATTTTACCTTCACGGATAAGTTCTCCGAACCACTCTGCCATCTCTTCTACATTTACTTCCTCGGGCACTCGGTGTGCATAGTACAGTTCCACATGGTCTGTCTGCAATCGTCTCAAACTATTCTCAATGGCAAAACGTACTCCGTTCCGGCTGAGTTTTCCTCCCCCTATGTGTTCCTGCCCCATAAGAGTAGCCGGCGAATATTTCGTGCTCAGTATGATTTCGTTGCGGATAGGTTTCAGAGCCTTCCCCACCAGTTCTTCGTTACGATAAGTGGCATATATTTCAGCCGTGTCGTAAAAATTACACCCCCTGTCGTGTGCTTCCCGCATCAGACGGATTGACTCTTTTTCGTCGGGAATTTTGCCGTAGGCCGTACTGAATCCCATGCAGCCCATACCGATGGCTGACACTTCCAGGTTTCTTAATCGTCTTGTTTTCATTGCAGTCTTCTTTCTTATATATTTGTTTCAGTGTAGACTATCTCACATGTGCCACGTTCGTTGTACATCTTCCAATAACTCTCGGCAATGCGGGAAGGCGCAAAGAAACCGTCTCCTCCGATGGCTCCACACACGGTCACGGTACCCACAAAGATGTTCCGTGGTTTTAACGCTTCGTGCAGGGCATATACCATCGCTCGGAGTGCAGCCTTATCGAGCGACAAAGGCAAGTAAGCCACACTCGGATAAAGGGCAAGTCCGCCACCGGTCACGAGGATAGTACCTTTCTTTTGTCCAAACTCTTCATCCACTACCTGACTAATGCAGTGGTAAGCACTTGCCACATCCACCTGATAACGACGCATCAGTTCTTCGCAATCTATCTTTCCCAGCTCATCGGGCGTAGTAATTCCTACATTATAAACCAGTACCTCCGGCGTACCAAATGTACTTTTTACCCAATGAAGAGCTTCCGTAAGGGTTTCTGGACTAGCCGCATCCACAGCATGTGTATAGACCTCAATCCCTTCGGCAACAAACTTCTGCTCATAACCTTTTAATGCTTGTTCGTTTCGTGCCATCAGTATCACACGAAAACCTTCTTTCCCGAATCGCTTTGCCACATGGTTGCCCAGACCCTGTCCGGCTCCTACCACTACGATGGTTTTATTATCCATAATCATCATAATTTTAATGGTTTATAAATTAGTTCCCAACTTTTCAGCCTCTCTTACACTGGTAGCCATACCCCGATATTGCAATCCGAATAGACGACAGAAAATACCCATGGTATAATTGCCCGCTTCGAGCATGGCAGATGAGGGACCCGCTCCTTGAAAAAGGAAATACAATTCTTTCCCTCTTAACCGGTGTTTCAACGAAGACTCATAAATACGATCAAGTAAAGTGCGGAATTGTCCGGTCATGGAGTGCCAATAGACCGGACTACCCATCACAAGCACATCTGCTTCCAGCATTTTCTGGATAACGGCTTCAAACTGATCGTCCTCGAAGGACTGTCCCAAAGGATAAATCTTGTAATCTATAAGATCAAGCGTTTCGTACTCCTTACCTGCAATCAGTCTCTTCGCCATGGCTGCCGTATGTCCATTGTGGTTAGGACTTCCGTTTACAAATAATATCCGTTTCATATCAAACTACATTTAATTCTGTTTTTACGGTGGCAAAGATAGTATGTATAGGTATCCGCTGAGTTGTTGTCAGGCTCAAAGAAGAGTTGCTGTGTAGCTCAATGATGTATAAGAAGGAAAAATATAAACTTTTCATATACTCTTCAGTACCTCTTTTTATTGAACTCCTAATGATGGAATCGTATAGTTATATCATAATATTTTGGAAAATCCATTATAAGTGTTTATCTATGGTTCTTCATAATTCCATTCTAAACCATCTACTTTAACTGAGTTTTAGTTATTCCCAAACTTATAACTTGTTTAAGCAACAGTAAATATTTTCTATCTATATCATTTATACTAATAATTAAAGATAATCTATTATATATCAACACCAGTTATCCCCTCCATCAAAGATAAATCCCAATCCTGATTTGCCAGCCGCATTTATTCCTTTTTTCAGGAGAATTTTCTTTATGGCTTACGCCATGAAAATTCACCTGAAAAAGAATGCGGCGGCAAACGGATTAGAATTTAAAGATAGATTACAGGGATTAACTGCGACCAACGTGACGCATAGCCGTAAATCAAAGGCGGCTATCCTTATATTCTATATATGGCCTCACAAATACTGTGAAAATCCACCTTCCTCAATAACAAAACATAGAGTGCTTGTCAAATCCCGAGATAAGACAGGGATTTCAGTTCCCTCCGATCTGCATAGTCCGGTGGCTTCGCTATGCTTTTACCCCTACTCTTCCTACCACTTTTCATCCTTTTTCCTGCTGTTTCTACATTCTTTCCTATCTCCGCTATGACATTTGATGACGTCTAATGACATATAATGTCATCTGTTTATAAATCAGATGCTTAATCAATTTATCATCTTACATTTGGACTGTGAAACAAATCAAGTAGTCACTCAAGACAAAAGATTATGGCACAAGAAAACAGTCCTGACAAGGGAAAAAGGCAAGGCCGGACAAAGAAACCGGAAAAGCCTTATGTGGAACAAATTGACGAACTTTTGTTGGTACATAACAAGAATGACCCAAAGGAAGGTTTAGGAGTGGTCAGCAGGGCAGACGAGAAAGGCAATTATCAGACGCATGAACAAGAGCAATCATCATATCTACAGGGCTGAACAAATCGACTGGGAGAAACTGGAATCGGTAGGTATCAGCAGATTGCAAATTGAAAAGGACGGAAACATGGACCTACTCCTTCAGGGAGAGGAGACCAATGTCATGTCCATTAAAATCAAGACTCCTGTATTTTCACTGACCATGGACGCCACACTCAGTCTGATTGAAGACGAGAATGGGAACCCGGTCATCAGTATAAACGGTATCAACCCTTCAGGTGAATAAATAAGAAACCATAATGTATCATCTCTCTTTCCATGCGGACTTACCGTATGGAAAGATATAAAAACAGAATTTATCATGATTGCCATATTAACAGACAAACCAAGTGTAGGAAAAGAAATCGGAAGAATCATCGGTGCAACCAAAGTAAGAAATGGATATGTGGGAGGAAATGGCTACATGGTTACGTGGACTTTCGGGAACATGCTGTCACTGGCCATGCCGAAAAGACTACGGAACCCAAAAGCTGTAAACACAGACTGGCTGCATACGCTTTCATCTGATTGTTCCGCCAATCTCTGGCAGAAGTCAATCTTTCATTGAAGTCCTGTATTTCATTTGTGATGTATGGAACTTGTACCGTCTCTTTCTTTCCAAATAACCCGGCAATTCCTTTCTTTTTCTGCGTTATTGTCTTCATCCGAACCGACTGTGTGGCTATTACAGGTAGTTCATTAGCAAGAATACTGTCGGACTCCACCCAGGATTGGACTGCTTTCATTATCCTGAACAAGTGTGTCTCTTTCGTCTCAAGCAGCACCCGTAAAGAGTCTATCTGAACAGGACGTAAGAAATTTCCACACCCGGATTTTATTTCAAGCAGAATACTGTCTGTTTTAAGACGCTGATAATGGTATCTGTTATAATCTGATTCATCCCATGCAATAACTGATTCGCCTAAAGTTGCCAACCTGGTAATATACAAATGAGCCTTATGGATATTTTCACGGGCATAATTCGTTTCATTTATAACGCCCTCAAACCTTCGAAAGCGGAAACGCTCGTTGACCATAACAACAGTCAGAAATAGAACTATAGCTGTTATGATAATATAACCCAGAAATATTTTTTTACGTAACAAACTGCTCATTCGAGTGATATGATTTATCCTTTACAACATAAATACTTATTTCATACAACAACCAAATTGGCAATGCAACCAGCATAAGTGTGAATATATCTGATGTGGGTGTTATAATGGCAGCAATAATAAGAATAGCCACTATTGCATGTTTGCGGAAACGGCGCATAATAGTAGAATCCAACAAGCCCAAACGACCCAAAAGCCAACATAGTACCGGTAGTTCAAACACTATTCCCATCAATAAATTCATCATCATAAAAGTACCAATATAAGACTGTATAGAAATCATGTTTTCTACTTCACTACTGACCTGATAAGTTCCCAAAAAGCGCAAGGTCAATGGAAATATGAGAAAATAACCGAGCAGGACACCTATGATAAACATAATATATCCGCTGGTTATGATTCCCAATGAATATTTCCGTTCCCGGTCATACAATGCTGGAGAAATGAACCGGAAAAGTTGATAGACGACGTAAGGAGAGGCCAAAAGGAAACCTGCACAGACTGAGGTTTTCATATGAATTATAAACTGCTCCGCAAGACCGATATTTATCAGCTTTATAGAAAACTGATCCATAGTCTGAAGATGCATTAATCTGCATATTTCATTGAACCAACGATAGGTAACAAAAGTTGTGTCCTTGGCAGCAAAAATGACATCAAACATCGTATCCTTGAAAAAGAAAGCAACTAAACCACAAATAACAACAGCCAATGCTATCTTAATCAAAGAATTTCTTAATACATCCAGATGCTCCCAAAATGTCATGTCGGTTTTCTGCATGGTCTCCCCTCATTTTCATTCATTTTTTGTGGAAGAATTGTTTTCTTTCACATCCAATTCTTTTTCAATCCCATTCATACCTTCCTTAAAACTGCGGACACCTTTACCTATGCCTTTCATCAGTTCCGGAATCTTCTTCCCTCCAAAGAATAGAAGAACAATCAGTATGATAAAAATAATTTCTTGTGTACCAATTCCAAACATCATTATTTATGTATTAAGTATTTAACAAACAAATATCCACCGAAAATCTGTATGAGCATTCCCGGAATGCCGATACGGAAATCTTGGGATGCCAGATAAAAATCTCCCTTCAACAGCCATTCTCCCAATGTTCCTAATATCTGATAACCCAATACCACCACGAGCATCAGAAAGACAGATATCTTTTGAAATCTATGTGCCGTATAACCTGCTATTCCTGCAAGCAAGACAGATTTAAGCAGAATAGCCGGCAATGAAGACAATACAGGCATTCCGAAAAGTACGGAATTAAGCAATGGCGAGGCTATTGCCGTCAACAGGCCAACACGCCAGCCATATTTATAGGCACCTATCAATGTGAAAAGATAGATAGGCAGCCAGGTCGGACCTCCCATATGAACCGTATGGCAAAGTTGGGGGACAATCATATTCCCCAAGGTGAAAAGCGCAGCCGCCAAGTATGTTTTCGCTTGTTTATACCCTAATGAATAGAGTTTAATTGCTGCTTCCATAAAATAATAATTTAATCAAGTTCAACCAATTCATATTTCTGACTTCCCATTCCGAGTGATTCGGCATGATCCAGCGTATGCATGCCGTGGCGTGAATCAATACGCTCAATCAGATGAATTTTCCCGTGATCCTCTGATGAACGTACCAAATCGGTACAGGCCCTGTCAAGCGCAACCGGGTCGAGAGAAGCAAGAATACCGATATCGCCCATCTCGGGATCTGCCGGTGAAGAGTCACAATCACAATCTACCGAGAGGTTGTTAGCTACGCTGATATACAAAATATTCCCTCCGCAATGGTCTGCAACCGCTTTGGCGGCTTCTGCCATTGACTCCAGAAAATCATCCTGAGCTGGACTTCCCCAACTTGTAGTACTGGTTCCTGCGGAATGGATCAGACGTTTGCCATTGGACGAAGCAATGCCGATGGACATGTTCTTTATAGCTCCGCCGAATCCACCCATCGCATGGCCCTTGAAGTGGGATAGGATAATCGTGAAATCGTAGTTGAGATAATTCTTGCCCACAATATCACGGGTAAGGTGTTTGCCCCCGGTTACCGGAAGCTCCGTCTCGCCTTCCGCATCCATAATGTCAACCGTAGCGATGGCCGTAAACCCATGGTCAGCAGCTGCCTTGAGGTGGCTTTCCGTATTGGCACGACCTCCGCCGTAAGCGGTGTTACACTCTACGATGGTACCGTTTACTTTTTGCACCAGATCCTTGATCAAAGCCGGTTGCAGGAAATTGTGGCCCCCCGGTTCACCCGTCGAGAGTTTTACGGCTACCCGGCCTTTGGCTTCACGTCCGAGAGCTTCATAGATTTTCACCAGATTCTCCGAGGAAATCTCTTTGTAGAAATATACCTTCGGAAGGTTCTCCTCTGTCGCAGGTGTTTCCGGCCGGGCTGGTTCCTGCTCATTTTGTGCCTGGGCACAACCTGATGTGGCAAACAAGATTGCAAACATCATGGTTAAGAAACTACTTTTCATATTGGTAACGTATTAAATGTTTCAAAAGCTTAAATTAAATCCGGCCATAACCGTTGCTCTCGGCATGGGATAGCCGTCATTGATTTCATATTCCTGAGCCAGCAGGTTCTCACCACGCGCCCAAATATCCAACCATTTACATGCGCGGAAAGAGGCACGGAGATTCCAAAGTACGAAATTCTCTTTACTCTCATTCTCGCCAACCGAAGTATAAAGTCCTTCGACGTATTGTATTCCGGTAGACACATTCCATCGCCCATGTGAGAAATTAGCTCCGGCGTACAGTTTATGTTCAGGAGCGGCAATAACTGGATTTTCCATGTGCAGGAAGCTGTAGTTCCCGTCCACCGACCATTGACGGTTGATGCGGTAAGCCGTCTGTATCTCCACACCGGTATTTTCGATTTCTCCTGAATTCTGGTTCAACATACCGCTGCCATTAGGATTCGGAAGGGTTTGAATAAGATTCTTCCCGTCTATGTAGAAGAGGTTCACGCCGTAGGTCAGCCGCCCCTCCATCAGACGCTGCGAAAAGGCCAGCTCGTAGTTCCACATCGACTCCGGCAGCAAATCGGGGTTCTGCGGCGGGAACATGTACATCTCGCGCAAAATCGGATAACGGAACCCTTTCGAGGCGGAGGCCTTCAGCTCGATGGCGTGCGGGAGATGGAAGGCCAGTCCGGCCTGCGGCACCCACTCCAATCCGATGCGGGAGTGATGGTCTGCACGAAGCCCGACGTTGAAGGTCAGCCAGGAACCGATGTCTTGGCGGAAGTCAATATATCCGGCCAGCTCGTCTTCGTGCTTGTCCACCAGATCGGAAGTCGTACCGGCCTGCTCCCCGCTCACATATTCGTTCCATGCACGGCCTCCATAACGGAACCAGTCGAAGCCCACGGTGATGCGGTTGCCCTTGAAAAACCGCGCACTCTGGTAGAGCGACACGCCCATCATGTCGTCATGCGACAGGAAGCGGTCATCCTGCGGTGTTTCACCCTCGGAGGGGGTATATCCGTCGTTGATCCAGTGGTCGCCCCAGTTGTAGAAGATGCTGACGGCTCCCGAGGTCTTTTCATACCGGTTCTCCACGGCAAACGAGGTCATGCCTCGTATGATGCGCTGGTCGCCGTCGAGCAGCGGTGCATCAACCGGGCCGGGATAGGAGGCGTTGAAATGGGTCACATTCACATCGCCCCGCAGATTCCAGTTATCCGTCACTTCATAGCCCAGTTTTGCATAGCCGCCGTACTGCTCGAAGCCCATGTCGGCACGGTGGCCGTCCGTGCGGTTATATGAACCGGAAACGACGCTGGAAAAACGCCCTTTCCGGATGCGGTTGGTCAGCTCCGTTTCGAGTGTATTCCAGGAACCGTACCCGGCGCGAAGGTTCGTCTTTACGCCGTCCTCCTGCATCTTACGCGTTACGATGTTGATGACGCCGCCCATGGCGTTCGAGCCGTAGAGGACCGAAGCCGGCCCCCGCAGAACTTCCACCCGCTCGGCAAGGAATGACTGATAGGCATCGGCTATCGGATGGCCGAAAATGCCGGCATATTGGGGATGGCCGTCAATCATTACCATCAACCGGGCTGTTCCGCCACTCAATCCACGGAGTGAAATACTTCCTGCCGCGCCACCCGACACACCGTAGCCCATCACTCCGCGTGAGGTTACGAACAGGCCGGGAATCTGTTCTGTCAGCACCGGCAGTAGCGAGGGTTGCAAGGCCTGGTCTATTTTGCTGCGGTTCACTACAGACACGGTTTGGGACAGATGTCGGACATCCGTTTCATTACGGGTGCCGGTAACCACAACTTCTCCGATTTCATATACCTTCCCTGTATCAAGGGAGTCCCGTTTTTGTTCCTGAGCCATTCCCGTCTGGACGGCAAGGGCCATCAAAGCAATTGACAAATAAGACTTTCTTATCTTCATTTATAATGTATCTGTTTGTTAATCATTTATTTGTTTATAGAATGCCTCTATCTGGTGAAAACACTCCTCAGGCGTAGCACAATCAAAGCAGCGGGTTTCCAACGGACACCATCCGGTAGCAGTCCGATTGATAATATGCGGGGCTACAACTCCATAACTTATCTTTATATCGGTTTTTGAAAGCAAGTCAAGGGCAGGCCGACTGATGACATCCGCATACACCTCTTTGACCTTTGCCAAAGCCATCAGTGCCGCAGCAGCCTTACCCACAACTTTATCCGCGATGGATGCTTCATACAAGAAGCCCGGATCATCTTGCAACAAATGATACAGATCGATGACTCCACGACCATTAAATGTGCAAACCTCGCCGTTTGCAACAACCAGGGAATGCTTCCCTTCATGCAGTAATTGTATTAAATCATCCATACGATCTGCTTTTATCTTTTTTTCTCAAAAGTAGTAAATTCGAAAAGGTGACAAGCTACCCTAAATACCGATTAAATTCCCCGTATCATGGGATTATAGCCTGTAGCGCAGCCAGATTACATCATTCTCCAATCTTTCCACACTGGTCAGGTGAAGATGCACCGGCAGGCGGTCATCTCCTCCTATTCCATCAAAGACGGCGGTTCCGTTTTTTCGGCCATCTATTCCGGGTGCTACCAGCAGACTGACCTCATCGATCAGTCCGGCCTGCAAGAATCCTCCGTTGATATGACCTCCTCCCAATAGAGCTAAACGCTTGACATGAAATTGTTCATACAGTATATTCATGGCCGTATCCAAATCAATATTTTCATTTCCTACGGCAATCCATGATATTCCCTGTTTACGTAACATCTCCAGATATTCCTTAGAAACTCTTTCGCTGACAATACAAACCAACGGTACATCATCAATACTGTTTGAATTCCATCGTAAATGTCCTAACGTATCAACAGATACCATATAGGCATCCGATTCTTCTGCAATATATACGGAGGGTTGACCAACTGGTTCATACTCTGTCGGGACGAACGGTTCTTTGGCGGCGTTATAATGTTCCATGGTTACCCGTCCTTCTAACAAAGACGGGCAATCCAGTTGTTCCAATGCGGTATAATATTCTTCTCCGCTGATTTTGTCTACCATCGAACAGTCAATCCTGCCGTCAATGGAAGCCACCATGTGGCAAATAACATAGGGTCTCACGATAAATTCTTTTATTCAATCAAACCTGTATTTTTCAGCCATTCAGCGGTCATCGCATGACAATTGGACGTCTGGGAAGAACGGATCCAAAGGCTCGGGGTCAGGAAATTGCCCTCCGGGATAAGACGTTTGGCATCCGCTTCGACACCACTGATGCCGCTGCTGGCACTGGACACAATCAGCCCGATATTCTTTCCTGCCATCTCGCTTCCGTGGTTGAACAGGAAGGTCTGCAACGGAGCCGCCATATTGCTCCACCAGAGGGGTGCCGCTACAATCACCGTAGCGTAGTTCTCAAGTTCAACGTCCACTGGATCGATAGCCGGATAGGAAGAGGCGTCATTCGGATTTTCACGGATGGCGGCAATCAGGGCACTGCCTATGGCATAATTGTTCGCAGCGTAATCCAATCCTTTCTCTGCCGGTTCCACGCGGACAACATCTGCATCTATTTGTGTCAGCAGATCCGTCACAATCGTGTGCGTGTTGTTCGTGAAGCTGTAATAAACGACAAGGATGTCTCCCTCTACAGGATTGGGATTCTCGGGATCATTATTCCCGTTTTCATCATCTTCTCCTCCATTTTCAGGGGTTTCAGTCTGAGGCTGGTCGGTTACAGGCTTATCATCTTCACAAGATGTAAACCCGAAAAATAGCCCTGCTGCCAGCAGAATATAAAATAACTTCTTCATGTGTATTTCTTATTTGAATTGATTTATAAGTTTATTTGTAAAACCTGTCAAAAGCCAAACTTTGCTTCTGTATTCAAGTTTATAATCCCGTCAATTTTTCCTGATCCTCCGAATAACGTCCACCAATGATATGGATAGAATCCAAATGAGAACGAATCTCTGTCAATTCTTCTTCCGAGAATGAGACTTCAACAGCGCCGGCATTTTCCACAATCCGTTCAATCCGTTTTGATCCTGGAATCGGGACAATCCACGGCTTTTGAGCCAAAAGCCAGGCAAGAGCGACCCGAGCCGGTGTAGTTTGTTTCATTTTGGCCAACTGCTCTACATACTCAGCCAGCGCTACGTTCTGTTGCAGGTTCTCGGGACTAAAACGCGGGATGGTACTCCGGTAGTCGGACTTGTCGAAGGTCGTCTGACGATTGAACCGTCCTGTCAGCATGGCCTTGCCCAGCGGGCTGAAAGGTACGAAACCGATACCTAATTCCTCCAAGGTCGGCAATAACTCCGCTTCAGGTTTTCTGTACCACATCGAATATTCGCTCTGTACTGCTGTAAGCGGACATACAGCATGTGCCCGACGGACTGTGGCAGCTGAAGCTTCGGACAATCCCCAATGGAGAACCTTACCCTCTTTGATCAAAGACGAAAGTGTATCGGCAACTTCTTCAATGGGTGTATGCGGATCCACACGGTGTTGATAATACAAATCGATATGGTCTCTTCGCAAACGTCGCAACGAGCCTTCGACAGCACGGCGGATGACTTCCGGTTTGCTCGACAATTCAACGGGACGTGCCGACCCTTCAAAATGGACATTGGCCATATCATATCCGAATTTGGTGGCGATGACCACTTCATTACGGAAAGGCTCAAGAGCCTCGCCAACAAGTTCCTCATTTTTAAACATGCTATAAACCTCGGCCGTATCGAAAAAAGTGATACCGGCTTCAACGGCCTGGCGGATAGTCGCAATCGCCTCCTTTTTTTCCGGATAAGGCGGATAACTTTGCGTGAATCCCATACAACCCAATCCGATAGCGGACACTTCCAGTCCATTCTTTCCTAATATTCTCTTTTTCATGTCATTTAATTTTTAGTCCGGGAATCAGCGGTGTAGAGTCTACCAGTTCAAGCGACTTGACCATATCGAGCGTTCCCTGTTTGTATTTCTGAAAATGCGGAGTTTGGATATGTTTGCGATATGCCTCCTCATCAGCATAAATCTCCAAGATGGTGACCTTGTTCGGGTTCTCTTTCTCAGCTGTGGCATAAAGTGTCAACACACCAGGCTCAAGCCGCATGGAAGCCTCGATTTCCTCCTTCAGATAGGCATTATACTCTGACAGACGTGAAGAATCAACTTCTATTTTTGAAAGACGTACAAGCTGTTTGGTTGGATCCACCGTCTCTCGACCGGCATTCTTGATGGCATTCAACGCTTTCATGGCCGGTGGAAAACCAATATATGGTAAGCACTGAATAACAGCCGCCACAAGTGTTTCCTTACTTGTTCCTAACTTCATATTTCCCAATGTGTGGGATTGAAGTTGCGAATCGGCCTCCAGCGTTGTCAGAATGCAGTAGATGAGTAATTCCCTGGTTTGGACATCCAAACCGTTGCGGGTATAAATATCACCGAAGCAATATTCGGTCAGGAAACGGGCCACATCAGCCCCCATACCGCCCGGGACATCCGCCATCCGTTCAGCAATCTCGTTTCCGTAAAGGGGATTCTGGATAGCAAATCCTTTTTCATATCGATTCTCCTCTGTGGTAGTACCCTGGGCATCCAGTGGCAAAGGAATGCCTTTTTCACGGAAAACCTCGTTAATAATGCCGATGGCATTCAGTGTCCGCGGAAAGCCGATGAACGGAGCGCACTGATAGACAGCTTCCCGTAGTTCAACAGGCGTCACACCTACATTCAAGGCTGCCGCAGCATGGGATTTCAGTTGCGGAAGGGTCTGCATCGTGGTAAGGACCGTACAGGTAATCAGCTCGCGGGTTTTATGGTCAAGTTCACCTACGGCAAACACTTCTCCGAAGATAAACTTTTGGAGAATAGACATAAACTCAGGATCTGTTCCTTTTCCGGTTAAGGCTTCACCGCTGAAAAGAGCCGTGTAGTTCTCTTTACAGAGAGCGGTTCTATCTGTCCGGGTATCATTCTGAGCCTGCATCATGGAAGGAATCATCAGGCAACCCAATACAAGAGCCATTATAAGTTGTTTCATACTGATTGTTTTAATGGTTATAAACTTTTGCCAAGTTGATAAGCTTCTTCTCCGTATGTTGTGTTTCTTATGGAACCGGCAGTCCATACACCCGGAGCTATGACCGACCCCATATCTCTCCAGCCAAGATAATTTGCCAAAGTAGCGTAATGTACTCGCATGGCTTCAGCATCCTTATACGCACTATTGGCATACGCCATCAGGAAGGCCGTCTTTTTGGGAGCCCCTTTTATTCTCCCGTTGATGGAGTAGAACCTGTCTATGACACTCTTGATCTGCGCAGAGAATCCGAAATAATACATCGGGGTTACAAATACTACCATATCTGCCTCCAGCAAATGAGGACGTACAATACTGAAATCATCTTTCAGCACACAATCACCGTCCATACCACAACGGTTGCAAGCCATACAGCCATTGACCTTATGGGCGGCACAATCGAAACGGAACACCTCATGTCCCTTTTCCTGAGCTCCTGCAATGAAACGGTCAGCCAGGTAATTCGTGTTGCCGTTCCGTCTGGGGCTTCCTGTCAATACTACAATTTTCATTTTATCTTCATTTTTAGTAAACAATTCGTCGGCGACTGCTACTGAGGATAGTAACACTGTTGCAGCAGCTGAAGCCGAGCACTTCAAAAAATCTCGTCTGTCCATATTTTACCAAGGTTTATCAAATAGAGCTACTGCATTCCCATATAAGATTCCAGACAGTAGAGATGCGAGAGACGGATCTTCTGACATCCATGCACGCATCCGTTCCAATCCGGCCTTCAATACCTGATCAGGCTGATACGGATAATCTGACCCGTAAAGCAGATGGTCGGGGGTTGTTATGGTCAGCAACGTGTGCACCACCTCAGGAGTCGCAGCACCTGCCAGGTCGTAATAAAGATTCCGGAGGTTGGCTTCCCAGTCGATTTCCTGCATGAATCCTTTTGATACCATCGCCGGATGGACAGCTTTCATACGCGGGATGGCTAGTGGCAGAAAAGAGCCACAGTGGGGAACTACAAACTTCACGTCCGGATAACGGGCCGGGACATTTCTTGAAATCATGTTGATGACTGCTCGTGTCGTCTCGGCCGGATATTCATAAACAGCCAGCGGTGTAGTGGCAATAATATCCTCATGCACCGGTGATGGTTTGTGAGGGTGCAGGATAACTACGGCCTTCCGTTCATTCAGAATCTGCATGAGTGTATCGAGCTCGGCATCCCCGACATATTGCCCGCGACTGTTCGTCGCCAACTTGATACCGTCCGCACCAAGCGTATCCAGTGCATAGACGGCTTCCCGGAGAGCCGCATCCACATCCGGCAAGGGAAGTGAGGCGCAAAAAAGGAATCTGTCAGGATATTTAGCTTTCAACCGGGCACAAGACTCGTTATAGCTTCTTATTGCTCGACGGCACTCCTCCGCATCGCCAAACCAAGGCTGCGGGGCAGGCATGGAAAGTACGGATTGACTAATACCGGCCTCATCCATGAACTTCAAATGGGCATCCTCACTCCACTCCGGCAACGGGAAAGTTTCTTCCAAGGCAGCATTATGCTGTTCAAGCAGGGCTCGAAATTCAGGCAATACATTGTGGCAATGTATATCTATGACACTTTGGGCATGTAATATTCCATGAAATATCATCATGCAGAGAAACAGGAAACAGTATCGCATAGCCATTATCAAACCATTGGCATTTCCCACGAGCCTCGTGTATCAACACCCGTGTTTTCTGCCGTATACTCAATCATTCTTATATCCTCCTGTGAAAGAGTTACTTGAAGGGCACGGACTATATCCCGGATCTGTCCTACTTTAGTCACCCCTATAATTGGAGTCGTACCTTTGGCTATTGCCCAGGCTATAGCGACCAAAGCCGGAGACACACCCAGTTTGGAACCGACTGAGCGCATCACATTGACCAAATCTTCTATCTGAGGCAACATCGGATTATAGGTTTCGCCACGTTGGCTTCCCAGGGGCAAAGGGTGAGCCGTATCATACTTCCCGCTTAAAGCTCCCTGTTCCAACACCATGTAGGCCCAAAAGTCAATGTCATGCTCACGGCAGTAATCCAGGATGCCAGCCTTTTCAGACGAGCGGTAAAGCAGACTGTAATGGTTCTGCACGGCAGATACATGTACGCCTTCCGCGGAAAGGATTTCTTCCGCACGCTTGATCTGTGACAGATTATGATTGGAAACGCCCACGCGGCGGATTTTCCCGTTTTTCACCAGCGGCGCCAGATAAGGAGTCCAGCGCTCTACGTCAGCCGGATTGTGAATCCAGTAGATATCGATATAATCAGTACCAAAACGGCTCAGGCTTCCTTCCAGCATCTCTTCCACGGGATTTTCAGCCTTCTCATTAGCAATCTGGGGCGTAAACTTGGTGGAAACGAGCACCTCATTACGCGGATACTCACGGGTGAAGGTGGAAAGCAAGGTTTCCGACGCTCCCATGCCATAGACTACAGCCGAATCCCACAGATTCAGGCCATTCTTCATTGCTTCCTCAAAGACCGGTCGCAATTCCTTTTCTCCAAGATGATTTCCAAAGACCTGGTCGCCACCGGCTACGCCTGTGCCCCACGACCAGGTACCCAATACTATTGACGATTTATTTGTCATAATTCATCCATTCTTAAGTTTAACGTATAAAATTGGTCATGGTGTGCGGCCCATGTTCCGGGAAAGTTATTCCGGCTTTCCGTCCGACTTGGATACATTTCAGCAGCCATACCATATTTCTTGCCAAAACACGCATTGCCTGCAAGCCTTCCTCATCATTCCGAATTTCTTCAGGGGTGTTCCCATGAATAATATTCCAATACTGAGAAGGGACAATCGGCATGTTACAATCGGTCATATATTTGTTCAACTGGTCAAGAGTTGCCGTACCGCCGCTGCGTCGGCAGGTTGCAATGGCTGCCGCAGGCTTGCCGGCAAGATGTTCTCCATTGAATTCATCAATAAAAAATACACGGTCCATAAAGGATGTCATGAAGCCACTAGCCCCGGCATAATGAACCGGTGTCCCGAAGACAAACCCATCATATCGGTCGATCAATTCCGTAAAATCATTGACGGTATCTTTTCGGAAACAGGTCCTTTTACCTATGCATGACCCGCAACCGATACATCCTGCCATCGGTTGATTTCCTACCCAGAAGATTTCGGACTGTATGCCTTCTTCCTTCAGCGTCCCTGCTATTTCAGACAACACGGTATAAACACAACCTTCTTTATGCGGACTACCATTAACCAGCAATACTTTAAGCGACTCCATTTTCAGTTACTTTTTCATATCTGGTAATAAAACGCCTCCTACACCTACATTTTCCGGTTCATTTTCTTTTATAAAGACAAAAATGGCCTGAGGTGCAATACCTGTGGCACGTGCGGTTGCTTCAGTAACTTCTTTTACGAGCTGAGCCTTTTTCTCTTTGCTCATTTTTACTAATTCCATGGTTATAGATGGCATAATTATTCCTCCTTATTTTTATTGTTTTCTATTTTCAATGATTTTCCCAAAGACATGCATTTGCCGATTACTTCACCCGTACGCAGATAAGAATAAGTAGGCATTTCAAACAGAACCGGTTTCAATTTACGGTAGTCAATTTTACCGTTTTCATCAATCACGGACTCTTCGGCGTATGTAGCAGAAATGCGACAAATAAAATTGTCGAATGTGTCGGTCTCGTAATTATCCAACACCTCGCAGTCCATTACCAACGGGGAGTTTTCAATAATCGGAGCGCCAGTTTCGCTCAGATGATAGGCAAAGACTCCAGATTTGTCTGTCTTTGCACCGCTGACGCAACCCACATAATCAGCAGCCGGAAGGAACGATTCATCCACGATATTTACAGACAGGCGTCCTGTGGCCTTTATCCCCTGATTGGTGAAATGCGGTTTGGCCAGTGAAACCAGAATACGGTTATGACCGATGATTCCCACATGGGCTACCAACACCCAGTTGACCTTCTCTTGTACAAATGTACCGACAACCACGGCCGGAGTCGGATACAAGGCAAGCACACTACCTAAATTCTTTTTCATATCAATTTCTTTTTGCTTTTAACTTATTGATTCTATTGCAAAAATACCCTGAAAAAGAATGGAAGGTAGTAGATAATTTACCGATGTTTATACCCCTACACTCGATTTTACTTTCTGCATCCTATCCAATGTCCGTAAGTCAACATTCTCCATATCCATTCCAATGGGCCAAAACGGAAAAGAACGAACCATAAACTGCTGAATGACTGCAGCGCAATATATATCATTACTACTATCAATTCAGTAATAAAAAGGCTAATTTCTGAACCCAAGCCAAGACCGATTCCATAAAAAACAAACATTCCGACTATAGACTGACCTACATAATTGGTAAGTGCCATTCTTCCGGGAGCGGCAAACCACCGGAATACGGGTGAATCGGAATGCCGGAGAAATAGCAAACAGATACCCGACACATAGGCAAAAGCCAGCGGATACACGCCCATCAAATAGAATATGCTGTGAACTGTCATTCCCCACGGATGATCGTTCATGGCACTATATGCGTACAATACCGAAACAGGCAATCCTACGGATAAACCACTTCTGAATACTTTTTTCAGCCAAGACCTTTTTCCCTCCAGACGGGCGTAAAGATGTTGCCTGCCGATATAGAATCCAAGAAGGAACAGGCCTAACACTTTGAAATACCGGTTTCCGTCAATAAATTCCTGCATACGAACCCATGCTCCTTGAATCAGGAACTGGAAGACTTCCCCATAACTTCGGGCATCATGCAGCCAATAAGCAAAGTTCTCGTCCGTAATGCCAAATTTTGTACAATACACCTGCTGCATACGGACAGCCGGTTCGGAAAGATGGGCTTGTGTAATTTCGCACAAAAAATCCACGACCACCGGGATAAACAACAAGACAAAGGCTCCTGCAAGCAGGCTGCGGTCAGAAAGTTTCCGAAGCGGCGGAAGCAGCATCCCCAACAAGGCATATAGCAACAATATATCACCACTCCAGATGAACATCAGGTGCATGACTCCTATGAATGCCAGCACAATCATCCTCCGGTAAAATACGGAAAGGGCATTTCCTCCTTTTCGTGCGACATTTTCAAAAATGATGGAGAATCCGATTCCAAACAAAAGGGAAAAGATGGTATAGAACTTTCCATCCACAAAGAAATAAAGTAAATAACGCACCCATCGGTCAACCCCCGAAAGCGGCAGTGTAGCAGTGTCTTCTGCCGACATGAATGTGTAAAGCGAGAACTCGGGGAAATTGGCCATGGCGATTCCAAAAAGTGCAAAACCGCGCAGGGAATCCAGTATTACGAAGCGTTCGGATGATTTTATAGGGGATAGTTTATCTGTTCTCATTTTAAGTACTTTTAGGTTTGACGGGCCATTCTACCAATAGAAGGCTGATTAAAATAATAATTAGTCCGGCCAATTGCAGTGTTGTTACATGCTCATGTCCCCAACAAGTTCCGATGAGAACGGCTACCACCGGATTGACGTAGGCATGTGTCGCTACTTCGGAAGCCGGCCGAACTTTCAGCAGCCATACGTATGCTGTATAAGCAAGTAATGATCCGAAAACGATCAGATAAACCAGTGAGAGCCAAGTAGATGACTAAACAGAAACGATATTCAACCGTATGTAATCTCCCGAAACAAGTGAACAGATCCAGAACATTATGCTGGCGAAAATCATCTGCCATGCCGCTCCTGCAAAAGCATAAGTCTCTTCTGCCTCAGAAGAGCGATATTTAGTATACAGTGTTCCGAGTGCCCAGGAAATACATCCGCCAATCAGAATCATTATGCCATATTCGCTATGCGTAAACACAGCTGTATCAGAAAACAGTTGCTCAATATATAGCATCCCCACACCGGAGAATCCGATGATCATACCAGCCACCATCCGAAGATTTTTGAAGTTTTTTTCCCACATAGTGACATCCAACAGCATAATCCATAGAGCCGTAGATGAAGCAACAATAGCCACCAGACTGCTGCTTACATAGCGTTGGGCCAACATGATGACGGCCATATCCACAAACAGCAGGACAATACCGCTCACTGCTGAACGCCGGATAAGCTGCGGATGCAACACTTTTTCCCCACGACACGCACATATTGCCAGTAAAAGGATTCCCGCAACGGAAAAACGCAGGGCTCCCAGTAAAAGAGTCGGAATGTCACGCAGAGCTACCCCGATGAAGTAATAGGTTGACCCCCATACAAAGTAAATAAGAAAATAGGCGAGGACAACCGACAGTTTCCGTTTGGTAAGAGAAATACGCCCCATGTCAAGTTCCTCCCGCAATCAGACATTGGATGAAATTCTGGAAACGGGCCAATGCCTCTTCCAATACCGCACGCGGGCAGGCAATATTCCAGCGCAGGAATCCTTCGCCTTCCGGTCCGTACATCGTTCCACTGTTAAGCCACAGTCCGGTCTCTTCAAGCAACCGTGTCTGCAACACTTCGGACGACAGCCCCAGAGCGCGGCAGTCTGTCCATACCAGATAGGTGCCTTCGAGCCTCGTAACGGGTGTTTGCGGCAAGTGGGTGTGGAAAAATCCGCACAGGTAATCATAGTTCGCTTTCAGATAGTCCAGCAACTGTAGGTCTTTCGCTCCAAATCTTCAAAATCAATATAATAGGTGTTGCCAACGTATCTCAAGGGATTGGCAACAATGCGGCAACCGTTGTTGCGTATGGATGAAAAGAAACAGTTATACACGGGAGTCTGCACGACCACGCCATCCCCCGGTTCTGTCAAAGCCTTGATGACAGCAGAAATGGCAGGGACAACGCCGGATGTATAAATCATCCATTCTTTCCGGATGGACCAGTTATGACGCCGTTCAAACCATCGGATAACCGCAGTATAGTATTCATCGGGAACATGGACATATCCGAATATGCCGTGTGCCACCCGTTTGGCCAATGCATCGGTGATGGCTGGTGCCGTACGGAAATCCATGTCCGCTACCCAAAGGGGAAGCACGTCTTTACCAACAGGAAAAGAGTCCCATTTATAGGAATTCGTTCCCCGTCGGGGGATAATCTTATCGAAGTCATATTTCATAGTCTGTCTGTATTAGTCGGTGAAACAGGTGCGCTCATCCCTAAGCCGAATCTCACAGTCGGCAGGAGCCTTGATATTCTCATCTATTGTTATCGAACCGTACTCATCTGCCACGATACGTCCCGACATGGGGTTCTTGATATTCGTGATGGCTCCACGAATATCGGCATTCAATGTGCTGTACTCAAAGGCCCGGTCACAGTCCGGTCCGAATGTACAGTTTTCCAACACCAGGTCATGAGCATAACAGAGCGGCTGTTCGCCTGTGATGTGACAGTTAACCAGACGAAGGTTTTTCGAATGCCAGCCAAGGTATTCGCCGTCAAGCTCTGAATCATAGATGGTCACATTCTCTACCTCCCAGAAGGCATCCTTGGTGGTAATTTTGGCATTGTGAATTTCCACATTCTTCACATATTGGAAAACATACTTGCTGTCACTCTCCAATCCATCCACATAAATGTTATTGCTGAACATGAAGGGATAGGTTCCTCCATGCAATTTAAGGTTCTTGATACGAATACCGTTACAACGCCAGAACACTTCATCAGCATCATTCATTGCAACATTTTCGATATCAATCTCACTCATCTCACGGAACATTTTTGGGGCATCAATCACAGTATCTTTCATCCGCAGATGATCAGAATACCATAATGCCGAACGTCCTCCTACATCAAAATAGCAACGCTCGATTTTGAAACCATGAACGTGCCAGAATGGATAGTTACCTTCAAACCTACATTCAAAAGCTTCAATATTGCTACACTCCTTGATGGCCGATTCTCCGGCGCGGATAATTACATTCTCCAAACGCAAATCATGCGACTCAAACAAAGGGCGTTCGCCCCCAAATTCAGTATCTCTAATAATATTCATATGATTACATATTTTATGGTTGGTTGATATCAAGTGATAATATTTCTCCGATAACCGGCATGCAAACACATGCCTCTACTTCTTCCTTGAGCCGTCGGGCCGTTTTCAGGGGGGCATCCCACAAATGCCGCGAAAGCGCATACTTGGAGTGATGCACCGTAACTACATGGCGGGCATTCAGGTCCGATACCACTTGTCCAAGTTGTTCCGGCATGGTGTGGATAAACCTCCAGTCCTCGTTGTACTGGCCGTTTTCAAGAATCGCCCAGTCAATCTTCGGGAATCGACGTCCGATTCGCTTGAAATGGGGTCCGTACCCGCCATCACCGCCCAAATACAGTGTCAGCGAAGGTGATTCAATCAGAAAAGAGCCCCACAAGGTCTTGTTTGACGTAAGTCCGCGACCCGAGAAATGACGGGCCGGGAGACAGTGGATAATCAAACTGTCGTAAGGGATCTGCTCTTCCCAATCCAACTCTACCAACTGCTCCGTACGGTAACCCCAATACTCAAAATGTGCTCCGACACCGAGCGGACAAACGACCCTACCAACCTTTTCACGTAATTCTGTAACAGTCTGGTAGTCGAGATGGTCCCAATGGTCGTGCGTGATAAGCAGCAGGTCTATGTCCGGCATATCCTCCGTATGGAAAATGTCCGTCCCGGCAAACGGGCGGTTGACAAACGAGACAGGAGCTGCGGCATGAAATACGGGATCGACCAGAATCCGTTTCCCGTCCACCTGTAGCAGATACGACGAGTGACCAAACCAGACCATCAGATTCCCCGTATCGGGTAATTGGCGGCAATCAGTCTGTACAACGGGAAGGGCTGTTTCAGGACGGAGACCTTTTCGGTCAGCAAAAACAAACTCCCACAATGCCTGCCAGCGGCTCTTCTTGTTGGTCATCACTGGAGTGGACATCTGGTTGCGGAACATCCCGTCCCGATAGTTCGGAGACCTGCGAATTCGTTCCAGCCGATCTCCTGAAGGGTTCCGACCAAATGACGGCTGCGCAAGGAAACAACAGACGCCCAAACAGCACAGCAGAAGGAGTGACAAAATAATCACAAAAGCCATTCTTCTCTTTCTTCTTTTATCCATGTCTCATGTCAATTAATTCAGGTGTTTGATGCCAGCCCCGGAAATGAAATCTGAGGGAGTTTTTCCCTTCAGTCTCTTGAACAGGGTACAGAACTCCCGGTCAGTGGGGAATCCGAGCCGGGCTGCCACCTCCTCGACGCTTTCCGTTCCCCTTTTCAGCAGATACTCGGCACAGGCAATCTGTTTGAATTTCACATAATCTTCCGTATCTTTCCCAGTCTCATGCTTCAGCATGTCGTTGAAATAATCCGGCGAACAACCGAACAATCTGGCGAAATCTTCCGATGACGGGAATCGTTCGTACTGTGCCTTTCCGGTCTGGAAAAAAATCTCCAATTCGCGGTCTGTCCGTTCCAGCATTTCCTGATTCTCATTATGTCGGAGAATAAATTGGCGCCGGTAGAAACGCGACGCATAGTCCAGCAACAGCCGGATTCTCCCGGCAAGAATCGTATAGCAGTATTCATCTACACCCCAATGCAGCTCTTCACCTATCTCATCCATCTCCCTCTCCAGCACGGCCATCTCACGTTGTGACAGATGAAGGCTTTCCCGTGTAGCATATCTGAAAAAAGAATATTCCCGGGAAGATTTTCCTGTTTTCAGCGGGTTATACACCGAGTCATGAAAGCAGAGCAGCCATCCTTCGGATTGTCCGGTCTCAGGCTTCCATATCTCCGGTGTAGCGGTTCTTCCCGGTTGCAGGAAGGTCAGTGTTCCGTCGCTGAAGTCGCATTTCTTGTGTCCGAAAAGAGGCTGACATGGAGTATTCCACGCTCTCAGCCATACGGTAAAGAACCCGAACTGGAGAACCTGCGAAATTTCGGTCGTATCGGACAGGCGAATCATGCTCACCAGTGGATTGGGAGTTTTTGCCGAAAAAAGTCGGTTACACCCTGTAATAGTCTTGACTGTCATGCTTTTTATTTATAATAACTCCAATTCGTTTTATTCAACAAGTCCATGCCTGGCAAGCCATGTGTGTATTTCCTCAGAAAGGGAAGGTCCACCGCTATAGGTCACAGACAGAGCTTCGCGAACATCTGCATACGGACATGTCTTGCAGATATTTGAAATGGTTTCTCCCATCATCCCGTTTCCGTGGCTGCAAAACGGGATGATCCGCTTGCCATCGAAATCGTATGATTCGAGAAACGTATAAACAGGCATCGGCAGGATAGCATACCAGTTCGGATAACCAAGCAGTATCGTGTCATACGCCTCCATGTTCTCAATACGTGTGCGTAAAGCCGGACGAGCGTTGGCCAAAAGATCCTGTTCTGCCTGCTCCAGCAAAACACTATAACTGTCGGAATAGGGTTCTTCCATCTCAATCTCCACCAAGTCTGCTCCGATCTGGGACTGGATTTCTTCCGCTATGCCGCGTGTATTTCCGCCTTCGGAGAAATAGACTATCAATGTCCTACCGCCAGTCTGTGCGTATATGTTCTCCGATTGGAATGCCCACCCAAGCAAAACGGACATAATCAATATAAACTGTTTCATTTTCGTATGATTTATTATTCGACATTTCGGGCAAGACGGAAGCCGCGCTTGTAGTCCGTATAATCAGCCGGCACAGCCGAACGGTAGGCACTGCGGACATGTTTGGCATAATCATACCAGCCACCGCCACGCGCTACTCTGTTACGGCCGGTTTCAGGACCTGAAGGATTGGGATCAGCAGCATTGGTATAAGCACCGTAATAATCCCAGCACCATTCGCTGACATTGCCGTGCATGTTATACAAGCCCCATGGATTCGGCTCAAACTCATCAACATCCACTGTCTGTCTTCGGTAAGTACCTCCGCCTTCACCCTCAATATATGGGTAACTGCTATACCAGTTGGACTGCTCTACGGTAATGTTGCGTCCCGTGCTGAATGGGGAATCAGTCCCGGCCCGGCAGGCATATTCCCATTCAGCTTCCGTAGGCAGGCGATACCCATTGGCCTCACGGTTCCATGTTACCTCTGTCCCGTCAATGGAATACGCCGGTTCAAGCCCTTCGGACTGGCTCAACTCATTGCAAAAGCGTACGGCGTCGTACCATGAAACCATTTCTACCGGACGATTGTCTCCTTGAAAGTAACTGGGATTTACTCCGGTGACAGAACGATATTCAGTCTGCGACACCTCATATTTGGATATCAGATATGGTCCAACTGTAATCTGGTGTTGCACTTCATCATTTTCCCGCCACCGCTCATCTTCAGGACTCCCCATTGTAAAGGAACCTCCGTTGATTTGTACGAAATCGCCTCGCTCTAACGGCGGGTCAGTCGGTATTACAGGCGGCTGTCCCGGTCCATTTTCTGTATGTGCCTCACTGCATGCTGCAAACATCAGCATACAGACGGCCAATATGCAATCCATTGTCCTCACCATAATTCCATTATTCATATTTGATAATTACTATAATGACAGTATTACAGATTTTTCTCCTTCTCCTCCTAAAAGTTCGAGCATTTCATTCCGACTGGAAACGCCGTCTACCTTTCCAAGACGGGTAAAGTTCCATGAATTGTTGTCATAGTAAATCACAAGATAATTACCCTGATAGAGAATGATATCTCCGGGACCTGTATCATTCTGTCTGTCATTACGTGGAAGAGAAAATCCTAACGGACCGACCTTTTCCATATCATTGTAATCATCCATGCGGACATGTAGATTGCCTTGCTTCAAACGCTTAACAAGTGCTTCACATGATGAGTTCCCATTCAAAGTGACGGTAAACATTCTGTTTCCGACAGTCATTTTGATTTTATTGTTTTCCATATTATTATCTGTTTTTGTATTATTATGTCGGGCTGATTGTCCCAGTACCGGCAGTGTTGCCAGTAACAACATTACCCATAAGACTAAAAAATTCTTCTTCATATCAATTATAAGACTTGTTTATGATATGCCATACAACCGTTCAACTTCCTTAGGGTCATGCAGGTCAAGAATTGTACTGGCTCCGGTATCCATTCGGGCTATCAGTTCCATATCCTCCTGCGACAACGAGAAATCAAAGACTGCAAAGTTCTCGATTATACGTTCTTTCCTGACGGATTTGGGTATCGATACTACTCCTCGCTGAAAATGCCAACGAAGGACTACCTGTGCGGCTGTTTTTCCATATTTCTGCCCGATCCCAACCAGTCTCTTATCCGTGAACAAGCCGTTTTTCCCTTCTGCAAACGGAGCCCATGCCTCAGGCTGTATATGCAGGGATGACATGATTTTCATCGCTTCTGTTTGTTGGGTAAACGGATGCATTTCTATCTGATTGACAGCCGGTACTATCCGTACATTATGGCACAGGTCCAACAAGCGGTCGGGTTCAAAATTACAGACCCCAATGGCACGTACACGACCGGAATTGTAAAGATCTTCCATGGCTCTCCATGCCCCGTAACAGTCTCCGAACGGCATGTGAATGAGATACAGATCAATATAGTCCAATCCCAAACGGACAAGAGACCGCTCGAAAGCCGACAAAGTCTGCTCGTACCCCATTTCGGATATCCATGCCTTGGTCGTAACGAACACTTCTTCGCGTGGCAATCCGCTTCGAACTATTACCTTGCCAACTGCCTCTTCGTTGCCATACACGGACGCCGTATCAATCATACGGTATCCGGCCTGCAATGCTTCAAAAACAGCCTGTTCACATTCTTCCGCATCCGGAATCTGAAATACACCAAATCCGAGAAGAGGCATCCGTACTCCGTTATTCAATATTTTACATTCCATATTCAAGTATTATATGTTATCATTCCGTTCTTTCAAACCTGACTGGTACGTCCCCAGGCACGCTCAATACCTCAATGCCGTCACCGTCAATATGTCCCATTTTTATCAGGTCATTACTGTGTGACCAGCTCTTGCAGAAGATGGCGACATTTCCCCACGGTGCATAAATAGTAATATCTCCGGGCACCGGCGCACAACCTCTTGTTACACCGTCCAGTTCCAACTCCGGATTAGGATAAAAAATCTTTTCCGTAGTGTTGTTGTAGTCATTCAATGTAACCTCCATAGGCAGACGGGACAGCAAGTCGCGTGCAGCAGCATTGTCCTCCATGGTAGCACTAATTGTCTGGCTTCCTACGACAATATTCATTTTTAATGATGTAACATCAGAATTTTCTGGTTCTTCCAGTCCGACACCTATACCTTCAAGCCATTCAGCAACACGTATCTCCATCTGGGACAATGAAGAGGAGGTCAGCAGAAGGGCTTGGTCGAGAATTTCCGAATCGGGACACAGTGTTTCCGCTTCCCTTAGGGAAGAAGATATTCCGCTGCCTCCACTTGTCGCAAAGAGAGCTATGCGTTTTCCTTCCAATTTCGATGCATGGCCGTGCAAAAAGGATTGCATGGTCGTCGCCATGGAACCATACCAGATGGGATAACCGACAAATACAAGGTCGTAACTCTCGAAATCCTCCATGGAAGTCTTAACGGCTGGATAATTCCCTTGCTTAATAGCATCCAGTTCCTCCCTGGCACGTTCGAGCATGGCATTGTAATCCTCTTCAAATGCGGTCTGAGGTTCCACTTCGAGAATATCGCAATCCAGTTGGCCGCGAATTTCATTAGCCATACGTTCGGTATTCCCGCTGCGTGAAGTGAACAATACAAGGTATCGCCCGTTACCTCCGGATGTCGGATCTGTTGGTTCTTCTGAATTGTTGTCATCGGAATCCCCATTCCCGGGATTCTCGGGCTGCTCCGGTATCTCTGGAATAATCGAATCGTCATCAGCAGGACTACACGCCGTCAAGGACAAGAATGTCAAAAACATCAGCGGAATCAGGAATATATTTTTCATTATGTTTCCCTTTCTAATCATGTTTTTTTATTAATTGCTTGATTCAAAGATAAAGAAGGGCCGTATACAGGATGGTATACAAATCCTCGGACAATATACCCCTGTTACGGATTCAATCATAACCGAAATAAATCAGCCCCCATGTAATAGTGGGGGCCGATAACAATTTCTATTTATCAGAATTGATGTCTTCTATCGCCAAGACTCTTCATAGATGCTGACGATATCGGCATCGGTCATCTGTATGCGGTCGCTGGTAAACATCACTCCCATGACTTCACGTGCATTGCGCATGAACTTTTCAGCCTCATTAAAGTATATACCATAATCGGACATCTTCAGGTCGGCCACACCGCACGCCTCTTGTAAGCGGGTAAGTGCAGTAATGAAATCTTCCGGTTTGTCGGCGTCAGGCATACCCATAGCCCGAGCCATACGGATAAAACGCTCGTCACAGGCATGGTTGCGAACAAAATAGGAGAAGTAGGCGCGACTGATCATTATCAGACCGGCACCATGCGGGAGGTTGGGATGGTAGGCCGAGAGGGCATGTTCCATTCCATGCTCGCTGGTAATCAGCGTAAGGCACATGACTACTCCTGACAGTGTATTGCCGAAAGCCACATGGGTGCGGGCTTCCAGGTCGTTACCATCCTGTACGGCTCGTGGCAGGTATTTCGCCAAATTTTCTATGGCAGTCAAAGCATACATATCACTCATCAGGTTGGCTCCGTTGGCGATGTAACCTTCAATGCTGTGGAATAATGCGTCGAAACCCTGAAAAGCAGTGAAACCGGCCGGGACGCTCAGCATCAGTTCCGGATCGACAACTGCTAGACAAGGATAAAGGCTGGGAGCACCAATGAAGGCTTTTTCGTAAGTATCTTCTTTAGTGATAACTCCGGCACTGTCGGTTTCTGAACCCGTACCGGCCGTTGTCGTAATGGCGACAATAGGCAGTGGCGTATTCGGAATAGGTAGTCCCTTGCCGGAACCAACAGCCACATAGTCCCACAAAACGCCATCGTTTGTTGCCATGACAGCGATGGCCTTGGCGCAATCCATAACGCTGCCGCCACCCAATGCCACCAGAAAATCACAGCCAGCAGCACGCGCTGATTCAGCTCCCGCCTCTACATTGGCTACGGTAGGATTGGGGGATACGCCATCAAAGAGAACGGATTCAATACCGGCCAACCGTAACTGCTGTTCGGTACGTTCAAGGTATCCGTTAGCGCGGGTCGATTTGCCATTAGAAATGATAATGAGTGCCTTTTTACCCGGCATAGGCTGTTCTCCCAGTTTATTCAGCATACCTGCGCCAAACAAGACACGGGTGGGAACATACATGTCATAATTCAGATTCGTTTCCATGATTAGTCTTTTTCAGATATTATTATTTCAGTTTATTGTATTCTTCGTCTGTAACAGGCTCCAGCCATTCGTTCGAGGCCTCATCACCTGGAACCTCGAAGGCCAGATGAGCAAACCAGCCGTCAGCCGCCGCACCGTGCCAGTGCTTTACGTTTGCTGGAATATGAATGACTGTTCCCGGAAGAATCTCAACGGCAGGTTTCCCCTCTTCCTGATACCAACCGTGGCCAGCTACCCCGATAAGCATCTGACCACCGCCACTCTTAGCCCGATGTATATGCCAGTTGTTGCGGCATCCGGGTTCAAAAGTCACATTGGATATGTTTACCTGCTCACGCGAAATGGGGGCCAGATAGCTGTTGCCGATAAAATACTGGGCGTAGGCCGTATTTGGTTCGCCAATGGGGAAAATCATCTCGCGTTGGAAAGCGGACTTGGCATCTGCCGCAGCCGCATCATCCGCCCACACATCCTTGGCCAGACGGAAAGCCGCCCATGCCTTGGGCCATCCTGCATAAAAGCCAATGTGAGTAAGAATCTCGGCAATTTCAATGCGTGTGATTCCATTGTTTTTTGCTGACTGGAGATGATAGGTCAGCGATGAATCGGTGATTCCCTGACTGATGAGCGAAGTGATGGTCACCAGACTACGGTCGCGCAGTCCAAGCTTGTCCGTACGGTTCCACACTTCTCCGAAAAGTACATCGTCGTTCAGTTCCGCAAATTTCGGGGCAAACTCCCCAAGCTGGTCGCGGCCAGCCGTCTGCTTGATTTTTTCCTGTGCCATAATTGTTGTTCCATTAATTGCCAGCGCAACAAGCGCTATGATTATCTTTACTTTCATCTGAATTATAATTCATTGTTTTTAGTTCTTTTTCTACTGCAAAATTATCTGAATATAGGACTGTAGCCGGTATATAATTTACCGATATTTCTACCCGAACATTGGATAAAATGGAGATTATACCTTATATACCTGGTATCATGCAATCACTTTTATTTTATCCACTCAATATGCCCCTTATTCGTCCTTTCCGTTATTGATAAATGGACTAGCCTGCTTTCTGAAGTTGATCCGTGCCAATGTTTTACGTTAGCCGGAGTTCTTATAACATCTCCCTTCTTTATCCGAATAACTTCCTGTCCTTCTTCCTGATAGTAACCTTCACCGTCCAATATCAACAATACTTGTTCAGCATCCGGATGTATATGCCATGTATTCCTACTATTGGGGGCGAAAACCAGATGGTTTATATCAAACTTTGTCTGATGGGCTACATCTGAAATATAGACTTTTCCGGTATAATATTCTGACATAACTTGCTCTCCACATTTAAAGACCATATTACCCGTATCCTTTTCTGTATAAGACTCTTTATAACCCTTTTTCAGGATAAATGGTTCCCCGGGATTTAGAATATGAATACGTTCAGGATTGATAATTCTACCTTCAAGACTACGTGGATCAGCATTAAATGGTTTCATATCAGGCGAATCTACAGTTCCCCAATGGGAAAGAATCAAATTCGCATCAGGATAAGTATTAGCAATCTTTATGGCTCCTTCCAATCCTATATGCCAGGAATCATCAGAAAAATCAAAGAAAATGACGTCAGGAGACGGCAACTCAAGGAACTCTGGTAAAAACCGGGAATCACCCGGAGCCCATATTAACCCATCGGGGGTATTGATAAGGAAACCACAATAATCTTCCATCTTATATTCCCTTAACCTTCGAAATTCTTCCATCTCATTTTGCCATAGATGGTAAGCCGGAGTCAGCTTTACACTTACAGGACCTATACGGAATTCATCACCGATACCATGTCCAAAAGATGGCAAACCTTGTTGTCGCATCAAAGTATCTACATAATGTGTACTATGATATTGAAAACAAGCACTTGATAGTCCTGTACATGAAGGTACGCTGTAATGGTCGTTATCACAATGAGTAATGAGTACCGCATCCAGATGTGGAACTTGCTCCGGAGTAATTGGTGCTTGAAATAAAACAGGCATATCAAACCCTTTCAACATGGGATCAATCATAATACAAGTTCCGCGACTATTAATAAAAAATCCCGCATTACCCAACCAGCGGATGACTGTTTCATTTTGAACATTGAATGCTTCTTCCCCAAATGATTGTACAGTAGAGGGAGTAGCCTGACCTTTATTATCATAACGAATTCTCGCCTGTGCCCAGGCTATCTGAATCTGAATGCATAAAATAATAGCTAAAACAAGTTTACTCTTCATATACATATCGCGTCTTATAAATATTCATTGGAATTTTTTTTAACTGCAACAAAGTTAAATGTATGAGAAAAATTGAATGGTAGACAATTCTTTGACATATATACCTGAATTACAGATAACGGGCAATTCATAAAATAAAACGAAGACCCTCATCAATATGATAGTACAACCGTCCGCGATAGCGTCTTGTAGTCTGCCTGTAGTAATTCTAACTTTGCCATAAAATTTTAGATATGGTAAAAATAGAATACTACAGGCAGATTTTTTCTGCTTTTAAAGAATTATGTTCATCTGGCAAACAATCATGCTCCTTTCGTGAATATTGCCGCGGGCATGGTGTCAATTATTACAGGATGTATCTGATATTGAAGGAAGAATACACAAGCTTGAATGATGTTCCCGGATATACAAGAGGAAGTTGTCTGAAGTTTCGTTGTTCTCAGGCTTACGAAGAATTTAAGTCCCTCTGTGCCGATGGCAGACAACCGGGACGCTTTATTGATTATTATAAAGGTTTTGGAATAACAAGGAAACAGATGAAGGACTTTCTGTGGCGCAACAGACTCCGTGTTTCGGATTTGCCCGGATATACAAGTCCCCATACATGTCGAAGTTCCCGGTATAAGGAAATACCTTTTGAGGATGTGATATTTGAGGAAGCCGGTTTTCTTCCTGCAGAAAGCTGCAATGTGATTACTGTCAGGGTAGATGGCAATGTGGAAGTAAGCTTTCCGGAAGATACGGACTTGTCTGTTATTGCGAAGTTTATCCGTAAAATGGGAAAGGAGGTCACTCATGTGGAGCCTTGATTCATGTCTGCATCTGTGGGTCTGTCAGCATCCTGTATCCATGCGTTATGGCATCCGTGGTCTGACACAAATGATATGGTCGTGGAAAGGACATTCTCCGGCTTCGGGGGATGTATATGTGTTTTTCTCACAGGACCGTAAGACCATGAAGGCATTAAAATGGGACGGCGACGGTTTTTTGATGTACACTAAAAGACTGTCCCAAGGGCGTTTCCGTGAGGTGCTGAAAAACGGTGATGGCAGCGTCCGCAGGTTTCAATGGGATGACTTCTACATGCTGATGAGGGGGCTCACACCTGTAAAAGTAACTGTCGAAGAACGCTTTAGAATGGCTGCAAGGTAGTATATATAATATTGATAATCAAATAATTAAATCTATAAGAAGTTGCATAAATCCGCCTTTTTTCGTAACTTTAAAGCATGAAAAAGGATGAACTGATAGAACTTTTGCAACGCCAGAACGGCTTCCTTCAGGGCAAACTGGAGGAAGCCTTATCATCTGTCCGTTCACTGACTTCAGCCAACGAGAGACTGACTGCCACGGTTGAAGAACTGAGAAAGCAGATAACCTCTCTGGAGGAAACTCTCAAAGGAAAGGACATTGAACTCAGCAAGGAAAAAACTGTCCGTCAGGCAATGCGCCGTCTGCAGGAATCTCCCTCGGAAAGACAGACCGGACAGATGCTCCCCAAATCTGATGTTCCTGAACAGAAGATACAAAAGAGACATACAAACAACGGTGCGAAGAAAAAGACACATCCGGAATGTGAGATTGAAACCTTTGATGTAGAACCTGACGACCCGGGGTTTGATCCGGAACTGGCCAGATATATGTGTACATGCGATGTCGTGCGTTATTCAATGGTTCCCATGCGCTTTATCAAGACAATCTATAAGGTCAAGAAGTATGTTCAGAACGGTACAATCTTCAAAGGTTCTGTTCCGGCAACTCCGCTGCTGAACTCCCAATACACTTCCTCTTTTATCGCAGGTCTGGCGGAGTTGCGCTATCTGCACGGAATGCCGCTTGAAAATGCGGTAGAATACTTCCGCTCACACGGCTTCGATCTTGATAAGGGTACCGCCCGGAAGCTTGTCAGCAAAACCAAGGTTCAGCTTGAGAACCTTTATAAGGCTCTTGCAAAGGCAATCCTTGAGGACAACTATATCTGTGGTGATGAGACTTATCAGAAAGTACGTCTGCAGACAGTCACTGATTCAGGGAAGAAAATAAAGAAAGGATATATCTGGGTGTTTGTCGGTATGACCACAGGTCTGGTGTATTTCTTTTATGATGACGGATCACGTTCGGCTGAAGTCTTTGAAAATGAAATAAAAGGATTTAACGGAGCCTTCCAGTGTGACTTTTACTCCGGATACCGTCATATCGGAATCGGCAATCTGAAAGGAATAAAAAGACTTCCATGCCTGCAGCATATAAAACGGAAGTTTCTGGATATAAAGGATAGTACTATTGCCCAGCAAATGGCCAAGCGCTTCGGCCTATTGTATCACTTCGAGCATAAACACAAAACAGGAAAGGACGGATGGACTGACGAGGACCACCTTCAGTGGAGGCAACGCTACTCAAAAGTGATGATTGAAAAAATCTACAGAGGATTGATTGAGATTAAAGACCGTCCGGGGATACCTCCTGATGATTCTCTTAATGCCGCCGCCGATTATGCGCTGAAACAGTGGCATGAAATACCGGCAATCTTCTCTTCTCCTAAATACAGGCTTGACAACAATGAAGTTGAACGAATAAACAGGTATATATCACTGACACGAAGACGTCTGACAATAGGCTCTCATACAGGAGCCGAAGTGGCGGTGTTATACCACTCATTAGCCATAACATGCCATAGATGTGGAATAAACATCTTTGAATACTTCTGCGACATTATAGACCGTTGTGCCGCATGGCCTCCTAATACTCCTATAGATAAATATCGTGATTTGCTTCCGGATAGATGGAAGAAGATGAAAAGATAGCCGCCCAAAAATCTGGAAGGCTATCTTTTTATGTGGTGAACGCTATCGCGGACGGTTGTACATATGATAAAGAGTCTTCGTTTCAATATCAATAAATAACCATGTGAATTATCATCAGTCAGCAGCACGGAACTTGTATGTTTTAGAAGCATTGTTTGTAACCAACTGCACAATGTAAATTCCAGCAGGAATGTTATTAATAACTTTTTCGTCGGTTTGCATTACTTTACTACCATTTACGTTGAATATAGAAACATAATCTATGTTCCCTGAAACAAAGAGTTGACCGGAACGATATTGCAAGTTGGGACTATTGCCCATATTCATATTGATAATTCCAGTTGAGGTATTTTCATAATTAATTTCCTTAAGCCATTCTGAAAGCATAGAATGACAATTTTCAGTTTGTGAAGAACGTATCCACAGGCTTGGACTCATGAAATTCCCGTCAGGAATAAGGCGTTTTGCATCAGCTTCTACACCGCTGATGCCGCTACTGGCGCTGGAGACAATAAGACCTATACGTTTGCCTGCCATCTGAGAACCGTAAGTAAACAGAAATGTCTGCAAAGGTGCAGCCATATTACTCCACCATAAAGGAGCACCTATAATAATGGTATCATATTCATCAAGATTGTTGATTGAGGTCTTAATTGCCGGATATGAATCCGGATTGGCAGAATCATTTCTAATGGCAGCAATCAACGCACTGCCAAGAGCATAATTGTTTGCTGCATAATCCAGCCCTTCTTCTGCTGGTTCTATGCGCAAAACGTCAGCCTCAATTTGTGTCTGCAAGTCACTGACAATTCGGTGAACATTGTTTGTATAACTGTAATAAACGATCAGTGTTTTTGCCTGTAAAGTACAAACACAGCACATGATAACTAAAAATAATATTAGCTTTTTCATATTGAAATGTAGTTTTAATGCGAATTATTTGTGATTATTTACCCATGGTCTCTTTTACACGAGCCAGCAGGTTGGGAATATCCAACCCTTGCGGACATTTCTCCAGACAAGCCCCACAATTAACACAGGCCGAAGCCGGTGCTCCTCTTTGAATGGGAGACATGGCAATCGTATAGTCCGACATAGCTCGTTTCATATCCTTATGTACCAGATAATTATTGTACACATACGCGAAAATGTATCCGATGGCTACATTATGTGGACAAGGAATACACTGATAACATCCTGTACAGTCAATATGACCCGGAGTCTCTCGAAATGCACGAATGGCAGCGCCTAATGCTTCCCGATCGTCAGGTGCCAACATATTGGGACGGGCTTTGGAAGCATATTTCAAGTTGGCCTCCACATCGGCCATGGAATTCATCCCGCTGACCGCTACACTCACTTCTGGAATATCCCACAGGTAGTCGAGAGCCCATTCCACATCCGGCTTTTCTACTCCGGTAGAACGAAGTGCATCACGCATTGACTGGGGAAGATTGGCCAAAAATCCGGTACGTACAGGCTTCATTACGGCAACACCCATACCGTTCGCTGCCGCGTACTTCGGACCTAATACGCCAGCTTCGTATTCATAATCGAGATAGTTATGTTGAATCAGGCAGAAATCCCAAGCTGATGATGCCTCGACCACCTTTTTAAAAAGCTGGAGGCGGTCATGGAACGAGAATCCCATGAAACGGATTTTTCCGTCGGCCTTTAGTTTCTCCATTTTCTCAATCAGTTTATAAGGAACCACCTTCTCGTTCCAGCCTCGATGCATGATCATGTGGATGTGGTAGAAGTCAATGACATCCGTTCCGATGGCACGGCGCGACTCATCAAAGAACTTCTCAAAATCCTCCGGCCGTTCCATGGCCCACCACGGAGATTTGGAGGTGACATAGACACGGTCACGCCATCCTCCCGCGAGTGCCTTTCCGACAGCCTGTTCACTCTGTCCGTTCAGGTAGACACGCCCAGTATCAATATAGTTTACACCACCTTCAATTGCCCGACGTACCATGGCCACACTTTGGTCAAAATCCACACTTCCGTTTGCTTGCATCGGCAATCGGAGCATACCAAACCCCAATGCGGAAACATCAACTCCGGTACGTCCCATTGGACGATACTGCATCCTTGGATTATAATTCAAAATTTTGCCTGACAATTCTTCTTGGACAACCCTCTTTTCTGCCTCATCAGCCAATACTCTTGGCCCTAACAGAGCACCGGCCGCTAATGTCAGACCTGTCCGCTTGAAAAAATCTCTTCTATCCATAATATATTCATTTTAATCATTCAAACCGATTAACATAGCGGGATTATCCCGTACCAACCTATTGATTTCCGTTGTTGTAAAACCGGCTTTATCCAAATCTTTAATACATTGTTTCATTCCTGCTATTGGGTGAGGCATAACTGACTGGCCTAAATCTGTAGAAATAAAACCTCTATCAGAAGATACACGAACAAGATCTGCGAATGTCCCGGTAGACTGACGTTCATATTGAGGCATTCCGCTATTTTCTCCCCATAGGCATGGCAGATAGCAATATTCGATGTATGCTCCCAAATCAACACACTGACGTATCTGATCGGAAGTCATCATCCAGAAATGGGAATTGGCATGTGTTACTACGAATCGTTTCACACCAATCTCTGACGCTTTTCGTGCCAGAATGATACTTTCCTGCGGCGAACAGTGACCGGTGGCAAAAATAATATCTGCCTCGGCACATATTTCCATGACCCGTATAACTTCAGGTAGGACTTGTCCTGAACGGTCCAGAACAGGAATGCCTTTTTCTTTTCTTCCTTCACATCGATAATGATACTCCGCATCCAGTGTTGGCATCCAAATGCAACGACACAGGCCCCCAGAAGTAGCAACAGCTTTTTCGGCAGCATACGCATTTACACGATCGCCGTGAACACGGTTCATGCATAAACTTCCAAACACTTCAATGTCCGAAATTCCCTGACGTATCAGATAAGCTCGGTCATGGCAACTGAAATCGTTGGATTTATACATAATTGCCCGGTATCCGGCTTTTTGGGCTTCTTGGGCGAAATGCCATTCGTCAACCGACCGCATTCGACTGTCCGGAGCAGCATGAATATGAATATCACATATTCCTTTCAGTATACTGTCGGATTCATTTAGTTCGTAATCCGTCTTGCGTTCCTGCATTATATAATTACCGGCCTTTAAGGGGAGAATTCCAGATAACATTAATGACCCTCCAGCCAGTATCGAATCCTTCAAAAAGGCCCTACGAGACATATCCTTTTCTGTATCCATAAAACTGCATTTTAATGACTTATGCAAAATTAGCCTGATTCACATAGGAGGGTTGTATACAATTTCTCGATATTTATACCCTAATCATGGATACTGTAATAGAGAAAGTATATATTCAAAATAGAAACATTATATTTGCAACAACGATAATACCTTGCGATATGGAAGAATTAATTAAACTGGATAGCGTCGATAAGTATAACAAGTTGTTCGGGTTGGAAACATTGCATCCTATGGTTGCAGTCGTCGATTTGTCAAAAGCAACCGTATGGCCGGAACATTTTAAAATCAATTATGGAGTATATGCCCTGTTCCTGAAAGATACAAAATGCGGAGATATTACCTATGGCCGTCAGCCTTACGATTACAAAGAAGGAACCATTGTCTGTTTTGCTCCAGGACAGGTTGCTGCTATAGAAATGTTGAAAGATACCAGACCAACGGCGCACGGCGTATTGTTCCATCCTGATTTTATTCGTGGAACAATGTTGGGACAAGAAATCAAGAAGTATTCTTTCTTCTCATACGAGACACGTGAAGCCCTCCATTTGTCTGAAACAGAACGCGAGACCATCATGGATTGTTTTCGTAAGATTGAGACCGAACTGGAACATAATATTGACAAACACAGCCGAAGGTTGATAACTGCCAATATCGGATTATTACTCGATTATTGTATGCGCTTCTATGAACGCCAGTTTACTACTCGTGAGGTATCCAATAAGGATGTGGTTGTCCGTTTTGAACGTCTGCTTGATGAATACTTTGACAGCAAAGCTCCACAAGAGAACGGTCTGCCAAGCGTGAAATACTTTGCAGACAAGGTTTTTCTTTCACCCAATTATTTCGGAGACATGATCAGCAAACAGACAGGAAAGACTGTCACGGAATATATTCAGGACAAGCTGATAGGCCGTGCAAAGGAGTTACTGCTCTCTACTTCTAAACCTATGAGTGAGATAGCATATAGTCTCGGATTCCAATATCCGCAACACATGAGCCGTATGTTCAAACGGATAGTTGGAATTACTCCAAATGAATTCAGAATACAGGGTGCTTAAATATTAGTATCATAGAACAATAGGATTCACTTTCATTGTGGAGAGGTTCAGGTACAGTCCCTGATGCTCGATCATGCCGTTGCGGAACATTTTCCACAGGATGTTGCAGCCGAGCTGTGCCAGTGTGGAGTTGATGAACAGCTCCTGCTTTTCCAGAGCCTCTGCCAGTGAGCAGCTCGGTCCCGAGTCCTTCTCCTTTACTTTCGCGTATTTCACGTAGCGGGTAATCATTTTCAGTGACTCCACCGTTTCGTACAGCTTAGATGCCGGTTGTTTGATTTTCTTCGATACGGTTCCGAGGACGACTTGTCCCGTATCCTGCGTATTCCCGAAGTCCATCCAGTACAGGGGTGTCTCGTAGCTTCTGTATTCCGAAACCGGCACGGCTTTCAGTATGTTCCACAGGTCGAGACAGGATTTGATGTTGTCCAAATTGTCCCGCCGGATATCTTTCAGGAGAATCAACATAGATGTGTGGTACCTCTGTCCAGTCGGCATTTGTGACAGTACTGATAGTCTGCTTTGTCCAAACTCGCCACACACTCACCCAATGTAGCGAACCCTGTCATACAGCAGGCAGTATTGATACCGCGACGTACCAGGTTTATGTTTGTTGTTTCTGCCTTGATTTCGCGTATCCGCTTACGTTCATGTACCAAAACGGCGACCATACAGCCAATGACCGCCAAAAGGATGACATAACCTAATAGAAATTTAGACTGTAGTAACAGCTTCATTTTCTTAAATTATAATGTTCATTGTGGTCATAATACTTTTTACAAATAAGATTCTGTCCTGCCAAGATTGCATTAACATTCTCTACAAATGGGATATAATTAGCAATTTTATAATGTGAATCAGGGTAATCCTTATTGATGCGTACCAATGTGACGTTTCTCTTTTGGACCGCCAGTTTCTCAAACGGAAAACGGACGATGGTCGGAGTATTGAAACCTACGCCGAGTTCCAGCAGAAGCGTATTGCCATCGCAAGCCTTTTCCATATAGTCCTGATAGCGTTCATAGCTTGCGTACCATTGGTTATCCTGCACAAAATAACGGTCTTTCCGTACATGCACATCCATTTTCCCACCGCATACCGGACAACGGGGAACAAGCCCAGAAGGAAGCCCGCATCATGGACTGTTGCTTTTCCAGTGTATCGGGTATCTGCCATCCGACATATTCTTTCCGCTCGGCGAGTAACGTGCGAAGTATGAACCGCAGATTATCAATCCTGGCTTTCGTATTCATAATGCTCAAAAGTGGGAGGTGTTGGGGTCAAATCATAATAGTCCAATCTGGTGACAGGCAAACGAAAATAAACTAAATCCGTATATCGCTTGTACAGACGGGGTAAAACTGGATTGTCCGCATAAATTTCACGGGCCAATCCATCAGGAACATCAAACATGGCACGCCCGGTCACCCGTACAGATATGTTCCCATCCATGGCAAGCAACTCTATATTGGGGTTTTCTTGCAGTTGCCGATACACTTCTTTGTGCGGAGAAGTAGCAAAATACAGGGTATGCCCTTCCTGCTTCATGATTTGGAATACCCGGATTTTGGGTTTGTTCTGTTCTACGGTAGCAAATGCCACATCTTTATGCTTGCTTAAAAAATCAAATACTTTTTCCATAATTGAATCTCGTTTATTCCTTGCTTGAAAAAGGCTTCGGATGGTACCTGAATGTCATACCATCCGAAGCATCATGCACAATATGTCTTATTCTTATTTGTAGAGGGCTTTGCCCAAATCTTCCAGTCCGGCTTCTCCTGGCAGACCGGGATAAGCTTTTTTCATTGCATCCACAAAATCCTGAGAAGATTTGTTTGCTGTCAATATTTCTTTCATTTTCTTCAGATATGCGATTTTGAACTCAACTGCATCGCGTTTTGCTGCACCTCCGTGTCCACCGATGAACAGTTCAGCACCCGAAGCAAGAGACTTTTCAGCTTCAGCAATTTCGGCATCGATAGCTGCCGGAGAAGAAATCTGTAAATGGCTGACATGCGCCTTTACCGGAGTCCAGTGCGTATAATAGGCCTTGCCTCCAATCAGGAGGCTGGCAGCGGGAAAGTCGCTGGATGCTCCATGGCGAAACTCGAACGTAACTCCTGCCCATGTCTGTGTTGTGCCGAACGGTACTTCAGTTACATCTCCCGTAGGCAACTCGGTCATCGTGTCACCCCACATTTGCTCAAAGCCTTTCATCATACCGCCATAAATAGGGCCTTTGGAGAACTCTTCCATTCCTTCTGCCATGATTTGGGCGTAGTTGCCACTTCCTCCAAGATGGTAATCGGAAATGATTTTCTCGATAGGCTTGCCTAATTTCTCGATGTAAATGTTGAATTCTGCCACATTGTCCTTGAAAAGCGGATGTTCCATGGTAACAAGCGAATCCTTGCCTTCAATGATGTAACTTGCATCTGCCATTACATCATTGGTGTGATACACATGCAACTTGAAATTACCGAGGTCATGCACCTCGAAGCGTCCCTTAGTCTGTGCCATAACTGTAATCGTTAAGAGATTGAACAAAATAAATAATACCTTTTTCATTGTTTATGCCTTTAATTTGAGTTATACAATAGTTTGCTTAATATCCGATGGTGAAACGCTCATAATGGTGTTTCGGGTTTTCCAGTTCATCAACCATCGCAACAGCGTAATCCTCCACGGAAATATGGCTGTTCCCGTTCTCGTCTACGATAAGATCATCTTTGCCCAGACGGAATTTTCCGGTACGCTTGCCGGGCTCCAGTGTTCCGGCGGGTGAGAAGAAAATCCAATCAATGTCCTTTTCATTCATCAATGTGTTCAAATAGAATTCGCCGAGAGACTTGACACCGCCCATGATGGCATCCGGAATAGCACCGGAATCTACCACACGAAGTCCCGGGGCACAGAATAAAGTGCCTGCTCCACCTACACACAACAGCCTTTTCGCACCCGACCGTTTGGCTGCTTCCAATATCAACGGATAATTACGCAAAGTTTCCTCGTAGATATCAGGATTTGCCCAGCCCGGATTGTATGCGCTGATAATCGCATCCTTGTCTTTGCAGGCTTCAGTCATTGCATCCGTATCAGATACGTCTGCCTTTACAATTCTCAAATTGGAATTTGATACGTTAATCTTCTCGGGATTACGTACGACGGCTGTTACTTTGTGACCTCTTGACAGCAATTCGTTCAGGATGGCGGTTCCAACAAATCCGCTCGCTCCAATCAATGTTACATTTTTCATGACCTGATGTATTAAAAAGTTTATTACTCACTAAAAGTGTCTTTGTTTCTTTTACACTGCAAAAGTAGAAAGAGTTTTTCATCCACACAAGTAGACACTTGAACATCAGATACTTACTTAGAGGTAACCATTGCTTGTTATCAGGTATTTACAAGCAGAAATATTTTTGAAAAAAAGTTTTTTGCAGTTTAAAAGGAATTTGCTTACCTTTGTAGAGTGAATTGAAATATATTATTTTATGGATAGAACAACAATAGAAGATGCGGTATTTCCGGATTGTCCGATACGGAATATCCTGGCAAAACTTTGCGACAAATGGTCACTTCTGGTCATATATACACTGAATAAGGCTGGTATGGAAACGGTTCGGTTCAAAGAGTTGCAGCGTGAGATTCCAGACATATCTCAAAAAATGTTGACAGTAACTTTGAGAACATTGGAAGATGACGGGTATGTTACCCGCACAGTATATCCCGAAGTCCCTCCCAGGGTTGAATATGCATTGACCGAAAGGACACGTTCTTTACTTCCACATATTAATGCTCTGATTGGATGGGCATTGGAAAATAAGGATGCGATTATAAAAGACAGAAGAAGAGCCAATAAAAAATAATGAATATAGTTTATTTGGCCTACTAAGCGTGAAATACTTTGCAGACAAGGTTTTTCTTTCACCCAATTATTTCGGTGACATGATCAGCAAGCAGACCGGAAAAACTGTCACGGAATATATTCAGGACAAGCTGATAGGCCATGCTAAAGAGTCACTGCTCTCTACATCCAAACGCCTATGAGCGAGATAGCTTACAGTCTCGGATTCCAATATCCACAACACATGAGCCGCATGTTCAAACGTATAGTGGGAATCACCCCGAATGAATTCAGAGCTCAAGGAGCATGATTTTTATCCATATGTTATGGAAATATTTGTAATATTTTAGATTCCAATTATACTCCAAATTCAAATAATAAGCTATCCCTTACATCAAAGATAAATCCCAATCCTGATTTGCCAGCCGCATTTATTCCTTTTTTCAGGAGAATTTTCTTTATGGCTTACGCCATGAAAATTCACCTGAAAAAGAATGCGGCGGCAAACGGATTAGAATTAAAGGAAAGATTACAGGGATTAACTGCGACCGACGTAACGCATAGCCGTGAATCAAAGGCGGCTATCCTTATATTCCATATATGACCTCACAAATACTGTGAAAACCCACCTTCCCAAATAACAAAACATAGCTCCCAAAATAAGACAGGGATTTCAGCTCCCTCCGATCTGCATAGTCCGGTGGCTTAGCTATGCTTTTACTTATACTCTTCCTACTTCCTTTTAAAGACTTTGCCAATTTTTCCGAATCTATGGCATCCATCTTCATTACATGGTCATATTGAGATGTAGGAACATCCGCAGCATGGATGATCATGCACTCTATTCCGTATTCTTTCAAGGCATAATAGGTAGAGTATCCACTGAAGCCACTTTCATATACAGCCTGATATTTCCCATCAGGATAATGTTTCTTCAAATGTTCAAAGAGCTCTTTTGCCGAAGGTTTCTGAGAATGTGTCCTCTTATAACCCGATTCAGTCATTATAGTCACACTCCAGCTCTTCAGATGCACGTCAATACCTATGTAGATATTTTGACCATTGAAATTTATTTTCTTACTTTGTGCCATAGGTGTAATATTTAGGATTACTAATTCATTGATAAACTCTCATTTACAAAGTTAGTAATTCAATTATTACGCCTATTCTTCTTTCCTAAATCATCGGTCGGGGAGCGCCCAGCGGCAAGGGGCGGGACCACCCGTCCCGACGAGCGACTTTAATCAGACTTTACAAACATAGTATCTTTTATGTAGACTTAAAAACGCCTAAGCATAAATACCCATTTGGGCTTAGGATTCCTATGTTTCCCCCACGGAAAACGTATGTTTCCGCCTTGCGAAACGTACGTTTCACGGATGGAAAACATACGGTTCTCGAATGGAAAACATAAAAAACATTTCCTCATGATGCACAATTCAATGAAGCATTTTCCGGAAACACTGTAGAGCAGTCATTCTTCTCGCAATAAATCACGTATATTTTTCCCTCTCAGAAAGCTGTCCGCATAAAAATCAGTGGGACTGTGTTATCATACACTTACATTTAACTAATATTCACATTCCTGAAATAGGGGGATTTATGTCAATCTCCGTTATACCAATAAACAAATAAAGGAAAGCAGAGATAATAGACTAGACTATAATTAACGTTATATGGAAAAGAAAAACGACGCAGATATGCTGGCAGCCATGGTACAGGCTGCGAACCGTTATGCCATGCGTCCGGCACTGGTCCTTGACGACCGGACCTATACCTATCAGGAATTGTTCGGACTGGCAGGAAGTATTTGTGAAACGCTGAGAAATCTCCACGGAGACACGGTGGGCATCGCGGCTGAAAACCGTATGGAAACCTACGCATCCATTTTGGGGGTACTACTTTCCGGGAAAACCTACGTCATGTTACATCCCGATTATCCGGCAGAGCGCAATGCTCGGATAGCCCGGCAATCCGGCATCGGCCTGTGGCTCTACAGTGGGGAAAATGGCCGCATGCTTCCCGCTGACATCAGAGCCATACGGGTGTCTCTCCCCTCCTATCGGCTTGCTTTGCCATCCGGCATCGAGGAGGTGGATTCCGATGTGCCTGCCTACATCATCTTCACGTCCGGAAGTACGGGTGAACCCAAGGGTGTCCCCATCTCCCGGAAGAACCTGAATGCGTTCTACCAGGCTTATCGGGCTTTAGGATGGCAACTGGATGAAAACGACCGTATGCTTCAGATGTTCGAACTGACGTTTGACGTCTCTGTCGTGTCGTTTCTTTATCCCCTCACTCTCGGTGCGTGTGTCTATCCCGTTCCGCAGCAGGGAATGAAATACCTGAACGTACTGGATATCATGGAGCGTCATCGGCTTACGTTTGCGGCTGTAGCCCCTTCCGTGCTTCGGTTGTCACGTCCTTATTTCGGGGAAATCTGTTTCCCAGACTTGCGCTATCTCGTCGTCACCGCGGAGGCCACCGACGTGAATCTGCTCCACGAATTTCGTCCTTGCATACCCAACGCCACGGTCGTCAACCTGTACGGACCGACCGAAGCGACCATCTACTGCACTTCGTATGTCATCCCGGCAGAAGGGGGCAAACACCATAACGGCATGGCGGCAATCGGGAAACCTTTTCAGGGGATGGACTATCTGATTGCATCTCCTTCGGGCAAACCCCTTCCGGCCGGAGAGACGGGTGAACTGTGGATTGCCGGACCTCAACTCATGAGCGGGTATTGGGGTGCTCCCGAAAAGACGGCGGAATGTTTTGTGACGGATTCCTCCGGAAAGCTTTATTACCGCACCGGCGATCTCTGTCTGGCAGATGCGGACGGAGACATCGTTTATTGCGGCCGCAAAGACACACAGGTAAAGATACAAGGCTTCAGAATAGAATTGGGCGAGATTGAATACCACGTCAAGGCGTTCTACAAGCATGGCTGTAACGCGGTAGTGCTGCCGGTTTATACCTCTGACGGAAGTTGTGAACTGCATCTGGCCGTAGAGCGGGAGACGGAAGATACGGAACGCCTGGAACAGTACCTGCAAAGTCATCTGCCGTCTTATATGTGCCCCCGGCACATTCATTTCATGCCTTGTTTTCCACAAAACAACAGCAACAAAACTGACCGGAACCAACTGCTAAAATATATCACGCAATAACTCAAAAACAATCAAGTATATGGAAACGAAAGAATTATTGGAAACCCTGAACGGAATATTCAGAAAAGTATTGAAGAGAGACAACATCACCTTGACCGAAAGCACCACGGCCCACGACGTGGAGGGATGGGATTCGCTGACCAACATGGTACTGCTCACCGAGATTGAGAAAAAGTTCGGCGTGCGTTTCACGTTTCGTGAGATAGTGAAACTGAAAAACGTGGGCGATCTGTGCCATACTATCCTGAATAAGGCCAAATAAGGAGGGAGAAGCGATGTCATTCATTTCCCTTGAATTTGTCCTGCTGCTCCTGCTCTGTTTCACCTTATACCATTTGGTCCGTGAGAAAGGGCGGAAGCGGATTCTGCTTGCGGCCAGTGGGGTTTTCATCGGCTACTTCAATCTCGTATTTCTTGTCACGGCACTGGTCGTAAGTCTTTTCACCTACGGTGCGGCGATACGGATTGAGCGGGCCTGTGAAAAAGGAAGGGGCTCCCGCTTGATTTACTGGAGCAGTATCTCCTTTCTCGTCCTCTGCTGGATTGGGTTCCGCTATGCCCACCAGTTGACCGGAAACTCCGGCATTGTTTTCCCGTTGGGCATGTCGTTCTACACCTTTCAGGCCATCGGCTACTTGACGGAAGTCTATTGGGAGGAAGAAAAGGCGGAGCGGAATCTGATGGATTTCCTGCTTTATATGCTCCTGTTCATGAAGTTCCTGTCGGGCCCGATTGAACGGTCGGCCGATTTGCTCCCGCAAGTCCGAAGACTCTCCCCTGCCTCCTATTCCATGATGACCTACGGCCTGAAGCTGATTGTGGTAGGACTGGTGAAGAAGCTGGTGCTTGCCGACCATATAGCGCCCTACATTGACGGTGTGTTCGATTCGATGCATACCGCCTCAGGTGTACAACTGCTTATGGCTTGCTTGCTCTATCCCATCGAACTGTATGCCGACTTCTCCGGCTACACGGACATGGCGATTGGAACAGGCATGTTGTTTGGGTTGAAACTGTCACCCAACTTCGCGCATCCCTTTGCCGCCCAGACCACGGCTGAGTTCTGGCGCCGCTGGCATATCTCTCTTTCCTCCTGGGTGCGGGATTACCTTTTTCTTCCTTTGTCATCGTTTACCCGCCGTTGGGGACAAGGAGGTGTGGCGGCAAGCCTCATGGTGACCTTCATCGCGTTGGGTATATGGCACGGCGCGGGATGGACATTTGCCGTCTATGGATTCATTCAGGGGCTTGTGATTGTGTGGGAACTGAGGACGGAGAAAATACGGAACAAGGTAAGGAAACACGTCGGGGAACGGCTGTTCGCCACGCTTTCGATTGTCCGCACCTACCTCATTTTTGCCGTATCGCTGGTGTTCTTCAAGGCACAGTCTGTTTCAGACGCGTTCTATTTCCTGCGGAACATCTCTTTTCAGACTCATGCGAGCTGGAAAGAAATCAATATCGGCATGTCCGACCACATCTGCATCGTAGCTGGCAGTGCCTGGTTGCTGATACTGCTTTATGACTATTTTATGTCCAAAGGCGACTTGCACCTGCGTTTAGAGAACCAGCCTGCCTTCGTCCGTTGGACCGTGTATTATTTAATTGTGTTTGCCGTGTTTGCTTATGGCAAGTTCGGCACGGAAAACTTCATATATCTGCAATTCTGATGGAAAAAATACCGGAAACTATTACGGACGCACCCATCCGTAAACGCGCTGCTTTCCTGCGTCTCGTCCGAAAGTCGCTGTGGTTTGCCCTCCCATTCTGGGCTTTGATGGCCCTTTACGTGTATGATGATCCTTTCATGGTCCTCCGCAAATACGACCTGTATGATTCGGATGTCATGCTGAACGAACATCATGTGGGTTGGCAAATATACCGGAACCATAAGGACAGCGTGCATTTCAATTCTTTTATTTTGGGTAATTCATCTACCATGGCTTTCCGTTGTGCGGAGTGGGAAAAATATCTTGCTCCCGGCGACCGTGCCATCCGTCTTTTCGGGAATGGAGAGAGTTTGAAGGCGATAAGTCTCAAGCTTCATGCCCTCGAGAAAGAAGGGGCAGAAATAAAGAATGTGCTGCTGGTTCTTAACCGTACCTCGCTTTCACGTATTAGCCCTTTGAGCGGTTACAGCAACGCACTTCCGGCTGCTGTATCGGGAGATAGTCCGTTTGTCGTGCAGATGGAATTCATGCAGGCATTCGCGATGCCGGACTTTTTGTTCCCTTATCTGAAATATAGAATCACAGGACGTGTGGACCCAGACATGAAGCAGATGAATCCTTATGGAAGGATACGTGATTCGCGGAACAATGATTCGTTCAATCCACGTGAGAAGATGATTGAGCAGGAAGGTGAGGCATACTGGAGAAACCGTAAACAGGAGTTTCCTGAACGGAAGGGTATTGCTGTGGTAGAAGAGCCTGTCCTGTTTCAGCGGCAACGTGTGCTGTTGGAGGAAATCAGGAAAGTCCTGCGCCGTCACGACACCTCGGTACGTGTCATCATCAGTCCGGATTATAACCAGAAAGAACTGCATCCGGACGACAGAGCATTCTTGCAAAGCATTTTCGGGAAAGAAAATGTGTATGATTTCAGTGGCATAAACGAATTTACAGAAGATTACCACCACTATTATGAATCAGGGCACTATCGTCCCTTGTTGGGCAACAAGCTGCTGGAAAGGGTTTATAATACGCATCATTCGGGTTGAGACTGTTCAACGAACCAAAAAGTCATAGAAAGGAGTATAAAGCCGGTCGTTCACCTCCAAATAAAGGAAGTTGTTCTTGAAGTCATAAAGCTGGTTGAAGCGTTGCAGGAAATTGTTGCCTAACACGCCGTCCATCGCCTCACTGGCCTGCACCCCTGCCATCACTGTAGAAAAAGCACCGGGTATGCGGGGCAAAGTCAGTGCATCTCCCAGTGTCACCCAATCGAAGTACACGTTCTGAAGTTCACCGCCCTCCTTCACCGTACCGGCTATGCGCGAGATGGCAAATGGTTTCTGCGTGCCCAGCAGGCTGTTGCGACGGACGAAAGGTGTATTGAGGTCGAACACACGGTCGGAACCCGTGTCTACCTCTACCGATACCTGATAATCCACTCCGCCGACACGCACGCCGACCGGAACGACCGGCACTCCAAGACGATAGTCCATCTTCAGCCTGACAGCCTTGTCCGATGCCGCCTTCTGCCCGTCGCCCAATTCATACAGGAAGATGGATTTCCGCCGATAATCGATACGGACATCAAAGTTCCTCAGATAAGACAGTCCCAGCACACCGTCCCAGGCATCGGGTGGATAAGGAATATCTATCAGTTCCAAGCCGGAAATGGCCCGGCTGCCCATCCTCACCACCTGAGAGGGGGCTGTGGAAGGAATGGTCTCCACCGAATTGGCACCCTCGTTCTCCACACTTTCCGTAAAGGCAGCCAGCCCTTCGGTGCGCGGCGAATTGGAATTGAGCACCACGTCCGTTGCTCCCGTATCCAGCAGGAAGCGCAGGGGACGGTCGTCCTGCCCGTTGATATAGACTGTCACATACAAGCGGTTGTCGGCACCCAGTTCGAAAGGTATCGTGTCGACCGGAGTTACTTCTGCCCAAGCCGACAGGCTCAGCAAACAGAGAAGGCATACACTCAGCAAAGACATTTTTTTCATATTCTCATTCTTTTTCTTTCAAAAGTACGGTCTGCCAAAAATACTATTTTTATTTTCAAATAACGACAGAAAAGGAAAAACCATTCAGCTTCTACCATCTGGTTGACATATATCAAGTATTAAGGCCTTTCATAAAGAATTATATGTTATACAACATGTCATATAACAAACAATGCGTACCTTTGTGTTGTAAAACATAAAAACAACCATAAAATGAAACTTCTTATTAAATGCTTTATTAAAGGCCTGAGAATGATGGGCGACAACCAACTACAGATGCTGAACAAATAACAGTTCACATTTGCCCATTTTGAACAAGAACAATAAGCACTAAAAAAGGCAAAAAATGAAACCGACCACCGGATACGCTTTACCCTATTCCGATGATCGGTGTTACACCCGGACATACAGCATTGATACGGATGCCTTTCGCTGCATAATCAATGGCAGCAGTACGGATTAATCCGATTACGGCATGTCTGCAAGCTATGTATGCTGCCTGGCCCGGAAAACCTGTAATGTCATATAGCCGGTTTGGCAAATGCTTCAGCGCAAGCAAGCCCTGTATCCCATTCTGCACCTGTTACTAATGCAACCCTTTTATCTTTCATTGTTTCAAATGCTATATCAGATAATATGGTTTTTAATGGTTACAAACTTTTACCGAGCTGATAGGCTTCATCTCCGTATGTTGTGTTTCTTATGGAACCGGCAGTCCATACACCTGGTGCTATGACCGACCCCATATCTCTCCAGCCAAGATAACCTGCCAAGGTAGCGTAATGAACTCGCATGGCTTCAGCATCTTTGTACGCGCTATTGGCATACGCCATCAGGAAGGCCGTCTTTTTGGGAGCCCCTTTTATTCGCCCATTAATGGCGTAGAATCTGTCTATGACACTCTTGATTTGTGCAGAGAATCCGAAATAATACATCGGAATATCCTCTGCCACGGGATTTTCAGCCTTCTCATTCGCAATCTGGAGCGTAAACTTGGTGGAGACAAGCACCTCATTACGCGGATACTCACGGGTAAAGATGGAAAGCATGGTTTCTGATGCTCCCATGCCATAGACTACAGCCGAATCCCACAGATTCAGCCCGTTCTTCATCGCTTCCTCAAAGACCAGACGCAGTTCTTTCTCTCCGAGATGATTCCCAAAGATCTGGTCACCACCGGCTACCCCTGTGCCCCACGACCAGGTTCCCAGTACAATTGACGGTTTATTCTTCTTAATATATTCATTATTAAGTTTAACGTACAAGTTCCTTTTCATATCAATTTTTTTTGCTTTTCACTTATTGATTCTATTGCAAAAATACTCTGAAAAGGGATGGGGACCGGTATATAATTTACTGATGTTTATACCTCTATCCCCGATTTTGTATCTTATGGAATTTCAGCCATTTCCCACGTTTCAAACGTACAAGGAAGATGCATCCACGAAAACACAACTCTACACACATGGCAATCCATACGCCTTGCAGACCTAAGGTTGGAGCGAGCCAGGCAGCTAAGGTCAGACGTACGGCCCAAATGCTGAAGAAATTCATCAGACATGGTACAAGTGTGTCGGCAGCTCCGACAAAGACCCCGTAAGCGACAATAGAGGCTGCAAACATGGGCTCGGCAAAGGCCTCGATGCGTAATGCCATCACCCCCAACATACGGATTTCCTCCACAGGGGTCATCATTCCGATAATCTGAGGGGCAAACAGATACATGAGGATACCCATTACGCCCATGATAGCCATCCCCATCAGTACGGTAATATGGGCAAAACTACGGGTCAGCTTCTTCCGGCCGGCTCCGATACTCTGGCCTACAAGCGTGGTGGCCGCATCGGCAATTCCGTAGCCGGGCATATAGCAGAGGCTCTCAGCCGTAATGGCAAAAGAATTGGCAGCAATGGCAAAAACGCCGAGCGGCGCAACGATGACCGTCGTCAGAATCTGGGCACCGCAAATGACCACATGTTCTATTCCCATCGGAAAACCGATACGGAATGCTTTCCTGAAGGTTTCGGCTTTCAGTCGGAACTTGTCTTCCCGGCTGTGGTATTTCAGTTTCTCTGAACGTGTCAGGAGATACCACAGCAACACACCGGCGGCAACCGTCTCTGCGGCAGCCGTACCCAGCGCAGCACCGCTCACGCCAAGTCCGGCTCCCGGCAGGATGAACTGCACGCCTGCCACACTGCATCCGCGTGTCGGGAAAATCAGAAAGAAGTTGAATACCACATCCAGTACGCACATGATGACACCCAGCAGGCTGGGGATGCGCATATTTCCACTACACCGCAGCATGCCGCCTGCCAGAAAAATCATTTGCAGGACAGGCAGGAAAATGGAAAATATGAAAAAATAAAGGGAAGCATCCCGACGGATGGAAACATCACCTCCCAGCCATGCCGGCAGCGCAGAACTGATACCCGCACCCAATACGGCCAGCAGCAGACTGAAGGCCAGTGTGCCGGCAAGTGACTGCAGCAGAATCATGCGTGCTCCCTTCAGGTCGCCTGCTCCGACTTTGTGGGCCACCTGTACGGAGAATCCGGTGGCGGCGGCCGTGCAGAGTCCCCAGAAAAGCCATGTGGTGGTCGATACCAGTCCGATGGAAGCGGATGCCTCTGCGCCGATACGCCCCACCATGGCCGCATCGATATACTGCATGATAATGGAAGACAACTGTGCAATAATGGCCGGAACGCTGAGTTCTACGGTCAGACGCAGCTGTTGCCGCAAGGTCATCGGACGGCCGTCGCGGATAAGGTCAAGCAATATGTCGGTTTTCGTTTCCTTTGCCATTTTTTCATTTCTGATTTCTGATAAGCCTGAATGTTTTACCACAAGTCAAGCTACATTCCATATTATCTTATTAACCTTCCGTTTTCAAGGCATCGACAAAGCTCTTGAAGCGCGACAGGGCATCCTGCAATACCGCACGCGGACAGGCGATGTTCCAGCGCAAGAATCCTTCTCCTTCGGTTCCGTACATGGTACCGCTGTTGAGCCAGAGTCCGGTTTCTTCCAACAGCCGGGTCTGCAATGTATCGGATGGCAGATTGAACATCCTGCAATCTGTCCATACCAGATAGGTTCCTTCCAGCCTCGTCACCGGTATCTCCGGCAGATACGTATGGAAGAAATCTCGTAGAAAGTCATAGTTGCCCTTCAGATAGTCCAACAGTTGCATAAGCCAGTCCTCTCCTTCATTATAAGCGGCGATGGTAGCCTCGACTCCGAAAGGATTGACATCGCACACCTCGTTGATGTTGATGGCGCGGTCTATCCGCTGACGGATGGCCTCATCGCGGGCGATGATACTGGCTATCTGCAATCCTGCAATATTGAAGGATTTGCTGGGCGACACGCAGGTGACCGAATTCCACAGATGCTCCTCGCCGAGAGATGCATACGGCGTATAGGTATATCCGGGAAAAACAAGCTCGCAATGTATCTCGTCCGATAGAACGGTCACATTATTCCGCAGGCAAACCTCTCCTATCCGGCGCAACTCCTCACGGGTCCATACACGTCCTGCCGGATTATGCGGGTTACACAAAAGCAACAGTTTCACGCCCGGATCTTTCACCTTGCGTTCCAGGTCATCAAAGTCGATATGATATGTACCGTCCTCGTATATCAAAGGATTGGCGACAATGCGGCACCCGTTGTTACGGATGGACGAGAAGAAACAGTTGTACACGGGAGTCTGCACAACCACCCCGTCACCCGGTTCTGTCAGAGCCTTGATGACAGCAGATACAGCCGGCACTACTCCAGAAGTGTATAGCATCCATTCTTTACGGAAGGTCCAGTGATGACGCCTTTCAAACCAGCAGATTACCGCCGTATAGTATTCATCGGGCACACGCACATACCCGAATATGCCGTGCGCTACACGTCTGGCCAGCGCTTCGGTAATTGCAGGGGCCGTACGGAAATCCATATCGGCTACCCAAAGAGGAAGTATATCCTTACTTGCCGGCAGACTGTCCCACTTATAAGAGTTGGTTCCCCGGCGAGGAATAATTTCATCAAAGTCGTATTTCATAGTCCTTACATTTTAGTCGGTAAAGCAAGTGCGTTCATCTCTCAGCCGGATTTCACAGTCGGCGGGAGCCTTGATATTCTCATCAATGGTTATCGAGCCGTACTCGTCGGCTACGATACGTCCCGATGTCGGGTTCTTGATGTTGGTTATGGCACCGCGGATATCGGCATTCAACGTGCTATACTCAAAAGCCCGGTCACAGTCCGGCCCAAACGTACAGTTTTCCAGTACAAGGTCGTGTGCATAGCAAAGCGGCTGTTCGCCTGTGATGTGACAGTTCACCAGACGGAGGTTTCTGGAGTGCCAGCCAAGGTATTCTCCGTGAAGCTCTGAATCGTAGATGGTCACATTCTCTACCTCCCAGAAGGCATCCTTGGTGGTAATTTTGGCATTGTGAATTTCCACATTCTTCACATACTGGAAAACATACTTGCTGTCGCTTTCCAGTCCGTCCACATAAATATCATTGCTGAACATGAAAGGATAGGTTCCTCCATGCAATTTAAGGTTCCTGACACGGATACCGTTGCAACGCCAGAACACCTCATCGGCATCGTTCATCGTGACGTTTTCAATGTCAATCTCACTCATCTCGCGGAACATTTTGGGGGCATCAATCACAGTATCCTTCATTTCCAGATGGTCGGAATACCATAACGCCGACCGTCCTCCCACATCGAAATAGCAACGCTCGATTTTGAAACCATGGACGTGCCAGAATGGATAGTTGCCTTCAAACCTACATTCAAAAGCTTCAATGTTACTGCACTCCTTGATGGCCGATTCCCCGGCGCGGATAATTACGTTTTCCAGACGAAGGTCATGTGATTCAAACAAAGGGCGTTCACCCCCGAACTCTGTATTTCTGATAATGTTCATATAACTATATATTTTAGGGTTGATTAATATCGAGCTGCGGTCTCTCGAAACTTTCAGGCATTTCGCCCCTGAGTTTCTTGAACAAGACAAGAAATGCCGCATCGGTAGAGAATCCCAACTCCGCAGCGACCTCCCCGACTCGCATGATTCCTTGCTTCAACAGGTTTTCAGCCCTGGCGATTCGCTTGAGATTGATATAGTCTTCCGCATTTTTCCCGGTTTCATGTTTCGGCAGGTCATTGAAATAATCTGGTGAACAACCGAACATTCCGGCGTCATAAAGCTGAATTCTAATGGTTTATGCAAAGTTAGCCTGATTCACCCGGGAGGATTGTATACAATTTCCCGATATTTATACCCTAATCATCGATACTGTAATGGAGAGAATACATATTAAAAACAGAAACATTATATTTGCAACAACGATAATACCTTGCGATATGGAAGAATTAATTAAACTGGATAGCGTCGACAAGTACAACAAGTTGTTCGGGCTGGAAACATTGCATCCTATGGTTGCAGTCATTGATTTGTCAAAAGCAACCGTATGGCCGGAACATTTCAAAATCAATTATGGAGTGTATGCCCTGTTTCTGAAAGATACAAAATGCGGAGATATTACCTATGGCCGTCAGCCCTACGATTACAAGGAAGGAACCATTGTCTGTTTCGCTCCGGGGCAGGTTGCTGAAACGGAAATGTTGAAAGGAACAAAACCAACGGCACACGGTGTATTGTTCCATCCTGATTTTATTCGTGGAACGACATTGGGACAAGAAATCAAGAAATATTCTTTCTTTTCATACGAGACCCGTGAGGCTCTCCATTTGTCTGAAAGCGAACGCGAGACCATCATGGATTGTTTCCGTAAGATTGAGGATGAACTGGAACATAATATTGACAAGCACAGCCGAAGGTTGATAACAGCCAACATCGGATTATTGCTTGATTATTGTATGCGTTTCTACGAACGTCAATTTACCACCCGTGAGGTCTCCAATAAGGATGTCGTTATCCGGTTTGAACGTCTGCTCGATGAATATTTCGACAGCAAAGCTCCACAAGTGAACGGCCTGCCAAGTGTGAAATACTTTGCAGAAAAGGTTTTTCTCTCACCCAACTATTTCGGTGACATGATCAGCAAACAGACCGGAAAGACTGTCACGGAATATATTCAGGACAAACTGATAGGCCATGCAAAGGAGTTATTGCTTTCTACCTCTAAACCGATGAGCGAGATAGCATATAGTCTCGGATTCCAATATCCGCAACACATGAGCCGCATGTTCAAACGTATAGTAGGAATCACTCCGAATGAATACAGGATGCAGGGAGTTTAAATATCAGTATCATAAGACAATCAGCACTCGCCACATCCACCTGATAACGGTGCACCAGTTCTTCGCAGTCTATTTTTCCCGGTTCATCGGGCGTGCTGACGCCTACATTATAAACCAGCACGTTCTCTGGCGCACCGTATCACCTGTCTCACAACCGTGTTTTCTTGAACACCTCGATGCGGTTCTTGATATTCTTCTCCAGACATTCCTTGTACAACCACGGCTCACAGCTATGGAAGTCGCCCACATTGAGGAAGCCCATGATGGGCGCATACTCACTGCCGCTGTAACCTTTCACCACGAGCACCTTTTCTTTTTGTGCCACGCTTACCGTAATCGTATCGTGCAAGACAGCCGGCACTTCATCCGTACGCCAGTTGACAGGATTGATGCAGAAGGCACACGGCGAAGCGATGACAGGCTGGATGTACTTCACATCGCTGACCGAGTTGTAACAGATGGTCACACCGATGTCGTCGGGACCTTGGGCAGCCTTGAGATGCGCAGAAGCCAGTGTGTCGGCAGGCGTCACTTTATATCCCAACACGTAGGCTGCCACCAGCCGGCGGTATGCTTCCTCGGGCATGATTTTCAGCAGCTCCACCACGGCCTTTCCGCCCTGACTGAATCCGGCCAGTACAAACGGGCGGTCTTTCGGACGGTTCTTCAGAAAGGTCTCAAAAGCGTTGCGCACATCCTCGAAGGCCACTTCAAAACGGCTGTTGATGATATGCTCATCGCGGGTGGCCCAACCTTCAATCGTGATATGACGGTAGAAAGGAGCGTAGAAATTGTTGTCCTTCCCCATATAAGCAGCCACTCCCGAAATCTCTTTCGTCATGTCGTCACGGTGTTGCTTGTTGTAGACGTCAGCATAGTGGACTGTCACCCCATCCTCTGTCTCCCAGTCCTTTTCCCAGGTCGATACGATATAGAACACGTCGGCATTCTGGCCGGTCTTGTCGTTCTCTTCAGTGTACCAGAAAGTCGGGTCGGAATAGTCGGGTGCCTGAGGAATATAGCCCTCCGCTTCGGCCTTGCTGCATCCCGAAAGCAGCACACACAGTGAGAGGGTCACCAGACACCATAAGCGGAAGTCTTTCCTTGTGTAGAAACTAATTTTTTTCATCAGATTCTTCTTGTTAAATGATTCATCAATATGCAGGTGTAGTCCTGCCTTTCTCGGAGTTCCCAAGAACCCCATCCGTCACATCCTTCGGTCGCGGTCTCTATCGGATGAAATGGGTCGGCGTCCACGGCTCACTGGGCGGGACAGGCTCCCCTCCCTGCTTCAGGTTCTTCAGCAACCACGCCATGTTGCGTCCCAGCGTGCGCATGGTCTGCAATCCCTCAATGTCCTGACTCGCTTCGCCGGGCAACCTGCCATGCACGCTGTTCCAGTATTGTGACGATACCACCGGCATGTTGTTGATGGTGAAATACTTGTTCAGACGGTCGAACGTCGCACTGGCTCCCCCGCGACGGCATACAGCCACCGATGCGGCAGGCTTGTAGGCCAGCAAATCGCCGGCAGAATAGAACAGACGGTCGAGCAAGGCACAGAGCGAGCCGTTGGGCCCTGCGTAATACACCGGCGACCCGACGACAATACCGTCCGCCGTCTCCAGTTTCTCCCGGATTTTCTGGTACAACTCATCCTTGAACACGCACCGTCCCAGTTCCCTACAGCGGCCACAGGCAATGCAACCCTGCACCGCTTTCGTTCCAATGGATACGATTTCTGCTTCTACACCATTCGCTTCCAACGCCTTTGCCACTTCCGACAAGGCGATAAATGTGTTCCCCTCTCTGTGGGGACTTCCGTTAATCAACAAAACTTTCATACCTCTCTATTTGTTTTTCTACAAAGATAAGCAGTTTTGAAGGATTTTGAAGCGTCTCAATTACGGATAATTTTACTTCGATTATTGAAGCCACTGTTTTTACTTGCGATTCGCTGGGGTTTTCGTACCTTTGTGCCGCATTATCACACAGCCATGAACGACAAACATATATTATCTCCTCAGAATATTGATGAACTTTTACAACTTTCAAATCGGTTGGAAAAAGAACACCTAAGGGAATATATGTCCCTGCTTTCAATTTCCGACGGACTCGCCTACATTCGGAACCACTCAGAGCACAAAGCCCCGTATGCAACGAATGTCTTTGAAAGATACAATTCAGATGAGCCAACCACCAGTTGGGCAATGGCAGAAATCCTAAAATTTAAAGATGCGGGAACATATCCACTACTCCATTCATTCATGGAGCATTTTCTTGTTCCTGTAGGATTCAATATCCAGTGGATAGACCATCCCATCATTACCGTTGAAAAAGACAGGATTGATGTTTGCGTGAAAGACAACAAATATGCCCTCATCTTTGAAAACAAGGTAAAAGGGGCAAACTATCAACCCAATCAAATAGCCCGGTATATTTATAAGCTTCATCATTTGATGAACAAATCTTATGGGAAAAACAATCTATTCATTGTATTGATGCCCACTTCCCATGAGGATGACTATATTCAAAACATCCCCCAATCCGTATGGCGACTTCCCAGTGATTATAAGAAGCCTAAAAGCGAACAGCGATGTGTGATTGCCCATGATTTATGTTGGTGTGACTATCGTTCTGACGAGTGGGAAAAACAATGGGATGCTGAATTTTGTAAGTCCTGTATCAAGACCTTTAAGAAAGACTATGAACCCCACACCCTTGTGTTGCAGCAGGAACTTTCAGAATGGTTGCTTAAAGACTGTCTAAAATTGGTGCCTCCTAAGGAAATTATACTCAAGTCATTTATTATTCAGTTTGCAGATTTTCTTCATCTACAATATGGCACAAGAGAAAATCAAAAATTAAAACGTGAAATGGAAAAATATTTAAGAGAAAAATTATTCGACACAGAAAAGTCCAATTTGGACAATTGGAATCTCATCAATGACAAACTAAATGAAATCAGGAAGTTAGAAGATGAAGTCGGACTACTTCTTGAATCTATCTCAGGCGATGTGATTGACGACTGGTATCACGAATTACTGCCTGAATGGAAGTGTTATGGATTAAAGCATGAAAAACAGGATAATTTCACTCTGAACGTACGAGGTGTTTTGATTGGGTGCTGGTCAGGCAAAGGAATGGAGGACTATCAACCCTATTGGGGCTTTTACTCAGAGAAAGGATTTACCGCAAAGCAATGCCACATGATAGAGGCAATTCTTGAAAAGACAAACACGAATAACTATATCAAAACGAAAAATGACCCTTGTTATTGGAACTCTACCTGCAATGGTGCCGAACGCTGCAACGATTTCTATAACGCAGCCATTGAATTAGGATATCTAGAAAAACAAAGCAATGAAAAATAACCTCATCCAACTCTCCGCCTGGATTGCGGCGCACATCACCCTCATCGTGGTATTAGTGACCGCCGTGGCACTCTTCCTCCCCGCCTCGTTCAACTGGATAAGCACTTCGGCCATCACGCCGATGCTGGGCGTGGTGATGTTCGGCATGGGACTGACTCTCCGCCCGTCCGACTTCAAGCCTGTGTTGCAACGCCCTAAAGATATTCTCGTGGGCGAACTGGCCCAGTTCCTTATCATGCCTTCCCTGGCGTGGCTGCTCTGCCGACTGCTGGCTTTGCCGGAAGAGCTGGCTCTGGGCGTGGTCCTCGTAGGATGCTGCCCGGGAGGTACGGCCAGCAACGTTATCTGCTACCTGGCCAAAGGCGACGTGGCCCTGAGTGTAGCCATGACCGGGGTCTCCACCCTGCTGGCCCCCCTGCTCACGCCGACCCTCGTGTGGCTGCTGGCCGGGGAATCGGTCAACGTAGACATCGCCGGCATGTTTTTGAGTATCGTGCAGGTGGTGATTCTTCCCATCGTACTGGGATTTGCCGCCAACCATTACTTTAACCGGACCACCCGGCGAATCGTTCCGTTACTGCCCATGATTTCCACGCTGGCCATCGCCTTCATCATCGGCATCATCGTGGCACACAACGCGGCCAGCATCCTCGCGTGCAGCCTGATTGTAGCCGTGGCGGTGATTCTGCACAACGTCCTCGGGTTGGCCTTGGGCTACGGACTGGCGGCACTCACCGGGAGCGAACCGTCCAAACGGTCGGCCATCGCCATCGAGGTAGGCATGCAGAACTCCGGACTGGCCACTTCGCTGGCTACGACTCATTTCGCCCTGTTCCCCCTTGCAGCCGTTCCCGGAGCCATGTTCTCGGTGTGGCACAACTTCTCGGGCAGCATCGCGGCACAGATTTTCCGGAAGCAAGCAGAACGGAAGCAGGAAAAAGGATGAATACTCATGCCCACACACTTCTGACGCATATTTTTTCAGCCCCTCCCTGCATAAAGCTGCGCAGAAAGCTATACCTTTGAACCCGATTTACAAAAACCGATAAAAACAAGACAAGATGAAGAGAGTGATTGTGATTTCCACCAGCCTGCGCACGGGTTCCAACAGCGACATGCTGGCCGACCGCTTTGTGGAGGGAGCCCTCCAGGCAGGTCATGAAGTGGAAAAGATTTCCCTGGCAGACAAGAATATACAGTTCTGCCGCGGCTGCCTGGCCTGTCAGAAGCTGGGCAAGTGTGTCATCAAGGACGATGCCGACGCCATCATGCAGAAAGTGCTGCACGCCGACGTCATCGTATGGGCTACCCCGATTTATTATTTCGAGATGAGCGGACAGATGAAGGTGCTTATCGACCGTATGAATGCGATGTACACCCTCGACTATCAGTTCCGCGAGGTCTATCTACTGACCACGGCTGCCGAAGAAGAGCCGGAAGTGCCCCGACGCGCAGAAGGAGGTCTCACGGGATGGATTGACTGTTTCCCGAAGAGCCGCCTGGCCGGGACGTTGTTCTGTGGCGGCGTGGCAGGCCCTCGCAGCATCAGCGGAAATCCGAAGCTGGAAGAAGCCTACGAAATGGGACTTCATTGCTGAAAAGATAAGACCGATAAAAACAAAACTTATGGAAACATTCTACGACGTAATCGCTGGCGACCAGCTCGTGCTGGTGGATTTCTTCGCCACCTGGTGCCAGCCCTGCAAGATGATGCACCCCGTCTTGCAACAAATGAAAGAGGTGCTGGGCGACCGTATCCGTATCATCAAAATCGACGTGGACACGCACGCCGCCCTGTCACAACAATACCAGATTCAGTCCGTCCCCACCCTCATGCTGTTCCGCAAGGGAGAAGTGCTCTGGCGGATGAGCGGGGCACTGCCGAAAGCCGAACTGCTGAGCCATCTCGACCCTTTCCTGCGATAACCTGTCCTGACGATGAACGGAAAAATGACGAGAAAAGAAAGACTCATCTCATTCGTCTGGCAACACGTACTGCTCTTCATGGCGCTGTGCATCATGACACTGGGCATCGCCCTCTGCGTGAAAAGCATGTTGGGAGCCAGCGTCATCAGCGTATTGCCCTATGTGTTTCACGATGCGGGAACGGAGGGACTCACCCCGCCGCTGACCATCGGACTGTACACCTTTCTCATGAATGCCCTGCTGGTGGTGGGTCAGGTGGGCGTACTTCGCCGGCAGTTCGACCCCGTACAGCTCTTCCAGCTGCTCGTGGGACTGGTATTCGGCATGCTGATTGACTTGAACCTCTACTTCCTCTCCTGGCTGCAACCCGTGGCGATGTGGGAGAAAGCCGTGTCGCAGCTGGCCGGATGCACCATCCTTGCGGCAGGTATCTCGCTGGAAGTGAGATGCGGAAGTGTGACCATGCCCGGAGAAGGTTTCCCCGTGGCCCTCAGCAAGGTGATGGGCATCGAATTCCCGAAAGTCAAGATTGCAGTCGACATCTCGCTCGTGTTGCTCGGCGTTGTGTTCAGCTACCTGTTCTTCGGGAAGTGGCAATGGCACATCATCGGAGTGGGCACGCTCTTTGCCATGTATTACGTGGGATGGGTGGTACGCATCGCCAGCCACCATCTGCACTGGTTCGACCGCCTGCTCAGGTACCGTCCGGGATTCCGGAGATACATCTACGGACTGGCACGCTACATTTACCGGAAATAAGCCCCTTCCCCGGCGCACGGAATTGTGCCCTCGGGGAAGCCCACGTTTCCATTTTATGACTAATTTTGCACCCCGACAAACATTTACTTCTGCAAACACATGAAAAAGCTTAGCAAGAACGCCCTCATCGGCTATCCGGCGGGAATCATCACCGGCATCACGTATGGACTGAACCCCTTGTTTGCGGTTCCCCTGATGAAGCACGGCGCCGCCACCGAATCCATCCTCTTCTTCCGCTATCTCTTTGCCGTACTGATTCTGGCCCTATTTCTGTTGGTCCGCCGGCAGAGTTTCCGGGTTTCCGGACAACAGGCGGGTATCCTGCTCATCCTCGGACTGCTCTACACTTCGAGCAGCCTCTTCCTGTTCGATGCCTACGAATACATCGCTTCCGGACTGGCCACGACGCTGGTGTTCCTCTACCCGGTGCTGGTGGCCATCATCATGGTGTTCCTGAAAGTGGTGCCTTCCTGGCCGGTGTGGCTGGCCATCGCGGCAACCTTCGGGGGCGTCCTCATCATGACGCAGGGCGACGGCACACAGGCGCTCAACCCCATCGGTGTACTCCTTTCCATCGGTTCGGCCCTGGTCTACGCCCTCTTTATCGTCATCATCAACCGGAGCAAGGCCATCGCCAGCATCTCCAATTCTCTGCTCACCTTCTATGCCCTCTCCGTGGGAGCCATTGTGTTTCTGGGAAAAATTCTGATTTCCGATACCGCCCTCACCGCAGGTCTCACCCACGCACACGACTGGCTCAACCTGGTAGGACTCGCCTTCCTGCCGACGGTGGTTTCCACAGCGACTCTGGCCATCGCCTCGCGTAACATCGGGGCCACCAAGGCTTCCGTCCTCGGGGTGTTCGAGCCCATCACCGCCATCGTGGTCGGCACGGTTGTGTTCGGCGAACCGCTCACCACGAACATTGTCGTGGGCATCACCATTGCCATCGTGGCCGTCACGTTCATGATTACTTTGACCAAGCGGTAAAGCATCCTCACGGGGTCAGTAACTCCGGTTCCGGATGTCGAGGGTCACCTCCATGTAACTACGCCGTCCCTCTATGTAATCGGCATAGAGGATTTCCACGTCCTGACCTTTCAATACGTGGCATTTTCCGCACAACTCGCAGTTATGCAAGCACTTCCAAGCGTCGAGCACGTATGCCCGGCGTTCGTCCTGAGTAGATTGTTCTATAAGAGGTGGAGTCATAAGAATTGTCTGTTTGATACATTGACAGACAAAGATACGGGTTCTGCTTCATTCAGACCGAAGATGCCTTCGTAAAAATCCTAAAACATCCCTGCATTGACCTCCCTTCGTCCTTGCATTTTCTACGTTTCCCTTGTGGAAAACGTAGGTTTCTGCCTCGGAGAACGTACGTTTCTCGCCCGGAAAACTTACGGTTCCGGTTCGGAAAACGTAGAAAACGAAGGAAGGTTTGCCTGTCAATCTGCTGAGACCTTCTGATATATCGGAAGGGTTTTCACCCTCCGAGAAAAGTCTCCACAAAAAATTACGCGCATCTCCTGAAAAGGAATCGGGAAAATGCGTATCTTTCCCTAAAAATAAACTACAGACTAAAGCCATGCCACAAGAACTCATACACTCTTGCCCCGAACTGATTGAGTACATCCGTCAGGTGGGGATGCTACCCCTGCTCTCCATGGGCATTGCCGGCTGGTCGGCCGAGGAAGTGACCGACGAAGACTGCCAGTACACCCGCCTGCCCGACGGCGGCTGGGAATGGCCGCTTTGGGAATGGAAAGGCGCCATCCTGCAAGAAAGCGGTTGCGCCTACGGCAAGTTTTTCAAGGGAAAAGCCGCGTTCATCAGCCGCGAATGGTGGCCCGATTTCTGCAACTACCGGCGGAGCCTCTTCCCCTATCCGGAAGAAGGGAGCATCGAAGAAACGATTCTCGACGTACTGAAAATTGAGGGACATCAGATTACCCGGAAACTGCGGACTTCCTGCGGTTTCACGGGACCGAAGATGCGGAGCCGTTTCGACGCCTATATCACGCGGCTGCAGATGGCCGGCTACATCGTGACGGAGGATTTCGTCTACCCCCGCGACTGCCACGGACGGGAATATGGCTGGGGATGGTCGCTGCTCACCACGCCCGAAGCCCTCTTCGGACGGGAAGCCTGTCACCCGGACCGCACCCCGCAGGAGTCGCGTGAAAGGTTGCTCAGACAACTGCGGAAAATCCTGCCCCACGAACCGGAAAAGACACTGGAAGCGCTGCTGAAATAAGGCTACAGGAACATCGTCAGCAGCGGGATACTCAGCACGGAGAGCAAGGTGGTGAGGAAGGTGCCCTCGGCCATGATGACCTCCCCTTTCTGGTACTGGATGCAGAACAGGGTGCCGTACGAAGCCACGGGCATGGCGGCCAGCACCACGTTGATATTGGCGATGGTCTCGTCCACCTGACAGAGACGGGAAAGGTAGAGAATCAGCAAGGGAACGAGCATCAGACGCAGGGCCGCCATCAGATAGATGGCTGTGTTGCCGAACATCCAGCGGATAGGCACCTGGGCGATGGACGAGCCGATGATGAGCAGGGCGGCAGGTACGGTGACATTACCCAACAGCACGAACGGGGTACTGATGACGCGCGGCGGAACCCATCCCGTCACCACAATCAGGATGGAGAGATACGAGGCAATCATCGCCGGACAATAGAGCGTGCGCCAGTCGAAGCGCATCTTGCCCTCGCCGCCCGAGATGAAGAGGGTGCCGAACACGAAAATCAGTAGTGTGCTGGGGAAGTTGAGGATGCTGGCGTAAAACACCGCACTGGCGCCGAAGATGGAGGCCACGATGGGATAGCCGATGAAGCCCACGTTGCCGAAAGCCAGCATGAAACTGTAGATGCCACGGTCGGCCACCTTGACGGGCAGGTAGCGCGGGAGCAGGAAGGCGGCTCCAATCAGTACCACATAGGTGGCGAACCCCACCACGAGCAGCGGCAGAATCAGTTCCTTGTCCGGGAGTGTGTCGCCCATCACCGACGAAAGTATCAGACTGGGGCATGTCACGTTGATGACCAGTCCCGAAAGTTTGCGGTCGAAATCCGCATCCATCATTTTCTTCTTGCTCAGATAATAACCGACGATTACCAGGATGAACAGGATAATCATCTGCGTCACGATTGCATCCATTGTCTTCTTCTTGCCTTAAAAAGTCGCGCAAAGATACGGATTATCCCCTTCGGGTATTCACTTGCACCGCAGTTTTTCATCGCCGGAACGGGGAAAATGCGTATCTTTACCCCACAAATTGAATCATCCTAAAAAAACGATACGACCATGATCAAGATTTATGGAATGGACACCTGTCCCGACTGCACCTACGTGGAAGCACAAGTGAAAGGCAACGACCGATACGAAATCATCGACATCGGGCAGCATGTGAAGAACCTCAAGGCTTTCCTCAAGCTCCGCGACCACTCGCCCGTGTTCGACGAAGCCAAGCGCACCGGTGCGGCGGGCATCCCCTGCTTCGTGCTGGAAGACGGCACCGTGACCCTCAGCCCGGAAGATGCGGGACTGCATTCACGCCCTGTGGAAGAAGGCGCCACTTGTAACCTGGACGGAAGCGGTTGTTGAGAGGGAAGCGCGGAATTAGGACATAAAAGCCGGAAAGAGTTCATGCATCACTGATATTCTGCCCCACTCCTTCCGGCCTCTTTTCAAAAAGACATTACCATGTCTGTCACATTTCTACAGCTTCTTCAGCTGCCTCCTTTCCTGCCAGGTTGCGATAGATGACGGAATTGCAACCCAGTCGGGCTACCATCAGCACGATTATCAGAATGAAAACCAACAGAACGCCGATATGCGGAATCTGGAGCAGAATCAATGCCAGAATAACAAACAAGACATTCAATACGAATCCTACTCCGAAGATAGTCCACTTGTAACCGTAAGTAGCTTTGTTGCTGCGAATCATGGCCTCCCCTGGCGCCACTCCTCTATCCAACAGAATGAACAAGGCCAGAGACCATCCCAATGAAATAATCATACCCGGCACTATGACAAAAAGCGAAGCCGGGAAAATGGCCATCCACATCATTCCTTTCAAAGTGAAATATTCTCCCATGTACTTCCTGTACTTCGCGTCGAAGATAAACAACGGAGAAATGACTTTTCCCTTGCTCAGTTCGATGGGAATGGTGCTCATGGCGATGGTCGTCCCCACGTTCAAGTAGGGAATCCAAATGGTGACAAGCCACAAAAGACTGGCCACTATCAACGAAGCAAGATTTTTGATTCCGATGGCAATACCCTCGGACAACACTCCGGAGAGTGTGATTTTAGGTTGGGCGTCCATAGTAAATAGATTTTAAAATTAGACATATTTTACAAATACAAATATATTCATTAAAAGATAAGAAACAACTACTGTCTTCACTTTCTCTCTCTATTTTCACATATATTATCATTCGGCTGTCATTTATTTTATACTTCTCCCGTCCTGAAAATCCATGACAGGAAAAACAAATCTATTTTCTTTCTTTGTAGTACAGAAATTTCATCTTAAATCCGTACTATTATGAAAAAATGTATTTTTCTTGTCCTTCTGCTATGGACAAGCTTCCAAATGGCCCAGGCTGAAAGCGAATATTACACCATATTCAAAGCCGGAGGCAACCTTTGTACACCCATCACCTTGAAAACACCTTACGGCACCTTCCAGCTGGTCACAGAGCTCACTATTCCTCATTCCTTGAGCTGGTTTGAGGCATACGACTGTGAAGGAAATCAGATTCAAAATCCCACAGGAAGCGTATCGATGGGAACCGGCAAACCGACCATACGCACTTATGTCTTTACGACACTCTTCCCTCACGTTGACAGCAACAGCCAGTCGCAGACAAATGAAAGTGAGTACCAAACGCCCACCTTTTCTTCTTCCGACAGTGAATGGGCCGCAAACGCCGGACGGGCACTGGCTGATCTTACCTATGCCAAGGGCTGGGACAACGAAAATCATCTCATCAACCTGGAAGCAGGCTACGGCTTTACTTATGGCAATGCAGGGATTCGTCTGCGTTATACTTCTCCTGTGGTATTCGGTCTGTCGGTAGCGTTTGGCTACAACACAAAATTCAAGTCCGAGAGAGCAGACGACAAACGCTACCTATGGAACGTAGGCGTGCAGATGCACCTTTCCAAATTTCTGGCAATGAGCCTTTATGCCGGTCCACAGTATTTCAGCAAGCACCAGAAAACGGAAATCGGGTTCGGGGGATTTCTGGAATACACCCACCAGATTTACAAGCGTCTGGGAGCAAGTGGAGGAATCGGCTTCGTTATGGCGGCTGAAGAGCCGGCGAACAAGGCCCAAGGTATGTTCGCCTTCCATATAGGTTTAAGTTACAATTTATTTTGCCGATAAGCAGAAGAAACGTAATTTTGTAGTCAGTATCGCTACACTGAACTACAAACCTATGCGAATCTTACTTGCCCTCGATTCTTTCAAAGGCTGCCTCTCCTCGGAAGAGGTGGAAGCCGCTTTTTCGCAGGCCCTGACCGCCCGCGGCGTGGAAGTACATGCCCTCCCGATGTCCGACGGAGGTGAAGGCATGCTGCAAGCCTTTATCGCCGCCCTGCATGGAGAAATGCAGGAAGTGGAAGTGCACGACCCGCTGATGCGCCCCGTCACCGCCCGCTACGGTCTCGCACCCGACGGAACCGCCGTCATCGAAACCGCACAAGCCTGCGGACTGACCCGGATGACCGCCGAAGAGCGCAACCCGCTGGTGGCTACTACCTACGGAGTGGGTGAGCTCGTGGCCCATGCTGCACGCCACGGATGCCGCCGCTTTATCATCGGACTGGGCGGAAGCGGCACGAGCGATGCCGGAAAAGGGATGCTTCAGGGTCTGACCGACTGTCTGGCGCTGGACGGAAGGATAGAAGAGGTGCTGCACGGGGCACTCTCCGGATGCCGCTTCATCCTGGCCAGCGACGTGCGCAACCCGCTCTACGGACCGGAAGGAGCGGCTCACGTGTTTGCCCCGCAGAAGGGAGCCACACCGGAGATGGTGGAGAAACTGGACCGCCGTGCCCGTCAGTTTGCCGAGGAGTCGGCCCGCCGCATGGGCAGAGATGCTTCCTCCCAGCCGGGTGCCGGAGCTGCCGGGGGACTGGGATACGCTTTTCTGCAATACCTTCAGGCCACTACGCAATCGGGTGCCGACCTCCTGCTCGACCTCTGCGGTTTCGATACCCTCCTGACCCACACCGACCTGGTCCTCACCGGTGAAGGCCGTGCTGACCGTCAGACCCTCATGGGCAAGTTGCCGGAACGGGTGATGCGCCGCGCACAAGCTCACCACGTCCCCACCTGGCTAGTGGCCGGACAAGCCCTCGACGCCGAGCCGCTGCTCCAGGCCGGATTCAGTCGCGTGGACAGTCTCACGCCCGAAGGCATGCCTCTTGAAGAAGCCATCCGTCCGGAAGTTGCCCGGGAGAATATTGGAAGGTGGGTGGAAAGTGTGTGTAAAGAGAATATGATATAATTTACCATTCAAGCAAATCCTCCAATTGTCTAGCTATACTAGAGAATTTCTGGTTCAAATCAAGTGTCTTTACCCGCATGCGATTCTTACCGAATAAGGCTGTAAGATCGGGAGTGATATCTTCGTCTGTTTTGGCATACAAAAGCAAACCACTCACTTTCCCCGTATTTTCTACGTCCAGATTCTTCACATAGGTAAACAGCTGATACAGATTTGCAGAATGAATTGTCGGCTTGTCAAAACGGCGTTGCATGGCATGACTATAATATTTTGTATCAATGACCAAGGTTCGGTCTCCCCGATGCAGCACGATATCACTCCGCATCGCAGGCAAAAAATCAATCATGGTGGTCTCTTCCGTGCAAATGTTCCATGCAATTCTGTCTGGATTAGGGGCTAATTCACGGTGATGCACCCGGTAATATTCCAACACAAACCGTTCAAACAAACGACACATGTGTTCGTCCGAAAAGGTCGCCATACGATATTTTCCAGCCTCTGTTGTCATAAGCATGCCGTCAATAATGAAATAGCATACATTCATCAGCATTCGATATGTCTGATTGTTTCGCTGATACACAAAACCGTTCCACCGGATATTCCGGAGGTCAATCCCGTCTATCTCCGAAAAGAAAGACATCAACTGTTTCAATTTTGCTTTTCGTACAGGCAACACACTCCGTTCGTGGCATAAAAGCGACAAAGTTGTCTTCAGTACCTGATTGAACAGATTATTTTCCGACAAATCATCGTATTCACAACGCAGCACATTCCGACATCTCATCCGGTTATTGATGGTTCCTTTTATATCCAAACGTCCCTTTAACATCGATAAATCTTCTGTCTTGCTCACATATTCCCGGTGTAATCCACGTTTCAATTGGGCCGATACTCCCTTGTAAAGAATTTCAGCAAACAAGTCTTGGATCCGTTCGAACTCTTCACGAGCAATGTACTCATAATTATTCTTCTTCAGTTCCTCAAAAGCATACGACAACATATAATACACGTTGCGAATCCAGATAGTCCCGTTCTTAGTCATTGAAAATACCGTTTAACTTGTTCGACCATCTATCCACTTCCGACTTGTTATCAAACCAATACTCCCGCAGCATCGGAAGGATGTCATAATTCACCACCTCCTTCAACCATTCATCCGTCACAGCCTCCCTTGTACACAGGTAACTATGCCCTATCTCAAATCCCTTTCCCAATGAATCATCTGCTGCAATCTGACGGTTCAGTTCTTTCACCTGTTCCACCAACTCATTCAGCCTTACATTGTCTTTTTCCTTCAGATAAACCTTGAAAACCTCCGAGTCAAAGCCAGGTTTCATTTCAAAGAAACTGAACCGGCGACGCAACGCATAATCAATCAATGCCAGACTGCGGTCGGCCGTATTCATCATACCGATAAGATACAGATTACTCGGTACAAAAAACTTCTCATCCTTATAAGCCAACGTCAACTTTTCTCCCCGGTAATCCTTCTCAATCAGCATCAACAGTTCCCCGAATATCTTCGACAGGTTTCCGCGGTTAATCTCATCAATAATAAAGAAATATTCTTTTTCGGGATGATTGGCCGCAAGCATACAGAACTTATAGAATATACCCTTCTGCAACTCAAAGGTCGCTCCTGCCGGCTTGTAGCCCATCACAAAGTCCTCGTAAGAATAATTCTGGTGGAACTGAATCAGCGCAATACGGCTCTCATCCCTTTCGCCCATCATGGCCTGTGCCAAACGGCGGGCACAGAAAGTCTTTCCCACCCCCGGAGCTCCTTGGAGAATCACATTCTTCTTGTTCCGAATCAGGTGCTGTAAAGTATCAAAGTCCTGTTCACTCATGAACACCTCTTTCAGAAAATCCTCTTTCGTATATTTCTCAATGGATCTTTCCGGCTGAATACTGTCATTCTCCTCCCGAATAAGATTCAGCAAAGTCGTATATTCCTTTTCTGTCAAATGGAAGAAACTACCGTTCGGATTTACCAGAAATTCCATATTTGCCAGTTCAGGTACTGCTTTTACTTCCGACAACTCTACAGGCGAAGCCAGCGTCTCTACTTTCCGGAAACAGATCCTTTCGCCATCGCTTTCCTTCGAGATTACGGCCAGTCCAGTAATCTGTTTAGTGGGATTTGCCTCGTAACAGACCACCTTATCTCCTACTCGGGCATCTAAGAAATGTTGGAAGACACGCCGTTTATTTCCAGTTGTGTTATAGAGTGTGTAGTCCTGTTCTTCTCCGACCATCCATCCGTCATACTCCAGATTTTCGGGTTTGCACACAGCCACCAGTAATTGCCAGCAGCTTTCGGCTCCATATCACTTTCCACCAGTTCATTCAATTTCCTCACGTAATCCGTATAAGCTGTCAGGTTAGTCAGCGTTTTCATTGCAAGAGGTTCCTGTAAAGTCCATTCCCCCACTTTATTCCATTTTATACTTCTAACATGTCTGTATTCCGCCCGGTTCTTATCATATTCATAATCGCCAGTGACTATTCCCCGTCCGATAATACACCCCCGACCTTTCTTGGCAAACACCACATCGCCTATATTCATTTCATTGGTAAACTCCCAAGTAGCTAGACTGTCATTCCTGTAATCCTTTTCCTCGCCGTACAATTCCTTCATCCGAAGCCTCATGTCTTCACGGGTTTCATACGGATCAAAATCTCCCATATCATCCCAACCCAGATACATCTTGTCATTAGCTACACATTCATCCCATTTACGGGCCCCTTCTCCAGGAGAGTAAATCCAGGTTTGCACCTTCGTCCCTGGTTCTGGCAACAAGACTGATTCCGGGTGATAAAACCGGCCGACAAAATACGCCAAATCTATTACAGCTATTTTCAATTCCTTATCGGGATAGCAATCCTCCGTCAACACCCCATCCAGCATTTTCCTGATATCAGCATCCTTCTGTAACACTTCAGCTACCTTGTCATACAGCTTAAAAACCTCACCTACTTCTTCTGCCCCACTTCCTTTTTTAAGTACCATGGAAGGCATCAGTTCCCTTACCATTTTCCGGGCACAAGAATACTTATAAATATAATACTTATCCGGATACCGAAGCCAGAGGTAGGTGGTAATTGCATTAAGCGTCTGATAATGCTGCTTCCCCTTTCCCCATAGTTTCAACAGTTCATCTGCATTCCTTCGAAACTGATTGATTCGGAAAACTACATTCTGATTCTCATCAAATAGTTCCCGAAACATTTCGCGCACCTTTGTTTCATCTACTTCACAGAACTCTTCCAACATCTTCCTCGGATAATTATTCATTGAAGTCAGCAAATTTTCTGTTTTACTTAATGCTTGTATCAGCATATCCTTGAAATTAAGGGCTTCAATATCCCAGTAAGCCAGAAAACATCGCACGGCTCTCCATTTATATATCTCAACGGGAAAATGCTCTTTAAAGTAAGCTTTGTATGCCTCAATAACCTTTGTAAGATTATCTGAATTTATGTTTGTCATATATAGGTATAAGAAAAAATTTACACAGAATAAAATTACAACTCCGAAAGCAAAGCCAGTCCCTTTACCGTCAAAAGATACTTCTGACGGGGATGACGTGGCTTGTCGGGATACAGTAAAGTGACAAAACCCTCTTCCAAAGCTGGGAAAAGGTACAGACGGAGAAAATTATCTCTCCCCTTTAACTGCAATTTCTCCATCATCATCTTTACGGACATCTGGTCTTTCCCAATCACCGCTACCAGACGCTCTATATCCGGATTATCCGTATGCACCTTGTCCTGAACTTGTCCTGAACTTGTCCTGAACTTGTCCTGAGCTTGTCCTGTCTTCCTAGTTTCTGCCAGATTAGGCTGGTTCTTCCATTCGCTGGAAGGGGTAATGTGAAGATAACGATTGCGCAAGTCCCATTGGTCTCCCAACAGCAGATTCCGGAAGAAGCGTTCCAAATATACAGGTGTGTAATCAATCCCTTTCTGCGCATTCTTATAATTCGCTCTCACCAACGCATTACGGAAATACCACGAATGATCGGCAAACAGATTATTGCTCACCTCAAAACCAATAGAACGTAAATATAAAATAGTGAAAACAGCCGTTGTACGTGTGTTCCCTTCTCCAAACGTGATGTGCATAGTCGTCTTCAAATTAATGTCCAGCGCACATTTGTCCGTTTTTTACCACAAACTCATCCCCTCTTTTTCACACCACTTTCAGGTATTGCGGCATCACCGGTTGCTCCAGTCGCCAGGTGATGTTCATGGGGAAATCACCGTGCGATGAAACATAGTCCACGGGGCCGAAACAATGGAAAGGACAGGTGTTTCCAAAACCATCTTTCTTTTCCTCACGCACAAAGAGCACAATCTTGTTGTGCCGCTGAGGTTGCTCGGTGTAAATCCGTCCCCCACGGTTATGATGGGCGTCGGTATTCTTGGACTGCCAATGGAAATAGTCTTTGTTGATGACATAATCGTCGTATTGCGTGGAAGGAGAAAAATCCTTGTCCGATTTGTTCAGCGTGACGAAAAGCAGGGTGGCATCGTACTCCGGCAAATTGAACACACCGGATACCGAACCAGACATTCTTTTCTCCAAAGTCTGCCGCCCGACTAGGGTAAATATTTCCTCACGCGTATAGCATCCGTAAAGCTCGATACAGGGCAATACTTCATCGCCGAGCGGAATGGTGGTAATCTCCAAATGGGCCAGCAGATAAGACACGATTTCGGAGACTTCCTGCTTGAAATAGCGGTAACGGTCGTCGTGCAGCAACGCCAGAGCCCCGTACATACCTATCTCTTTGAATTCCGTTTTGTCGATTCTTTCCTGAAAGAGGTCGTAATACAGCATGTCGGCCAGCCGGTCAATCACGTAGCGCTGTCCGTTCCAAAGGGAATCATCGGTCAGGTCGGTATCATCGGTCACACAGAGGTATTCTTTCTTTAACATCGCTCACTGGTTTCTGAATTTCAAGCTGAAAGTACAAAATAAAATGAAACGGACTGACATATTTTGAGAAAGAATCCCGAAAAACTTTATCTTTGTGAATATAAATCATTGGAGTGTATGGATAAGAATATTCTTGAATTTGTCACCTACTGTATTGGAAGTCTTTCACGGATTCTTCATTTGCCACAACGTGAAGTGTATAACAGGCTGAAACAGTCGGGCATACTGTATGGATACATCGTTCCTTCATACGATGTGCTTCACACATTTGGCTCCCGCTACCTGATGGAAGATTTGATTGATTTCATGAAGGAGAAAGGAGTGCTTGAAAAATGAGACTATACCATGCCTCTACTGTAATTGTGGAACATCCCGACACGACTCATTCCAGAGATTATTTAGATTTTGTACGTGGATTCTATCTAACCTCCTTACATGAGCAAGCCATAAAATATGCCGAACGTTTTCTACGCCGTCAAAAAGATGCCTGGTTAAATGTCTATGAATTAAAAGACGATTTAAAAGAATGGAATATTCTTCGTTTTAATCAATACGATAAATCATGGCTTGATTTTGTGGCAGCATGTCGATCTGGAGAACCTACAAAGGAATATGATATGATTGTAGGTGGAATTGCTAATGATAGGGTCATTCTCACACTTGATTTATACTTTGCCGGAGAAATTAATCAAGAAGAGGCTTTGAAAAGATTAATTTTTGAAAAGCCTAATATACAATATTGTATTCGATCGGATAAAATGTTACAACAATGCTTGACTTATATAGATAGTAAAAAGTTATGACAGAAGAAGAAAAAAAACAAATCATTATGGATGCAAAATATGCACGCATTATCAATGATATGAGCGAAATGTATCATATTCCCATTGATAAAGCGGTGGACGTATTTTATAATTCTGAAACGGCTAGTCTTATTGATGAAGGCATTGCAGATCTACATTGCCGGAGCGACAAATACCTGGCGACTGAAATTTGGAATGAATATTTAGAGAATCAAAATTGATACTTATCACCCCCTCAGAAAAACCTACCCATATATGAACCCTTTTATCCCCATCTTTTCAGCCTTCTTCATCCTGCTCGGCCTCCTCGTCTGGAGATTTCCCAAACTCATGGCTGGATACAACACCATGACGCCCGAGCAACAGAAAAAAGTCGACGTGAAAGGGCTCAAAGCCTTTATGTGCCGTGTGTTCTGTGCAATCGGCTTACTAGTTTTTGTGGGCTACCTGCTTCTAAGGCTTTTCATGGACGAAGCATCAGCTATCAACGTCTGTTCCATAGTAATGCCCATTGCAGGAGTCATTTATCTGCTGATAGGTGCTCAACGGTACGACCACAATTAACAGGGGGCTTGGGCAATAATCTCCTCCACCACCTTCACATCCGCCGGAAGCCATGCCACGCTCTCCAGTTCCTCCCGCTTCAGCCAGGCGGCGTTCTCGTGCTCCTTCAGCACCAGGCTGCCGGAAACCACCGAGCAAAGATAGCAGTGCATGGTGAGGTGGAACGACGGATACTCGCAGTCCACCGTGGTGAGGAAGGCCTCCACCCGGATGTCCGTGTCCAGCTCCTCGCGGATTTCCCGCACCAGAGCCTCTTCCCTGCTCTCGCCCGGCTCCATCTTCCCGCCGGGAAACTCCCAGTAATCCTTAAACTCGCCGTAGCCGCGCTGGGTGGCGAAGTACTTCCCGTCGCGGACGATGACCGCTGCCACCACTTCGATGCGCTTGCCCACCACGTACGTTTCTCCTTCCTGCCGGATGCTCCAGAACGGGACGGACTGGGCGTCGGTGAATTCTTTCATCCGCCAGGCCGATTCGAAGCCGCTGGCCACGAAATGCATGGGCACGAACAGGCCGACGCGGAACACATCGAGAAACTGACGGGCCCCACGGGTGTAGCCGTTGCCGATGCGCCCGTCTACGGGGAACATCACCACATCGAAACGGTCGGTGAGCTTGCGGATGTCTTTCAGCTCGCCCAGGTAACATTTCTCTTCCTTCAGAGGGTCGATGTCCATGCCGAATTCGGGACTGTAGACCGTACCTCCGTGGTAGTCGTCGGTCAGGAAGCGGGCGTACCAGTTGTTCAGGTCGCCGGCATGGAAGATACGCTTGCCGCCGGTCTCAATCACCCACGACACGCCGCTGTCGGTGCTTCCGGTGGCGGCCACATGCACCAGCTCGTCTTCCCACGTGGCCCCCTTGCCCAGCCAGGCGTCGGCTTCGTCCTTCTGCGCACGGCGGTGCTTCAGGATGTCTTTCGAAAGGATGTAGCGGAGGTTCGTCTTCGCGGTCCGCCAGGAGAAGATGTCGCGGTTGAAATGGTCTTCGTGGAAATGGCTGGAGAAGACGTACATCGGCTTGGGCGACCGCAGCAGACGGGGCATCACGCCGGCAGGGTCCATCCAGTAATCGAACACGAGGATGCAGCGGTCGGTCTCAAGGGCAAAGCCGCTGTGGAAGATATAGGTGAGTTGCATAGGTTTCTTGAATAGTTTATGCAAAGATAGCGTTTTTGCCGGAAAGGAGCAGAAGGCCCCGGGAATTAAGAGGCCGTGCCTTCCACTTTATACCGGATGGAGCGCTCGCTGCGTTGCAGGCAGTCGGTGAACACACTCAGAACGTTGGTGTAGTTCATCAGTTCCCACACGAGCTGCATTTCTTCGTCGGTCCAGAATGCTCCGTGACGCGGAGCCTTTTCCCGGAGTTGCCGCACACTTTCCTGCGAGGATACCGCGGGAACACCCAGCCGGCCGACCTGTTCACGGACATGTGCCAGAAGACTCTGCGGACAAGTATTGTGAAAGGGTGGACGGAAGAAGTCCGGACTGAAGCCCTCGCCTCCCCGCGGACGGTAGAAGACGGTTTCCGTTTCAATCTGTGACAGTTCTTGTTCCAGCCGCTCAATGTAGGTGGCAGCTGCCGGGAACTGTACCCGGATGGAACATTCGTGACGGGCTTTCTCCTCGTCACGATTGGCCGAAAGCCAGTTGAACGAGCCTTCCACCAGCAGACAGTCGTCCACTGCCAACGACTTGTTGTGGATGCCTTTCAGAATCCGCAGACTGACGTGGTTCTCTACCAGTGCGCGGCGGGCTTTCAGGGTATCTTCGCGCCACAGACCGTGCTCCTTGCCCAAATAATGGTCGGTATAGACCACCACTTCTACTCCGCGTTCCACGGCTTCCTGAATAAGGGGAATCAGGTTGTCACTCTTCAGGGCAGTCAGAAAGAGGAAGGGCGACACAATTACCACGCGACGACGGGCCGTCTGAATCGCCCTACGCAGAATCTCCCGATGGGCTTCGAGGGTGGACAGGCGGTCGACTTCGGTATAACGGCACAAGGGACGCTCGGCCTGATAGACAAAACCGCCTGACATTTCGTCCTGCAGACCGTCGAACAGCCATTTGGCCAGGTTACCCGACGGCGTGTCCCGGTCGGGATGGAAGATGTTCATGTTGCCGAACACCAGGAAATGATACTGCGCCCGCGATACGGCTACATTGAGCATGTTGTATTTTCCGCCCGCTTCCATAAAGAAGGAAGGGTCTTCCGGCGAATTGACAGGCGAGAAAAGCACCAGCGGATACTGGGCTCCCTGCAGCGAATGGACGGTGCCGATGGTCATTGGTGCAAACAGCTCAGCCTCCTGGGAGGACAAGCTGGACAACAGGTTGCGCAACAGACGTTCCTGTGCCTTGAACGGGGTGACGATGGCGGCCACCTGATGGATGGGTTTCCCATAAGCTTTTTCCAGCCCTTCTTTTTCACGGACCAGCCAGGCTACGATGGCAGTGGCTTCGGCTTCGTTGAAGCGGCTTCCGGTCTTTCCTCTCCGGCTGAATCCGTTCACATGCACATAGCCTTTGGCGGGAATAGCCGTATACTTCGGACGGTCACCTTTCAGAGGAACCAACCGCCCATGATACACGTAATCGTTGCAATAGGCGATGATGGCATCCAGGCAGCGGCGGTGTTCGCGCAGGAAGGCGCCCCGTTCGCCGTCCACCTGGAAACTGCAACTTTTCCGGGCCATCTTCATGAGGCTTCCGGAAGAGGACAGGAAACCGTGTTCGGACAGGAAACCGTAGAGCGGGTCTTCTTCCGAAGCCACCACCCCGAAGCGCTTGAGATTGAGAAAGGAATATTCGGCAGACACGGGCCAGATGGGCTCTATCTGTTCCACATCGCCCACGAGAATGGCTTGCCGCGCCAGGCTGAACGAAGGTACGGCCAGTTCGGGCGACACCTGCCCCGACTCGTCGACAATGAGCAGGTCGATGGTATTGTAAAGGGGAACGAACTTTTCATCTCCGCAGGTGCAAGTCATATAGCGGGGAAGAGAATGGAACGTAGAGATGAATACCGGCAACACGCAGGCCAGACGCCTCAACCGGGCGAGATACACCCCGCGGTCTTCACTGTTGAGGTTTCCGGTACAACAACTCAGGCGACGGATGAACTCGGCCTCCCGATGGTGGATGGCATACCAGAACATCTGATAACGGTAACTGATGTCCAGTCGCACGGCCATGTCGTCCATGCAGGGCAAGTCCTTATATTCCTCTTCCCTGGTCAGTCGGGTATAGCATTTCTTGAAATCATCATTTTCCTCCCACTGGGCCACAAATTCTTCATAGGCAGTAGAGGACTTGCAGAAGCGATGTATCATCCGGGCCCAAAAGCTTCCGTCTCCGCTTCCGGCACCACATTCTTTCTGTACGGCAGCTTCCAGACCTGTATGAATCCGCATCTTCAAAAGCATCATCCGACCGCGCAGGTAGTCCTGACACTCCGTCTCGTCCTGACAGGAAGCATGGAAATGACGGTTGAAGCGCTCCAGGTAATACGTACGGTACTCGTCCACCCGCTCCGGCTGGTCGTAGGTTTTCGGGAAACCCGTTCCTTTAGTGTTCAGCATCATGGCATAACGGTCGGCCTCGCCTTCCTTTCCGGACAGATACAAGCCCAGTGTATCCAGTTCCGGCAGCCAGCGCTCGGCCAGACGTACCTCGGAATCATCCGAATCCGCAGCTTCTATCTTGAAATCCTTGAGAATGTTCGTAATGGCCTGGTTGTTGACAGAACTGGCCACAATGAGCTCGGGCTCTCCTCCCGACAGTACGGAATTCACCAGTCGGTTGGCGATGACCGTCTGCAGGAAGGTGGTCTTTCCCGTTCCCGGAGGGCCGTTGACGGCAAAAATCCGACTGCAACGGGGGTGGGTGTACATGGCCAAGGTTTCGCGTTGGGAGACGGACAAGGGAAAATCACCGCTCATCTGCGCCAGATGTTTCCGGTTGGCATATACTTCTTTCCGGTCGGGCAACGGAAGCAGCGGCTCACATTCACAACGCGTCAGACATTCCAGCAGGGGAAAGTCGTCACGGCTGTCCAGCAACTTGTCGTAAAGTCGCAGAATATTCTGTGCCATTCCCGTGGCCGGTGCCTTTGTAACCGCAATCTCCGGACACTCCGAATAGTTCATTTCAGAGAAAGCCATTCCGGTAGCCTTACGGAACAATCCCTCACATGCCCGCCAATAAGCCTTCTCATCGGCCAGCTCCAACGGGAATTCCTTCAGCAGACAGTCCACCTCCGCAAGGGAAGCAATCGTACGGTCGTCCTTGGCATTGGGAGAAAGAAACCTACGGACAAACACCGGCACCCGCTCCAGCGGGTTTTCCGGCATGCCCAACCGACCGTCGGGCCACAAGGTATAAGTGATGAAAAAAGGATATTCAGGGAATGGCCTGCCGAGGAGCTTGCCATTTTCATATTCGGGAAGCAGCACACAGGGAGCAATACGTACACTGTGCTTCTTTGGAGGGTCTGTCTCGTCCGGGAAAAGCAGCTCCCGGTCTTTTTTAAGGAGATATTCCGGCATCCGGCGACCAATTCTCAACGTAACACGCGGTTCCTGATTGGAGGGGTTGTTGCTCCATTCGGCATCCAGCAGACAGGTTTTCCAGTATTTAAGCAGTTTTTTGTCCATAGGTTCACAAATAATGTGACAAAAATAGGCGCATTCCGCCACACTCAAAACAATACGGCTGTAATAAAGCGTAATTTTACCTAAAAACAATTGAAAGGACACATCCAAAATATTCGTATCTTTGTACCCAACAAGTGACTAAATGGAGCATACGAAACGACATATAAAGCGCATGCAGTGGGAAACCGACCCGCTCTACCGACTGATCAGGACTATCAAGAACGTGATGGACCGGTATTTTCTGGACCCTCTCATCGGCCTGCTTTTCCCGACGGCAGGCGACATCTTCTCGTCTGTCATGATGCTGCCTTTTCTCGCCGTGTCCCTGTTCAGAATCAAGTCCATCCCCCTCACCCTGGCCATCGTCTACAACATGCTGACGGACATGCTGCTGGGCATCATTCCGCTCTGGATTGGCGACTTGCTGGACATTTTCAGCCGCTCGTACACCAAGAACTTCCGGCTGATTGTGGGCTTCGTGGAGGGCGACCAGGAAATCATCCGGGAGGTGAACCGCAAGGCTGTACTCACCGCCGTGGGCATCCTGCTGCTGTGCGTGCTCATCTATTGGCTTGCCAAGGCGGTGGTCTATCTCAGTATGGAGCTGTGGGGATGGATACAGGGACTGTTTTAACTTTTCGGGGAAAATCCGTATCTTTACACCAAAATCATTTGCAAATGGGAAAGAAAGAATACATGCAGGCCAACAAAGACTGGCTGGCCGAAAAAGCGAAGGAAGAGGGAGTACAGGCACTCCCCAAGGGAATCTACTACAAGGTACTGGCTTCGGGTGCGAACGACGGCAAGCATCCCACGCCGCGGAGCATCGTCACCGCACACTACACGGGATGGACCATCAACGGGAAGAAGTTTGACAGCAGCCGCGGAGGGGCTCCTGCCGCTTTCCGCCTGAGCGACCTCATTGAGGGATGGATCATCGCGATGCAGCAGATGTGCGTGGGCGACAAATGGGAGATTTACCTCCCGGCAGAGATGGGCTACGGCAAGTTCTCACAGCCCGGCATTCCCGGAGGCTCCACCCTGATTTTTGAGATTGAATTGTTGGGGATAGCGTAAGGAAAGAGCCTCCCAAGGGATGTTGCGATTCCCAAGAATAAATCGTAAATTTGCCAGAGAATAAACGGAGGAAAGACGATGAAAGAAGAAGTGATTGAACTGGATTCAGTGGAAAAATACAACCGGCTCTTCGGACTGGAGACCCTGCACCCGATGGTCAGCGTGGTCGACTTGTCGAAGGCTACGCGGTGGCCGCAGGAGTTTAAAGTCAACTATGGGGTGTATGCCCTGTTCCTGAAAGAAATCTGTTGCGGAGACATCACCTACGGACGCCAGCCCTACGACTACCAGGAGGGGACGATTGTCTGTTTCGCCCCGGGTCAGGTGGCCTCTTTCCGTATGAAGGAAGGCACGCTGCCCCAATGCCACGGACTGCTGTTTCATCCGGATTTTATCCGGGGCACGCAGCTGGGAAGGGACATCAAGCATTACTCCTTTTTCTCCTATGAAACCCGCGAGGCACTGCACGTGTCGGAGGACGAACGGCGCACGGTGATGGACTGCCTGAAAAAGATTGACACGGAACTGCGACGCCCCGCCGACAAGCACAGCCGCCGCCTGATTACGGCCAACATCGGACTGCTGCTGGACTACTGCATGCGCTTCTACGAACGGCAGTTCACCACGCGCGAGGCTTCCAACAAGGACATCATCGTACGCTTTGAACAGCTGCTCGACGAGTATTTCGACAGTCCGGCACCGCAGGAAGAGGGACTGCCTACCGTGAAATACTTTGCGGAGAAGGTCTTCCTCTCGCCCAACTATTTCGGCGACATGATCAGCCGGCAGACGGGACGGACAGCCTCGGAATACATTCAGGGAAAGGTGATTGAAAAGGCTAAAGACCTGTTGCTCTCCACCACCAAGCCCATGAGCGAGATTGCCTACAGCCTGGGCTTCCAGTACCCGCAACACATGAGCCGGATGTTCAAGCGGCTGGTGGGACACACCCCGAACGAATACCGGAGCCAGTGCGGATAAACTCATCCGCACGATATTCCTCTGATTGATTTATCACACCCCGGTCCCGGCCTCTGGCTGGGACTTGTTGTTTCTGCCCTGCCCGCTCTCGGCATATTTGGAAGGAGAAACGCCGAACATGTCTGTGAAATGCTTACGGAAGGTGGGCAGGTCGTTGAAGCCTACGCGCTCGGCCACTTCCGTCACCGAGAGACTGGTCTCCATCAGCAGCAAGGCGGCCTTGGTCATGCGGATGTGGCGAATCAGTTCCACGGCCGAAAGGTCGGTATGCTGCTTCAGCTTGCGGTAGAGAGTAGCCAGGCTGAGATGGAGTTCGCTCGCCAGCACCTTGACATTGAAATCGGGATTGCTGACATTCGCCTCGATGCAGGCCCACACCTTCTGCATAAATTCGTTTTCCGTACTTTCCGGTTTTTCCGTCGAAGCTGACGAGGCAGACGACGCATGCAGCAGCGTACGGGTGTAAATCTGTTTCAGGCGGCGGCGCATGTCGAGCAGACAGGCTATCTTGGCCAGCAGCACTTCCGGATTGAACGGCTTGCGCAGGTAGTCGTCGGCTCCCCGCCGGGAGGCTTCCACGCTGTCCCTGTCTTCGGCCTTGGCGGTGAGCATCAAGACGGGGATGTGGGCCGTTTCCTTCCGCTTGCGCAATTCGGCACAGCAGGTGAATCCGTCCATCACGGGCATCATCACATCCGACAGCACCAGGTCGGGCACCTGCTCCACGGCTGTCTTCAAACCTTCTTCTCCGTTTTCAGCTTCCAGCACCCGATACTGCTTCCGCATCAGGTCGCACAAGTAGCGGCGCATGTCCGGGTTGTCTTCTATTACAAGCACCGTCTGGCGGGCAGCGGCCTGTTTCTCCTCCTCTCCATCAGCCTTTTCCAGATTTACGGGGAGAATCAGTTCCGGCGAAGCGGGAGCCGTTTCCTGCGGCACGGCAGAAACGGACGCTTCTTCCCATGTACAGTCGTCTTCACTGAAATGCGATTTTCCTTCGGGCAGGTACACGCGGAACAGGCTACCCTTGCCCGGCTCACTATCCACAGTGACCCTTCCATGGTGCATCTCCACGATGTGTTTTACGATTTTCAGCCCCACTCCCATACGGGTGGATACGGAAGGCGCCTCTTTGCCCGTCACGAAAGGGTCGAAGATATGCTGCAACAAATCGGCATCGATGCCTTTGCCGGTGTCGCTCACTGACAGACAGCAGAAATGCTTCCCGTCTATTTCTTTCCGCTCTACCTTCAGACGGATTTTCCCTCCTTCCGGCGTGTATTTGAATGCATTCGATATCAGGTTCTGCATCACCGACGAAAGTTTCTCCCGGTCGGCCCATACCGGCACACAGTCCGGCGCAAGTTCCCAGGCATAGTCCATCTTCCGTTCGGCAGCCAGCGACTGGAATCCCTGTGCCACATCCACCAGCAGGGCTTCCACATCCACCTGCGACAGACGGAGCTTCACCATCCCGGCTTCTGCCTTCTGGATGTAAAGCAGACGGTCGGTCAGGGTATGCAGTCCTTCGGCATACTTGAACATCATGGACAACTTGGCATAGAAAGGATGCGAGGCCGGTGTCTTGTGCAGGAGTTCCCGCAAAGGAGCCAGTATCAGGGTGAGCGGGGTGCGCAGCTCATGAGCCGCCATCGTAAAGAAGTCTTCCCGTTCCTTACGGAGCTCGATTTCCTTGTTGCGCTCCATGTTCACCGTAAACAGCTCATGCTCCAACCGCAGTTCATACTGTACGCGCTTCTCTTTCAGCCGCACACGATGGATATAGACCAGTACCATGCTTATCAGTCCCACAGCCACCAGCAGACGGAACCACCACGTCTCGCTCCAGTGCGGGTCGACTACGATGGCCAGACTGCTCACCTCGCCCTCACTCTGGTCCTGAAAGACCGTCTTCACCTGAAACGTATATTCTCCCGCGGGCAGTCGGTCGTAGGAGATTTTGTCTCCCTCGTCGGCCATAATCCATTCCTCCTGATACGGGTACAGACGGTACAGGTATTTCTGCAGCTTGTGCAGGTAAAGCAGGTTGGAGAACGAAAGCGAAAAGTTCCGGTTGGCATGGTTCAGATGCAGACTCGTGGTATAGAGCAAGGAGCGGGGCAAAACCACCTGCCCGTTCACGTGCTCGCCAATCTGCACCGATGCATGGTTCACCTCCAGGTCGGTGAACACCACCCTTCCCCTTTCGATGGGATAATGAAAGCGGAGCCGAGAGGGACGGAAATAAGTCAGTGTGCTGTGATTTCCCCAGAACAGGAAATCCTTTCCGAAGAAAACAGAACGGTTGCTGCCTGAGATATAGAAATTGTAGAACGACTGCAAATGACGGCTCAGGCGGGAGATACCGGAATTGGAACCCACCCACAAGGAATGGTCACCGTCTTCGGCCAAAGCCGTCACAAAATTGCTGCACAAGCCCTCTTCCGTGGTATACCGGAACAAAATCCGGTTGTCGCCAGGCGAACAGACTCCCAGTCCATTGCCGGCATACCCCACCCACAAGACTTGGTCGGTTCCCCATAGAAGAGCCCGTACTCCCACATCCTCGGCCGAGAGTCCTGCCGCCCTCTCATAACCGGCATAGGAGCGTACCACCCGGTTGCCTTCCATCGTGAGGCGCAACAGTCCACGGGTCGTACCGAGCCACAATGTGCGGGCATCACTAAGAGCCAGTGCACGCACCTGAATGTAGTCGGGAATCTGCGTATTGTTCCATTCCACCTTCACCGAAGTCCCCTTGCGGAGATTCACCCGGTAAAGTCCGTTACTCGTACCGACCCAAGCCTCATTTCCCGACAAAGGCAGAAGACTCCATACCTCAGGCGATGTCTCCTTCCCCAAGACAAGCGCCTGCCAGCTGCCGTCTTCCCCATACCGGAGCACACTCCCGTTCCGGGAACCAAACCAAAGTCCGCCATGCGCATCCGCCGCACTGCAAAGCACGGTGTGTACGGCTGCCACACCGGGAGTTACCGGCTGAAAGTCCAAGGGAAGAGCCGAATCAAAAGGCTGCGTGCTGCGCATCAGTCCCTTGTGAAAGGTGGCCAGCCAGAGATATCCCTTCTTGTCCAACTGAATGCCGCATATCTCATTGGAATGTACCTGCGAATATTGCAAATAGAAAAGCTGGCGCAAGTCGGAATACAGCACACCGCCACCTTCCGTTCCAATCCACAGCAAACCTTCCGGGTCGTAATAACCGGTCACCATGCGCGTCTCGATATACTGGTTGCCGCTGTTTCCGAAAGAGTGAAAAGCCTGCATCTTCAGTTCCCGCTCCGGTGTCAGCGTAAGCAGCGTATAGCCGTTCCATGTCAAGGCCATGTAGCGGGAATCTCCCAGCGGCAAAAGCTGGAACACATCGTTGTGCGAGAGCTGTTCGTTGCGGTTGGCTGGATTGTAGTTCCAATGACGCACCGCACGGGTCGTCAGGTCGTAAGCATACAATCCGTCGCCGAGAGTCGTTATCCACAGGAAATTATCCCCTTGCAATGCCGAAGTAACCAGCACATCCCGCTGCATGGGCCGGACGCAAAGCGTTTCCATCCGCTTCTGTCTCCGGTCGTAACGGTATGCCGTACCTTTCCGGCCTATACCATAAAGACTCTTCCCGTCTTCTCCCAGACAGAGCATCATAAGTTCCTGCTCCGATTCCACCTTGACCGTAGATTGCAGACGGACAAAAGCCGTATCTGCGCGAAAGGAGGCCGTAGACAAATCCATTTCCGAAAGCGTGTTTCCGGCCACTCCCCAGCAATGCCCGTCGCCGGTCGCCACGAAACGGCTAAAGTCCACAATCCGGTTCCGTTCCGCATCCCACAGGGAGAGAAACTTTTCCCGCTGCTTGTCGAACAGAAACAGCGTCCGCTCCGAACGGACCAGCAAATAATCTTTATTCAGTGAGACCACTTTCCCTACCGTGCGATGAGGAGCTCCCGTGATGCGAAAAGTCTTGAATGCCTGCCCGTCGTAGCGGCTCAACCCGCTGCTGGTACCGAACCAGATAAAACCTTCGGTATCTTTTTCAATGGAATGGATGTCATTGTCGGCAATTCCGTCGTTCATGTTCAGCACCTGGAAATCTTTTTCCAGCAACCGTTGTGCCTTTGACGGGAACGCCAACCCCAAAAGAAAGAGAAGTATGAGCGTGTAATTTTTCATTCTTTAGATTTAGTCTAGTAAACAAATGCAAAGAAAACAAAAATCCTCCACAAAACGCCTTCTGGAGGTGAAAAAAACAAATTTCACCCCTAAAAAAGCGGTGATAAGAAGAATACCCCCCATTAATGCGACGTTTACCCACCTTGACCGAATCCATAAATTCATAGCTTTGCAAAAGATGAAAATCATCCAACTTGTTTAACCATCTAATTAATAACTTAATCTTAAAAAAGGAACCTTATGAAGACACAATTCATCACTCTGCTCATCGCAGTGCTGGCAGGTCTGCTACCGCTACACGCGCAACAGATGAGCATCTCCGGAATTGTTACAGACAAGAAGCTGAATGATCCCATCATCGGGGCGTCAGTAGTAATTAAAGGTACGAGCAACGGCTGTATCACCGACCTGGACGGAAACTTCCAGCTCAGCAACGTGGCTGCCGGAAGTACGCTGGTCGTATCGTACATCGGTTATCAGACATTGGAAATTCCGGTACAGAAAGGCAAGACCTCTTATCAGGTAGCTCTGTCGGAAGACACCCAGACACTCGACGAAGTGGTAGTGGTAGGTTTCGGTACACAGAAAAAAGTGAACCTGACCGGTGCCGTAGCTTCAGTAGACAACAAGAAACTGGAATCCCGCCCGGTAACCTCCGTAGGCCAGGCCCTGCAAGGTGTAGTTCCGGGCTTGAACGTCAGCATCCCGGATGCCGGCGGTAAGCTGGATGCCAATCCTTCTTTCAACATCCGTGGTACAGGTAACCTGGGTACCGGTTCCAGCGCTTCTCCCCTCGTGCTGATTGACGGCGTGGCAGGCGACCTGAACCAGTTGAACCCGCAGGATATCGACAACATCTCGGTCCTGATGGATGCGGCTTCCGCTGCCATCTACGGTTCGCGTGCTCCGTTCGGTGTCATCCTGGTTACTACCAAGAAAGGAAAACAGGGCAAGACCAGCATTTCGTACTCCAACAACCTGCGCTGGTCTCGTCCGACCAACATCCCCGATATGCTGGATGCCTATACTTTTGCACAGTACTTCAACCGTGCCATCGACAACACGGGTTCCGGTGAAGCACACTTCTTCTCGGACATCACCATGGAACGTATCCAGCAGTACATGCGCGGTGAAATCACCACCACTGCCGACCCGTCTCTTTCACAGAACGGCAACTGCTTTGCGTTCAACCAGAACTCCAACGACAACCAGAACTGGCCTCGCAACTTCATCGACAAGACCGCTTTCGGACAAGAGCACAACGTAAGCCTGTCGGGAGGTAATGAAAGAATCCAGTATTACGTGTCAGGTGCCTTCCTGAGCCAGGACGGACAGATGAACTATGCCAACGACAACAAGAAGCGTTACAATGCCAGTGCCCGCATCAGTGCGGAAATCACCAAATGGATGCGCCTGGAATTCAACAGCCGTTTCATCCGCGAAGACATCGGCATGCCGACCTTCCTGAAACTGTATGGCGACCGTTTCTTCTCCGAGACTACCAAGCTGCACCCCAACATGCCGCTTTACGACAACAATGGTCATTACACCCGTAACCCGAAACTGATGCAGCTGACCTCGGGCGGACGCTCCAACACACAGGACGACACTTACTTCACACAAGGTAGCCTGATTCTGACTCCGATGAAGGGACTGACCATTCACGGTGACCTGGCTCTGCGCACAGGCAGCTACGAACACCTTTACAATGTGGCCAGAGTGTATCTCTATGATAAAGATAACAATCCGATTCCCGAACAATGGCTGGGTGGTGACGCCGACCTGGCAGCCGGCAAGACTTGGGCTTACAGCGAACAGCAGCGTGAAACCATGATTACCACTTCACTCTATGCCGACTACAGCCTCAATTTCCTGGAAAAACATAACCTGAAAGTGATGCTCGGTATGAACAGCGAAAGCTACCGCTACAACAATGTATGGGCCAAACGTTCCGATGTGATGAACGACAACAATCCGGATGTCAACACTTCTACCGGTACACAGAGCAACGGCGCATACCGCGGTGAATGGTCATCATTAGGTTATTTCGGCCGTTTGAACTACGATTTCGACGGACGTTACCTGTTTGAATTCAACATCCGCCGCGACGGTTCTTCCCGTTTCCGCGCAGACAGCCGCTGGGCTACCTTCCCTTCTGTTTCCGTAGGTTGGAACATTGCCCGCGAATCCTTCTGGGAACCGCTGAGCAAATGGTTCAACACCTTGAAACCCCGCTTCTCTTACGGTAGCCTTGGTAACCAGAACACCAACTCCTACTATCCTACTTATGCCATTCAGGCAGTCACAGTGGGCAGCCCGGATGCAGGTGGACGCTGGTTGCTGGATGCAGCCAACAAGTCGAACATTGCAAGCGCTCCGGGACTGGTAAGCTCCCTGCTGACTTGGGAACGGGTGTACAGCTACAACTACGGTGTGGACTTCGGCGCTTTCAACAACCGTTTGAGCGGTTACTTCAACTACTTTATCCGTGATACCAAAGACATGGTAGGACCGGCACAGGAAATCTCTCCTATCGTGGGTGCTTCGGCTCCGCAACGCAACAACACTTCTTTGCGTACCAAAGGTTGGGAACTCCAGCTGAACTGGCAGGACCGCATCGGTGAATTCAACTACAATGTTGCCTTCAACCTTTCTGACTCACGTACCAAGATTACGGAATACCCCAACGCCAGCAAGTCACTCTCCACTTATTACACCGGACAGTATCTGGGCGAAATCTGGGGATATGAATCAGTAGGCATGGCCAAGACAGACGAAGAAATGGCCGCACACTTGGAAAAGGTAGACCAGAACACCATTCCGGGTGTCAGCCTGGCTGCTTCAGGATGGAAAGCCGGTGACATGATGTATGCCGACCTGGACGGTGACGGAAAAATCACCAACGGCGAGAATACAGTAGACAACCCGGGCGACCGTAAGATTATCGGTAACTCGACTCCGCGTTTCCGCTTCGGTTTGAACATCGGCGCTGAATGGAAAGGAATCGACCTGAGCATCTTCTTCCAGGGCGTGGCCAAACGTGACTACCTGTTGAGTGGTATGATTTTCTGGGGTGTAGACGGCAACGCATGGTCTTCTACCGGTTACAAGGAACACTGGGACTTCTTCCGTCCGGAAGGCGACCCGTTGGGAGCAAACACCAACGCTTACTATCCGCGTCCTCTCTGGAACTCCAACCAGAACCGCCAGAGCCAGTCGCAGTTCGTACAGAACGCTTCTTACATCCGTCTGAAGAACCTGCAAATCGGTTATACCCTGCCGAAAGCATGGGTTCACAAAATCGGACTGGAACGCGTCAGAGTATTCTTCTCAGGCGACAACTTGTGGACAGGTACTTCCATCAACAAGAACTTCGATCCGGAAGCATTGTATCAGAACGGTATGACTTATCCGTTGAGCCGTACCCTCTCTTGTGGCGTAAACGTAACTTTGTAAACTAACAAAAACAATCGATAATTATGAAACTGAAATATATATTCTTATTTTCAGCTACCTTGCTGATGGGAACCTCTTGCGCCGACTTTCTGGACAAAGAGCCTATCTCCGACAACGTAGACGGCAACTTCTTCACTGCCGAAAACCAGCTGGAACCTTATTGCAACAACATGTACGGTCTGCTGCCCGACCACGGAACGGGTACAGGAACCTTTGGATACTTCACCACGGACAACAACAGCGACAACATGACGACAATCGACCAGGTGGACAACTTCCTTCCTCAGCGTGTCCAGGTGCCGGCAACCGGCAGCTACGGCAGCTTCAGCACCATCCGTAACTGCAACCTCTTTCTGGCACGTACGGAAGAAAACCTGAAAAACGGTACGCTGAGCCCCGGCGCCAACGTGAACCATTACATCGGCGAAATGTACTTCTTCCGGGCTTACACCTACTTCAGCCTCCTGAAAGCATACGGAGACTTCCCTATCCTGACCGAAGTGCTGACCGACGGTGACTATGCAGCCAATGTGGAAGCCAACAAACGCAAGCCGCGCAACGAAGTAGCCCGCTTTATTCTGAGCGACCTGGATCAGGCCATCAAACTGATGTATCCCAAGTCAAACAGCTTCACCACTCACCGTCTGAACCGCGAATGTGCCTTGCTGTTCAAGTCACGCGTGGCTTTGTACGAAGCTACCTGGGAAAAATACCATGCAGGTACGGCACGCGTTCCGGGCGGACCGGGATGGCCGGGTGATGCCGCTTCTTTCCATACCGATTTGAACAAGGAAATTGAATTCTTCCTGGACGAAGCCATCAAGTCGGCTAAGGAAGTAGGCGACGGTTCCTCATTGACAGCCAACTATGCCAGCCTGTACAACCAGACCGACCTGTCCGGACAGCGTGGCGAAGTGTTGTTGTGGCGTATGTACAGCGAAGATGCCAAGGTGCAGAACCAGGTGATGGGAGCTACCCACGGCTATGGTGCCATCGAAGTGGGCGACAAGACTTATATTTTCTCACACGGCGACAACACCGGTTTCACCCGCTCACTGGTGGACAGCTATCTGATGACCAACGGCCTGCCAATTTATGCTAGCCAAAGCACGTATCAGGGCGACAAGAGCCTGGAAAGCACAATGAAAGACCGCGACTTGCGTCTGGTGACTTCCGTGGCAAAACCCGGCGACAAAATCATGACCCTCAATGGAAAAGACATCATGTACCAGTATCCCGGACTGATTGCAGCCAGTGGTATCCGCGTGACCAGCACCGGCTACATTCCTCGCAAAGGATGGGCCGACAACGAAGTGACTTACAACAGTGCCTATCCGCTGGCATTGCCTATCTTCCGTGCGGCAGAAGCTTACCTGAACTACATCGAGGCTTACTACCTGCGCTACAACACACTGGAAGATGCTACCCTCAAAAAATACTGGACGGAACTGCGTAACCGCGCTGGGGTAGATGCCGATTTCAAGAAGACCATCGAGGCTACCGACTTGAGCAAGGAAATCGACCTGGCACGCTATTCCGGAAAAGAACTGGTGGACAAGACCCTCTACAACATCCGCCGCGAACGCCGCAGCGAGTTCATTGCGGAAGGTATGCGTAAGGACGACCTGTACCGCTGGCGTTCACTCGACATGATGCAGAACTACTGGATAGAAGGCATGAACTACTGGGATGAATTCCACACCAGCTTCGAAGCCGCCTGCACCGCCTGCAAACTGAACTATACGGCTCCCAACACCGCTTCTGTCAGCAAATACCTGCGCCCGCAAGCGATGAACGAATTGGTCAAGAAGTACAACGGCTACTGCTTTGAAGAAGCCAACTACCTCTCTCCGCTGTCATACGACGTATTCCGTATGTCTACTCCAGAAGAAGGTGGCGACGTTTCTACTTCCGTAGTTTACCAGAATCCGGGATGGCCTGTAAAAGCAGGTAGCTATGCCAACCAGTAATGATAGAATTCTTTTAAATCTATTATAGAAATTGGTGTGCCAAGGATGAGGTGTTTTTCCTATCTTTGGCACACCTTTTCATTTGAACGACATTCATTTGCCACCCTCCGGGGACATTCTTACCGATTATGAAACTGACACACCTACTCTACACTTCCACCGCACTGGCCGCACTTCCGCTGGCTGCGTTCGCGCAGGGAAACCCCTCGCGGCCCAATCTGGTCTTCATCATGGCCGACCAGTTCCGGGGTGATGCGCTGGGCTGCCTGCAACAGGAGCCGGTGCAGACCCCTCATCTGGACCAGCTGGCGAGCGAAGGCATCCTCTTCACGGAGGCCGTGAGCAGCTATCCGGTATCCTCGCCCGCCCGGGCCATGCTCATGACGGGCATGTATCCCATGGCCAACGGGGTGACGGGCAACTGCAACTCGCTGAACACGCCCTACGGGGTGGAACTTTCCACCGAAGCGGTCTGCTGGAGCGACGTGCTGAAGCAGGCGGGATATGCCACGGCCTACATCGGCAAATGGCACCTCGACGCGCCGCATCCTCCTTACGTGGATACCTATAACAACCGGGGGGCAGTGGCCTGGAACGAATGGTGCCCGCCCGAACGCCGCCACGGTTTCGACCGGTGGATGGCCTACGGCACCTACGACAACCACCTGCATCCGATGTACTGGGATACCTTGGCGGGAAGAGACGAGTTCCACTACGTGAACCAGTGGGGACCGGCCTACGAAGCCGACCGCGCCATCGAGTTCATCCGCACGGAAAGCGTGCAGTCCGACCGCCCCTTTGCCCTGGTGGTTTCCATGAATCCCCCGCACACGGGATACGAGCTGGTGCCCGACGCCTACAAACGGCTGTACGACTCGCTCGACGTGGAAGCACTGGCCCGGCAGAAACCGTTTATTCCAGAGAAAGGGACTCCCGAAGGCGATTATTTCCGGGCGAATATCCGCAACTACTACGCCTGCATCACCGGAGTGGACGAACAGGTGGGACGCATCGTACAGGCCCTGAAAGACTGCGGACTGTTTGAGAATACCCTCCTCGTCTTCACGTCCGACCACGGCGTCTGCATGGGCGGACACGGAGTGGAAGGCAAGAACGTGTTCTACGAGGAAGCCATGCGCATCCCGATGATATGCTGCTGGAAAGGCAGACTCCATCCGCAACGGAGCGACCTGCCCGTGGCCTTTGCCGACTTGTATCCTACCCTGCTCTCGCTGATGGGAAGGCAGGCGGAGATTCCGTCCACCGTGCAGACGCACGACTGGAGCCGGTATTTCCTGCAGGAACAGATTCAGACACCCGAAGACGCTTTCCAGCCTTATTACTACTGCGAACCTTCCGACCCCACGTCCGGACGACGCGGCATCCGTACCGCCCGCTACACCTATGTGGTGGATGTGCAGAAAGGGAAAGTGACACAGACCTGGCTGTACGACCGGACCACCGACCCCGGCCAGCTGCACAACGTGGCGGAAAGCCAGCCGGCCTGCTGCGATGCGTTGCACCAGACCCTCATCCAATGGCTCGGAAAGACCCATGACCCGTTTGTAAAATACTTGACACATTGAATATGAAAAAAACACTCTTTACCCTACTGATGCTGCTCGCTACCTGCGGTGCAGCCGTTCACGCCCGGACCACCGAACCCGAAGGACCGAAACCGGCTCCCCGCCAGATGAAATGGCACGAGGCCGAACTGGGCGTGGTATTCCACTACGACCTGCACGTGTTCGACGGACAGGTGTACGGACAAGGCAACAACCGTATCAACCCGATTGAAGACTACAACATCTTCCATCCCGACCACCTCGACACCGACCAGTGGATTCTGTCGGCCAAGGCGGCCGGCGCCAAGTTTGCCATCCTGACCGCCACCCACGAGACGGGTTTCGGACTGTGGCAGAGCGATGTGAACCCCTACTGCCTGAAGGCCGTGAAATGGCGCGACGGAAAAGGCGACATCGTGCGCGACTTCGTGAACTCCTGCCGCAAGTACGGCCTGCAGCCGGGCATCTACATCGGCATCCGCTGGAACTCCCTGCTGGGCATCCACAACTTCAAGGCGGAGGGCGAAGGCGAATTTGCCCGCAACCGCCAGGCATGGTACAAGCGACTGTGCGAAAAGATGGTGAAGGAACTCTGCACCCGCTACGGCGACCTCTTCATGATTTGGTTCGACGGGGGTGCCGACGACCCGAAAGGCTTGGGTCCCGACGTGGAACCCATCGTGAACGAATACCAGCCCGACTGCCTGTTCTATCATAACGTGAACCGGGCCGACCTGCGCTGGGGAGGTTCGGAAAGCGGTACCGTAGGCTATCCCTGCTGGTCGAGCTTCCCCTACCCGTACAGCCACAGCAACGCCACCGACGGCGTGACCGACCACAACAAGCTGCTGGCCCACGGCGACCCCGACGGCAAGTACTGGGTGCCTGCCATGGCCGACACACCGCTGCGCGGCTACAACGGGCGCCACGAATGGTTCTGGGAACCGGGCGATGACGACAAGGCAGTCTATCCGCTGGAAAACCTGATGGAGATGTACGAGAAATCGGTGGGCCGCAACGCCACGCTGATGGTGGGACTCACTCCCAACCCCGACGGTCTGATTCCGGAGGGCGACGTACGCCGTCTGAAAGAATGGGGCGCGGAAATCAACCGACGCTTCGGCCAGCCGCTGGCAGCGACTTCGGCCACCGGAAAGAAGCGGTTGTCGCTCTCGCTCGACAAGGCTCAGCCCGTGAACTACTACCTGATTCAGGAAGACCTGAACGGCGGCGAACGCATCCGGGCCTACCGGGTGGAAGCGAAGGTGAACGGCAAGTGGACCACCGTGGCCAAAGGCTCTTCCGTGGGACACAAGCGCATCGAATCCTTCCCTGCCGTCGAAGCCCAGTCCTTCCGGCTGGTAGTAGAAGAATGTACCGCGGAACCTCTCATCCGTAATTTTAGTGTGTATCACGTAACTGACTAATCTAAAAGCCTATATCATGAACAGAAATCTACTCGCACTCCTGGGACTGGCTCCCATTCTCTCCCCGCTGAATGGCGTCGCCAACGACCGTCCCGACCCGCGCCCGAATATCATCTTCTTCCTGGTGGACGACATGGGATGGCAGGACACTTCCCTGCCTTTCTGGACACAGAAGACCATGTACAACGAGCGTTACGAAACTCCCAACATGGAACGTCTGGCCCGCCAGGGAATGATGTTCACCCAGGCCTACGCCTCCAGCATCAGCTCGCCCACACGCTGCAGCCTGATGACCGGAGCCAACGCCGCCCGTCACCGGGTGACCAACTGGACCTTGCAGAAGGACAAGACCACTGACGCCAAGAGCGACGTGCTGCAACTGCCCGACTGGAACTACAACGGCATCGCACAGGTGGAGGGCACGAACCACACCTTCGTGGCCAAGTCGTTCGTGCAGTTCCTCAAAGACAGCGGCTACCACACCATCCACTGCGGAAAGGCACACTGGGGGGCCATCGACACCCCGGGAGAGAATCCCTGCCACTTCGGCTTCGAGACGAACATCGCCGGACATGCGGCGGGGGGACTGGCCACGTACCTGAGCGAACTGAGCTACGGACACGACGACAAGGGAAACCCCACCTCGCTCATGTCGGTACCGGGACTGGAGCACTACTGGAAGACGGGCACGTTCATTACCGAGGCCCTGACGCAGGAAGCCCTGAAGGCCCTCGACAAGGCCAAGGCCTACAACCAGCCGTTCTACCTCTACATGTCGCACTATGCCATCCACATCCCGATTGACAAGGACGTGCGCTTCTTCGACAAGTACAAGAAGAAAGGCATGTCGGACAAGGAAGCGGCTTATGCGTCCCTCATCGAAGGCATGGACAAGAGCCTGGGCGACATCATGGACTGGCTGGAAAAGAACGGCGAGGCGGACAACACCATCATCCTGTTCTGCGGCGACAACGGCGGATATGCCACCGGCAAGGAATGGAGAGACGAACCGCTCTACACGCAGAATGCACCCCTCACCTGCGGAAAAGGCTCGGCCTACGAGGGCGGTATCCGCGAACCGATGATTGTGAGCTGGCCGGGCGTGACGAAACCCGATACCCGCTGCGACAAATACGTCATCATCGAGGACTACTATCCCACCATCCTCGAGATGGCCGGCATCACCGACTGGAAAGTGCCGCAGACCGTGGACGGCGTGAGCTTCGTGCCCCTGCTCAAGCAGACCGGCGACCCCTCGGAAGGCAGAAGCCTCTACTGGAACTGTCCGAACCTGTGGGGTGAACAAGGCCCGGGCATCGGCGCCACCTGCACCGTGCGTCAGGGAAAATGGAAACTGATTTACTTCTACGAAACGGGAAAGAAGGAACTCTATGACATCCCGGCTGACATCAGCGAACAGCACAACCTGGCCCAGCAGTATCCGGAGGTAGTGAAAGCCCTCTCGGCCAACCTCGGGGAGTTCCTCCGCAGCTCGGGTGCCCAGCGTCCGTCATTCAAGAAGACGGGCAAGCCCTGTCCTTGGCCGGACGAAATCTGACCTTGAAAAGATTCCTCTTGAAACAGCCTCTCTGGAAGTTGAAGAAATCCGATGAAAATCCATTGAGGCGTAATGAAATACCATAAACAGCAAACTCTTCCTGTCAACCTTATACTGTTGATAAGAAGAGTTTGCTGTTTTATAAAATCTATACTTTACCGGATGCTTACCCAAAGGCCGCTTTTTGCGCCAATCCCTACCTGCCATAGGGAAATTCCCCTCCACGAATAGGAAAAATCATTCGTTTGTATGCTTTTTTTCGGATACCTTTGTCACATAAGGAAAACCAAAAACACCAAGAGTTATGAAAACAAAGGCACGAAAATTCATGTATATAGCGATGCTGCTCACGCTGACACTCGCCTTCCCGTCTTGCGACGTGGAACTGGAGCTGGGAAACCACTCTCTTGAATACCGCGAACGCACGGCCTACCTCTGCAGCTCCGACTGGCAGGACGACTGGTACGACGACTACGGATACCACCGCTTCCAAGTGCTGCGCTTCTATCCCGACGGCACGGGCGAAGACTACCTCCGCATACAGGATGCCTACGGACGGTGGGACGAATACCGCTACACCTTCGTGTGGGACTGGTACGACGCGTTCTACACCAGCATCCGGCTCAACTACGGCGGGGGCGATTTCTCCTATATGGATAACATCCGCCTCGGCGACGGACGCCTGGAATGTCAGCTCGACGGCAGCTGGGTGAGCTTCTATAATTATTAAAAAGAGATGAAAAGAAAAAAAACACGACAAGAGATGAACAAAGTGACAACCAGATTGTTATATAAATAAATCACCAAGCGATTTCATGTTTTCTTTTTAAGATAATTAATTTTTTAGTTTATTCGTTCAAAAAAAAACGTATCCTGCCGAAAGGCAGCGATACGTTTTTTTATGCAGTGCAAGAGCGCCGCACCGGGGGTCAGGCCATTGTCCCGCCCACGATATCCAGCAGTTCATTCGTGATGGCCTGCTGGCGGCTCTTGTTGTAAATCAAGGTCAGTTCCTGTATCAAGTCATTTGCATTATCCGTGGCAATCTGCATGGCCATCGTACGGGCAGCATGTTCCGAAGCCGTAGAGTCGAGCAGCACGGTGTAAATCTTCAGGCGGAGCACCTTCGGCAGGAGTTCCTGCATCACCTGTTCCGGCGAGGGTTCGATGATGTAGTCGGCCTGCATTTCGTCGGCAGCCTCTTCCGCGTCGTCCGTCTTCGCCGCATTCAGTTCCAGCGGGAGATACGTCTCGCGGGTCAGTACCTGCGAAGAGGTCGACTTGAAGTGGTTGTACAGCAGCTCCACCTGCTGGATTTCACCGGCGGCAAACCGCTGCATCAGGTCGGCGGCCAGGTCGGCAGCCTCCTTGTAGTTCGGTTTCCCGCTCATGTGCTGGTAATCCCCGGCCGATACCACGCCATCCATCTTCTTCACCGCGTCGGCCACCTTGCGGCCCACCGGGTAAATCACGATGTTCTCGCGGCCCACCTTCCGGGCATATTCCTCCACCACCTCGTGCAGGTGACGGATTACGTTCACGTTGAATCCGCCGCACAAGCTGCTGTTGGATGCAAATACGACAACGGCCACTTTCTTCACTTCACGCTTCACTGCAAAAGGCGACTCCACGGTCAGCCCCGCACTCAGGAAATGTTCGAGCATGCGGTGCAGCCGGCGCTCGTAAGGAAGCATGTTTTCAATGGCCTCCTGCGCCTTGTGCAGTTTCGACGAGGCCACCATCTTCATCGCCGAAGTAATCTTCAGCGTGCCGTTGATTGAGTTGATTCTTCCTTTAACTTCTTTCAGTGATGCCATGAGGATTATGCTTTAAATTGTCTGGCAGTTTCTGCCGCTACTTTTTCGATAATGGCTGTGACGTCGTCGTTAATCTTTCCGGCTGCCAGCACGTCGAGCACGTCGGCCTGGTGGTTCGCACGCAGGGTGGTGAGGAAGGCATCCTGGAACGCACGTACCTTGGCGATAGGGATGTCGCGCATCAGGCTGTGCGTACCACAGTACAGGATAGCCACCTGTTCGCCCACCGGCATCGGTGAGTACTGCGGCTGAATCAGCAGCTGGTTGTTCTTACGTCCGCGGTCGATGGCCATGGCCGTTACAGGGTCCATGTCGCTGCTGAACTTGGAGAAGGCTTCCAGTTCACGATACTGAGCCTGGTCGATTTTCAGCGTACCGGCCACTTTCTTCATACTCTTGATTTGTGCGCTACCACCCACACGCGAAACGGAGATACCCACGTTGATGGCCGGACGGAAACCCTGGTTGAACAGGTCGGTTTCCAGGAAGATCTGACCGTCGGTAATGGAAATCACGTTGGTCGGGATGTAGGCAGACACGTCGCCGGCCTGCGTCTCGATAATCGGGAGGGCAGTCAGTGAACCGCCGGCCTTCACCTTGCCTTTCAGGCTGGCAGGCAGGTCGTTCATCTGCTCGGCCACTTCCTGCTGGCTGATAATCTTGGCCGCACGTTCCAACAGACGAGAGTGCAGATAGAAGATATCACCCGGATAAGCCTCACGTCCGGACGGACGACGCAGAATCAAAGACACCTCACGGTAAGCCACGGCCTGTTTCGACAGGTCATCGTAGACCACGAGGGCATGACGGCCGGTATCACGGAAGTACTCACCGATGGCGGCACCCGCAAACGGAGCGAAATACTGCATGGCAGCCGGGTCGGAAGCCGTGGCAGCCACCACGATGGTATAGTCCATGGCGCCCTTTTCACGCAGGGCGTTCACGATGCTGGCCACGGTAGAACCTTTCTGACCGATGGCCACATAGATACAGTACACCGGATTTCCGGCTTCAAAGTTCGCACGTTGGTTGATGATGGTATCGATGGCGATGGCGGTCTTACCCGTCTGACGGTCGCCGATAATCAGCTCACGCTGTCCGCGGCCGATAGGAATCATCGCGTCGATGGCCTTCAGACCCGTCTGCAACGGTTCGGTTACCGGCTGACGGAAGATAACACCCGGCGCCTTGCGCTCCAGCGGCATTTCGCAGAGCTCGCCGCCAATCTCACCGCGTCCGTCCAAAGGCACGCCCAGAGGGTCGATGACACGTCCCAGCATGGATTCGCCCACGTTGATGGAAGCGATATGCTTGGTACGCTTTACAATCATCCCCTCCTTGATCTGGTCGGTCGGACCCAGGAGCACGGCTCCCACGTTGTCCTCCTCCAGATTCATCACCGTTCCCATGATACCGTTTTCAAACTGCAGCAACTCGTTGGCTTCCGCATTACGCAGACCGTAAATACGTGCCACACCATCGCTCACCTGAAGTACGGTACCTACTTCGTCGAATTTCAGCGAGTTGTCAATCCCCTTCAACTGTTGGAGCAACACCTCTGAAACTTCGCTGGGTTTTATTGTATTTTCTGGCATAGTTCTTTTTAATTAATAATTAATAATGAACAATTAAAAATGAATAGCGAACAATTGAAACCGTTTTTCATTATTCATTTTTCATTATTCATTGTTTACACTATTCTTCTGTTCTTCGCGATAAACTGCTGTTTCACGCGCTTCAGCTGGTTGGCCACACTGGCATCCAGCCGATAGCCCGCCAGTTCGATGACATACCCTCCAATCAGGTTCTTGTCCACCTTTTCTTCGAGAATCACCTTTCCGTGCGTACGTTCCGCAGCCAGTTTCTGCAAGTGTTCCACCAGTTTAGGCGAGCTTGCAGCGGTCGTCAGCTTACCGATGAGAATGTTTTTGTCCTCCTGATAAAGGTCGATGTACGACCACGTCATGAACTGCAAGAACTTTTCCCGTCTCTCCTCCAGCACCAGATTGAAAAAGCGAGCCAGCACCTTGCTCACCGTCTTTCCACCCGACGCCTCGCAGAGCAGCTCCACTTTCTTGCTTTTCTCCAGCACAGGATTCTCAATGGCGTGGCGCAGGCCGGGCACCTCCACAAAGTGTGCGGCCAGTGTTCTCACCTCCTCATACACCTTGTCTTCCTGTCCCTCTTCCTTCGCATACGCCAGCAGCGCCTTCGCGAAACGCCTCGAAACGACTCCTGTATTCATAACTCATTTATTTTTTAGAAGATTCAATCATTTCATCCAGCAGACGGTCAATCAGCGCGGCCTGTTCCTTCTCGTCGGCCAGTTTGCTGCGCATGATTTTTTCCGCAATGCCCACCGACAGCACAGCTACCTGGCGGCGGATGTCACGGATGGCACTTTCCTTTTCCGTTTCAATCTGCTTCTTCATCTCCTCCATCAGGCGGTTGCCTTCGGCGAAGGCCTTGTCCTGAGCGTCCTTGATGATACGGTCGCGTGTAGCCGCTGCCTCACTCAATATGCGGCTCTGCTCCTCGTGAGCCTGTGTCAGGATTTTCTCTCCTTCCACCTTCACGTTCGCCAGCTGTTCGTTGGCTTCGCGAGCTGCCTTGAGCGAGTTGTCAATGTATGCTTTCCGGTCCTCCACCGTCTTGATGATTACCGGAAAGCCGTATTTCGCCAAAATGAAGAACACGACTCCGAAGGTGATAATCATCCAGAACAGCAGCCCCGGGTCCGGAGTTAATAATCCCATAATTTACTGTTTTATTTATTACAAGAACAATGTCAACAAACAAACCACGATAGCGATCAGGGCCACACCTTCTACCAGGGCGGCAGCGATGATCATGTTCATACGCAAGTCGCCTGAAGCTTCCGGCTGACGGGCCATTGCCTCCATTGCCGAGCCACCAATCTTACCGATACCGATACCGGCACCCAAAACTGCAATACCTGCACCGATAGCGGCGCCCAATTTACTAATACCTACACCTGCAGCTGCCTGCAATAAAACTGACAATAACATAATTTTCTTGTTTTAAAAGGTTATACTTTAATTTTCTTTGAATCGATTATTTCTTGGCATGCTCTTTCACCTGCGACAAGCCGATAAACACAGCCGACAGCATTGTGAACACGTATGCCTGGATGAATGCCACCAGAAGTTCCAGCGCATCCATGAAGATGCCGAATGCCACAGCCACCACCGTCATCGAACCGTTGATTACCGGTCCCGATTTCACCGTGATGAAGATAATGGCAATCAGACTCAGCACTGCCGCATGTCCCGCCATGATGTTGGCAAACAAACGGATCATCAGTGCGAACGGCTTGGTAAAGATACCGAAGAATTCAATCAACGGCATCATAGGTACCGGCGCCTTCAGCCACGTGGGCACATCGGGCCAGAAGATTTCCTTCCAGTAAGCCTTCGTACCGTACACGTTGGTCAGCACGAACGTACACAAGGCCAGCACCATCGTAATGGCGATGTTACCCGTCACGTTGGCTCCACCGGGGAAAATCGGAATCAGCCCCATCAGGTTGTTGGCCAGCACGAAGAAGAAAGCGGTGAGCAGATAAGGTGCGTAGCGGCGGTAGTTCTCGCCCACACAGCCCTTTATCACGTCGTTGTAAATCGACATCACCGTGGCTTCAATCATGCCGACACCCCCTTTGGGCGCCCCGTCTTCCAGCGGATGTTTCTTGTACCAGCGCACGCAGCTCAGCATAATCACCAGCAGCACCGCACTGTTGATAAACAAGCCCAGCACATTTTTCGTAATGGAGATGTCCAGCGGGCGCACCTCCTCGCCGGCCGCGTTCCGTTCCACGATTTTGCCGTCGTAGCTGCCGCCCTTGGCCACGTAGAGCCCCTCGTAAGGGCCTTCCTCCAGCCGGGCAGACGAGAACACGTGCCAGCCTGTACTGCTTTTCACGATGACGGGCAGCGGGATGCGCACCTCCGTATCGCCGAAGGTCGCGATGTGCCACTCGTAGGCATCGCCGATGTGTCCGAACACCAGTTCATTCACGTCCACGTCGCCCTCAGCGGCCTGCGCCTTCACCGTAGCGGCCGGAACCACCATCAGCAGTAACAGCGTAATCACTATGTACCGTATTTTTTTCATCATTTGTTTTTTGTCTTAATTTCAGTTTCGCTTCAAAAAGAAGGAAAAAACGGGTTTCGAATATCAGAAACGCAAAGTAAAAGAAGATGAAGGTCACCATGAAGGCCACCACTTCATGTTCAATCACAAATCCGTAGAATATCAGCACCAGTGCGCTCAGGATGAATTTCAGCGCCTTGCACACCAGGTAAGTCATTGCAATCTTCTGCATGCCCTGGCGGTAATTGAACGCGAACATTTCTATGTAAAACAGACCGAAAAGATAAAAGAACACCGGAATGGCAGGAAACCACAGGAAATACCTGTCGGGAATGAACAAATGGTACACCGCAGCGACAAGCACTGTCAGTATGATTCCTATCACGGTCAGTTCTTTCACAAATTTTCTCTTTACGGTCAACAAAAACATAGTATCGTGCGGTTTTTCATTCGGAAAGCCGCCAAAAACATATTCGGTTCAACGCCCGCCCCACTCTTCTCAGAGTTCGGCACAGACTGAAATCTGATTGTTTTTGACTTCCACGAACCCGCCTTTGATTTGCAGCGAGTGCGTTTCCTTTCCGGCCACGTATTTCACTTCCCCTGCCGCGAGCGTGGAAATCAGCGGGGCATGGTCGGCCATGACCTGAAACTTTCCACCGCCTCCCGGAAAGGTCACCAGGCTTACTTTTCCTTCGTAAACCAGGCGTTCGGGTGAAACGATAACCAGATGAAGTTCTTTCATAATTCTACTATTCGTTATCAGCCGCCGGCCTTTTCGGCCTTTAGCCTTTAACTTTTAACTTTTAATTATTAACTCTTTGCAGCTTCCAGCAACTTCTTACCCTTCTCGATGGCATCCTCAATGGTACCCACGTTCAGGAAGGCCTGTTCCGGCAGATAGTCCACCTCGCCGTCCAGAATCATCTTGAAGCCCTTGATGGTGTCTTCGATGGAAACCATCACGCCCGGCACACCGGTAAACTGTTCAGCCACGGCAAACGGCTGCGACAGGAATCGCTGTACACGGCGGGCACGGTTCACTGTCAGGCGGTCTTCGTCCGAAAGTTCATCCATACCCAGGATGGAGATGATATCCTGAAGTTCCTTGTTACGCTGCAGAATCTGTTTCACGCGCTGAGCGGTCTCGTAGTGTTCCTTGCCCACAATCAGCGGGTCGAGGATACGCGACGTAGAGTCCAGCGGGTCCACAGCCGGATAGATACCCAGCTCGGTAATCTTACGGCTCAACACCGTAGTGGCGTCAAGGTGCGTAAAGGTTGTGGCCGGAGCAGGGTCGGTCAAGTCATCGGCAGGCACATACACCGCCTGAACGGAAGTGATAGACCCGTTCTTCGTAGAAGTGATTCGTTCCTGCATCTGACCCATTTCCGTAGCCAGTGTCGGCTGGTAACCTACTGCAGACGGCATACGTCCCAGCAAGGCGGAAACCTCGGAACCGGCCTGCGTGAAACGGAAGATGTTGTCGATAAAGAACAGGATATCGCGCGGACCGTTTTCGCCTGTCTGACGGTCACGGAAAGACTCTGCCAGCGTCAGACCGGAAAGTGCCACTGACTGACGGGCACCGGGAGGTTCGTTCATCTGACCGAACACCATGGCCACCTGCGATTTTTCCACTTCGTTGTAATCCACCTTCGAAAGGTCCCAGTTGCCTTCTTCCATACTCTTAAGGAAGTCGTCACCGTAGCGGATTACGCCAGATTCAATCATTTCTCTCAGCAGGTCGTTACCTTCACGGGTACGCTCACCCACCCCTGCAAACACGGAGAAACCATTGTGTTTCTTGGCAATGTTGTTGATTAACTCTTTGATGAGCACGGTTTTTCCGACGCCCGCCCCACCAAACAGACCGATTTTACCACCTTTCAGATAAGGTTCCAGCAAATCAATCACCTTGATACCGGTAAACAATACTTCCTGGGTGGTAGCCAGGTCTTCGAATTTCGGAGGTTCACGGTGAATGGGGAATCCGTCTTTCTTGTCCAGACTCTTCATTCCGTCAATGGTGTCACCCACCACGTTCATCACACGGCCCTTGATCTGGTTACCGATAGGCATCGTGATCGGATGACCCGTAGGAACGACTTCCATTCCGCGCTTCAATCCGTCCGTGCTGTCCATGGCCACGCAACGTACCGTGTCTTCACCGATGTGCTGCTGTACTTCAATCACCAGCGTACGACCGTCGCTACGGGCGATCGTCATGGCATCGTGGATTTTCGGCAAGGCGTGTTCCACGTCTTGTCCTTCTTCGAACTTGAAGTACACATCGACCACCGGACCGATTACCTGCGAAATGTGTCCAACGATTTTTGACATAAGCTATTATTTTAATTAAAAATGAATCTTCTTGGTCTCTCTTCTTCCAAACGTCCCGGGTGTTTGTCAAAAGTTTGACCATTTATGTAACGCAAATTTACAGAATAAACTCACATAGGTGTAACTCCATGTAACATATTTTATACTGATTCCCCCAATAATAGACATAAATCAAGGGATATCGGACAGAGCGTTTTACACTCGTTCACACAGATACTGTACATTAAACACTTATTCACATGGAATCTGCGTGTGTGCGGTCACATGGAGCGGGGTTTGGACAGAAGAACAAAAGGACAGGAAGAATTCCCCGCTCTTCCCCCAAAAATATTTTCTATTCCTCGCTAGAGCTTATTCGTCCGGCTTCTACCCGTTGGAAAGTAAAACTACCGTCCTCCTCCACGTCTTCCTTTTGGAAGGAAAACAGATAAGAGACCTTTATCTCATCGCCCGTGTACGAAAGAATAACAACTCGGATACTTCTACCCCGAACGTCTGACAGATTGATGCTTCCCTGAGTAAGTGTCCAAGTGAATGACTCATTCAAGAAGGTAGCTGTACCATCTGCTTTCAACAAAAGTACCTGACGGAGATAGTCATTCCGTCCCGAGTCGCCAGTAGAGTCCTTCCAGTCATTCGCCGTCACCTTCCATGTGCCGATGATATCCTCACGCGATACCTCCACACCCGTAGGGTCTTCGGTGCTACAACTTGCCATTCCGGCCACAAACAACAAAAAGCTTAGATAAAGCCATACATTCTTTAGTTTTTTCATGTGTCAGTTATACTTAATTTATAAATGCCTACATATGAATCCTACATACAATACTTTGTCATCCTTCTGAGGGGCATTAAAATAAATGCGACCTTGCTGATTTGCATTTCCAAAATTATCAGTATACATTTTAAGATGGGGCTCACAATACATTTCTATGTGCCCATTATTTTTATCTTTAAAAATACACTTGAATTTTTTTTCTTTTTTGCCCTCAAAAGAAGCACCATCAATCTTATATTTTTTTGAGAACACAGGAAGATACTGAATTAAATCACCTTTAAATTCCTTATAGTCAGAAATAAAAAAATCATTTAATACACTTAAATAGGCCACAATACGCTGACTATGTGTTGATAAGATTTCTTTTAAATATTTATCTTTATTATGCTCATGAATACGCAGTTCTGTAAAATATTTTTGAGCTTCTTCTAAAAAATATGCTGTATCTCCCGGATATTTACCCAGATAATATCGACGGAATAGGAGCCATCCCCCTACCGTAGAAATAACTTGGTGACTTTTAGGCAAATCATCTTGTTCATTTAAAACCAATATCCCATTACATTGGGTCTCATCCTCTAATTCAAGATATTCTACTAATTCATTTTTAGACAAAGTACATTTTTTACATATTTTAAAAAGGGACAAAAACAAATTCATACTATCCCTCCCTAATCGCCTTTCTTCAGTATTTAATACATCAGCAATCGTTACCTTGTTCGAAAGTATAACAGTGTTTGTAAATTGATTATTGTTAAAATAAAACTCATTGTCTCTATACAATTTAGCTCTATTCACCATCAGCTTAAATTCTAACAATTTTCGTTCTACTTCACAATCAGAATCTTGACCGTTATACACAAACGACTGATCGCATATATAAAGATGAGCAATCATTTGAATAAACCCAGTTTTAGAATATTACTTAAATCAATTTCCTGTTGATCAAAAAAGCCACTTGGCCACTCAGAGATTTGACCTTGTTCATCCATCACTAACGGAAATACAGTATAATCTTTATCAAAAAAATAAAGACTCACATCTTTATGAGTTATAGGAGAATCTTTCTTTAAAGAACACAATCGTACACTATTTATAATATGTTCACTATGTGTTTCAATAAAGATTTGTACATGTTTATTTCTTGTTATTTGACAAATTAATTCCATTAAACGCGACTGTGCCCTAGGGTGTAAATGAGCCTCAGGATTCTCGATAAACAGACAACCCCGGTCAATAGTCAATGCCATAATTACAATAGGCAAAATATAACTGTATCCAAAGCCGCAATTTATTGATTTAAGGCCTTTATCTTTTCCAATCTGAAATAACAAATTCAATACAGCACTTTGCTTATTTTCTCCTCCTGTTATTTCTAAGGTTCCTCCATCCATTATATAACTAACCCATCGGCTCACCTCATCCAGCAAATTACTTTTTTTAATCAGCATATTCAGCCGATGTTCACCATTACATCCAACTGGGTTAGAAGCATTTATTTCTTCTTTTTCTTCATAACGAGTCGGGCCCAATCGATCGGCAGAAATATAATTGTAATCCATAAATAGACTTTGGAAATCTTTTGGATAAATATATAAATGATTTTCCTGTTTTACATTCGTATTATCTGAAAGGGATGTGGCTTGTTGAAAATAATTCTGACCGTTTATTTTTAGTTCTACAATCTTACCAACTCGATCTGACATCTCTTTGTATCCTAATTCTACTAAAGAGTATTCGGCTTCTGTTGTCTTTAATTTAAAATAAATATTATCACCTAAACGGTTCCTATTTACCAAATCTTCAAACAAATCAAGTCGTACAAAATCACCATTAACTTCCAGTTTTTCTATATTTCCATTCTTTTGAAGACTTTGTGACAACAATAAAAGCACCTGAAAAACAGAAGATTTTCCTCTTCCATTATACCCAGTAAATAGATTCAAAGCACTTAAATCGAAATCTGTAGAAGAAGAAAAACATTTGAAATTGTCAATTGTTAACGAAGAAATCATAATCAATCTTATTTAGGATGTGATTTTAACCACTCAACAGAAGTGTTAGGAAGCCATCCTGCCATATGAGAAAGACGAGTTCTAGAAATAAATAATAAATCAGGCGCATCTAGTTTCGCCTTCAACAATTCATATATTTCATCTTTGTCCTTATCACAATAAAGGAACCAACAATTCGAAATAAACTGGTTCGTTTCTCCTAGTTCTTTCAACTGTTTCAATAAGGCTTCCTCTTTAGCAAGTTCCTTTATATCATATGTAATACAATACAGCATAAACTAATTTTGGGTACAAATATACTTATTCTTTTTAAAGTTTGAAAATTCTATTAAGCATTCTTCAGCACTCAAACCAGTAATATCATCACTTCTTCACCCGGATGGAATCCACCTTCCGCCGCACGGCCAGCACGTTCAGCACCGACACCACCAGGAAAAGCACGCCCGCCGTCAGCAAGGCCGGCCACAGACTGCCCTCTTCCAGGTCGGGCACCATCCGGCCCAGCATGTCCAGATACCCGCCGCGGGCCACACATACTATCAGCACACCGATTACCGCCACTGCCGCGTTCAGTGCCACCGTGAGCACCTGATACGGACGCGCCACTGCCGCCGGACTGAACCCGATGAGCAGCAGGTTCTCCAGTTTCTTCGTGTTCTTCTGCAACAACAGATAGATGCTCAGCATCAGCAGGTAGAACGACAGCACACTGATAATCAGGCCCACCGTCAGTACGATGCCCGTCACCATCTTCAGGAACCACGTGGTCTTGCCCGCATCCAGCTTGTCGCCTTCCGTGTCATACCCCTTGTCCTTGAAATACTTCGCGATGCGGTCGTCTGCCGGGTTGTCCACCTCCACAATCAGACGTGAAGGCGCGTTGTCCCTCCCGTCGCCGAAGGCCGTGTTGGCCCAGTCCATGAACGCCTGCGGCACCAGAATCGTGTTCAGCCGGTTCGAGAAGCCCACGATGCGCCCCTTCATGCGTTCCGTACGTCCCTGCCCGCTCAGGCGGATGTCGAGCGTCATCATGCCCATCACCCCCTCCGACAGCTGCGGCAGGTTGCGGCTCTGCGCGAAACCGAAGTTGTACAGGTTCAGGTAGTTGCGCGGGATGATAATCGGAATCTCGTCCTGCCCCACGCGATACGTCCACCTCTCCAGCCGCACGTCCACGAACTCATCGGGCACCGACTCGAAAAACATGGCCGTGGAGAGCTGCATGCCCGCCATGCCCATGCCCGCCGACACCTTAAACTGCGCCGGTGTAAAGGCTCCCGTACGCTTGGCAAACGGCTGTGCCTCCATGTCGGCGATGTCCCCTTTCGAGAACGTGCCGCCCTTGCTCACCAGGCTGCCCAGCGTGCTCACCTTCTTGCTCACAATCACGTAGTCCTTCTTCATGAAACTGTCGCCCTGTGTGAACACCGGCAACACGTCCTTGTAAAACTGTATGCTCAGCAGCACGATGACCATGCCACACAGGTTGGCCAGGAAGAACCCCGCCAGCTGCGCCACGCTGATGTGCTGTCTCAATAATTTCCAGATCATCTCTTTATGCGTTTAAAAACCTTACAAACTCAGCACCCTGTCATACTCCAGCGGCAGGTGCTTGCCGATGGATGTCACAATCACGCCGGCCCCCTGGCGCGCCGCCTCTTCCTTCAGTATACGGGCCATGATTTGCCCGTTGCCGTCGTCCAGGTGACTCACCGGCTCGTCGAGGAAGAAGAAATCGGCCGGCTGGCACAGACCCCTCACGAAGGCCACACGCTGCTGCTGTCCGTACGACATCTTGCCCACCTTCACATCCCATTTGTCGGCGATGCCCAGCTGTTCGAACCAGTCCTTCACCTGCTGTTTGCGGCAGAAGCCCGTCAGCCCGTTCTTGAGCTGCACATTCTCCCACGCCGTCAGCTCCCCGAACAGCCGCAGCTCCTGAAACAACATGCTCAGCGAGCGCCTGCGGATATCGGTCCACTGCTTCACCGTGAGCTTCCGCACGTTCACCCCATCAAAAGTGATAATCCCCTGATAGTCCGTGCGATACCCATAAATAAAACTGCAAAGCGACGACTTACCTGTGCCCGACGCCGCTTCAATCAAGTACATCTTTCCCTTTTGGAAAACCACCTGCCGGTGCCACACGTCCGACACGATTCCGTCGCGTCCGGCAAATACCTCCGGCAGGGTTTGCTGTAATTCTATAGTGTCCATTTCCTTACAATGAATAATGAATAATTAATAATTAATAATGAACAATGAAAAACGGAGTCAATGAATAATGAAAAAACGGAATAATCCACATTTCCTATTAATCACCCGCTATCCGCTATTCATTATTAATTATTCATTATTAATTATCAACGCTTCCACCGCCTCTTCCGTCAGCCCGGTAGCCTGCGCAATCTGGACAGTACTCAACCCCAGTGACTTCAAGTTGCGTGCAATAGCAGTCTTTTCCTTGAGTTGTCCTTCCGCTATTCCTTTCGCACGGCCTTCCGCTATTCCCTTCGCACGGCCTTCCGCTATTCCCTTCGCATGGCCTTCCGCTATTCCTTTCGCACGGCCTTCCGCTATTCCCTTCGCACGGCCTTCCGCTATTCCCTTCGCATGGCCTTCGGCACGGCCTTCCTCCAGTCCCTTTTTCCATCCGGCCTCGCGGGCATCCTCCTCTACAATCCGGCTCACCCGGTAGCGGTCGAGTGCCTTGTCGTAGGCGATGCGGTCTTCCAGCGAGAGGTTGGCCACGGCAGCCAGTTCCTCCAGACGGTGGAACACTTGCTCCTTCAACGCGTCTGGCATTCGGTTCCAATGTTGCATATTCTTCAATGTATAAATCAGTTTGTCATAAAGTGTCTCACAATCCTTGAGCTCCTTGTGGAAATACGGGAACTGCAAGAAAATCTGCCGGAAATGCGGATTCACCACCTTCCCGCTTTCACGGTCGGCAATCACTGTGTCCGTACGAAACTTTTCTTCCAGTCCCGGCTCGCGGAAGTTCATCAGGAAGATACCGTACACGGTCGAGAGTTTGTACCTGGACCCATAGTTTTCCTGAGGCTCACTCAACAGGAAATCGTCCTCTTCCGTCTCCGCCTTTCCGGTCTGCAGCTCACGTTCCTTTCTCCGCTTCTCGCGCAGGTTCTCCACCTGCCGCCCGATAGCCCGGCACATGTAAAACAACGTCCGGTCCAGGAAATTGCTGTGGAAACGGTTCTGCATCTCCACGATGATGTATTCACCCGTCTCAGTCAGGCAGTACAGGTCGTAGATAATCCCCGCATCCGCCATGCTGTCCGAGTGGTTTTCCTTGTCCAGAAAAATCAGGTTCGCAATACGGTGCTCACCAGCCAGCAGCTCGTTCAACAACGTGATAAGCAGCTCCTTGCTGGCTGGCTGCCCGAAGATAATCTTGAATCCGATGTCGGTAAACGGATTCACAAAGTGGCCGCAAGTTAAATCCATGTCGTACAGTTCCTTTCAATGAATAATTAATAATGAACAATGAAAAACGGAGTCAATGAATAATGAATAATGAATAATGAACAATGAAAAAACGGAATAATCCACATTTCCTATTAATCACCCGCTATCCGCTATTCGCTATTCATTATTAATTATTCATTATTAATTATTAATTATTAATTATTTCCACCAGCTGCTTCAGCACATTGTCTTTTTTGTTCTTCATCTGCAGCACCATACGGACCTTGGTTGTTCCTTCCGACTCGATGGTCAGGTAGTCCAGCATGCCCACGTAGGGAAGCTGCGGCAATGCGGTCGCAATGGCCTGGAAGTTCACGTTCATATAGAACAGCTTACCCTTCACGTCCTTGGCCCAGCTGCAATCCTCCAGCGTCTGTCCCTTCACCTCGCTGCCGATCAGGCTCTCGCGGTTGGTCAGGTAGAAACGCTTGTCCTTCACGCCCAGCCAGATGGATGCCGGTCCGCGTCCCATGCCCAGTGCCGAGCCGTCCACAGCCACAAACTGATACGCATCCTTGCCCTTGTCCAGCAGACGCATCTGTCCGTTGGTCATCGCCAGCATCGGTTTCAGGTCCTCAAACGTACGCATGAACTCACTGTTCTTCACGTCGGCATACAGGATGAATCCCGGTGAGAACGACATCTCCGGCATGGCCAGCGCCACGTCACCGTCCACCGCCTTGAAAATCGCTTCAAAGTCGAGCGGCATCATCGAGTTGTCCAGCTCCTGACGCACCGTCGGGTTCTCGCGCAGCAGCTCGTACGCCTTTGCCCCGTCCACATGCGCGCTCAGCCAGCCCACCGTATTGGCAGGGAAGGTCTCCAGATACGCCCCCTTGATCGGGCCCGTCACCTCCTCCTGCTTCTTCAGCAAGTCCTTGTACACCTTGTTTTCGGTCATCATTTCCACCTCCAGCACCGCCTTTCCGTCCTGGAAATCCAGCGTGGAGAACGTCTTCAGGTCCTGCAGCTTCAGGTCGGCCGGCAGTCCCATGGTCGCCATGGACAGATACTGCTTCGGCATGATGTTCAACGAAGCCACCACGGCGATGTCCTCGTCGGCCTCCTTCAGCTTCTCAAAGTCGGGAGTGCCCGAATAGCCCTCTCCGTCCTTCTGCCGGAGCCACATCGAAGCCTGGTGCTGCAAGTCCTTCGGATTCCCGTTGGCCGCCAGCATCAGAAACGCATGCTCCGTCCATGCCATCAGCGCATCGCCTCCCACCGTCCAGCGGCAGCCGTCGCCGTCGGCCGGAGCCTCACACTGACCCTGCTCCTGCAACAGCCCCATCAGCTTCTCCAGCTTGTCCTTGTCGGCCATACGCACCAGCAGGCCGCCCATTTCCGACTGAGGCATCGCAAAGAAATACACCCGGTCGGTCAGCCGCAGTCCGCTTTCCTCCGGGTTCTCCATAATCTTGTCTACCAAGGCATCCGCCTTTCCCTTGAACGACGATTTCATCACCGCGGCCATCGACTGCTGCGTCTGCTTGTCGAGCGCACACTTCTCCGCCATTTCCTTCACATCCAGCGAAACCACCGTGGCCGCATCCTTCGGCAGCGCATTGGTGTACGGATTTTTTTCGCCACACGAAGCCAGCATCAAGGTCATACCCAGTGCCAGACCTCCCATCCATTTCCACGTCTTTTTCATACTCACTTATTTTTAAAGTTACACAATAATAGATAGTTCCTGTTTTTCATTCGCTGTGCGCCAGGTTCATCAGGTGCACGGCCACCAGCGCCGCCGTTTCCGTGCGCAGGCGCGACTTGCCCAGGCTCACCGCCTGAAAGCCCTTTTCCGCCGCCAGTGCCACTTCCTCCGGACTGAAGTCCCCCTCCGGACCAATCAGCACCACGGCATCCTCGTCGGACCGCAGCACGTCGCGCAGCAAAGGTTTTTCCCCTTCATAGCAATGGGCAATGAATTTCTGCCCCGTAAATTCCCGCTCCATGAAACGGCGGAAATCCGTCATCCCGTTCACCACCGGCTTGCGTGCCTTGAGCGACTGTTTCACCGCCGAGACCACGATTTTCTCCACGCGGTCGGTCTTGATGACCTTCCGTTCCGAGAAGCGGCAGTTCAGGAAAGTCAGCTCGTCGAAGCCGATTTCCGTGGCCTTCTCCGCCAGCCATTCCATGCGGTCCATGTTCTTCGTAGGCGCCAGTGCCAGGTGCAGATGCCCCTTCCAGAAAGGCTCCTGCCCCGTCTTTTCCAGCACCTTCACCACACACCGCTTCTGGGTGGCCGCCGCAATCGCCGCCCGGTAAAAGCAGCCCTTCCCGTCGGTCAGCGTCACTTCGTCGCCCACCCCGAGGCGCAACACCCGCAGGCAGTGGCCGGCTTCCTCTTCCGGCAACTCCTGCGTCTGTTCAATATCCGGTGTATAAAATACGTGCATATCGTTCTTGAATTTAGTCCGTTAATTCCCTTCCGCCTCCTGCTTCCGGGCGTCCTGCACCCGTTTCACCAGTCCGGCATACTCATAGTTCTCCGTGCGGATGGCCTCTTCCATCTCCTTCTCGAGCATCCTGTCGGTCATCATCTCCAGCAGCAACAGTTCCGCTCCCACATCCTTTCTGGAGATGCCCTTGTATTCAAACCCTTGCAGCAACTTCCTGTTCACGTAGAACGGAATTCCGGCCAGCATCGAAACCAGCAAGCCGTCCTCCAGCTGCAGTTCCATGTCGAACGGCGTGCCGTCTGCCTTCCGCATGTACAGCTTGGTCTGCAGCACACAATCCTTTTCGTCCCACACCACCACCTTTTCCTGCGTCAGGCCCAGCTGGCGGAAGGTCTGGATCATCCGGTAGGCCAGCGAGTCCTCCGTCTGTTCCGGGTCCTCACCGGCCAGCTGCAACAGCACGGCAGTGTCGGTTCTCACCATCGCCAGGATTTCCCGTGTGCCGCCTTTCTCCACCAGCATCACGGGACGGTTGTCGAGAGTGAACAGCAGATGTTCCATTTTTTCCTCCTGGCTCACAAAGTCTTCAAAAGACCCGTCCTCCAAAATCTTGTCCGGCTCAATGGCCTTCACCTCCTTGAGCTCCATTTCTATCAATTCCTCTTTCATACCATCTTAAAGTTAACGTTTAACGATTTCATGCTTATACTTGAAAATCAATGCAAAAGCCACAGCCACCACCAGTGCGTAACCCGCGAACACGAACCACGCACAGCTCCAGCCTTCCACCTGCGGCGCCGTAGAGTTGAAGTCCACGAAACGGTTCACCACCGCCTGTGCGCTCAGCGTGCCCACCGTCGCCCCGATGCCGTTGGTCATCAGGATGAACAGTCCCTGCGCGCTCGAACGGATGGAAAGGTCCGTCTCCTTGTCCACGTAGAGCGAGCCCGACACGTTGAAGAAGTCGAACGCCACGCCATACACCAGCATCGACAGCACGAACATCCACACCCCGCTGCCCGGGTCGCCCAGTCCGAAGAGTCCGAAACGGAGCACCCATGCCACCATGGCGATGAGCATCACCCGCTTGATGCCGAACCGTCCCAGGAAGAACGGGATGAGCAGGATACAGCACGTCTCACTGATTTGCGAGAGCGAGATCAGCAGGTTGGCATGCTGCACGCCGAACGTGTCGGCATATTCCGGAATGGCGCTGAAGCTCGTGATGAACGGATTGGCAAACCCGTTGGTAATCTGCAGCGACACGCCCAGCAGCATCGAGAAGATGAAGAACGTGGCCATCTTGCGGTCCTTGAACAGCAGGAACGCCTTCAGTCCCAGCGCCTCCACCAGCGACTTCTTCTCCCCCTTGCGGCGGCTCACCGGACACTCCGGCAGCGTCTGTGCATACACCGCCAGCACCACGCCCCACAGCGCACACGTGAAGAACTGCATGTAGTTCGACTGGAAGCCCAGCAGGTCGACCAGCCACATCGAGCAGATAAAGCCGATGGTGCCGAACGTACGGATGGGCGGAAACGCCTTGATGGTGTCCAGTCCCGCCTTGTCGAGCGCCGTATACGCCACCGAGTTCGACAGGGCCAGCGTAGGCATATAGAACGCCACACTCATGGAATAAAAGGCGAACAGCGCCGGAAACTCCACCTGCGACCCCGTGGTCATGGCATAATAGCCGGCCCCCGCCATGAACAGCGCCGCCAGCAGATGGCTCAGCCCCAGCAGGCGCTGCGCCGGAATCCAGCGGTCGGCAATGATGCCCAGCACCGCCGGCATGAACAGGGACACAATGCCCTGCATCGCATAAAAGATGCCGATATGTCCTCCCAGTCCTACCCCGGCGAGGTACGTTCCCATTGAAGTGAGATACGCTCCCCACACGGCAAACTGCAGGAAGTTCATGACAATCAGTCTCATTTTCATATTCATATACTCATCGATTAAAGGTTATTTCATCATCGTCGCCAGTGAGGCCAGCATCGTTGCCAGTGAGGCAAACGAAGTCGCGTTCGAAACCACGGTAGCGAAGTTGAACTTCTTCGTCTTGTTCGGCACCACGATTTCACATCCCGGCTCAATCTGTTTTCTGCCGCTGCCTTTCACCTCCGCCACCTGTCCGTTCATGTAAATGATGAACTTCTGGTTCTTCTTGGCGTTGGCCGAATAGCCCCCGGCCTGGCTCAGGTAATACTTCACGCCCTTGCCCTGTGCATACGACACCGTGTTGGGCATCATCACCGCTCCGTTCACCTTCACCGTATTGTTGTATTCCGGCACCATCAGCACGTCGCCCTCGCGCAGCACCACGTCGGCGTCGCCCCCCGGATGAGCCAGTGCCTCCTCCAGGTCGATGCCCACCGTGAACGTGCTGTCCACCTTCAGGCCCAGCGCGTTGGCCAGGTTCTCGCCGATTTCCCGGCGCACCATCCGCACCACGTCCTCCATGCGTCGCAGCTCCTCCTCGTTGGCCACCCGGCGCAACTTCGCCCCGCGCACATACGCATGGCGTGTCACCCCTCCGGCCCGCTGCACCAGACTGCTCAGGCGTTCACTCTTCGTGTTCAGCGCATAGTCGCCGCCGTAGAGCACCTCGCCCTCCACCGTCACGTTCAGCTGCTCCGCATAGCTCGGACTGCGGCGCACGTACACCTGGTCGTAAGGCTGCAGCTCGAAGCCCGGCTGCCCGTCCACCACGAAACCGTCCTTCAGGCCGAACGAGAAATTCTGCCCTATCCTTTCCGGTTCCTCCGTGCTCTTCGGGTCGCGGATACGGCGTGCCACATCCACCCGCACCAGCGAAGCCGACTCCTTCAGTCCCCCCGCCGTAATCACCAGGTCCTCCAGGGTCAGATGGTCCGCATACGGGTAACTTCCCGGCCGGTTCACCTCGCCGCTGATGCTCACCCGTCCCAGATCCTGCAAGTCGTGGATGCTCGGAATATACAAAATGTCATTCTTCTGCAAGGCAATGTCGGGCGACGTCCCGTTCAGGATGCCCTCGATGTCGACCGGCAGCACCTCCCGCGTCAGGTTTTCCCGCTCGCGATACAGCACCGCGCGCCCCGTGAAAGCCTCGCCCAGCAGTCCGTCGGCCTTCTCCACCAGCTGCCGCACCGTGTTGAGCGAACCGCTCAGCTCGTACAGCCCCGGGTGATACACCGCCCCTTTCACCTCCAGACGGTTGTCGAAACGGTTCAGGATGGAATCCACCGTCACCACATCGCCGTCTGACAATATAAACGTCGAAAGATTCGTATCGTCTACCGTCTTTACCGAAAAATTTTTTCCGTTTTTCCGTAACACGCTGACACTCTTCCGGTAAGCATCCGAAGAAAATCCTCCGGCATATTTCAACAAGGTAGCCGCCGACTCGCCGTGCTTCATCTCGTACCACATCGGCCGCTTCACCTTACCCTTGATTTTCACCAGTTCCTCGAAGGTAGGCACCATCACCACGTCGCCGTCCTGCAAGCGGATGTCGTCGCGAATCTGCCCCTTCAAAATATAGTCGTACACGTCGAGCCGTGCCACCGTCCGTCCGCCGCGGGCCACCTGCACATTGCGCAGGCTGCCGATGTCGCTCACCCCTCCGGCCACGTACAAGGCATAAAACACCGTGGAGAGCGACGACAGCGCATACGTGCCCGGCGCCACCACCTCGCCCATCACGTTCACCTGGATGGTGCGGATGTTGCCCAGCGTCACCTGAATCTGGTTGCCCGCGTCGGCATAAATCCGGCCCAGCTCCTGCTTCAGCACCCGCCGCGCCTCCTGGATGGTCATCCCCGCCAGGTACACCGGTCCCACGTTGGCGATGTTCACGTAGCCGTCGGGCGAGATTTCCAGCCGCATCGTGTTCTGGCTGGCCCCCCACACGTCCACAATCAGTTCGTCGCCCGGTCCCAGCGAATAGTTCTCCGGCGTGGCCATGCTCAGGTTCGGCTGGAAAGTCAGCTTCTCCTGGTTGAAGATGTTCCGTCCGAATACCTCGTCCTCGCCCGTGGGAGCCGCCTTCAGCGATTTCCGCCGTTCCATACTCTGCTTCATGCCGTCGGTCCACAGGCTGGCACCCGCCTCGCCGGTCTTTCCCTGTGCCGCCGCCGGAGCCGTCTTCCGTGTCCGGCTGCCTGTATCCGTGGCCGGAGCAGCTTCTTCCGTGGCACCCGACGCCGAGTCCCCCGCCGCACCCTCGTACTGCGATTTCAACCGCAGCAGCTGATCCTGCGTGGCACCCTTGGCCAACAGTTCCATGGCGATGGTCTGCTGGTCTTTTCCCGCCTGAAGCGCCTGCTGTACATATTCTATCACTTGGCTGTCCGTCATTCCGCTCTGGGCATAGGCATGGGCCGTCCCCAGCAGAAAGAAGCACAGCGCCAGTCTAGCGAAGTGTTTCTTCATTCCGTCTATTTTTTAGTTTTATCGACAAAGATACAGTTTTCCCCCTAACCACCAAACCTCAGCCCCTCTCTAATTTGCAAAAAAAACGCGGTTCAAAGGGGCTAAATCGGCCTTCGCGCGGGAGAAAGTATAAATAGTGTTAATACCACGCAGATTCTTGTGCAATTTATATGTTTCATAACATAAAACCCTTACCTTTGCACTGTGTTTTTCATGGTATTAGATTTAAGGTTAATGAAGATTGGGAGTCTGGGAAGATTCCCTTTTTTTATGCCCGCTTTTCAGACAGAAGAACAAAATAATGAATAATGAAAAATGAATAATGAATAACGGGAGGGGGATGCACGCGCACAAAAAAACTTATGTTCTTTTGTTCTTATGTCTAAAAAAATTACTCACGTTTTTTTATCACCCGGTTGAACCACACATTCAGCAGCGTCCAGAGCGCGATATCCGCCAGCAGCACCAGCGTGTTGTCCAGGTAGCGGATGGCCACCATCGTAAACACGAAGAAGCATGCCGACATCAGCTGGATGGTCACCATGGCCCCGCGGGGAGAGAAACCCATCGCCAGAAACTTATGATGGATGTGCGTCTTGTCCGGCAGGAACAGCGGCTGCCTGTTGCGCGCACGCCGCAGCACCACCCGCACCACGTCCAGACACGGCACCAGCAGCACACTGAACGACACCAGCAGCGGGTTGTCCTTCAGCGCCGGCAGCATCACCGGGTCGTACATGCAATAGCGCACCACGAAGAAACTCAGGATGAAGCCCAGCGTCAGGCTCCCCGTGTCGCCCATGAAAATCTTGCGCCCCATCTCCGCCCGTCCGAACACATTGTACGAGAAGAAAGGAATAATCACCCCCACCGTCACGAAAGCCAGCATGGCATATATCCACTGGTTCAGCTCCACGAAGAGCACCCCGAACACCAGCAGCGCTACCATGCTCAGCCCCGACGCCAGTCCGTCGATGCCGTCAATCAGGTTCACCGCGTTTGTGATGAACACCGTGAGCAGCATCGTCAGCGGAACGCCCACCGCCGCCGGAATCATGCCCAGACCGAAAAGCCCGTAGAAGTCGTTGATGTACAAGCCCGACAGCGGAATCATCGCCGCCGACAGAATCTGAATCACGAACTTCCGCCGGTAGCGCACCCCCACCAGGTCGTCGCCGATGCCCACGATATACAGCAGCGTGAGGCCGCCCACCAGGAACATGAACTCGCAGGCCACCCGCTCCACGTGCATCTCGTCCGGACCGTTGCCCGTCACCACCCGCAGCGCCGTGAACACACACATCGCGAACAGGATGACCGGGAAGAACGTCACTCCCCCCAGCCGCGGCACCGGCCTTTTGTGCACCTTGCGCGCGTCGGGCACGTCGAACAAGCGTTTCCGCATTGAGATAATCAAGATATTCGGGATAATCATCCGCCCCATGGCCACCGCCGATACAAAAGCAAGAAGTACGATATACAGATTCTCCATAAAGAACTAGAAGTGAATATTTTTGCAAAGATACACCATAAAATTGAATTTGCAACAAAAAAAACGGGAGCCATCACAGCTCCCGTTCCACATCAAAGCAAGGACAAGCCTTGGTCCATTCCTCCGGTTCCACCACTCCGTCGCCGTCCAGGTCCGGGCTCAGGTCGCGATGCCCCACCACCCTTGTAATCGTGGGGAAATCCTCCTTCAGCACCCTCACCAGCACCCGCAGCGAGCGCTTCTGCAGCTCCGTCCGCGTGTCCGCCGGCCAGCCCTTCTCGTCCAGTCCCCCTTCGTAGGCTATGCCGATGCTCCGCGCGTTGTAGCCCCTGGCGTGCGCCCCCTCACGCTCCACCGGCCTCATGGTACAAATCTGACCGTCCCTGCGCACATAATAATGATACCCGCAACACTTGAACCCCCTTTTCCGGTGCATCCTCGTCAGCTCGGCAGGCGAGAGCGGGGAATCCGCCCTCGTAGCCGTGCAGTGGATGACAATCATGTCAATTTTTCTCATCACAATCCAGTTTTTTGCCGACCAGGATGCAAAGCAGACACTTCAGCACCCTGATTACAATCCATTTCACCCTTGTCACTCTCATCGTTGCCTCCTAAGATTAAGCCCCCATGCCGTCTTCTTCCTCATCTTTCTTGGCATACTTCACCGGCACCTTCTCGAACGCCAGGTTGTTGATGGCCTCCTGCATCACCGTGCCCGGACGGAACAGCACACGCACCTTCTCAATCAGCGAGTCGGAGAAAGTCTCTTCCGTGTCGGCCCCCTCGCCGCTCAGGCTCAGCTGCAACGAGCCCAGACCGCCCAGGCGCACGATTTCGCCGCCCTGCAAGCCTTCCGACACAATTTCCTCCATCGCCGTGAGCACCGCCATCACGTCGGCACGGGTCACGGTACACATCTGCTGGATACGTTCCGAAATCTCGCGGATGCCCATCTCGCCGCGTGCCTGCGACTGTGCATAATATTTCACTTCACCACTTTCACGGTCTGCCGGGTTCACACGTCCTACTACTGAATAAGTCACTGTCTTTTTCATAAATCAAACAATTAAGAGTTAATAGTTAATAGTTAAAAATTAAAAGCGAAAAGTCCAGAACAAAGAACAAAGACTGAAGAATCAATAAAACCAGGAAACGCGCGCCCATTCCTCATTATTCATTTTTCATTCTTCATTATTCATTATTTTTCGTTTCTGAGACAAAGATACGACCTCCCTTTCCCGGCAAGTAGAGATACGACGACCTGTGAAGACATTCGAAGAAAAAAAAATCCGCAACCCGTCAGAACAAGTCCACTTCCACGCTCGTGTTCGGCTGGCTCGCCTCCCCGTGACGGTTTTTCGCCACAATCAGCCCGCAGCGTTTCGGGTCGCCCCCACGCTCGTTGCGGTGCAGCATAATCACCAGGTCGGCATCCTGCTCAATGGCCCCGCTCTCGCGCAGATGCTTCAGTTCCGGCCGGTGGTCGAACGTCTGCTCCACCTGGCGGTTCAACTGGCTCGCCACGATGACCGGACACTCCAGCGAACGGGCCAGCGCCTTCAGCCGGCGCGAACACTCCGCCACCTCCTGCTCGCGGGTACGTCCCGTCCGGGCCACAGTGCCCAGCAGCTGCAGGTAGTCCACCACCACCAGATCCAGTCCCCAGCGCGACTTCACCGTCTGAGCCCCGGCACACAAGCGGTCGATGCTCACATACGGCGTGTCGTCCACCATCATCCGGCATTCCGCCACCTCGTCGCCCACGCGGCACAGGTCGTCCACCTCCTGCTCCGTCGTATATCCGCCCTTCACCTTCCGGTAAAGCTCCGGCGCCCGCATCATCAGCACCCGTTCGCCCACCTCCTCGCTCATCATCTCCAGCGTGTAGAAAAGCACCTTATACCCCTTTTCCGCCGCGTGCAAGGCAAACTTCAGCCCCAGCTGCGTCTTTCCCATCCCCGGCCTTCCCGCCGTGAAAATCAAGTTGCCCGGCTGCCATCCGCCCGTTATGCGGTCCAGTTCCGGAACCCCCGTCGGGATGCCCGTCACTCCGTTCACGCTCCGGCCCACCCGTTCCCTGATGCGCCCGCACGTCTTTTTCATCACCCCCTTCATGTCCAGCAGATGCTCCTCCAGCGGCGAATTCTCCTCCAGCTTCTCCAGGTCGGCCATGAGCCCCAGGAGCACCTCATACACATCCTGCGTCCGGTCGGTCACCTCGCCCAGCCGCCGCATCATGCATTCCGCGATGGAGCGTCTCAAATAAAACTCATACAACACCCGCACGTGCTCCCACAAGTGCGCCGAGCTGGCCAGGTTCGCCGTCTTGAGCGTCACCTCGTAGGCTCCGCCCGCCTCTTCCAGCTTGCCCATTGCCGCCAGCTCCTGCGTCACCATGATGATGTCAGGCTCCAGCCCCTTGGCCGACAGAGACTCGATGGCCCTCCATATATACCGGTGCTTCTGCTGGTAAAACATCTCCTCGCGCACAAATCCCTCCACCTCGTGAAGCGACACCGGCTCCAGCATGACCGCGCCCAGCACGGCATTTTCCACCTCTTCCGCATGCAACAGGTTCAATTCCAGACCTGTCATTTCCTTTTTCTTGAAATCCTTCTTTTCCATCACACATTCTTTTTTAAATAATCGTCAATATTTTCCGGCATCAGAAACGCCTTGTACTTCAAATAATTCGGGGCCGACTTCACGTACTGCACGTCGTTCAGCGAGCGGAAATAGCCCACCATGTTCTCCATGGCCATCCTCCGTTCGGCCCCCGTCATCCGCGCCCATTCCAGGGTTGTGGCATAATAGTCCGTGGCCTCCCGTCCCAGCAGTCCGTAATACTTTTTCCAGAAGGCATAGCAGTCCTTCCGCTCGCCCGTGGTGAGCGGCTGCCCCTTTCCGCCCGTCAGCGCCTCGTAGAAACACATCGTCAGTTTCGACTTCACGCCCGGCACCATTTCCAGTTCCACCACTCCCATCCTGCGCAAGTTGTAGAGGAAGCGCCTCACCAGCCACTGCGACCATTTGAAGCGTTCCGCCAGTTCGGCTGCGGTAAACACCAGCTGCCCTCTTTTCAGCCCCTCCTTCGGCTGGTCGCAGAACGCACTGTGCACGAACAGATACAGATACGCCTGCGCCAGTGTGAACGGCTGTTCCATGTTAAGCACTTCATTCAGCAAAGCCCTCGGCACCACCAGATAACCCTCGGTTCCGATTTTCGTAAACCTCGAGTACAAAAAGTTGTTAATTTTCATTTTGTTTATTTATTTTTAAGACGAAATATTCCCTACCATCGAAATGTGCTGTGTTTTTCTTTTTTGCAGATATATGTCACAAAACGATATGCCAAAAAAGATAATCAGTTCTATTTCGAACTTCAAAAAGCATTTTTGCAAACACTTTCATACAACGCGGAAACCAGTTGATTTCCGTTTGCGCTTGCAAAGATTGACAAACTTTTTCTAATACGAAAATATTTTTGGAGTTTTTTTCAAGAAAAATTTTACTTTGCGACAAGAGGCCCGCAGCTCCTCCGGCCGTCCGTTTTCCCCTCCGAAAAAACCTGCAAGGGTCCGCACAGAAGTCACCCCGAGTCAATTCGCTAACCCACAAGGCATTAACTTACGTATTAACAAATTTTGGGTCAGGGTTCGCTCACAGGGGCCCGCGCCCTCCATTATTATAATAATTAACTCCTCCATTTAAAAAGCCTGGAAATTTTGAGAGAAAGGCCGTAAAAGCCGCCTTGCGACTTTTTTTACGGCTCGCCTAAAAATTTTACGATGAGCGCCACTTCCGGCTTGAGATAAAACTTCCGGTTCTTGTCGTAGCCCGCCGCTTCGAGCGCCTTTTCCAGTTCCGCGCAATGCTTTATCCAGCGCGACAATCCCTGTAAAGCCCCCTTTTTGTCCGCCTGCGGAAAATAGAGCCGGGCCAGCTCGTTTTTGCGGTACACCCGGAGGCGGAAACCCGTCTCCTCGTCCGCGCCGGCCTCCCTGTTCAAGTTCTGTTGCATCCTGTTCATGTCATTATCCGTTTTTGATTTACAGTATAAATTTACTTATTTTCTGCCGGATAGACAAATTTTCAGTCCGGTTTTTCGGCCGATTTTCCCACTTTTTTCCGCCCTCCGGACCCCCGGAAAACGCCAGTACGTTTCCCTTCAAACGCCCGTGCGTTTTCCCCGAAACGCAAGTACGCTTTCTCCCAAACGCCAGTGCGTTTTGACACAAACACAAAGAGGTTCAGGCCATTCCCTGGCCATTTTTTTCAAAAATCCGTCATTTTTTGTTCAGACATCAAAAAAGAAGCAGAAAAGTGTCAAGAAACGTTGCACAACACCGAAATATACCCTATTTTTGCAGGGTTATTACTCACACTGTGGATTACCCTCCCGGAACAAGCCAACTGGGACAGGTAACGGCGAAGCACGCCCCACAGGCACCTATACATCATTAAAAAACAAATTAGTTACACAAGCGAATATGAGATTACACAAAATTGCCTGCCTGGCAGTGGCCTTGACCCTGACAGCCGGTTGCACTTCCTACAAGAAAGTGCCCTATCTGCAAGACCCTGAAGTGGTAAACAACTACGGAAAAGAGATTCCGCTCTACGATGCCAAGATCATGCCCAAGGACCTGTTGAGCATTACCATCAACACCACCGACCCGCAGGCATCCGCTCCGTTCAACCTGACGGTGCAGACCCCGCTGAACGCGGCGCTTACCAACATCAATACCACCACCCAGCCTACCCTCCAGCAGTATCTGGTGAACAACAAGGGTGAAATCGACTTCCCCGTGCTGGGACGTCTGAAGGTGGGCGGACTCACCAAGAACCAGGCGGAAGACCTGATTCGCGAGAGACTGACTTCTTACTTGAAAGAGGCCCCCATCGTGACGGTGCGTATGGCCAACTACAAGATTTCCGTGCTGGGTGAAGTGTCCCATCCGGGTACCTTCACCGTGAGCAACGAAAAGGTGAACGTGCTGGAAGCCCTGGCCATGGCGGGCGACATGACCGTGTATGGCGTGCGTACCAATGTGAAGCTGATTCGCGAGGATGCCGACGGCAAGCGCGAAATCAAGGAACTCGACCTGACGAAGAGCGACCTGGTGCTGTCGCCCTACTTCTACCTGCGGCAGAACGACATTCTCTATGTCACTCCGAACAAGACCAAGGCCAAGAACTCCGACATCGGTAACACCACCACCACGGTGATTTCGGCCACTTCCATTCTGGTGTCCATTGCCAGCTTGATTGTTAATATTCTCCGCTAACCCATTCTCAAACTTCTTATAGAAATTTCTGTTATGACTGAACAAACAACCTCCCATAATCTCACTCCGGAGAACCCGGAAGAAAAGCCTTTCAACCTTTACGAACTTATTTTCAAATACCTGGCCTACTGGCCCTGGTTCGTAGTCAGTGTGATAGCCTGCATGGTGCTGGCCTTTGTGTACCTGCGCTATCAGGCTCCGGTGTATAATGTAACCGCCAGCGTGCTGATTAAGGAAGAAGATTCCCGCAACCGCTCAATAGGAGCAGCAGGTGATGCCTTGGAAGCCCTACAGAGCATGGGCGGCTTTTCCATGAGTAATAACTTCGACAACGAAGTGGAAATCATGAAATCACGCACCCTAATTAAGAAAGTAGTCACCCATCTGGGGCTGTATATTTCCACCGGTGAAAAACGCTTTTTTGGCTATAATGCGCCTCTCTACAAAACTTCACCATTAGAAGTGTATATGTCACCTGAAGAAGCTGACAAACTGGAAGGAGGAATTAAACTACATCTTACCTATACCCCCGACAATCGACTGAATGCCAAAGCAGAATACATACTCAATGAAGAAAAAGAGGAAATTGAGAAGAGTTTCGACAAACTGCCGGTCGTCTTCCCAACCCCAGTCGGTGTAATTAGTGTAACAACAAAAGATTCTCTGTTGACTGAATGGCGAAAAGATAACGATGGCGAAATTAAATTAATTACAGCAATAAACTCTCCTACCGCCGTAGCCAAGGCATACGGAGAGATGCTAAACGTAGAATCTACCTCAAAAACAACCACCATTGCCCAGATAGCCGTAAAAAACACGAGTCGCCAACGCGCCATCGATTTTATCAACTGCCTGGTGGCCTTCTACAACCAAGACGCCAATGATGAAAAGAATGAGGTTGCCATGAAGTCGGCAGAATTTATTGAAGACCGCATCCAGATTATCAATCAGGAATTGGGAACTACCGAAACCCAGCTGGCCGACTTTAAACAAAAATCCGGCTTGACCGATTTGACCAGCGATGCCAAACTGGCCTTGGAAGAAAACTCGAAGTACGAACAAATGCGGATTGAAAATCAGACGCAAATCCGGCTGGTAGAATTTCTGCGCGAATATATCAATAATCCGGCTAATGCCCACGAAGTGATTCCTGCCAACGTAGGTTTACAGGATCAGGATTTAAGTAAACTAATTGACCAATACAACTCCATGCTGATTGAGCGCAAACGCCTGTTGCTCACCTCTTCCGAAACCAATCCGGCAGTGGTAAATATGAACACCGGCATTGAAGCTACCCGCCACAATGTGCAGACCACCGTAGCCAGCGTCTTGAAAGGACTTCAAATCACGAAGGCCGATTTGGAACGCCAAGCACGGAAGTATGAGGGCCGCATCAGCAGTGCGCCCCAGCAGGAAAAGGAATTTCTGAGCATTGCCCGCCAGCAGGAAATCAAGGCCCAGCTTTATATCATGCTGCTGCAGAAACGGGAAGAAAATGCCATCACCTTGGCAGCTACCGCGACTAATGGCCGTATCATTGAAGAAGCCTTGCCGGATAAATCTCCTGTTTCACCCCAAAAACAAATGATTGCGTTAGCTGCCCTTGTGTTCGGCCTTGCCATCCCGGTAGGTTTTGTGTACCTCCGCGACTTATTGAAATACAAGATTGAGAACCGTGAGGATGTGGAACGCATCACCACCGTAGGCATTCTGGCCGAATTGCCCAAATGCGCCACTCCCGAAAAAGGTGCCATTGTGATTCACGAAAACAAGAACGACATTATGGAAGAGACCTTCCGCGGCCTGCGTACCAATCTGCTCTTTATGCTGGGTAAAGACGACAAGGTCATTCTCTTCTCCTCTACCCAGCCGGGGGAAGGAAAATCTTTTGTGGCAGGTAATACGGCAGTCAGCCTCGCCTTCCTGGGCAAGAAAGTGATTGTGGTCGGTATGGATATCCGCAAGCCCGGTTTGAACAAGGTGTTCAACCTGAGCCGCCGCGCCGAAGGTATCACCAACTACCTGAGCGACCCCGACAATGTGAACCTGTTCGACATGATTCAGCGTTCCGACATCAGCCCGAATCTGGATATCCTGCCTGGTGGACCCGTACCTCCTAACCCGACCGAACTGGTAGCCCGCGATGTCTTGGTACACGCCATCGACCAGCTGAAATCCCGTTACGATTACGTAATTTTGGATACTGCTCCAATTGGTATGGTGACCGATACCGCCATCATTGGCCGTGTAGCCGATATGTGCGTCTATGTCTGCCGTGCCGATGTCACACCCAAAGCCGGTTACGAATACATCAATGTATTGAAAAACGAACATAAGTTCCCGAAACTGGCTACCGTCATCAATGGTATTGATATGAGTAAGCGTAAGAATAGTTACGGATATGGATATGGTAAGAAATATGGTTATGGGAAAGGATATGGATACGGATATGGATATGGATATGGATATGGATATGAAGCAAAAGGAAAAAAGAACCAACAACATAAATAAGAGAAAAAACAGTTTTTCCATCTAAACTCTCAAAATAGAATGCTAACTAAAACAATCAATGAATCAAAATACTTCTGTTAATAACAAGCGCATAGCCAAGAATACACTACTACTCTACATCCGCATGTTTATTACAATGGCGATAGGGTTATTCACCTCGCGTGTTGTCTTAAACGTGCTTGGAGTATCTGATTATGGAATCTACAATGTAGTAGGAGGCGTAATAACCATGGCCTCTTTTTTAAATAGCGCAATGGTTGCTTCCACCCAAAGATTCATATCATTTGAATTAGGCAGAGGAAATATAATGCGCTTGAGCAGGATATTCTGCACTTCCATAAATATTCATGCTGCAATAGCTTTTATTTCTGTAATTTTAGGTGAGACTTTAGGTTTGTGGTTTGTAAACACCCAACTAAACCTACCAGTAGAACGTATGTACGCTGTTAATTGGGTATATCAATGTTCAATTTTAACTTTTATATTTACTGTCATCAGTGTACCATACAATGCATGTATTGTTGCTCATGAAAAAATGAACGTGTACGCATATATCAGTATTTTTGAAGTCATAATGAAACTTGTAATTGTCTATGCATTACTCGTTTCCTCCATAGATAAACTTATTTTGTATGCCATTTTATTAGCTTTCGTTGCCATTACCGTCCGATTTTTATATTCAATGTATTGCCAACGAAAATTTGAAGAATGTAAATATCAATTTACTTTTGATATGGAACTATCAAAACAAATGTTCTCATTTGCAGGATGGAGTGTATTAGGCAACATGGGAGTCTCATTAAAAGATCAAATATCAAATATTATTTTAAACTTATTTTTTGGACCCACCGTCAATGCGGCTCGAGGGATAGGAATAAATGTTTCTTCACTAATAAATACTTTTTCCACAAATTTTGCTATGGCTATAAACCCACAAATAACCAAACAATACGCCAGAGGGAATTTACATGAAAGCCAGAAACTTGTTTATGCGGGTGCAAGATTCACTTTTTTCCTGTTAAGTGTAATTTCTATTCCTGTGATTGTAAATATAGATTATTTGTTGAAGTTATGGCTTGGAATTGTTCCTGAATATACTTCCGCTTTTATGGTGTTATCCATATTAGCGTGCTTACTTTATTCATTATCGGGCTCTGTGACTACAGCTATTCAAGCAACTGGAAATATAAAATGGTTTCAGATTGGAGTGTCTATCATTATGTTTTCTGAATTACCTGTCGCTTACATTCTACTACAACTTGGATGTAAGCCCTATACCGTAATGTATCCTACAATTTTAACTTATACAATAGCCGTTTTCTTCCGATTTTTCCTACTTCATCGGATAATACCTTCGTACAATATCCACACATATCTGTTTGATGTTGTTCTACGGTGCATTTTGATATTCTTAACAAGTTGGGGTATCTCACAATCTATAGCTGATAATCTTACCGACAATCTACCCAATTTGCTTATTACGACTTCTAGCTCTTTTATCATCACTGCTTTACTTGTTCTATTTTGTGGACTGAAAAAGAATGAACGTAGTATGCTAATTCAAAAAATAAGGAATATAAAGTTTAAATAAATTAACATGCTTAAGTCCTCTAAACAAGATAGTTTTGTCTTACAATTCTTTCTGCTCATTCTTGCATGTACGAGTATCTATGGTATTTATGAATATGTAGGTGGAGTTTTATCAGGAAAACTGATTTGGTTTTCTGCTTTGTTTATAATTTATTTTTATTTGAAAAAATATAAAATACCTACTACTTCAATGGTTTATATTTTATCAATAGTAATAGGTTTCTTTTTTCAAAAGATGGCACATGTCTCTACTGAAGACTCTTTCAATAACACTATTTTAATCCGCATAATTCCTGTTATGCTTTTAGCTGCTGCCCAACAACAAGCGAGAATTCCAAGACCTCTCATATTTTTATTTTTTATATTTTTCTTTGTGGAATGTAGCATTGCGTTATATGAAAAAGCCACATTAACACATTTTATTAATTACAAAAGTGCGGAAAATAATGCGGCAACTTCAGCAATCATGTTAGATGAGTCTACATTTAGAAGTTTTTCTTTAATGTTTCATCCTCTTTACAATGCAAATACTATTTCTATAATCTTGGGGTTTTTATTATGTTCAAATTTTATAAAACCAATATACAAATATTTTCTGATTTTTATGGGTCTTGCTTCCTTATGGGCATTTAACTCAAGAGGCGCTTTAATTATATGGGGAATAATTTTAGTTTATAGAACAATCTTATATAAAGCTAAAATATGGTATATCTTGGTGATAGTAGGTATCTTATATTTCGCATTACCACCATTAATAGAATGGATTGCGTATTCTGGACTACTGGGAAGATTAACAGATTTTGACTTTTCGGATAGTTCAACAATTACTCGTTTTGAAGCCTTTGATACCTTTTTTAACAGGCAATGGTCTCTTTATGAAATCTTATTTGGAGGACAAAAGATATGCTACCCGGGAACAGACCTATTATTGGAGAATGGTATTTTACTTGATCTTGGATATTGGGGTTTCATCGTAGGAACAATAAAAGTAGTTTGCGAAATTATGATAACATATCATGCCGTAATTAATTATAATTTACGTGATAGAATCCTTATAATGATAGCAACCTGGGGAGTAGCATTTATGAATAACAATTCATTTCAAACATGGTTAATGGTCATGTTTGTGATAGCATGTGTTGCTTTAAATAATTACATGCCGTATAGGATGGTTTCAAAGAATAATAGATAAACATAAAAAATTTGAACTTATAACATGAATATTTTTTTTTATATCCAGCATGTAATGACACGTCTGTCACAGTTTTCTTTTAAAGTCTTTTTTAAAGTTATACAGAAACCTTTTTACAATGCAAGTTATAATTATGAAAACAAATTTTCGTGCCATGGACTCCTAATAAATAGTTCTATAAGACTTAGCGGAAAAGGAAATAGGATTATGATAGAAGATGGCGTTATTCTAAAAAATGTAAAAATTAAAGTATCAGGTAAGAATAACTCACTTGTTATTTGTAAAAATGTAAAATTTTATAATAAGTCAATAATATTGATAGAAAACGAAAATAACATGTTAGAAATTGGTAGAGATTCCGATTTTCAAGGATGTTCCTTCATTTTAAGAGAATACGATACAAAAGTAACAATTGGAAAGGACTGTATGTTTTCATCAAATATATTTGTACGCAACGGCGACTCACATACTATCTATAACGCTCATGGAGTTAAAATTAATTATGCTAAGGATGTGAAGATTGGGGATAAGGTATGGATTGGCTATGGGGCGACAATTTTAAAAGGTAGTGTTATTGGCAATAATTCAATAATTGGGACACAAAGTGTTGTTGCTGGATTAAAAGTCCCGAATGGAAGCATAGTAGCTGGAAATCCAGCAAGAATATTAAAACAAGAAATATATTGGGGAAGAGAACGAATTAAATAAATTCATATTATTGATGCTTATGAATGTTATAAAACTCATGTTTACCGATTTCTCTAGATGGAGTAAATTCCGCACAGAATTGATGGGAATAACAATGTGTGGCATTATTATTGACCATATAATGGGGCGGTTAAATGCCCACAATGTAGTCTTGGATTTTATTTCCAAAGTCTTACATGTAGAAACTTTTCTTTTATTATCAGGCTTCGGACTGTTTTATTCCATGAATAAAGGATGTAAGATTATCCCTTTCTATCTTAAGAGATTTCAGCGTGTTTTATTTCCATTTATGGTAATGGTCTCACCATATCTGATATATGAATTCTTTATCGAGAAATATTCGTTATTGAGATTATTTCTTAAGGTAACAAGTTTGGACTTTTGGTTTAATGGCAATTATATTGGAGCATGGTATGTGGCTTTTTCTTTAGTTCTTTATTTGCTTTTTCCTATTTTTTATAAATGTGTGAACAGGAAAAGATTATTATTTTCTTCAATAAACACTCTTGTCTTAATATTTACTCTCATTGCAGTAAATATTTTAATTGAATATTATTTTCCCCTAAAATATTCTCAAATTGAAATAGCATTAAGACATTCTCCCATCTTCATTGTTGGAATTTATATTGCGAGATTTTCTCTTGGAAATATTAGCAAAAAAACTATTGCATTATATTGGTGCGGAGTTGTCTTCATTATATTGATATTAAAACTATTAACATTGAAATATGGAGAATGGATTAGTGGTTCTTATTACAGTGATATGAAACAGTTATTTTATTTACCATTAATTTCAATGATATTCTTTTTGCTATATAAGTTTAATTTGGAAAACATACTAATGAAAGGTTTTAGATGGATGGGGCAGTATTCATTGGAAATTTACATACTTCACATTGTTGTTTACAGATTCGCTGTAAGTCTTACAGGATACCAATATTTGGAAAATATCGTAGGTGACACTGCTGCTGTATTATCGACTGTAATAGTGTCTTTAATAATTTGCGTTCCCATACATAATTTTATAGAAAAATTAAAAAGTAAAATATGAAAGAAGAAAATTTTAATATAACGTGCAGTACTGATGACAAGTATGTCCAACATTGTATGGTTATGCTTTGTTCACTTTTTGAAAATAATACAGAGAAAAATTTTTTCGTACACATCTTAATAAATTGTTTATCGGAGAATAATCAAGAGCAATTACGTTCACTTGCTACTCGTTATGGTAATGAGGTCTATTTCTACAAAGTAAACGAAAATATTTTAGATGGAGTGAAGTTTAGAAATAAACGTCCATTAACAAAGGCTGCTTATTACAGACTATTATTACCGTCAATTCTCTCAGAACTGAAAACCGTTTTATATTTAGATTGCGATATTGTTGTATTGGGAGATGTCAGTGAGCTATTTCACATTGATTTATCAGACTTTGCATTGGCTGCCTGTTTAGATCCTATGCCGTTTTCGGATACTCATCGTCGTCAAATTAACCATCCTGTTGGTACAAAAACTTTTTGCTCAGGAATGATGTATATAAATCTTGATTATTGGCGTAGTCATGACAGCGAAAGGAAATGTCTGGACTTTGCAAAAAAAGAACGAACGCCAGTATACCTACACGATCAAGATGTGTTCAATTACGTTTTTAGAGATCAATGGTTTCTATTGCCTCCCAAATGGAATGTATCGCCAATGGCAAAAAATATTTTTTGGGAAGGTTATAAGATGTTTGATTACGTAGAGTATTATACTCAACCACAAATATATCATTATTGTGCCCATATAAAACCATGGCAGAATCTTATGTCTTTAAAAAGAAGTTACTACTTAAAATACCTTAAATTATCAGGCTTTAAATCTCCCAAAATTGAAGAAACGACCTTAAAGGAAAAATTGAAAGCCTTGTTTTGGTGCATCGATGTAGTTTACTGGAAAAATATAGATCCCTATTTACCTTTCATTATTTCAGGCTTGATTAAAGAATTCATAAATATGTACAGATTGATGAAAATTTGCCTTTTTAAAATAACAAACAATAGACAAAAATGGATAAATCAAGTAAAATATTTTAGATATGAAAAATTCTTAAGATAATTAACATTAATAATAGGCATAAATACATACGAAATGTAACAATTAATATACAATGAGACTTTTATTTGACTTCATCACTACCCAACATTTCATAGGTGGCGCCGCAGAGTATATACGCAAAGTGTTTTATTCTCTCTTAAAAGAAAGTAAAGTATCAACATCGGAAATAACTTTTTATGGCTTAATAGACTCTTCAATAGGGAAATATGCTTATGATGATTTTTCTCCTAAAGCTTTACAAGCTTTAGGAATTTATGTCATTGACATTAAAAACCATACGTTGGCAGAGATTATTCAAATAAATAAAATTGACAAGGTTTTTATTGGTGCAGGGCAATATTGGACAAAATATGATGTGAAAAGTTTGACATGTCCAGTTATTTGTGTTATACACGACTTATGTGATGAAGAATATTTTTATAATAAGTTATCTCATTTAATATTCTTCCAACACATTATTAAATATATGCTTTTCAAAATTCGTATTCTTCTTAGTGGAGGTAAGCCACGGAGGATTAAAGGAGTTGAGTGCCTATTAAAGACATTAATATCCAACCCAAATGCGAAAATAATAACGGTGTCAAACTTCTCAAAATATTCAATAAAATACTTTTATGATATCCCTGACAATAAAATATCCGTGTTATATAGTCCGCATCGTATTTCAAACTTAAATAACAACATAGAAAATGAAGTATTAAGAGAATTGATAAAAAGCAAAAAGAGATATTATCTGATGATAAGTGCTAATAGAAAAAATAAAAATGCTTATAAAACAATTGCTGCTTTTAAGCGTTTTGCCGAAAATGATGGTTATAACAGTTTACTTATCACTGTAGGTTATCCCAAATCCGAGTATACCAATCATGTCGTTCTTCCATATTTGAGTGAATCAGATTTAGCTAATGCTATGAAATATTGTTATGCATTTATATTTCCTTCTTTTTTTGAAGGCTTTGGTTATCCCCCCCTTGAGGCTATGATGTATGGTAAGCCAATATTATGTTCAAATGTAACATCTATTCCTGAAATTGTAGGCGATGCATCCATATCATTTTCACCATTCTATACATCAGACATATATAGGGCTTTATGCTCATTAAATGAATTAAATTACAATGAGGTTGCTGAAAAATCAAAAAAGCGATATGACATCATAAGTCTAAAACAACAAAAAGATTTGCAAAAACTTTTAGATTTAATACTTCAGCGTAATAAATGACTTTTGAGATAATAAGTTATACAGAATTTAACAATTTAAATAAAACAAATAAAAATGGAAGTAAAAGCAAGGGTAATCGCAATGTATTTACCTCAATATCACCCTATACCAGAAAATGATAAATATTGGGGTAAAGGATTTACCGAGTGGAGAAATGTAGTCTTAGCAAAACCGTTATTTAAAGGGCATTACCAGCCACGAATACCGGCGGATTTAGGCTTTTATGATTTGCGTATTCCTGAGATTAGAGAGGCACAAGCAGAAATGGCCAGAGAAGCAGGCATAGAAGGTTTTATGTATTGGCATTATTATTTTGGTAATGGTCGTACGTTACTGGAGCGTCCATTTCATGAGGTTCTAAACTCCGGGAAACCAGATTTTCCATTTTGTTTAGGGTGGGCAAATCATTCGTGGCAAACGAAAACGTGGCAGCATAAATCTTTCCAAAAGCAAGAAATGATCATGGAAATGCTTTATCCTGGAAAAGAAGATTATATAAACCATTTTAACTATTGCCTTCCTGCATTTAAGGATTCTCGCTATATCACAGTTGATGGTAAACCTTTATTTACTGTCTTTGCTCCTACATCAATTCCTAATTCCAAAGAATTTATAGAAATCTGGCAGAATTTGGCTATACAAAATGGATTACCGGGAATTCATTTTGTAGGAAACCTTGTAGGACGTACAACAACTTTACAGCAATTGCTAGATTTAGGGTATGATGCAGTAATAGACAATAGAATGTGGCAAGCCGAGGCTGCAGTAATGGGTGCAAGCTGGAGACGTCGCTTAAAAACATTGTTTTCCTACAAACTGGGAGCATCATTAGCCAAATTTGATTATGCTAATATTATCAAATATTGGGAGACTGATGAATTTTATGATGAAAATGTATATCCAACAATCCTTCCTGGATATGACAGATCTGCTAGGGCTGGTAAACATGGTGTAATTTATTATAACTCCACTCCAAAACTTTTTAAAGAGCATGTGCATAATATTCTTAAATATGTAAAAAACAAGCAGGATGAACATAAAATTATTTTCTTAAAATCATGGAATGAATGGGGAGAAGGAAATTATATGGAACCTGATTTAAAATATGGGCATGAGTTCATTAAAGCGTTAGCCAGTGAAATTAAATGACAATGACGAAACACCCCAATATATCGTATACCCTTACACACAATTTGTGTTTAGGGTGTGGTCTCTGTGCAGACGTTTGCCCAACTAACTCAATAACCATAAACACTGATAATGGTGAATACCGCCCCCAAATTAATTCAACAACCTGCATAAACTCTAAAGGTTGTCATAAATGTAGTATGGTTTGTCCTGGTGTAGGTTGCAGTATTATGTCTATTTCAAAACAACTCTATGGGCAGGAAAGGACTATTTACGATTACAAAATTGGCTATTATTTATCTTCATATTATGGTTACGCAACTGACACCGAAACACGGTGGCATGGAGCCTCAGGAGGATTACTTTCTGCTTTTATTGCATTTTTGCTTGATAAAGGTTACATATCAGCGGCAGTTGTTTCAGAAAATGATTTAAAGTCACCTTTTCTTAACAGAACAATTCTTATACACAAAAGTAGTGAGTTGTATAGAACACGAAGTTCCAAATATTGTCCTGTAAAATTTAACGGTATTATTAAGCAAGTTAAAAAGGAAAAGGGAAAAGTTATTATTGTCGGCTTACCTTGCATAATGCAAGGATTTCGCAAATATGAGATGCTTGATAAAGATTTTAAAAGTCACATTTTAGGCTATATAGGTTTATATTGTTCGTGTGGAAGGACATTCAATCTTACAGAGTATGTATTTAAAAAAAATAAAATTGATAAGGCTTCTCTTTCTTATTTTCAATATCGAGATGAAGGGTGTTTGGGATCAATGGTAGCTATTGATAAAATGGGCACAACAAAGATTCCATTTCAATTATATTATCATCCTCTAAAGAGTTTCTTTATACCAAATAGGTGTTTGTTTTGTACAGATCACTTTGCAGAAATGGCAGATATCGCTTTTGGAGATATTCATGTAGGTAAATTTAAGAAAGATACTGTAGGAGTAAACTCAGTAGTCATTCGAAAATCCTTATTTGATAACTTGTTAAAAGAAGCGAATTTAGCCGGATATGTTGAAATATCACCATTAAGTAAAGATGAGCTGATAAACTGTCAAATCGCAATACGATTGAAGAAAGGACGAGTAAATGGAGTTTTTGCATTTTGTAGAATGTTGGGTATAAAATTGCCTAAATATGATGTGACATTAGTTCCTACTATGCGATTAAAATCTGCTCTATATTATTTATTTGCAAAATTTCAAATGTTTATTGGTAAACATAGATATCTTTGGCCAATTATCTCATTATTTACAAAAAAAGGAAAGATATGTTAAGAAATGAAGAAAAAAAATGTAAAGTAGGCGCTGTGATTATCATGCACCCAGGGCATAATAATTATGGAACTTCATTACAAGGTTTGGCTACAGTTAAGTTCTTGCAAAAGGAAGAAATCTCTTTTGATATCATTAGATATAACAAAAAACGTACGTTGTGGGATATAATAAGTACAGGCCCTTTTCTGTTGATGAGTGGTGCTTTAAAAAGTATTCAGCGTAGAAAATATAAAGAAAAGAGTATAAAAGAACATCCCGTTTATAGAGAACTGCTGAAAATAAGAACAACTAAAATTCAAATATTTAAAGATAAATACTTTGAACCATTATGCAAATATTATACAGGATATAAGAATTTGCACAAAGGCTCATTGAATTATGATGTTGTGTTTGTGGGTAGCGATCAGGTATGGAGCCCGCTCAGTTTATATTCTAAATTTTATAACCTACTTTTTGTCGATAAATCGGTCCCTACATTTTCTTATGCTTCGAGTTTTGGGGTATCAAACATTTTAAAATGGCAAATAAAAGGTACACGAAGGTTTCTTAATAAGTTGGACTTAATTGGTGTCCGTGAAATTCGTGGAAAAGAAATTGTCGATAGCTTATCCAATAAAAAGGCTACTGTTGTTGTTGATCCTACATTGCTCTTATGTCGTAAAGATTGGGATGAGATTGCAGATATGTCTTTGAAGAATTATTCAGAACCTTATATTTTTTGCTATATTTTAGGTCAAAGAGATAGTATCCGAGAACAAATTAATAAACTAAGAAATAAAACAGGCTATAAGGTAGTTTTCTTGCGGCATGTGGATGATTATTATGAACCAGATGAGAAAATGGGGGATTATGCTCCATACGACATTGATCCAATAGATTTTATTAATTTAATTCGTAATGCAAGTTATGTAATTACCGATTCTTTCCACTGTACCATTTTTTCAATTATATTTCATAAGCAATTTAGCGTATTTTATAGAGTAGATCCATCAAGTCCCAGATCAACACATTCACGAATTCAAAGTCTTTTAATGACTTATGGCCTGATTGATAGATTGGGGGAGAACGGAATGCTAGATAAAATTGACAATCAGATAGACTATAAATATGTTGATAATCAAATAAATAGACTGAGGGAGAATTCTATATATTTTTTTAGAAAAGGTCTTAATCTTCCATACATAAATTAATAAGTGATAAGTAATGACACATTTTAATCGCAACCTTGTACAAAAACTTTTTATTGGGATTGCAAAAGCACTTAATTTTATATATCGAGCTATCGATAGGTCACTAATGTATCTTCAGAAACCAAGATTTAGGCGAATTGGACATAACGTTACCTTTTACCCATTGTCTTCATATTTTATATATGAAAATATTGAAATAGGTAATGACGTACAGATAAATCATGGTGCTAACTTTGAAACATGGATAGCAAAATTGTATATAGGAAATAAAGTCCTATTTGGCCCTAATGTAACTATCCGCGGAGGAATCCATCCTTACTATAAAGTAGGTCAGTTCATTTTTGATATTCCTGAATCTGAAAAAAATCCAGAAGATGATAAAGATGTTCATATTGAAGATGACGTTTGGATTGGATGTAATGTCACTATTTTGAAAGGAGTCACTATTGGTCGAGGAGCAATAGTTGCAGCAGGTGCAGTTGTAACCAAATCAGTTTCACCATACACCATTGTCGGTGGTGTTCCTGCAAAGAAACTAAAAAACCGATTTGCTTCAATCGAAGAAACTATTGAGCATGACAGTAAATTATTTTCTAATAACAGAATAAACGATTGTGACTTAATTTCTGAATATAACAAGATCGTAAAATGAAAATCGTATTAGTAAATTATAGATATTTTTTCTCTGGTGGTCCTGAACGTTACATGTTCAACATCAAGCAACTACTTGAGGAACGTGGTCACGAAGTGATACCGTTCAGTGTTAAGCACAATAGAAATGAGAAGACCCCTTACGAGAAATACTTTCTGTCCCCGATAGGAAGCGGTGACGAAGTGTACTTCAGCGATGTGCAGAAAAGCAGGAAGAATTTAAGAGACATGTGGAAAGGTTTTAGCCGCATAACATATTCTTTCGAGGCAAAAAAATGTTTCAAGAAACTTCTGAAAGATGTCAGACCAGATATTGTATACGTGCTGTATTTTCAATCAAAAATATCATGCAGCGTGATACAGGCCGCTTATGAGATGCACATACCAATAGTACAACGCATTTCCGACTACTCTTTGTTGTGTCCTTGTGGCATGTATTTTAGACAAAGTACGTGCAGTATATGTGAGCTATGTACGCAAAAATCGAAATGGAATGCGGTGAAAAACAAGTGTGTCTACAACTCTGCGCTATATTCGTTTATAAAAGCTCTGGCAATAAAGGTACAAGACTTTGTGGGCATACGCAGAAAGATTAGCAAATTTGTGTTTCCATCTACCTTCACAATGTCCAAATTCATAGAAAACGGATTTGACCGCAACAAGCTTGTACACATCCCCACACTGTTCAACGACACCACGCTACGTTCCGACTTGGAAATACAATATAAACCTTTCGCACTGTTCATCGGAAGGACTGACCCTGACAAAGGGTTGAAGACTTTGCTGAAGGCATTTATCGGAACTGACTACAATCTGAAAGTCATAGGCTTCTCAAGTGTGACAGGTTATCAAGACAAACTGAAAAAATACCTGCAGGGCAAAAAGCACAACATTGAATTTCTTGGGAAAAAGAACTTCTGTGAGATACAAGAATATCTAAGCAAATGTCTGTTTACAATTATACCGTCAGAATGGTACGACAATCTACCAAACACTCTACTTGAAAGCTACGCAATGCGAAAATGTGTAGTTGCAACAGACATCGGAAGCCTGACTGAAAATGTAGAGGAAAACAAGACGGGGTTGCTATTCAAGTACAAGGACGTTGAAGATCTGAAGTCAAAAATAGAATATCTTTTCAGATATCCAGAAAAGGCTGAGGAATTTGGCAAAAATGCTAGAACCTTGATTGATACCAAATTCAGCATCAATAGTCATGTGGATTCATTGCTAAATCTCTTCAACGACGTGTTGAATTATAACAAAAAAACTGAGGTACGCTTACCTCATAATCACTGAAAATAATGATAACAGGCGTTTTATTAAATTAATTGAAGAGCTAAATCATCAATGATTAAATATATGAATGATAAAACAATATTATAGCCATGCAAATTAGCTGTATAACAACGTTATACCTAAGTTTATCTGCATCATATCCCTTAATATCATTAAAACCCAATCAACTTTATTTATGAAGATAGCATTTATCAGCACTCGAGGTATCCCCAATAACTATGGAGGCTTCGAACAATTTGCAGAATATATATCAGTAGGATTAGCCCAACGTGGTCATGAGATTGTTGTCTATTCCCCTCATTTCCATCCCTACAAGGAAAACAATTATAAAGGAGTACGTATCAAACACATTTACAGCCCTGAAACATGGATGGGAAGTTCTGTTGGTAGTTTTTTCTATGATTTTTTCTCACTGAAAGATGCATTGAAAAATGAAAAATTTGATATTATCTACGAGGCTGGATATACAAGTATTGTACCAGCATACATCTGGTTCAATGTAAAAAATATAAAATCCCCTATCTTTACGACCAATATGGATGGACTGGAATACAAACGTACGAAATTCAACAAATGGGTACAGAAATTTGTATTTTGGGAAGAACGGATGACTGTAAAACATAGCCATTATCTGATAGCTGACAACATGGGGATTCATGACTATTATAAGGAAAAGTATGGAAAGGAAAGTAAGTTCTTAGCATACGGAGCAGATATTCATAATAACTATAATGAAGGATTCTTAAAAGATTTTGGTTTAGAAGCAAACAACTACTATTTACTTGTTGCCAGATTGGAACCAGAAAACAATATCACAATGGCAATAGAAGGTTACCTTGCTTCTAAAGAAAATGGGAAACGCCCACTCATTATTGTAGGAAAGACTAACACACCACACGGAAAAGAATTGGTTGCAAAATATGGACATGAAAAATCCATACACTTTGTTGGAGGAATTTATGATTTTAATAAACTAAATTCTATCCGTCATTTCTCTTATGCCTATTTCCATGGACATAGTGTAGGAGGAACAAATCCATCATTATTAGAAGCCATGGCTTCTGACTGCTTTATCATAGCCAACGACAACATTTTCAATAAAGCTGTTTTAGGAGCCAACGCACTATATTATCCAAATGAAACCACTATAACAAATCTACTAAATAACATTGATACACTGACACAAACACATAAAAAGACTTTTATTGAAAAGAATCTTGAAGTTATCCGCAAAGAATATTCTTGGGAGAAGCTTGTAGATGAACATGAAAAATATTTCTTTGAATTGCTAAAAAATCAATAATATGACATCACCTAAAAAATATTTTTATGAAATAAATATAGCAAAAGGGATTGGCATGTTACTTGTTATCATAGGCCATGCTTTTCCTGATGCTGAAAAAGAATTTTATCTTGTAGGAGGGAGAGACTCATTTGCTTCTTTTATAGAAAATCTTATTTATTCTTTCCACATGCCTCTTTTTATGCTATGCTCAGGTTTTCTTTTCCTCCCTAAATTAACAAAGGAGATAAATATTAGAGTAGAAATATCAAAAAGATTTCAACGCTTAATGATTCCATATTTCTTTTACTCCATCATTGTTTATATCCTTAAAATTTTTTTTAATCAATATGCAAATCACCCTATCCAAATACAAGATATTTGGAAAATTCTCATTTGTGAAAGTCCAAGTGGGGGAGTGTGGTTTTTATGGACACTATTCGTAATAACCTTATTTTGTGTTATTATGAAACGAATAGGAATAATATATATCAGCATCATAAGTATATTAATATATATAGCTCCATATCCAGAAAAATGGATGGAATTCAAAGCTATACAACATTTTTCACAATTTTTATTGTGGTTTATTGTAGGAGGGTTATTAGCAAAATACTATGACGCCGTTAAATATCTCTTACAAAACAAATACATATATATAAGTTCATTCATTCTACTAATAATATTCCAATTCTTTTCATCAAATAAAGAAATCTTAAATATATCTTTTGATGCAATAACTACCCTTTCGGGAATTATTGCAAGTCTAGGATTTTCTTATCTAATAGTTTCTTTTTCAAAAGAGAATAAATTATATCAAATATTTGATACTATTGGGAAATACAGTATGGAAATATTCCTTCTTAGCTATTATATTCAGGTACCTCTTCGAGTCTTATATATAAACTTTGGAGTTTTAAACTATGTTCCGTATTTCATTTTTGTCATTATAAGTACTATTGCAGGTATTATTATCCCTATTATTATAGCACAAAAATGGATTTATAGAAGTAAAATATTAAGTAAATTACTTTTAGGTAAATAAAGATAATAAACAAAGCTTTATCAACATCAAAAGATTGTATGATAATACTATCTTTAAATGTTATAAATCAAATAACAATATATTATGAAAGGAATTGTATTAGCCGGCGGCAGCGGCACACGCCTCTACCCCATCACCAAGGGAGTGAGCAAACAGATGCTCCCCGTATTTGATAAACCGATGATTTACTACCCCATCTCGGTACTGATGCTGGCAGGCATCCGTGAGATTCTGATTATCTCTACGCCCTACGACTTGCCGGGATTCCGCCGCTTGCTGGGTGACGGCAGTAATTTCGGCGTGCGTTTTGAATATGCTGAACAGCCTTCACCCGACGGACTGGCTCAGGCTTTCATCATCGGGGAAAAGTTTATCGGCAATGATTCTGCCTGCCTAGTATTGGGCGATAACATCTTCCACGGAAATGGTCTGAGTGCCATGTTGCGCGAAGCGGTTCGCACCGCAGAAGAAGACAAGAAAGCCACGGTATTTGGCTACTGGGTAAGTGACCCCGAACGCTACGGTGTGGCAGACTTCGACAAGGATGGTAACTGCCTTTCCATTGAGGAAAAACCGCAGCATCCGAAATCAAACTACGCGGTGGTAGGTCTGTATTTCTACCCGAACAAGGTGGTTGAGGTAGCCAAGAATATCAAACCATCTGCGCGCGGAGAACTGGAAATCACCACGGTGAACCAGCGGTTCCTGGAAGACGGAGAACTGAAAGTACAGACTTTGGGACGTGGTTTTGCTTGGCTAGATACAGGTACGCACGACTCACTGGCAGAGGCTTCTACTTACATTGAAGTGATAGAAAAACGCCAGGGGCTGAAAGTGGCTTGTCTGGAAGGTATCGCTTTCCGCAAGGGATGGATTACAGCAGACAAACTGCGCGAAGAAGCACAGCCGATGTTGAAGAACCAGTACGGACAATACTTGCTGAAAGTGATTGACGAAGTGGAACGGACGGGGAAAGAAAACCTAGACTAATGAATAATTAATAATGAATAATGAAGAACGTGCCTAGTTCTTCAGTAAAAGACTTATCTATTGAAATGGAAGTAATTAAAACAGCTATAGAGGGCGTGGTGATTATTGAACCGCGTATCTTCAAAGATGCCAGAGGTTATTTCTTCGAATCATTCTCGCAACGGGAATTCGAAGAGGAAGTGGGCAAAATCAATTTTGTGCAGGACAATGAGAGCATGTCATCCTACGGGGTGATGCGGGGATTGCATTTCCAGCGTCCGCCTTATACACAGAGCAAACTGGTGCGCTGCGTGAAGGGTGCCGTGCTGGATGTGGCTGTAGACATCCGCAAAGGAAGTCCGACCTACGGGCAGCATGTAGCGGTAGAACTGACGGAAGAGAATCACCGCCAGTTCTTCATTCCTCAGGGCTTCGCCCACGGATTCGCCGTGCTGAGCGAAACGGCTGTGTTCCAGTATAAGTGCGACAATTTCTACCATCCGGAAGCAGACGGGGGAATCAGCATTCTGGACAACTCACTGGGCATTGACTGGCGCATTCCGACCGAACATGCCATCCTGAGCGAGAAAGACACGAAACATCCGCTGCTGAAGGACTTTGATTCTCCATTCGAATTCGGAGCTTTCTAAAAAGGATAATTGATACATTATTTTCATTCTTAATTCTTCATTAAAATGAATATATTAGTGACAGGCGCCAACGGACAATTGGGTAACGAAATGCGCCTTATCAGCAAAGATATGACCGACCACTTCATTTTCACGGATGTGACGGAAGTGGAAGGTGTGGAAACTACCCTGCTCGACATCACCAATCTGGATGCCGTAAGGGAGATGGTAAAAACCCACAAAGTAAACTGTATTGTGAACTGTGCCGCCTACACGAATGTGGACAAGGCGGAAACGGACGTGGATTTCTGCCGGACGCTCAACGCAAAGGCGCCGCAAAATCTAGCCCTCGTCATGAAGGAAGTGGGAGGTCTGCTGGTACACGTGTCTACAGACTATGTGTTCGGCGGTGACCCGTACAACGTTCCTTGCCGGGAAGACCAGAAGGGTACTCCTACCGGGGTGTACGGACTGACCAAGCTGGAAGGAGAAGAGAACATCAAGGCAGCCGGATGCGACTATGTGATTATCCGCACGGCGTGGCTGTATTCTGAATTCGGCAAAAACTTCGTGAAAACGATGCTGAACCTGACAGCGACCAAACCACAGCTGAAAGTGGTGTTTGACCAGGCAGGTACTCCGACCTATGCCTACGATTTGGCAAGAGCCATCGAAGCCGTACTGAAGGACTATGCCAAGGAACAGCCGGCATCGGCCTACAGCAAAACGGGCATCTATCATTTCAGCAACGAAGGGGTTTGTTCGTGGTATGACTTTACCAAGACGATTGCCGCCATGGCGGGCCACACGGAATGTGACATCCAGCCTTGCCACAGCAACGAGTTCCCCAGCCCGGTGAAACGTCCGGCTTACTCCGTGCTGGACAAGACCAAAATCAAGGAGACTTTCGGTTTGCGTATCCCCTACTGGACGGATTCGCTGAAAGTATGCATCGAGCACCTGACAAAGAATAACTAACCCTTAAACCATCTTTATTATGAGTACATTCAAACGCAACATACTGATTACCGGCGGTGCCGGATTCATCGGCAGCCACGTGGTTCGCCTCTTCGTGAACAAATATCCGGAATACCGTATCATCAACCTGGACAAGCTGACGTATGCAGGTAATCTGGCGAACCTGAAGGACATCGAAGACAAGGAAAACTATGTGTTCGTGAAAGCAGACATCTGCGACTACGAGAAGATGCAGGAAATAATGCAGCAGTATCACGTGGACGGCATCATCCATCTGGCAGCTGAAAGCCATGTGGACCGCTCCATCAAGGACCCGTTCACCTTTGCACGCACAAACGTGATGGGCACGCTGTCCCTACTACAGGCGGCCAAAGTGTACTGGGAAAGTCTGCCGGAGAAATACGAAGGCAAGCGTTTCTATCACATCTCTACCGATGAAGTGTACGGTGCCCTGAAACTGACGCATCCGGAAGGCGTGGAACCGCCGTTCACTACCACAGCTTCCTCAGCCACTCATCATCTGGCCTACGGAAAGGATTTCTTCTATGAGGACACGAAATACAACCCGCACAGCCCCTACTCTGCCAGCAAGGCCAGCAGTGACCATTTCGTTCGGGCCTTCCACGATACATACGGCATGCCGACCATCGTGACGAACTGTTCGAACAACTACGGACCGTATCAGTTCCCGGAAAAGCTGATTCCGCTGTTCATCAACAACATCCGTCACCGCAAGCCGCTGCCGGTATACGGCAAGGGCGAGAACGTACGCGACTGGCTGTATGTGGTGGACCATGCACGGGCCATCGACGTGATTTTCCATAACGGCAAGATTGCGGAGACATACAACATCGGCGGTTTCAACGAATGGAAGAATATCGACATCATCAAGGTAGTCATCAAGACAGTAGACCGTCTGCTGGGACGTCCGGAAGGAGCCGACATGGACTTGATTACGTACGTAACCGACCGTCCGGGACACGACATGCGTTATGCCATCGACTCTACGAAGCTGCAAAAGGAACTGGGCTGGGAACCGAGCCTGCAATTTGAAGAGGGCATCGAAAAGACAGTTCGCTGGTATCTGGATAACCAGGAATGGATGGACAACGTGACGAGCGGGGACTATCAGAAGTATTATGAAAGTATGTATCATTTAAAATAAAATGAGTATGCTGACAAACAATATTAACTTAAACGGAAAAACTATCTTTATAACCGGTATGGCCGGCTTTATAGGAAGTTATTTGGCATTAGAGCTTTTAAAGAGAGAAAACAATATTCGTATTGTAGGTATTGATTCTATTACGGATTACTACGATACCTCTTTAAAAGAAGAAAGACTGAAAAAACTGGAAGCATACACCAACTGTACTTTCATTAAAGGAAACATTGCCAACAAAGCATTAATTGAGAAAATCTTTAATGAATACAAGCCTAACATCGTGGTAAATCTGGCTGCCCAGGCAGGAGTCCGCTACAGTATTACCAATCCGGATGCCTACGTGGAAAGCAACCTGATTGGCTTCTATAATATTCTGGAAGCTTGCAGACATTCGAATCCACAAGTAGAACATCTGGTATACGCTTCTTCATCGAGTGTATATGGAAGTAACAAGAAAGTTCCATACAGCACAGATGACAAGGTAGACAATCCGGTCAGCCTTTATGCCGCTACTAAAAAGAGTAATGAACTGATGGCGCATGCCTATTCAAAACTGTATAATATACCTTCTACTGGATTGAGATTCTTTACTGTTTACGGCCCAGCTGGAAGACCGGACATGGCTTATTTTGGATTTACCAATAAATTACGTGAAGGGAAGACAATCCAGATATTCAATTACGGTCATTGCAAACGTGATTTCACCTATATTGATGATATCGTAGAAGGGGTAATCAGAGTGATGCAACATGCACCGGAAAAGAAGAATGGCGAAGACGGTTTGCCTATTCCTCCCTATAAGGTATATAACATCGGAAATAACCAACCGGAAAATCTGCTGGATTTTGTCACAATTTTACAGGAAGAACTGATTCGCGCAAAAGTATTGCCAGAAGATTATGACTTTGAGGCTCACAAGGAACTGGTTCCTATGCAACCAGGAGATGTGCCTGTAACCTATGCCGACACAACTCCGCTGGAACAGGATTTTGGATTCAAGCCGTCGACTTCATTAAGAAACGGATTAAGAGCTTTTGCTGAATGGTATGCTTCTTATTATCTTAAAAAATAATGAACTATGAGAGATTTTAAAGATCTTCAAATTGCCGTAGCAGGTACAGGCTATGTAGGCTTGTCCATCGCTACCCTATTATCACAGCATCACCACGTGACAGCTGTGGATGTAATCCCTGAAAAGGTAGAGAAAATCAATAATCGTATTAGCCCGATACAAGATGATTACATTGAAAAGTATCTGGCAGAAAAAGAACTGAACCTGACAGCTACACTGGACGGAGCTACAGCATATAAAAACGCAGACTTCGTAGTGATTGCGGCACCTACCAACTATGACCCCGTGAAGAATTATTTCGACACGAGCCATGTGGAAGAAGTAATCGACCTGGTGCTGGAGGTGAACCCGGATGCAGTGATGGTCATCAAGAGTACCATCCCGGTGGGATACTGCCGGAGCCTGTACGTGAAGTATGCGGAAAAATTCCGCAACACTCCTGCCCTCGCCGGAAAGAAATTCAACCTGCTGTTCTCGCCGGAGTTCTTACGCGAAAGCAAGGCGCTGTATGACAACCTCTACCCTAGTCGCATCATCGTAGGCTATCCGAAATTCATTGACGGACGGGATGCAGAAAACGAAGCTATCAAAGCCATCGCAGGAGAACATCTGGAAGAAAAAGCCAAAGAATTTGCAGCCCTGTTGCAAGAAGGTGCCATCAAGGAAAACATCGACACGCTGTTCATGGGCCTGAAAGAGGCAGAAGCGGTGAAACTTTTTGCCAACACGTATCTGGCACTGCGTGTGAGCTACTTCAACGAATTGGATACGTATGCCGAAGTGAAGGGACTAGACACACAGGCCATCATTCAGGGTATCTGTCTGGACCCGCGTATCGGTACGCACTACAATAACCCGAGTTTCGGATACGGTGGTTACTGTCTGCCGAAGGATACCAAACAGCTTCTGGCCAACTATCAGGATGTACCGGAAAATTTGATTCAAGCCATCGTAGAAAGTAACCGTACACGTAAAGACTTCATTGCAGACCAAGTGCTGAAAAAAGCCGGATATTATACAGAAAATGCACAATGGAATGCCAACAATGAGCACGAAGTTGTTGTAGGTGTATACCGTTTGACCATGAAGTCAAACAGCGACAATTTCCGCCAGAGCAGTATTCAGGGAGTAATGAAGCGTATCAAGGCCAAAGGTGCTACGGTAATCATCTATGAACCGACACTGGAAGATGGAACGACCTTCTTCGGTTCGAAAGTGGTAAACAATCTGGAAGAATTCAAAAAACAGAGCAATGCCATCATCGCCAACCGATATGATGCTTGTCTGGATGACGTGAAAGACAAAGTCTATACACGTGATATCTTCAGAAGAGACTAAACATTAGGGAACCATATCTTTAACAATCAGAAGTGTCTGTATTTCCAACGGGGAAATTCAGGCACTTCTGTGGTTTTAGCAATAATAAAAATCTTGTTTTAACGGAAGTTATGACACAAGAAAACCCTACTCCCCAAGGGGAACACTCCACCGAGACAACAGACTCGCCTTTAATTTCCCTTATACCTATCCCCGATCTGGCAATTAACCATGTGAAGGTTGATTTCCTAGAAGCTGATGACGGGAAACTTCCATCGCGGTGAGAGCTGCGTCGCCATGGTCGTTTAGAAAGGTTTAACACAAGTAGTTACAATGATAACAAAGAAAAAAACCTATTCATTAGGAAATGCAGAAATAAATTTGTTTTTTTGCACGAGAACCAAATCAAAAAAAATAAAGCATTATGGGAAGAATTTCACAAAAACTGGATTTTCAATTGGATGGTAACGGCAATGGAGAAGTCACTTATTCTAAGTACACGTTCGGAATCACCATTCAAGCGCAAGCCGAGATTCTCCAACCGAAAGGGAATTATCAAGTAGAACTGTTTGTCAACGGCAAATCCAAATTGTCCAAAGACATTTCGGACAATCAAAGCATCAGTGCCAAGATCAAGACATCTTTCTGGAAGACAACCCAAATCAAGGTCACGATTCATTCGGACAATGTGCGCAATCAAAAGGGTTCTATCCAATTGGACGCAAGTTATTGACGCCTGTCCTGGCTTTTATATAGGGAAAATGTAAGCGGACAAATACACCTTTTACACCTTGAGGTTTGATTGTAGCTTTGCGACAGCGAATACAATCAAACCTCAATTATTATGAATAGACTGGAATTTGAAGAATTGGAATTGCAGGTACAACAAAGCGGCCTGCCGTTGAAGTCGTACCTGCAGCAAATAGGTGTAAGTTATTCAACCTATCATTACTGGCGTAGAAAATGTTCAGTTGACAGGAACAGTGTTAAACAGGAGCTGGCTCCCATCAGTCTTAAACAGTCAGTCATGGAATCGTCCCCTGAAGGACAAGTGCCGCATGGCGTGGCCGTTCTGTTTCCCAACGGTCTTCGTGCCCACTTCGGAAACGGGTCAGAAGAGATACTGATGGAGCTGTTCACCCAAAGTCTTCGAGGACGGAAAAATTACCTCTTCTGCGGCAACCATGAGGCAGCGGCTAATATGTCGGTCATCTGTTCCCTGCTGGCCACCTGTAAGGCACATGATGTAAACCCAAGGGATTATCTGAATGATGTCATCGCCCGAATGCCCTATCACAAAAAGGCTACTCATGAGGAACTGCTGGAACTGCTTCCACATAAATGGAAGCTGCAACATCCGGAAAGTGTACTGACAAAACAAGGGGAGGAATCCGGAAACCACTGCTGACTGCAACATATAGGTTCAACAAAATAATAGCGACTGCAACTATTAGGTTTATAGTGACAGTCGCTATTGTTGTATATAAAGTTCAATACCTGTAGTTTAACGAATGCTTACAAAGTATCATGATCAGCATGATTTCTGCCTTTGACAGGGTTGAGACACAGTGATATGGGTGTTTCATACGGGGTTTAAGCGTATATTTTAACATCATTGCATCAAAAAAAACTGCAAAATCATCTGCCATACAAAATAATTTTATAACTTTGCTTTCGGTAATCACTGCGATTATTGTTTGTAAAACTCTATAAATCAGTATTATAAAGTTACAACAATTTTCACCAATCACCAAATTTACAACAACTTACATTTCGTCGAACTCACGTTAACATTATAGAATATCATCAATATGAAGAAAATTAAAGATTTATTATCCGAATTAGTTGTTGCTAAAGGTCCAGTGGCAGGAGACTATTCCGAGCATGTATTCGATGACCTACAGAAATTTTACGACCAAAGTTTTTTGCCGACAGGTGTGTGGGTACGTCAGGGAGACGTTATAGACTCCATCGAACTGACATATGGAAAAAAGGACTTTGCCCGTGGGAAAAGTCCTTTTTTCCATGGTGGGCCCAATGGCTATGATGCCTATTTTGAGCTGCCTATTGGTGATTTCATCCGTAAAATTGAGGTGGAATATGGTAAGTATCCTTTTTCACTGAGGCCGTCTCAGAGAACTAAAGATCAGATTATTCGTATTCGTATCACGACCAGTTCCGGTCTTGTTTCTAGCTGGTATGGCAATATATGTGGTAAAGGGGAACGCTTAAAAGGTAAACTCTTTACTATTGATGCAGGTGAGAATAATGTTATCTGTTGCTTATATGGCAGCACCGGTTTAAAAAACATGGAACTGCATAACTATCTACAGTCTGTGGGTGTACATTACATTTCATTCCTTGACGCAAAAAAAATACTTGGTCAATGATAAGATTCTTATCTGATATCAGATTCATAATACTGTTTGCGTTGCTGGTCGTTCCTTTCGGACAACCAGCAGCACAGATTGTTCGTGACACTCTGGCTATTATCAGCCTGAACGACTTTCATGGGTCTTTTGTCGAAAACAACGATATTCCTGGGGCGGGCAACGTATATTCTGCTATTAACGACCTAAAAAAGCGTTATCCTGCCAATATAGTTCTTTCAGATGGTGATAACTTTGGCGGAAGTTATTTCTCAGTTTTAACTAATGGAGGCTTACTACCTTCCTACTTCTCTACCCTTGGCATAAAATACTCAGCCATTGGCAACCATGAGTTTGACAATGGACAGGATTTCCTTAGCACCCTCGGCCGTGACACGATTCATTATCTTTGTTCAAATATTTTCTACGATGATACAGAAAAACTTCTTTCTTGTGCCAAGCCGTCAGCACTCATTGAAGTGATGATGCCTGATGGCAGTATAGGAAAGATAGGTTTGATTGGTCTCGTTGAAGCTGAGGCTAAAAAACAGTCAAAGGCCCAATACGTGAACAACCTGATTTTTTCTGATGCGTATGAGGCTTTACTAAAACGTGCTTCTGATACCCTCACCGCACAAGGAGCGGATTTTCAGGTATTGTTGGCTCATGTCGGTACAGCCATGGGACCTGACAAACGCCCGCAATGGACAAACACGTCAGTGGGGAAAAAATTACGTTCACTTCCACAAGCCATAAAAGGTATAGCTAGCGGTCATTCCCATCAGGTCGTTTGCGGTTATATGTATGATAACATTCCTGTAGTGCAAGGAGGAATCTCTGGCAAGTATATCGGTGTCCTTCGTTTTGCTTATGACAGGCAGAGCCACACATTTAAACCTGTCGACCCAATGGTGGTAAAGACAGGAGAACGCCCGGATGACAGTGCGGGTAGAATCAATATAGACAATACTCTTAACAAAATATGTTCTCACACGAAAATTGAGACCATAGACCTTTGCCTTAATGACACGCTAGCCCTCGTAAATGATACGATAATCCATAGTCGTAATGACAATAAAAGGCAGACAATGCTTGGCACATATGTCTGTATGGCGTATGCTGATGCATATCGTCGTGCAAAAGGACTGACAGACGATGTCCCAGTTCTGGCTTTCAGTCATTTCGGTAGTATCCGCCGTTCTCTTTACCCGGGTTATGCCACTGCATTGACTATAGGAGAACTTCTGCCCTTCAGTAACCATCTGCGAGTATACATGATGAAAGGGAAGGAAATATTCAAGCTCATAGAAGCGGGAATTCATAATTCTTTTGGATGTATACAGATGAACAATCTGGTAGTAGACACCATGTATTATGAAAATAAGACAAGAGTATTGAATGTTTATTATAACGTGCCTGACAGGGAATCGATAGCCTTGAGCAAGAATAAATTTTACCCAGTAGTAGTTGACGAATATATAGCTAACGGGGGAGACAATTACCCCAAGGCACTGTTCCCAGAAAACGAATGGGACAAGACGGTCTCTTTAGACGGGACGACCGAGGCTTTTCTAAAATTCATGAAGAAGATATATTACGATAAAAAAGAATCTTTGTCTTCGCAATCGCCTTATAAGGCTCGACTAAAATATTATCAAAATGGCTACTGACATCCGAAATTTTGACGCATCATTTCTTTTACCATTGGTTTTAACTGAAATCAAAGACATCAACCAGCCCACAAGTCAGATTTACTCTCTTGACCAATATGTAGACCTTGTCAGAAAGTACAATGTTTTTACGCTTTGCGACTCAAGCCTGGCTTTAAGTACAACGGAAAGAGAGTTGGAGAAGTGTGTCTATAACATAAAAGCTTCAACTATCGACTATACGTCACTGTTGAATAATCTCAGAAATCTGCAGACACGCTTATTGAACGAGAATGGCTATTGGATAGAAGTGTTTTTTCCAATCACCTCAATGATTATATATTATCTATACCGTAATTGGTCAACCAAAGATTCAGAGCGTGACAAAAATCTTGACGTTCTTTCATCCCGACAGGTCCTTAAGATGATAGGCGCAGAACTGGAAGTGCTTTTGAAAGGGGAACAAGCAAGATTCTGTAAAGCAATGAGACCGAAAATTAAAACCGGTCGAATAGCTATTCCCGAAGAGTTCATTTTTGCATATAAATACTATTATATCGACTTGGATGGCAAACGTCATTCACAATATAATAGCGAGAAAGAAAGGGATTCGGCTGTTGACAAATATCTTGCAAAATGCTATCTCAATTCTTGTGATTCTTCTAATTCGCTATCCTATACTAGTAATCTTATTGTTAAAAGACTTGTTGATGTAAATGTTTATGCAATTTAACGTGAGTTCGACGAATTCACAATAATGCAAGCTGTGTGTCAATAGTGCTCATAACATTGATACACGGCTTCTTAGGGAAGCAGCAATATGCAGCAATTGCACTCAAGAGGTTGACAATAAAATTATCAAAAGTTCTATACCTTGAATGCTCAACCTGTGCTATCTTTTTAAGTTCGTCATTAACGGTTTCTATAATGGCCCGTTTCCTGAGGAGTTGTTTGTCAGAAAGTGACAGCAATGCTCCTTTCATGTTGCTTTTCAAATTGGTTATAAGGTAAGCATCCGATAAAATAAGCAAATCGGACATAGATACCCAGAATCTCTTTTGACTCCCTGAAAGGTATAGGAAACGCCGTTCCCAGTGTAACTTTTGACTATGCAGGCGGGGATATTTGGCCATACAGTGGACCATACCTTTGTGGGGAACGTGGATCCCGTCATGGACGAGATTGAAGCCATCAAGGAAGTGCAGGCAGAGAAGCAGAAGAACAACGTCAAAGAACAGAATGTAGCACAAAAGAATTGAGATTTGAATAAAAATAGCGGTATCTTCTTTTGGTTTCGTTATTTTTCTTAGTATAATGGTAAATAATAGAATTTTATTATTATTTCTGTAAGTAGACTATCACAAGTAGTAACAGAAATCGACCGACAAAATGCTCGTGAAGCGCATCTGCGAGAAACTTCATTGTCGGAAGGAGATGTGAAGACCGCTATTGTCAGCCTGAGCAACATGGTGTAGATGAATGGAACCGAGTACCACTACCCTAAGAAAGATACGGCTTCCAGAGACAACAATGAAGGCGGAGAAGGCACGTTCGGCTAAGCCGAGCATTAAGAGTGTGGTCGCCATTCGGGTGGCTGCTCTCCAAAGAGGTTTAATTGAGTAATAATCTTAAAAAATTGATGGATATGTACGAGGCAAGACAAAATAAGGAGAAGGTTAGTAGGAGGATTGATAGTGCTGATGGTAGAGCGAGGCAGAGAGTGAAAATAGATAACAAAAGAATTTTGCGCGTTCAATTGATGCCTTCCTGTACCACTTTACAAGCAAAAAAAGATTTGACTTGTCATACAACAATATTATATGTTAATAAGGGGATTGGAATATTCTCTGCTTCTGCAGATGGTATGAACGATCCTGATGACTGCAAAGTAGTAGTTAATAAAATCAAGAATCATCCTCAAACGAAAGATTTAAAAGTAGACCAAAGGGCAGATCATTCGAATCAACCTGGGCAATGTGCAGAGCCACATTCTTTAGCGAATGCGTTAGAAAAATTGGAAGAAACCGATAAGATTATAGAAATTACACAAGGTCCTGCTAGATTTATAAAGGATTTTTATGATTATGGAGAAAAAGAAAGACTTGACGATCAGGAATTTAAACAATTACAGGCTAAATTTGGATATAAAAATCATCAATTTTGGAATGAAGTAAACAAAAGGAAAAAGTTGCAAGCAAGAAAGAGAGGAGAAAGAGTATTTGCAAAGAATAAAAAAATTGATGATACTTATCCACCTTGCGACACATGTAAGCAATGGTTACCACAATTATCAGACATCGGGAAAAAAGAAAAAGAGGAGTATTATAATGATATTAGTGCAAATGAATATAGTGCTGAAAGCGATAGATATGAAAAATATTCCAGTTCCGTTGTGGCGGATTTGTAATCCGGCGGTAATGAGTATAAGGATTTGCAATCCGCAACCATAAAGCAACCACATCTTTTGATAAAAACGGCTGCGTCTCGGCAATCTGCAAATTCATGCAAGCATGATTTGTCGTTGCTCTCGGCTTGTGTATTTTTTTGACATGCTGAAAGGGAATTTTCACTCTCTGCGAATGCATCAAGTGTCAGCCCGTTTTTTCCGAAGAGCGAAGGCTTACCCTTATCTCGCCCCAGCGACCGTATAACGGAAGTGAGCGTTCATAATGTAACAGAAATGTAACATCTACTCCGATTATTCCATTCAAATTGAAGGTATCATACGTTTTTAATTATTTATCGCTGTTTTTTCTTTGTCTAATTAGAAATAATATTGACATTTGCTCATGGAGATACTTCTGAATTGAAGATGTTATAGAAACATAATTAAAACAAGATATATAAATCTTATCAGGAGGGGTTAAAACAGAATGATGAATATTATCTTAGAATACCAATTAATTATTCCTAAATAGAATTAGGAATATCGTGAATATTTAATTTATTAATTAACTTTTAAACTTAAAATCGAATTATGAAAGTAGGTGAAACTTTTACAATTGAACGTGAGTGTAATCCAAGTACGGGTTTTTATTCAGTTCCAGTCCGTTTATCGGGTAATGTAGCCCTATTGGGAATTGATGTGATTAAACCAGACTTTCAAAAATGTGGAGAGCCTAATATACATCGCTATACATTCCAAGTCATTGCTCCGGGTAAAGCGGAAATTCAGTTTGCTCAGTATTGTCTTCATAAAGTTGAAAATGTTATTTATGAAGATGTGAAGTCTTTTGATGTTGAAGCAGATGGTTTAAAAAATAGCACTTGCGGAGGATGGTCTGATTATGAAGATCTCACAGACGAGGATATCAAAATGTTCAATGAGGCAATGGCTGGACATCTGGGAGTAACTTATACACCTTCGAAAGTTTCCAAACAGATTGTGAATGGAATTAAATGCCGTTATGTATGCATAGGTCGTCTTGCTACATTGGGCAAAGAGACATTCCCTGCAATAGTAGAGATTTATTATCCTACTGATGGTAGTAAGCCAAGTGTGGAAATTAAAAGAGTTCTGCTGTAACCAACAGTTTAACTAATTTAAAGTATACATTTATGCAGCCGCTGTTATAAATTTATAGCAACGACTGCTGTATAATTATCGGAGGCTTACATATTTTAAGATCGGCTCCTTATAGTTAACTGATACTTATGTTAAGAGATTCGGAACTGCAATCTTTGACCTGTCACATTAACAAACACCAAATCTCCGGTAATCATCAAATCGTCTTCCATTCCATAACCGTCGAGAGCATTGTCAAGCATAATGTAAGCGTCTGAACCGTCGGTAACCACGGTGTCCTGTACTTCTCTTGTGGCAAATACTTTGGAGAAATTCTTTTCGGCACCACCATCAGACTGTCTTATAGACAAGTTCTGAGCGTATTGAATTTCAATACCTCCCCTAAGAGTAAGCATCCGATAAAATACACATTGTAAAGCCCTCCACCCTTCCGTTACTTTGCCAATAAAAAAGCCATGAAACGAATAATGAGTAAAGAAGAGTTCCTGTCTGTTTATGAGTAAGCATTCGGAAAATCTGAATGATGTCATCGCCCGAATGCCTTATCACAAAAAGGAGACTCAGGAGGAACTGCTGGAACTCAAGAGGAGGAAGCCGGCAACCGGTGCTGACTACAACATATAGGTTCAACAAAAGAATAGCGACTGCAACTATTAGATTTATAGTGACAGTCGCTATTGTTGTATATATAGGTTTAACACCTGTCGTTGGCCGAATGCTTACTACTAACGAAACATTTTTTAAAAGAAAAACAATCAGATTAATTATTTTTTTCTAACTTAGAAACGTAATTAAAGCAAAACTACAACTTTGAAACACTAATAACCATATGAGAATACGTAGAAACAAAACACAGGCTGAACCAAGGTCTTCTGAAATCCGTATATTTGATGTCGCCGAGTTTTCCAAATATGACGGTCCCGGAATCAGAGTGGTCGTATTCTTCCAGGAATGCCCGGTACGCTGTGACTGGTGCCATTCACCACATTCGCAAAGTTACCAATCTCCTTTACTATACAATGAAAACCTCTGCTCGGGATGCCGGCGTTGCGAATCCGCCTGCCCCCATCAGGCGCACTCTTTTCCACAAGGAAAGCACAAAATAAACAGAAACTTATGCACTCAATGCGGCGCCTGTATAGAAAGCTGTCCGGCCAGCACAAAGGGGGTGAAGGGAAGCGCATTGCACCTGCCTACACAAACTCTTTTTGTGAATGATTTGTTTGAGCAAATAGAACCATACCTTGCTTTTACCAAAGAGAAAGGCGGAATCACACTATCAGGAGGAGAAGCACTCATGCAACCGGAAGCCACAGCAGAACTGCTTTCTTTATGTAAGGAAAAAGGAGTTCATACAGCAGTGGAAACCTCCGGCCTGCTTCCTTTGGAACGTTACAGAAAAATATTGCCACTCGTAGATCTCTGGCTTTTTGGAATGAGGGTTATCGTAGGAAAAAATGAAATACGTCATGACCAGCAAATAGAACAGGTACTGAAACTTCTGAAGTCTGGAAATGCCAGAATCCTGCCTCGGATTCCCATGATTCCCGGATTCTTTGACCGGGAAGATGTGTGGAACAGTATCGGGAAATTATTGCTGCAGTACGATATAAAAGAAATAGCCCTGAATCCCTGGAACCGGAATTATACGCATTACTATCAGGAAAGCGGTTTGCCTCTACGCATGGCACCTCCGACTGAAGAGGAAATTAAATCGTGCGAAAATAAAATGAATCTTTTTACGAACCATTATAAACTACAGATTTATGAAAACTGAATTCGCTCACGAAATGTCACCCAGAGTTAAAAAACTCTATGACCAACTGATTAATCGTGCCCTCAACGACCGTTCTGAAGAATGGTTTACACCTGAAATGTTTCAGAACGTTATTGAAGATAAAGATCCGAACGAACGTTTCCCGCTTTGGGATCCCATTGAAAAGTGTTCGGTCATTGTACGTAGAGCCCTGGCCATAAACCGAATGCTCATTGCCATGACAGATGAGCAAAACAGCCGAAAGACACACACTGCCGAAATTGCCGACGGTGACCTGTTGTTAGGTAATATGCCCATGGGATCCAACGGACTGGGCAAAATGTTTCCACGTTTCCTTACTGAGGACGAACTGCGCGCCGGATCAATTACGAACCGTAATGCCGCTTCTCTGTTCGGACACAACACCATGAACTATGAGGAACTCTTACGAGACGGACTGCAAGCAAAAATCAATGATTGCATCAAAAAACTGGATCAGCTCGCTCCGACCATCAATAAAATGAAAGAAGAAGAGGCCGAAGCAAGAAAGGTATACGAAGATATAAAAAACAAGGTACCGAAAGAAAATACTGAGCGTAAAAATGCCTTACGCACCTTGCGTGAAAAAGACACGGAACTGATTTCACAAAAACGTAAATTCGATTTTTACTGGGCCGTAAAACTTTCCTGCAAGGCCGTTCTTGACTACGCACAACGTTTCGCGGTCCTGGCGGAAAAGAAAGCTGCCCAGTATCCTGACGGAACAAAAGAGCAAACGGAATTACTGGAACTGGCTCGCATTGCCCGTAAGGTTCCGGCACAGCCTGCTGAAACATTCCATGAGGCAATGCAAAGCATCTGCTTTTTCCACATTGCGCTCCATGCCTCCATGAACTTTATTTCTTTGGGAAGACTGGATCAGGTTCTGAATCCTTATCTGCAAAAAGAAACAGACAAAGAAAAGGCTCTGGAAATATTTGAATGCTTTATCCTGAAATGCGCGGCACGCCTGAACCTGACTTCTAATTTTCTGATCAAACAGGATCATGTGGATTATGCAACCGTATTGGGTACCCATCCTTATTATATCGACCAGAAAGCCGGAGTAAACAACTTTCTGCAGAATATAATCGTTGGTGGAAAAAAAGCAGACGGATCGGACGCTACCAACGAATGTACTTATTTTATATTACAAGCTATCGAGAATGTTAACCTGCCGGCACCGGGTATCTATGTACGCATTCATAAAAACAGTCCTAAGGAACTGATCAACAAAATAGCCCGGTCGCTGTTCCGTACCAGGAACAATCCTTCGGTACTTAATGACGAAGTTATGATACCGGCTCTTTACCATGCACTGATGCAGGACGAAAAGAATGTACCTGAAGTACAAAAGAATATGATGGAACTGGCTAACGACTATTGCGTAGACGGATGTTGGGAACCGATCCTAAACGGTAAATCTGACTGGACCTTTACCATGTTGGTAGGACTACAGGCCGTAGAATCTGCCTTGAACCAGGGAGCATCCCTGAAAAAAGACGAGGCTCTGTTCCGAGGAGCAAAAGTATCGCCCACAACCCCCGTACCTAAAAGCTTTGACGATTTGATGAAATACACAGAACAGCATCTGCAGTTTTTTGTAGACCAGGCCGTCATGTCGCTCTTTATGTATTACATGATTGATGAGAACGCTGCTCCTTCTCCTCTATTCTCCGCATATCTTGAGGGATGCATGGAAAAAGGAGCCGACAAAGCCTCTGGCGGTGCCAACCATAATCTGGCCGGAGTGGTACTCGGAGCTGTACCGGATATGGTCAATGAACTGGCAGCCATCCAACTCTGGGTATTTGAAAAGAAGAAATATTCTTTAGAACAGGTGTGTGAAGCCATCCGAGAGAATTTCGGAGTTGACAATAATAACCTTTCACCGGAAAAACTGGAACTTTACAAATCGATCCAAGTGGACTTTGATACAAACTCTCCAAAATTCGGAGATAATGATGTAGATGCAGACCGAATAACCTGTGATATTCTGGATATGTTCTACCGATGTGTGGAGAAATCCGCTTCCTTCGGCAAAAAACTATTCCAGGATGAAGCCCCGGAACGGGAATGGAGACGCATCGCTTCCTTACGAGCCTTGGCCGGATATTATGGTTTGCCATTGGGCATGACCTTCAATATCAAAATGAAAATTACAGCCGGATTCGGAACCTTCGAACAATATAATTGGCAAGGCCGGAGTGCGGCCGCTTCTCCCAATCGGCTTACGGGAATGCCTATAGCCCCCAACTTCTCACCGGTTCCCGGTACAACTCATGCGGGAATCATGGGAGTAATAAACTCTTTGTCTAAATTCCGACTGGAACGCTTCGCCGCAGGAACCATTACGGACATCTGTCTGGAAGAGGACAATACGACACCGGAAATCATCTCTGAAATACTTTGGGACTTCATACGCAAATATGGAGCGATGATGACAATAGCTGTCGGAAGCAGCGAAAAATATAAGGAAATCTATGAAGCCGTAAAAGAATCCATGAACATGGATGGAGCAAAAGCAGCCCAAAAACTGGCTCCTTATGCCAATATCAATGTACGCATCGGAGGTTGGCAGACACCGTTTATCACACTGCCTCTGGATCATATGGAAAACTATATCAAACGGCCTGTAGAAAAATAAACTCTTTTAAAAAAAACAATAAATTTACAGAATCATGAAAAAAGGAACCAACAAAGTATGGGCGATATTGTTCGCAACCGCAACATTGTTCGCCTGCCAAAACACTCCGAAAACAGATCCTCTGCCCTCATGGAACAACACCGAAATCAAACAGCAATTGATTGAATTTATAGGTGATAAAGCCTCCGCCATACCGGAAGAGGACCGGATCGCCGTATTCGATATGGATGGAACAATAGCCTGCGAGACACCGCTCTGGTTTGAAATAGCCGTAGCTGCTCAGAAAATGGCAGAAAAGGCAAAAGAAAATCCTGCCTTACTGAATCTGACCGAATACCAATACGCACAAAAATTATCGGAGAACCCCAACGATACTACCGTCCTGAATCATTGGAATGTTAATGGTGTCAATTATATGGATTCCGTGATCATGAAAGCTTTTGAACAAATAGATCACGAAACGTATATCCAATATGCCCATAAATTTCTGACCGAAAACAAACCATACAAATATGGAAAGCATTACGCGGACCTGTTCTATCAACCCATGCTGGAACTCATCGATTATCTTAAAGAGAAGAAATTCCAAATCTACATCGTATCCGGATCTGTTCAAGGAGTGGTATGGAGTATCTGCCCGCAAACAATAGGACTCGACCGGCAACATCTGCTGGGAACAAACCAGACCATACAACCGGTATATACACAGAACGGAACAGAATACCGCATCCAGAAATCTATCTACCAGCCTAAAAATGACGGCAATGGAAAAACTTGTAATATTTACAGCCATCTGGGGAAAACACCGGTTATGGCAGTAGGAAACACCACTGGAGACTTTGGTATGTTCCATCTGGTTTCTACCAGCAAATATCCTCATCTGGCCATGATGATCAATCATGATGATGCCGAACGGGAATATGCCTATGAACCTTATCACGGCACCGCCGTACCACATTGGAAGGATTCTCTTCGAATCAACCACTGGCTTCAGGCTGACATGTCTAAAGAATTCAAGACTGTATGGATGAACCGGTCTAAATAAGCCGGACAAAATAGAGCGAATAACTTTACGCAAGCTTCCGGTAAAGTACGTATTGCAAAATAGAAATAATCAGTCCCGATTCGGTACGATTCATTCAGATTCGTCTCCGAGTCGGGACTAATGGAATAAAATGATCCCATTATCCCCTACTTTCTCAATCACCAATCAAATAATTTTCTTAACCAGTTTACAAAAGTCATACACAATTCTCCATCTGTACTTAATATCTGTTTCGTAATCGCTGTCCCCATGGCTGTACCAGGTTCATCTTGCCATGCCAGCCACGATGAATACGAGCTTTGGAATGATGTGCCTTTTTATAATTGTTTATTCCTTCCGTTTCAATCGCAGACAATACTTCATCAGCTTTGGTCAACAATACATCTTTTTCCGGCTCTGGAATCATAAAAGATATAAAATCCTCCAACATGCCGTTCAATAGATTGTTTGGCATTATCCGTAATCCGAATATAATCTGCTCTTCATCATCGGGAACACATATCAATTCCTTCTCTGGCAAATTCTCCGTAACAGATGAGTAGAATCCGCTTTTTGACAAGATATTACGTATCGAAGTAATGCCCTTCTAGGTTTTCATCAGCATCCACAATTACTCCCAATCGTTTCAGAGTATTCGTGCTTTTCAACATTGTAGGAAGTGATAATATAATTTGGCTATACGAGTTTTTGGCTATGACTTCAAATGTCTCTTTTAGACTTAGCTTTTGAGCCAGATTCCAGATTACGTGTTGGTCGTTCTTTCCCTCTATGAAATACAAAATTGTCTATTAACTTTGCATCATCACTTCTAAGGCAAACTGGCCTCAGACACACTCTAGCGACTGTAACTATTAGATTTATAGTGACAGTCGCTATTGTTGTATTATATATAGGTTTAACACCTGTAGTTTAACAAATGCTTATGTGTAGCTTACTGGAGGCTTACGCTTCATTTCATATACAGCTTTGTCTGGTTCCACGCTCCCGAAACGTCGTCGGGTACGAAATCCTTTTCCGGGTCGTCCTTGTATTCCGCCCACTGCGACTTCGACCATACGAAATTCTCGCCCTTGAACGGGGCCACGCCATAGCGCATCCAGAAAGATACGCACCCGCCTTGCTCGCAAGAAGTGAACGTCAGACTGTCGAGCAGTTCGCACACCTTGTACGCAGAAAATGCCTTTGCGTCAACAGCACCGTCAGGAATTGTCTTCGGGTATTCCGTGGTGCCTGTGCCGATGTCCCAGCGACCACAAATGGAAAGCGGCTCGTCATCCGAAATGTAGGTTATCAACTCCTTGGCATCCTCCATATTCTTCACTTTACCAATCATGTTGAAGAACTGGACACGGCGCATGGGCCTGTTGTCAGTGGATGCCAAGTCGTATGCGATTTTCTTAATGACAGGGTAATTCACCCCCAAGATGTACTCACCCGTCATCAGGTGATTGTCGTAATCAAGGTTCATATCGAACTCTTCGCCGGTAGAGAACATACCTGTCAACGATCCGTCTTGTCCGCTCCTCAACATGCCGAACCGCTTGTAACTCATTTCAATCAAGGCCATCTCCTTTTTCCTTGCGTCTATGACCATGTAGCCGTTCAGGTAGGTGCCTGTGTTGTCGGCTGAAAGGTATTCATAAAAGTCGTCTATGCTTTGGGCGAACATCTCAGCGGCGGCAGAACGCCAACACAACCACACGCCCTCTGCAGTCGGCTTGTTGTAAGAGTACCTGTGCGTGGTTTCGTTGAAGCATATCCCATGACCGTTGAAACCAAAGTCCATGTTGCTGCCCACTTGACCGAAGCAGTAAGAGTTCTGGGTGATAAACTCGGGATTTTCATCGCCAATGACGTATGATATTGTATGCGATTGCGAGAGGAAACCGCACCAACTGTTATGCGTCCAGACGATGTCGCCGCCCAAGGTACGTTTGGCAAAGGCCGAACAATGGTCAGGCTTTGTCAGGCCGTATGTGCTTTCCAATGAACTGGCCGCAACATCCATCAAGTCCATCTGCGTGTTGATGAAATAGAGATCGCCGAAAGTCACCTCATCGTCGCCGTAGCCTAACTTCATGCCTTGCTGTGGCGTGTACACGTCTTTTTTCACTTTGTCCAAGTCTCTGTAATGTTCCAATGTCAATCCGTCAAAGACACCCCACAGGCGGAAGAACAATCTCTCTATCGCCATGGCACATCTGCCCTTTAACGGATCAAGCCTGTTCCCTTCAATCCATTTGATTGTATGGTTATAATTGACCGTCAACAGGCCTGAGGCTCTCTCCAGCTCGGTAGTTGGCGGAAGTTGCTTGGGAAATGTGTGGCCCGTGTCACATAAAAACGAGTTCTTCCATGTGTTATTACGTGCGGCCTTTATCATGTCAACGCCTTGCAGCTTGCCCTGAATGAAACCGGCGTAATATTCGTTCAGAAGTACCAAAAAGGGATGGCGACATATAATACTGAAATTCCAGCAGTTATCTGTCATTGCTGCATAGCCGACGCAAAAAGCATTCAGCATGTACTTTCTTTCTTGTAATTTCTTCTCCATATTTTATAGAATTAAGTTATTAACTAATACTTATGTTAAAAGAGTCGGCACTGCAATCTTTGGCCTGTCACATTAACAAACACCAGATCTCCGATAATCATCAAATCGTCTTCCATTTCATAATCGTCGAGAGCATTGTCAAGCATAATGTAAGCGTCTGAACCGTCGGTAACCACGGTGTCCTGTACTTCTCTTGTGGCAAATACTTTGGAGAAATTCTTTTCGGCACCACCATCAGACTGTCTTATAGACAAGCCCTGACCGTATTGAACTTCAAGACCTCCTCGAAGAGAAATCTTCAGGTTGTTACCAATTGCTTCAATCATGATATGTGAGTTAAGGTATAATGGCTTATCAAGCATTCTCTTGGTAAAGTAACCAAGACATGAAATAATTCCTGAGCCACCATTGGAACATTGTGTTTCGTAGGATGTAGGGGATGAAGTAAGCCCGAATCTTGTTGCATTATATTTAGCGGCTTTGTTGAAATCTTCTGTTACATCAATTTTAGAGAAAGGTCTCAACAGAATCTGCTGTCCGGCAAGGTCTTTGCCTTTACAAGGCAAGTTCAGAGTAAAAGATTCGTTAAGAGATGGGTTAATTACATATAAATGACCGTCCTCGTGTGCAAACTGTATCATTGATTCCTCTCCATTGTCGTTCGTTCCAAGGCTTACCTTATAACAGCCTGAAGAAACACCATCGTTTGCAGAATTTCCGAATACAGCTTTAAAAGCTCCCATTGCTGCTTTACCTATTGTGGGTTGTGCAGATTTAATCATGTCAAATACACCATTGGCGATAGCCTCATTGTAGCGTAATGTTTTAAAATCCTTTTTTCCCATTTTTTTAGTTTTTAATGTTCAAATAATACTTGTTGCAAGCTTATGCATATTCCGGCGGATACCCGTTCAATCCCCAGTTAGTATTCAGTATCATTGGCAAATTTAAGATTTATTTCTTAAGCTTCTCCTTTGAGGTGAAATTTTATTGCCTTATGCAGGCTTCTGCAATGAGTTCGCTTTGGAACACATCATATCAAGTGCAACGAGAAGCTGGCTGGTCAAGATAAATGCTTTCCGGTTGTAGCGGTCATCTATGATCTGTTTATTGCTTGCCACCTGCAAGGCAAACTCTTCCTGTCAACTTTATACTGGCTGACAAGAAGAGTTTGCTGTTTTATGAATCTACAATGTTACTTTATCGGAGGCTTACAGAAAAGGTATCGGCCTCACTTATTTCACTAACCCCGTCATGCAATAAGGGTTCTCATTGAAAGCTTTCCAGTCTTTTTCCAATTGTTCTTTACACTGGAGTAATATTTTAGCGTTGCTTCCGTTAGAGAATTTGATGTCGGCTTCAATCTTTCTTACATACTTAAGCAGATTCATGCACACCGAATACTGTCCTGCGGCAATCAGAACTTCTGGAATATTATTCTTGAAATCCTCGCTTGTGAACCATAGAGTGGTGCCGAAACCAAGAGCCTTGGCTGAATTTTCCTTAAGCTTATCCGACGGATTGAACATATCACAGTTCTGTTGGGCAACGGTAGAATTGATAATATTGGCAATAACCCTTCCGTTCCATTTGTCATCTCTGTAAACCCTGTCATAGCTCAGTCCCCTCACGCGCTTCATGAAAATGGACTGTGTAAGAAGCATCAGGCAATTCAGCCTGTTGGCCAGGAGAGTGACAACCTCCGAAATTCTCAAATCCATCAGATAATCGGTTTTCCCTTCCATGACAGTGCCTTTCAGAAGATTGTCAATCCACTTTCTCATAGATTTGAGAGGGAAAAGCCTTTTAAGCTTGATTCTTCCTATAAGTTTTGGCATAGAAACTGTGGAAGGTGAGTATGGAGTAAACTTTCCGGTAGATACATCAGAAATTATAATAAGGTCGATTACCGCTCTGTCGTCAGGAGAATTAAGTTTCTTTTCCAACTGCTGTTCTGCAAGAAGAATTGAGTCAATGCCCTGGTTGTCATCTATACCGCCATCCATGATGCCGATTTCAGGCAGTTTATCCACTCCCTCCACACCGACAAGATTAAACGTATCCGGAAACATCATAGGCTCAAAACCACCCGGAAAACAAGAAGAACATGCCAGAATATCCCCCAGTTTGATGCGTCTTGCTATATTACGCGGAATACTGTACTTTCCATTACCTACAAAGCCATATTCAAATTTCTCGGTAGAATCTACCTTATCGGTAAACTGGAATCTGAAAGGCAGGCCGTTGTTGAAATCGGTGGCATTTGCCGCAATCTGATGCAAGTTGTCATTTCTTTCTACATAATCCATCAGCAAACCGGCCTCTGCACCGTGAAACAGTTTATCGTTATATACAGCGGCCATAGCCTTGATAAGAGAGTCCGGATTGGAAGATAGCCGGGAAAGTCCGTCTGTTACCAAATCTTCATTTGTAAGAAAATGATACAGTTCGCTCCAGATTTCAGAGTTTTCAACGTTTCCGTTTTCTGCCTTTTTCATCATGTAGAAGAGGCCTGTAATGGAACCGCCTGAAACTGTAGAAATTGCTATAATAGAATCTATAAGAGATTTTCCACCTATTTTAATGGAATCCATGTACGACAGGACCCCTAAGTGGAATGTAGCTGCCCTATATCCGCCTCCCGACAATGTAAGGGCAACATTCAGTCTGTTGCATAATGTATTGTCCATAATAAATGTATTAATCAGGTTTAATATATAATGACGTGTAAATATAGTGTTTTTTTATTTTCGTAATATCAGAAAATATTTTGTTTAAAAAGAAAGAGGCTTCGATCATGATATGTGAGTTAAGGTATAATGGCTTATCAAGCATTCTCTTGGTAAAGTAACCAAGACATGAAACGAGAGCTGACGAAATAGATTGGGAAAATTTGAAACCGCTTTTCAACCTTTGTAGTGTCAGGACAACGGTCGTCCCGTCATGCAATCCGCTTAATGTGTGGGTTCACTACCTTATAAATGAGTGTTTATATATGGATATACGGGTTTATCGGAGGCACACGAAAGAATGGATATATAAAGAGAAGATAACTGAGAAAGTAAGATAAAAAGCGAGAAGGTAAAAGCAAAGGGACAAGAAGGAAATTAACTCTTCACTTTTATTTTTCAATAAATGAAAAGTATGTTTCATTCCGTATTTTTATTACCTTTGTGAATAATCGTAGAAAATAAAAATGCAACTTACTCATTTCTTTTATAAAGAATCTCTCATCGGGACAAGGGACAGTGAGAACTTCTACCTTATTTACAACGTAGGAAATGACCAAACCGTAATGAGCAAGATGCTGAAAGAAGCTCCACGCCTCCTGAACAACGGATATGACTTGATTGTGGGACTGAATGACATGTACTGTGACAATTATCATATCTGCGTAAAGAACAGACAAATTGACTCAAAAGTAAATGAAAAATTCAAAAACACGCGAAATGATATTATTCATAAACAGGGACTTGACAAAGTGATGAAATCGCACTTTGCCATCATGGAGGTGGAAGCTTGGTTCTTAGGCATGTACAGTTACCTGCAAAAGATAACGGACGTTTCTGACAACAATCGTACACGTTAAATATTTAAATAGAGAACAATATGGGAGAATATAAGACACCCGGCGTTTACATCAAGGAGAAAAACGCTTTCGGAAACTCCATAGTGGTAGCCGAAACCGCCATCCCGGTATTCATCGGGCTGACCGAAAAAACACAGAATGGAACGGAATCCTTACAGAACAAGCCTGTCCGGATTTCATCGATGCTGGAATATGAACTGTATTTCGGAGGACCGCAGATACACCGCTTTGACATAGCTGTAACGGATGCAGTCACGGAATCGGCCACAGCTTCAGTGAAATTTGGAGAAAAAATACTTCAGGCGACACTGAACAACAAACATTGTACGCTGTACTATCACATGAGGCTGTTCTTCGCAAACGGCGGCGGCACCTGCTATATTGTGTCGGTGGGCGATTATGCCACGGGTACCCTCGACAAGGATATCGTGAACAATAGGGTATTGCCTGCGCTGGAAATGGAAGCGGGAATTACCCTGCTCGTCATTCCCGAAGCGGTGGAAACAAACGGATATGCCGACTTCTACACGACCATGCTGTCACACTGCGCCGCAAACAACCGTTTCGCCATTCTGGATGTGCCCCAAAACGGGAATATGGAAGACTTCCGCACCAAGGTGGGGAACAATTTCCTGGCCTATGGAGCCGCCTATTATCCGTGGCTGGAAACAACGGTTTTGTCGGACAACGACATTGACGGGGAGGTGATGAACCTGGATATCTCCAAAGATTTTAAAACCGGCAATGACCAGCTTGATGCTTATATACAGGGAGAAACCGACGAAATAAAGAAGAATGACAGCGACGGGCCTTTGCATCGCAACAACCTGCACAATGCACTGATGCAGAACCTTCCTGAATACAGGGCGCTGGCAAAGAAAATCAAGGACTACCTGAACCTGCTTCCGCCTTCGGCAGCCATGGCCGGACTATACAAAATGGTAGACCAGACCCGCGGCGTATGGAAAGCGCCGGCAAACGTCTCACTGAACTACGTGGACAGACCGGCGAAAGACCTTGACGATGACGAGCAGGCCAACCTGAACACCCCGATGACGGGAAAGGCAATCAACGTGATACGCATGTTCCGTGGAGAAGGCGTAAAGGTGTGGGGAGCACGCACACTGGACGGCAACTCGCTGGACTGGCGGTATATCAACGTGCGACGTACGGTGAGTTTCCTGGAGATTTCGGTGAAGAACGCCGCACGTGCCTACGTGTGCGAGCCGAACGACGCGAATACCTGGAGCAACATGAAGAGCATGATAGAGAATTTCTTGCGCATTGTGTGGAAATATGGCGGACTGGCCGGAGCCACTCCAGAAGACGCATTCGAAGTACATGTGGGATTGGGCGACACGATGACGGGTGATGACATACTGGAAGGTATCCTGCGCGTCACCGTACTGGTGGCAATGACGCATCCCGCCGAATTCATCGAAATCACTTTCCAACAGCAAATGCAGAAGAGCTGATAAAAACAGATAATCAATGGTATGACCGATAACGAATATCTATCTCGAACGTAGACGACATTTCCTGCAGCGAGGTGTCGGGCCTGGAAACGGTATTCGAGGAAATCACTTATCGCGCAGGCGACAGTCTGGTGTTCACCCTGCTGAAAATGCCGGGACTGAGAAAGACGGGCGACCTTTTATGAGAGATTCTTGTTCTTGGAAGATGGATTTCTCCGCGAAAAGGTGTAAAAATCAAAGAAAAAAGCCGATATTCGCAATTACAAACTTCACAAAGAGAACAAGGTTATACACAAATATGGAAAGAAAAACAGCACTAATCACGGGTATCACAGGACAGGACGGTTCCTTCCTGGCTGAGTTTTTATTGGAAAAAGGATATGACGTACACGGCACCATCCGCCGCTCGTCGGTAGACTTCCGCGAACGTATCGCGCATCTGGAGGGGAAACCGAACTTCCATCTGCATTATGCGGACCTGACGGACTCGATGAGTATGCTACAGGTGGTGAGCAAGGTGCGGCCTACGGAAATATACAACCTGGCGGCACAGAGCCATGTGCAGGTGAGCTTCGACTCGCCGGAGTTTACGGCCAACGTGGATGCCACGGGGGTGCTCCGGGTGCTGGAGGCGGTCCGTCTATGCGGTCTGACGGACACGTGCCGCATTTATCAGGCGTCTACTTCGGAACTTTATGGGAAGGTGAAGGAGGTACCGCAGAACGAGAACACGCCGTTTCATCCGTACAGCCCGTATGCGGTGGCCAAACTGTATGGTTACTGGATTGTGAAGGAATACCGCGAGGCGTATCACATGTTCTGCTGCTCGGGTATCCTGTTCAACCATGAATCGGAACGCCGCGGGGAGACGTTCGTGACGCGTAAGATTACACTGGCAGCGGCACGCATCGCACAGGGAAAGCAGGAGAAGCTGTATCTGGGCAATCTGGATTCGCTGCGTGACTGGGGGTATGCCAAGGATTACGTGGAATGTATGTGGATGATTCTGCAACATAAGACGCCGGAGGATTTTGTCATCGCGACGGGCGTGCAGCATTCGGTACGGGAATTCTGCTACCTGGCTTTCAAATATGTGGGCATCGAACTGGAATTCAGGGGTAAGGGTATCGACGAAAAGGGATACGACAAGGCGACCGGCAGGTGTCTGGTGGAGGTGAGCGAGGATTTCTACCGCCCGACGGACGTGGTGAACCTCTGGGGTGACCCGACCAAGGCCAGAGCGGAACTGGGATGGGACCCGAACAAGACTTCTTTCGAACAGCTGGTGAAGATTATGGTAGACTCGGATATGGCGAAGGTGGCCGTGGAAAAGGCGGGAGAGAAAATCCGCACGAACCTGGCAGAATATCTGGAGAAAGGAATCGTGAAATAATTAATAATTAAAAACGGGATTTTTCTACTGAGAAAGGGAGGCTTTTGATTATGTTGGACAAATCGGCAAAGATATATGTGGCGGGACACCATGGACTGGTGGGTTCTGCCATCTGGAACAACCTCAAGCAGAGGGGATATGACAATCTGGTGGGCCGCTCGCACAAGGAACTGGACTTGCTGGACCCGGTGGCGGTAAGGGAATTTTTCGACCGGGAGAAGCCGGATGCGGTGATTCTGGCGGCGGCGCATGTGGGGGGCATCATGGCCAACCTGCAATACCGTGCGGACTTCATCTACCAGAACCTGCAGATTCAGCAGAACGTGATTGGAGAGAGTTTCCGCCACGGGGTGAAGAAGCTGCTCTTCCTGGGAAGCACGTGTATTTATCCGCGCGAGGCGCCGCAACCGATGAAGGAGGAGGTGCTCCTCACCTCTCCGCTGGAGTATACGAACGAACCGTATGCCATCGCGAAGATTGCGGGGCTGAAGATGTGTGAGAGTTTCAACCTGCAATATGGCACGAACTACATCGCGGTGATGCCGACGAACCTCTATGGTCCGAACGACAACTTCCACCTGGAGAACAGCCACGTGCTGCCGGCCATGATTCGCAAGATTTACCTGGCCAAATGCCTGAACGAGGGCGACTGGGAAGCAGTGCGCAAGGACATCAGCCTGCGTCCGGTGAGCGTAATGCGCAACGGCGAGAAATTTGTGGTGGACGGCACATCGGACGAGAAAGACATTACGGAGGTGCTGGCGCACTACGGCATAGCTGCCGAAGCGGTGACCCTCTGGGGTACCGGAAAGCCGCTGCGTGAGTTCCTGTGGAGCGAGGAGATGGCGGACGCGAGTGTGCATGTACTGTTGAACGTGGACTTCAAGCAGACGTACGACGGCTCGGTGAAGAATGCCGACGGCATCACGGAAGTCCGCAACTGCCACATCAATGTGGGTACGGGCAAGGAGCTGTCCATCCGTGAGGTGGCGGAAAAAATCATGAAGGAAATCGGCTTCAAGGGGGAACTGCGCTGGGATGCGTCGAAACCGGACGGCACGCTGCGCAAGCTGACGGATGTGAGCAAGCTGCACAGCCTGGGGTGGCACCACAAGGTGGAAATAGACGAGGGTATCCACCGCCTGTATGAGTGGTACCTGAAGGGAATTTGCATTAACCATCAAACGGTTTGAATAAAAAAGATGAAAAGATATTGTCAGACACTAGAGCTCTATGACGACAAGGAGCTGATTGAGGCCTACGTGGCAGCACATGCGCACGTGTGGGAGGAAGTGAAGGCGGGCATCCGCGAAGTGGGTATTACCGACATGCAGATTTACATCGACGGGAACCGTCTGTTCATGATCATGGACACGACGGACGATTTTGATATGGAACGGGATTATGCGCGGCTGGCTACCCTGCCCCGTCAGGCAGAATGGGAAGCGCACATGGCGAAGTTCCAGAAAGCCGCGCCGGGTGCCACCTCACAGGAGAAATGGAAACTGATGGAACGGATATTCAAGCTGTAAGTCAATTAATAATTAAAAATTAAAAACGAGTGGGTGTTTTCCATTCACTATCATTGTTAATTCTTCATTATTAATTATTCATTCTTCATTCTTCATTATTAATTGGCTAAAATGAAAAAGTTACTGTCATTGCCACCGAATCTGGTGGAATGTTTTCACGATATCATGCACGCGGACCACAAGGAGTGGTTCTGCACGTCGGACCCGGTGGGAAGGAAACTGGGTTCGGGAGGAGGTACGGCCTGGCTGCTGGATGCCTGCCGGAAGGAAGAAGGTGACGAAACCGGACTGGCTGACTGGCTGGCGAAGGAGAAACGTATCCTGCTGCATGCGGGGGGACAGAGCCGGCGGTTGCCGGGCTATGCGCCTTCGGGAAAGATTCTGACGCCGATTCCGGTGTTCCGCTGGGCACGGGGGCAACGGCTCACGCAGAACCTGCTGTCACTACAGCTGCCGCTGTACGAGGAAATTATGGACAAGGCGCCGGAACGACTGCACACGCTGATTGCGAGCGGCGACGTGTACATCCGGGCTACCCAGCCTTTGCAGGACATTCCGGACGTGGACGTGGTATGTTACGGCTTGTGGGTAGACCCGGAACTGGCAAAGAACCACGGGGTGTTCGTGTCTTCGCGAAAGGAGCCGGAGAAGCTGGACTTCATGCTGCAAAAACCGAGCGTGGAGGAAATGGCGGGGCTGATGCAGGACTACCTGTTCCTGATGGACATCGGCATCTGGCTGCTGAGCGACCGCGCCGTGGAACTGATGGTGAAACATTCCACAGATAAAAACGGGGACGTGACGTTCTACGACATGTATTCGGAGTTCGGACTGGCACTGGGGGCGCATCCGCGCATCGTGGATGAGGAGCTGAACGGCTTGAAGGTAGCTATCCTACCCCTGCCGGGCGGTGAGTTTCACCATTACGGTACGAGCCGGGAGATGATTTCGTCGACACTGGCGGTGCAGAACTGCGTGGTGGACCAGCGGGCCATCATGCATTACAAGGTGAAGGCGCATCCGGCCATGTTTGTCCAAAATGCGGAACTGCAGCTCAAACTGACGGCAGAAAACGCAGAGACTTGGATTGAAAACAGCTTTATTGCCAAGGGGTGGCAGCTGCACAGCCGGAACATCATCACGGGGGTGCCGCGCAACGACTGGGCGTTGAAGGTGCCGGAAGGGGTGTGCATCGACGTGGTGCCGATGGGCGAAACGGAGTTTGTGGCCCGGCCCTATGGTTTCAACGATAAATTCAAGGGAAGTCTGAAGGAGGCCTCTACCCTCTTCCTGGGCCGTCCGGTGACGGAATGGCTGGCGGAAAGGGGGCTGGCCGCGGAAGATATCAGGGGGTATGAAGACCTGCAATCGGCGGCCGTCTTCCCGGTGACGGACTCAATAGCAGACCTGGGCACGGTGCTGCAATGGATGACGGACGGCGGACAGGGTGAAGCCGGGCAGGCCATCTGGCTGAAGGCCCGGAAGGTGTCGGCCGACGAGATTTCAGCGTACGCCAACCTGCGACGCCTGTTCGCCCAGCGGGAGGTGTTCCGCAAGGAGAACTGGAGCCTGCTGGCCCGGAACGAGGAACGGAGCGTATTCTATCAGGTGGACTTGCAGGAGGCAGCCGAGGAATTTGCCAAGGGGGGCATCGCCTTGCCGGGAGAACTGCCGGAGGGGTCTCCCCTGCTGAAACGAATCAGCGACGCGATGTTCCGCGCGAAGGTGCTGGAACTGGAAGGGAAACCGGAGGCAAAGGCGATGGAGGAACGGGCGTTCGGACTGATGCGGCAGGGACTGACCGGCACGATGGATTACCGCCAGCAGCCGAAGCTCTCGGTGTATGCCGACCAGATTGTGTGGGGCCGAAGCCCGGTGCGCATCGACATTGCGGGGGGATGGACGGACACCCCGCCCTACAGCCTGATGGAGGGGGGAAACGTGGTGAACCTGGCCATCGAACTGAACGGACAGCCGCCGCTGCAGGTGTATGTGAAACCATCGAGGGAACACCGCATCATCCTGCGTTCCATCGACCTGGGAGCCATGGAGGTGGTTTCTACCTACGAGGAGCTGAAGGATTTCTGCAAGGTGGGATCGCCGTTCTCCATTCCGAAGGCGGCACTGACACTGGCTGGGTTCCATCCGGATTTCTCGACGGAGCATTTCGACTCGCTGGAGGCGCAGCTGAAGGCGTTCGGCACGGGCATCGAGGTGACGCTGCTCTCGGCCATCCCGGCGGGTTCGGGACTGGGCACAAGCTCGATTCTGGCGGCCACGGTGCTGGGGGCGCTGAATGACTTCTGCGGCCTGAACTGGGACAAGCAGGGCATCGGCAGCCGTACGCTGGTGCTGGAACAGCTGCTCACCACGGGCGGCGGATGGCAGGACCAGTATGGAGGGGTGCTGCATGGCGTGAAGCTGCTGCAGACGCAGCCGGGCTGGCACCAGGAACCGATGGTGCGCTGGCTGCCCGACTATCTCTTCACGGGCGACGAGTACCGCAAATGCCATCTTTTATATTATACGGGGCTTACGCGCACGGCCAAGGGAATCCTGGCGGAGATTGTGCGGGGAATGTTTCTCAACTCGAACCGCCACCTGCACCTGCTGGAGCAGATGAAGGGGCATGCCATGGATATGTACGACGCCATCCTGCGGAACGACTTCGAGGGCATGGGCCGGCTCATACGGAAGACGTGGAAGCAGAACCAGCTGCTGGACGAGGGTACGAACCCGCCGGCGGTACAGGCGCTGACGGAGCGGATTGACGACCTGTGTCTGGGCTACAAGCTGCCGGGAGCCGGCGGAGGGGGCTACCTGTACATGGTGGCCAAAGACCCGGATGCGGCGCTGCGTATCCGCCAGCTGCTGACGGAAAACCGCCCCAACGACCGGGCACGCTTCGTGGAAATGAGTTTGTCGGACAAAGGGCTTGAAATCAGTAGAAGCTGACATGGAAAAGATTGGATGGGCGCTTCACTCCGGCAGGGACTTGCTTTTCTGCGAATTATTCGCTTTCTTTGTGCAACTATTATGACCTAGAAATATGAGCAACTTACATATCGCTGTAGCCGGTACAGGCTACGTGGGCTTGTCTATTGCGACTCTGCTGGCACAGCATCATCGGGTGACGGCAGTGGACGTGATTCCGGAGAAGGTGGAGAAAATCAACCACCGTATCAGTCCGATTCAGGACGAATATATCGAGAAATATCTGGCGGAGAAGGAACTGGACCTGACGGCTACTCTCGACGGGGCGGCGGCCTACAAGGACGCGGACTTCGTGGTGATTGCAGCACCTACCAACTATGACCCGGTGAAGAATTATTTCGACACGAGCCATGTGGAGGAAGTAATCGACCTGGTGCTGGAGGTGAACCCGGATGCGGTGATGGTCATCAAGAGTACCATTCCGGTGGGATACTGCCGGAGCCTGTACGTGAAGTATGCGGAAAAGTTCCGCAACACTCCTGCCCTCGCCGGAAAGAAATTCAACCTGCTGTTCTCGCCGGAGTTCCTGCGCGAAAGCAAGGCGCTGTATGACAACCTCTACCCCAGCCGCATCATCGTGGGGTATCCGAAACTGATTGCGGGACTGAAGAAGGAAAATGAGGCCATCCAGGCCATCGCGGGAGAAGATCTGGAGGGAAAAGCGCATGAGTTCGCGGCATTGCTGCAGGAAGGAGCCATCAAAGAGCACATCGACACCCTGTTCATGGGCCTGAAGGAGGCGGAAGCGGTGAAACTGTTTGCCAATACGTATCTGGCCCTGCGTGTGAGCTACTTCAACGAGCTGGACACGTATGCCGAGGTGAAGGGGCTGGACACACAGGCCATCATTCAAGGTATCTGTCTGGACCCGCGCATCGGCATGCATTACAACAATCCGAGCTTCGGCTACGGAGGATACTGTCTGCCAAAGGATACCAAGCAACTGCTGGCCAATTATGCGGATGTGCCGGAGAACCTGATTCATGCCATCGTGGAAAGCAACCGCACGCGAAAGGATTTCATCGCAGACCAGGTGTTGAAGAAAGCGGGATATTATGATTACTACAACCGGGGGGATTATAATCCGGCCAGGGAGAAGGAATGTGTGGTCGGAGTGTTCCGACTGACCATGAAATCGAACAGCGACAATTTCCGTCAGAGCAGTATCCAGGGGGTGATGAAGCGCATCAAGGCCAAAGGGGCTACGGTGATTATCTATGAACCGACGCTGGAAGACGGCACAACGTTCTTCGGCTCGCGGGTGGTGAACAACCTGGAAACTTTCAAGAAACAGGCGGATGCCATCATTGCCAACCGCTACGATACCTGTCTGGACGACGTGAAGGAGAAGGTGTACACACGGGATATTTTCAGGAGGGATTGAGCCACGGGTCTCACAGCCGCGTGCCGACGCTGGAAAATATATTTTTTGCAATGTAGGCATTTTTTATGTCAAAACATATAAAGAAGCACCTCTCAATAAAAATTCTGCAGTAAATAGATATGTTTTACGGCTTTCTTTCCTACCTTTGCTGGCGAATAGTAGAAAAAATATGAATTTATCTAAATCTATTTTACTTCTTTTTCTTGCCACCCCAGTACTGGCGCAAGAAAATTCCCAGGAATTCCAATATCGAGTAGAGATGTCGGGAACAGTGTCGACGGGCACGTATGCACCACTCTGGCTGACGGCCAACCGGTTTGGTATGGAAAGTGAGAAACCTAACAGCGGGTACTTGAGGGCTGGATTGGAATGGCACAAGCCTCTACGCAAGGGATGGCGGATTGATGCCGGACTGGACTTGGCGGGAGGAGTGAAACAAACCTCGGACTTCTGGATTCAGCAGGCATACGCGGATTTCTCATGGAAAATGCTGACTCTGAGCGTAGGAAGCAAGGAGAGAATGGGATTTCCGCTGGAAAAGAACAGTGAACTGACCAGCGGCTGGATGGCTGAAGGCCCGAACATGCGGCCGATACCACAGATTAGAGGGGAAATCAAGGACTATCTGTCCATACCGGGCACCCGCCAATGGCTGGCTTTCAAAGGGCACCTGGCGTATGGTATATTTACCGACGGACACTGGCAGGAGGATTTCTGCGGAGTGAACCAGAAATATGCCAAAAAAGTGATGTATCACAGCAAATCATTGATGTTCCGGCTGGGAAACAAGGAGAAGCTGCCCGTAGAGTTTGAGTTCGGTCTGTTCATGGCCACCCAGTTCAGTGGCGACCAATACCAGAAACTGGCCGACGGAAGCTCCAAGCAGATTACTGACATGCCCGACGGACTGAAATCGTACTGGCATGCCTTCTTCCCTACCGCGGGGGGCAGTGATACCCCGGAAGGTGAACAGGTGAACGTGGAAGGGAACATGCTGGGAAGCTGGAATTTCGGCCTGAACTTTTACGCAGGCGACTGGAAAATCAGGGCTACTTTAGACCACTACTTCGAGGATCATTCGCAGATGTTCTGGGAATACGGACGATGGAAAGACGGACAGCTGGGCATCGAGGTGTATCTCCCGAAAAACAAATGGGTATCGGCGGTGCTTTGGGAAGGTATCAGCACGAAGGATGCTTCCGGCCCGATTCTGTATGACGGCTTCTGGGGGTCTTTCTCCGACTCGCAGATGAGCGGCGGAGACGATTATTACAACCACTATATTTATCAGGCATGGCAGCACTATGGACAAGGAATCGGAAACCCGCTGCTGGCAGGGCCTGTCTATAATCAGGACGGAAGCATCTGCTTCAAGAGCAACCGGATGAAAGCGCAGCATGTGGGCATCTCCGGCAATCCGTCGGAAGAATGGAAATGGCGGCTCATCGCCTCGTATGCACGGCATTGGGGAAGATATTCCAGTCCCCTGGACAAGGTGCGCAAGCAGTTCAACAGCATGGCCGAAGTGACTTACCTGCCCCAATGGGCCAAGGGCTGGAGCGTAAGTGCCGCACTGGGAATAGACCGTGGAAATTACTTGGGAAACAGCACAGGGGGAATGATTACACTTAGAAAAACTGGAGGACTTGGCAAATGAAAAGAGGAACATATATTATAATCATGATGGCCATCGGACTGGCAATGGCCTTTAGCGGTTGCAAAAAGGCACCGATAAACTCCGATGTGGAAGGACTCTGGATACTGGAACAGTTCACCCTAACGGAAACCGGGGAAACCGTGAAGTGCGAAAGATTGTACTACAGCATTACGCGCATGGTGACGGAGGTAGCCGAAAAGCAAGGCAGTAAAGGCTATGGAGCCTATATCGGACGCACAGAATACCGGAACAACGAAACGCAGCTGGTGGTGAAAGACTTCAAAGTACGAAAATCGACCAGTGATACGGGAGAGGATGCACCGGTAGAAAAGCTGAAGCATTTCGGTATCGACAACCAAAAGGAAACAGTGTTTGAGATTGTTAAATGTAACGGGGAAAAAATGACACTGGAATCAGACTATGCACGTCTGGAACTGACCAAATTTTAGAATTTTCTCAAATTTCTTTTCGCAAACATGGAGGAAAAAAGAAAAATGTTTTTATTTGTAGAATAAACCCTTAAACTATTCAAATGATATGAAAACAAGGTATGATTCATACAACGAATGGGTAGGCCTATTCGTAACAACTTTCGAAACACTACTGGCAGGAGTGCTTTTCTTCTTTTTTAATGAGTGGGTAAAGGATACCCCATGGCATAAAGCCCTAAATGTGCCGCATTATCAAGCTATTCTTACCATAATGCTATGCTATTTCATCGCCTCCCGTCAAATCGGAGTCATTCTCTATAGACGAAAGATTTACATCTATCAAATCATCACCCGAATATTTAAAACGGTGGTCTTATTCGGAATCATTTCGGGTATCGTGCTGGAGATAGGAAAATTCATGGATACCCTTTCACTCTTTTATCTGATTTATATACTGATTCTGTTTCTATGCATTGGCATATTTAGACTTTCTCTACGTGCGATGCTGAAAAGATATCGTTCAAAAGGTGGAAACGTACGATACGTGGTACTGGTAGGTAGCGCAGACAACAACTTGGAGCTATACCATGAACTGACCGACCAGGATTGGACAGGATATCGGGTAAACGGATATTTTGACTATCAGCCGAATCCGAACTTTCCCAAGGAATGCCCGTATCTGGGTACCCCCACAGAAGTGATGAAATACCTGAATGAGAACAAAAACAACCATTACCTGTTCTGCTGTCTGCCTTCGAAAGACCATGAGATAATACGTCCCATCATCGATTACTGCGAGAACCACTTGGTACATTTCTATAGCGTGCCCAATATCCGTACATACCTGCATAAGCGAATGTATTTCAACATGATAGGGAGTGTGCCTTACCTGAGTCTGCGGGAAGATCCGTTGAGCCAGACAGGCAACAAGATGCTGAAAAGGGCGTTCGACATCGTATTCTCATTGCTCTTCCTTTGCACTATCTTCCCCTTCATCCTGATTATCGTAACGATTATCACGAAGCTGACCATGCCGGGACCGGTGTTTTTCAAGCAGAAGCGAAACGGATTGAACGACAAGGAATTCTATTGCTACAAATTCCGCAGCATGAAGGTGAACGCGCAGGCGGATACCTTGCAGGCCACCAAGGATGACCCCCGAAAGACACGCTGGGGAAACATCATGCGAAAGACGAACATCGACGAGCTGCCGCAGTTTATCAATGTGCTGAAAGGTGACATGAGTATCGTCGGACCACGACCGCACATGCTGAAACATACAGAAGAGTACTCCAAGCTTATCAACAAATACATGGTGCGTCATTTCGTGAAACCGGGTATCACAGGATGGAGTCAGGTGACAGGTTACCGCGGCGAAACCAAGGAGCTGAAAGACATGGAAGGCCGTGTGAGAGGTGACATCTGGTACATCGAACACTGGAGCTTCGGACTGGACCTGTTCATCATCTACAAGACGGTGGCCAACGCGATACATGGAGAAAAGAATGCATACTAATAACTACTAACTATTTTATTAAATAAAAACCGATATGATTATAGCTGTTGATTTTGACGGAACGATTGTGGAACACCGATATCCAGAAATCGGAAAAGAAATTCCTTTTGCAATAGATACTTTAAAGATGTTACAAAAGGAAGGCCACAGATTGATTTTGTGGTCGGTCAGAGAGGATGAGCTGCTCAATGAAGCGGTGGAATTTTGCCGTCAGCGAGGATTGGAGTTCTATGCCGTAAATACAAACTATCCGGAGGAACAAACCGGACATCAATATTTCTCCCGAAAGTTAAAAGCGGATGTGTTTATCGACGACCGCAATGTGGGGGGACTCTTCGACTGGAACAGTATTTATCGTATCATCCATTACCGCATCAAATTGGCCGACCTGGTGGATGAAACACTTGACGACAAGCTCGGTGAGGCTGTGGAAAAGAGAAAACAAGAAAAGAAGAAGAAACAGAGCCTGCTAGGGAAATTGTTCGGATAACTGCAGGTTGTCACACTGCACAACAATCGCCCTGACCGACCTGGCGATGATATGAATCATATAAAAAGCTGTTTCCTGCCTGGAGCCATCCGGCAGGAAACAGCTTTTTCTTTCCGTTTTATATGAAATTCATTCTACATAGAGCACCAGTCCCTTGAGGTATTCTCCTTCGGGATGGTAGATATTGACCGGATGGTCGCCCGGCTGTGTGAGCTGGTGAAGGATGCGCACGCTGCGTCCGCTCTGGGCGGCGGCGGTGAACACGGCATTGCGGAAATCCTGCTTGCTGACTACCTGCGAACAGGAGAAGGTGAAGAGAATGCCGCCCGGACGGATTTTCTCGAAAGCCTTGGCATTGAGCTTGGTGTAGCCGCGCAAGGCATTGCGGAGGGCGTCACGGTGCTTGGCAAAGGCCGGCGGGTCGAGAATAATCAGGTCGTACTGGTCGCCCATGCGGTCGAGGAACTTGAAGGCATCTTCCGCAAACGCCTGGTGACGGGTGTCGCCGGGAAAGTTGAGGGCCACGTTCTCGTTGGTCAGGTCGATGGCCTTGGCGGAACTGTCCACGGAATGTACCAGATTGGCTCCGCCGCGCATGGCATAGAACGAGAAGCCGCCGGTGTAACAGAACATGTTGAGCACATTGCGGCCCTTGGCATAGCGTTCCAGCAGGGCACGGTTCTCACGCTGGTCGACGAAAAAGCCGGTCTTCTGCCCCTTGAGCCAATCCACGTGGAACTTCAGGCCGTTTTCCATCGCCACGTTCTCCGGACTGCCTCCCTTGAGGAAGCCGTTTTCTGTGGCCAGCAAATCCGCCTTGAAAGGCAGTGTGGTTTCCGATTTATAATAGATGTGCTGGATGACGTCGCCCATCACCTCTTCAAGGGCATCGGCCACCGCCATACGGTCGAGGTGCATGCCGGCAGAGTGTGCCTGCATGACGGCGGTATGGTCGTACACGTCGATGATGAGTCCGGGGAGGTTGTCGCCTTCGCCATGTACCAGACGATAGGTGTTGTTGCGGGGATTGCCCATCAGGCCCAACGCACAGCGGAGGTCCTTGGCCACCCGCAGACGGCGTACCCAGTAGTCATGGTCGATGGGTTCCTGGCGGAAGGACAGCACGCGCACGGCGATGCTGCCTATCTGGAAATGTCCGCAGGCAATGAACTCCTTCTTCGAGGTATAGACATCGACCACCTCACCTTCTTCCGGTTCACCTTCCACACGGGCAATGGCGCCGGAGAAAACCCAAGGATGGAAACGCTTGAGCGATTCTTCCTTTCCGGGTTTGAGAAATACTTTCTTATAGCTCATTTGTATGGTTTAAGTTATTAATCGTCGAGAATATTTTCGGGGGCTTCGGGGCGTATCACCCGGTATTTTCCTGTGCGGCGAAGCTCTTCCAAGTACTCATAGATGCGCACACAGGCCCAGGCATCGGTCGCGGCATACAGCTGCTGCGCCTCGGTCAGGGTGTCGGCCTCCCAGTTGGACAGGCGCTGGCTCTTGGAAATCTTTTCGTGGAAAAGGAGGGCATAAATCTTCTGCAAGCTCTTCTCCTCCAGTCCGAAAGCCGTGACATAATCCTGCAGCTCCACCCAGTTGCCGGTACGCGGGTCCTTGCGGTTGCGGCGGCGCAGCATGGCAAAATCGTCCTTCAGCGAGAGACCGATTTTCAGCACGTCGTTCTGCAGGAACTCTTCCAGGAAGTCGGGCAGGCCCAGATGGTTCAGACGGAAAAGGAAGCACGTGTCGTAGGTGGACACCTGCAGCAAGGCCACCTTGTTGACGGCACCTTTCCGGAACGACGGGCGGGTTTCGGTATCCACCCCCACCAACACATGGGTATTCAGGTAATCAATGGCCTTGCGGGCTTCCGCCTCCGTGTAAATCACAAATATGCGGCCGGGAAAGGACACTTTGGGCAGTTCGGCAACAAACTTCTTGTCTATTTTGCTCTGTAGTTCTACCATTTCAATTCGCACATTTTAGGGTTATTCCTCCTCGCCCATGTCCAGGCCTTCATACAGTTCTTCTTCGGTACAGTGGTCTTCATACAGCGGGGATTCGTCTTCCGCCTCCTCATGGGCCAGCTGACGGTATTTCACGTCGTGCAGAGCCCGCATCACGTTCACCAGGCGCTGTCCCCAGAACTCGGCAAACAGTTCGCGGCAGATGGCCAGCGAGTCGTTCATGGTCTGCTCCAGTCCCAGCTGGAATACGCAGATGAAATCCTTGAGCGGCTGATAGATATCGGCCAGGCACTCGGAGATGTTCTGATGGATGGGCGTATCACTATAGGCCATGTCGTCGAGGAAAACTTCGAGATAATCGTCGTATTCGCCCAAAAGGGAGGCCACCGAGCCACGCAGCACCTCGTAGTCGGTTTCGGTCACGAAGGTTTCAGGGTCGGAATCATCCATCCGCTCACACGCGGGAAGCAACGAAGCTTTCAGGTATAAAAGAGGAAGGAGTTTCAGGGACTTGTCTACGAAATCGCGGCGCTTCATGTCGGAAACCCGCTCCATAAACCCACAAAACTCGGCGGCCACTGTCACGAACTCGACCGCATTTTTATCAAATATCACTTGAGAGTTTTTTTCTTCCATAATCACGCTAATTGAAGTGCAAAGGTACAAAAAAAATTTCTCAGTTCTAGTTTTATTCGTACATTTGCATGAATGTTTAGCTAATTTGAATCACCATGCAAACTAAAAAAACAGATACGAGCAAAAGTGAAAAAGCGGTAGCCATGGCCGGAAAAACATGGACAGTGCTAAAAAGTGAAACCACTTCATTCATCATAGGGTTATTGTGCGTCATCTTCGGCGTGTACATGCTACTGGCTTTCAGTTCCTTCTTCTTTACCGGGGGAAACGACCAGAGCATCCTGACGCATCCCAACCCGTCGGAACTGCTGGAAACGGGCAACCGCATCCAGAACTATGCGGGGGCCAGAGGGGCCCAGCTGGCACAGTTCCTCATCAACGACTGTTTCGGGTTTTCGGCTTACTGCATCATCATTTTTCTGGTGGTGGCGGGCATGAAACTGATGAAAGCGTATCAGTTCCGCATCCGCAACTGGTTCCTGGGCTGTGCCACGGTGATGATTTGGTTCTCAGTCACCCTGGGATTCGCGTTCGGCGGCGTAATGGAAGATTCCTTTATTTATCCGGGCGGACTGCACGGCTACAATGTGAGCCGCTGGATTTGTTCGCAAATCGGTACACCGGGACTGATTCTGGTGCTGCTGGCGGTAGCGATTCTCTTCGGGGTGGCCCTCACCCAGCAAACCATGGGCGTGGTGCGCAAGGCCTTGCATCCTAGCTTGAAGAAAGGTGAAAGCATCGCTGATGCAGGAACTTCACAGCCCGACACGGCTTCCCGCCAGGAGGAGGTGAAAGCAGAAACCGTCACGGCTCCGCTGACCGACCCGGAAGAGGAGAAGAAGGAAAAGAAAGAAAGTTTCTGGAAGAGCTGGACGCACCGGAAACAGAAAGAAGATAAGAAGGAAAACGAGGCCGGAAAGAAAGAAGAACCGGCAGCGGAAACGAAAGAGGAAACGGAACCGGCTCCGGTGAAGGAAACGAAGAAAGAAACGCCCGTAGCTCCACCGAAGGAAGAAACTTCCCATGCCATCGACCTGCCCATTGAACCGGAAGAGAAAGAAGAAGCACACCCTTTTGAGGTGGAGCCGGTTCGGAAGGAGGAAGAAAAGGAAGAAGAACCGGCGTTCGAGGTGAGCAACGATACCAAGGAAGAAGACCAGGCCTACAAGGGCGACATCACCCAGCCGTATAACCCGCGACTGGACCTGGAGTTCTACCGCTTCCCTACTCTCGACTTGCTGAATACCTACCAGAACGAAGACCCGGACATCGACATGGAGGAACAGAATGCCAACAAGAACCGCATCATCAAGGTGCTGCGCAGCTTCGGCATCGAAATCAGTTCCATCAAGGCCAGTGTGGGCCCCACGATTACCTTATATGAAATCACGCCGGCCGAAGGGGTACGTATCTCGAAAATCCGTAACCTGGAAGACGACATCGCCCTGAGCCTTTCGGCACTGGGTATCCGTATCATTGCCCCGATTCCGGGCAAGGGTACCATCGGTATCGAGGTACCGAACGCCAACCCGCACATCGTACCGATGAGTTCCATCCTGACGAGCAAGAAGTTCCAGGAAACCACGTTCGACCTGCCGGTGGCGCTGGGAAAGACCATCACCAACGAGGTGTTCATGGTGGATTTGGCCAAAGCGCCCCACATGCTGGTGGCCGGTGCCACAGGTCAAGGTAAGTCCGTCGGTCTGAATGCCATCGTGACTTCCCTGCTCTACAAGAAACACCCGAGCGAACTGAAGTTCGTCATCATCGACCCGAAGAAGGTGGAATTTGCCATCTATGCGCCAATTGAGCGTCACTTCCTGGCCAAGCTGCCCGACGGAGACGACGCCATCATCACCGACGTGACGAAGGTAGTGCAGACGCTGAACTCGCTGTGCGTGGAAATGGACAACCGCTACAAGCTCCTGCAGAGTGCGGGATGCCGTAACATCAAGGAATACAATGCGAAATTCATCAACCGCCAACTGAATCCGGAGAACGGGCATCACTTCCTACCCTACATCGTCATCATCATCGATGAGTTCGGCGATTTGATTATGACCGCCGGCAAGGAAGTGGAACTGCCTATCTGCCGTATCGCCCAGCTGGCCCGTGCGGTGGGTATCCATGCCATCATCGCCACCCAGCGTCCGACCACGAACATCATCACGGGTACCATCAAGGCGAACTTCCCGGCGCGTGTGGCCTTCCGTGTGGCTTCCATGATGGACTCCCGTACCATCCTCGACCGTCCGGGGGCCCAGCAGCTGATTGGTAAAGGTGATATGCTCTACCTGCAAGGCAACGATCCGGTGCGTGTGCAGTGTGCCTTCGTCGACACGCCGGAAGTGGAACGCATTGCGGCCTTCATCGGCAAACAGCAGGGATATCCTACGGCCTTCATGCTGCCGGAATACGTGGACGAGAATGCCGAGGCCAGCGGCAGTACGGCCGATGTGGACATGAACCGTCTCGACCCGCTCTTCGAAGAGGCTGCCCGCCTGGTCATCTACCACCAGCAGGGGTCTACTTCCCTGATTCAGCGTAAGTTCTCCATCGGCTACAACCGGGCCGGCCGTATCATGGACCAGCTGGAGAAAGCGGGCATCGTGGGACCGGCCAACGGCAGCAAGGCGCGCGACGTGCTCTGCCTGGACGAGAACGACTTGCAAATGAGAATGAGCAGCCTGAAAGACTGACACAGGCTGCCCTTATCCGTACAACCTAATAAACTGATTGGATATGAGAAAGATTTTTCTGGTCGTCCTGCTCATGGGAATCGCCTGGCTGCAGGCAGCAGCCCAGCAGGATGCCAAAGCGGAAAGTATTTTAAATAAGATGGCCGACACGTACCGCAAGGCGGGCGGCGTCAGCCTGAGTTTCGGAGGCACACAGCGCGGCAAACTGTTGCTGAAAGGCGACAAGTTCTACCTCGAAAGCGGAGGTATCCGGACGTGGTTCGACGGCAAGACGCAATGGAGCTACGTGGAGCAGAACGAAGAGGTGAACGTGTCCACCCCTACCCCCGAGGAGCTGCAGAGCGTCAATCCGTATGCCCTGCTGACTTCCTACAAGAAGAGCTTCAACTACCGCTATGTGGGCGAGAAGACCCGCCAGGGCAAGCGGGGACAGGAAATCCTGCTCACCCCCAAGGCTTCACAGGATGTGAAAAGCATCACGCTGAATGTAAAGGAAAACGGTTCGCCGGTCTACATTGCCATCCAGCTGCACAACGGCGAGAAACAGGAATTTCAGATTTCGTCGTACCAGACGGGCGTGAACCTGCCCGATGCGACGTTCCGCTTCAACAAGCAGAAATATCCGGAAGCGGAAATCATTGATTTACGATAACATTCACATCCGAGTCGTTCAGAATGGAACTCTGAGCCAGGTAAGAGGGGGTTTCGGCATAGATATACATGACGCTGCCCCCTTTTATCGTATCGATAATCGGACGTGCCACGGAGGTAGGGAGGGCCGGACAGCCGAAACTGCGTCCCAGTCGCCCGCCGCGCTGAGCCACTGAAGGGTCGGCATAAGCAGCCCCGTGCACCACGATGGCCCGCTCACGGGCCCGGTCGTTGATGCCTTTCTCCAGTCCGTCGAGCACCAGCGAATAGCCGTTCTTCCCCTGATAGGTAGAGGCCGTCAGGTAGAAACCCAGCGAACTTTTATAAGAGCCATATTCATTGGAGAACGAAGTGGCATAATTCCCTCCGCTGTTCTTCCCGTGCGAAACAACCGACGAATAGAGCATCCGGCGATGCTTCATATCGAACACGTAGAGCCGTTTTTCCGTGGAGGGTTTCGAGAAATCAATCAGCGTCAGCACCTCGCGTTTCCGCCCCTTGATGCGGTTGTAGCCCGTCACTGCCAGCTTGAACGCCTTCCAGTTGACCACCCCCTCCAGCTGCATGGCGTGATAAAGCGACGTCACCTCGTCGGCTGCCTTCACCGCAGCTGCCGGATTTTCAGGAGAAACACACTCCCCCTCTGCCGTGAAATATGCGCAGGGGAAAGACAGGAAAAGTGCCGAAAAAAGAAATTTCAATATAGAATTGTGCATGATTTTGACCACCTAAGAATATTCGGCGGCAAAGGTACGGATTTTCCGGGCAACCTCTCCCTGAAAGAGAGTTAATTTTATAGAAATCACTCGATTACAATCACCAGCGAGCGTTCCGTCGGGGCCCAGTCGTAAACAAACTTGGCATGCGAGGTGGCATTCCGCACACACATGTGCGAACGGGGCGTGGTGCCCAGCGACCAGCTGTACTCAATCATGGCCGTCCGCGGCACATTGACCGGCACGCCGTGGATATAGGCTCCGTTGGTGAAACGGCTCGCGTAGGGCGCATAGCCTCCGGTGGCCGAGGAACCGTCTTTCAGAAAGACCATGCGCGACTTCTTCTCCTGCACCACGAACATGCCGAGAGGTGTTTCCTGCGCATACGGCGGACGATGCATGCCCGTAGTGGCCGGATTCATGCTGCGGATGGCCCAGGTACCTTCTTCCAGCCGTTCCAGCGTGGCGATGTTCTGGTCGCCCCGGTCTACCACCACCACCCGATGAAAGGCCGTGCTGTCGGCCAGCAGCTTGACATAACGGCGGGGCACCAGCCATTCGCCCTCGATACTCACCGGCGACACGCGGTAGAATCCTCCGCTCTCGCCCCGCAAGGAAGCCAAGGCCCCGTCGCGTCCGTAGCGTTCGGGCACCAGCGTATCGGTCGGCAGGTAAAGCGGCACCGACTGGTAGCGCTCCACGCCCTGCGTATCGGCAATGCGGCGGTACACGTTGCGCACATAGCTCCGCACCAGCGCCGCTTCCTGGTTCCGGTTCTTGTAGTTCTGGAAAACGGCCCAGCGGGCAGCCTCATGTTGCAGGTTCTCAATGAAGGCCAGACACTTGCGAATCACGTCCCACTTGAACGAGCGCACCGTGTCCTGATACGGATATTCATCCTTCAACGTATATTTGTCGAAAAGCAGTTCCTTGACCAGAATAATGTCGGCACCCGTCAACGGTTTGCGCTCAAACGGGAGCACCGCTTCCACACTGTCCGGCGCAGCCTCTTCCGACACCACCGACTGTTCCACTGGCTGAACCAAGCCACGGTCTGCTTCCTCCTTGCATCCGAAAAGGAGGCACACCAAGCAGAAAAGGCCGACCAAACGTTTCATAAGATGAAGATTACAGGTTAGTAACAAAGGTAATAAAATTTATTAAAAAACCACAGGAAATGGCCAAAAATCAGCACTTTTACCGAAGAAAAAAATTCCGGTTTCAATTCCATCCACCCGTTATCCGTCCACGGGACGGACGGTTTCCATTTCCTTCCGCCGCACGCGGAGTGCTCTCCTCATTGACGGACGGATGCGCAGCCGCAGCAGGCAGTCACTCGTCCACGAAACGGGCCGTCTCCACTTTTTCCAGCCGCGCACGGAGCTTGCCCATCATCGACTTGCGGATGCGCAGCCGCATCAGGCAGTCCATATCGTACGACTGTTCCAGAATCTCGGGCGATTCCTCCTTGACGATGCGCATGATATCGTTCATGAAAGGATATTCGAAAGCCACGGCCACCTCCTCGTCGACGGTCTTCTCGAGCACCGGAGCCTCCTCCAGCGCCAGGGCAGCCGCCGTGCGGTAGGCCACAATCAGTCCGCTCGTGCCCAGCTTGATACCCCCGAAATAGCGCACCACGATGACCAGCACGTCGGTCAGCTCGTGCGAGTTGATTTGTCCCAGAATCGGCTTGCCCGCCGTTCCCGAAGGCTCCCCGTTGTCGTTCGCCCGGAAATCCTTCCGTTCCGGCCCCAGCATGTAGGCATAACACACGTGGCGCGCGTCGTAGTATTTCTTCTGGTACTCCTCCAGGAGCGACTTGACTTCGGTCAGGGTACGCACCGGCAACGCGATGGCGATAAACTTGCTGCGCTTCTCGGTATAAATGGCCTCGGCACGCGCTCCAATGGTCTTATAGGTATCGTCTTGCATGGCTTTTGTCTTTTTTCAGGACGCAAATTTAGTGATTTTTCGCTCATCTTTGCCCCGAAAACACTATCTTTGTCCACACATTAACCCCTATAAGAAACTAATGGCATGAAAAAATTACAGAAACTGACTTACTGCATGGGGCTGGCGGCCCTGGCTGCTCCTCATGCACAAGCTGCCACTCCCGCTTCCGAGAAACCCAACATTATCTTTATTCTTTGCGACGACATGGGCTACGGCGATTTAGGCTGCTACGGACAACCTTTCATCCAGACTCCCTGCATCGACCAGATGGCCCGCGAAGGCATGCGCTTCACCCAGGCCTACGCCGGAAGTCCCGTGAGTGCTCCGTCGCGCGCCAGCCTGATGACCGGCCAGCACAGCGGACACGGCCACGTGAGAGGCAACAAGGAATACTGGAGCGGCGAGGTGTGGTACGGACAGAACAAGGAATATGCCGTGACGGGACAGGAGCCCTACGACCCGCAGCACATCATCCTGCCGGAAATCATGAAGAAGAACGGTTATACCACCGGCATGTTCGGCAAATGGGCGGGCGGCTACGAAGGCTCTACCTCCACTCCCGACAAACGCGGCGTGGACGAATACTTCGGCTACATGTGCCAGTTTCAGGCTCACCTCTACTACCCGAACTTCCTGAACAGTTACAGCCGGGCCGCAGGCGACACTGCCGTGACCCGCATCATCCTGGAAGACAACATCCGCTATCCGATGAGTGGCGATGACTACTTCAAGCGTACGCAGTACTCGGCCGACATCATCCACCGCAAGGCCTTGGAATGGCTCGACAAGCAGGACGCTTCCCAGCCTTTCTACGGTTTCTTCACCTATACCCTTCCGCACGCCGAACTGGCCCAGCCCAACGACTCCCTCCTGAAGAAATACAAGCAGAAATTCTTTGAAGACAAGACCTGGGGCGGACAGGCCGGTTCCCGCTACAATGCCAGCGACCATACTCACGCCCAGTTTGCCGGCATGATCAACCGACTGGATACCTACGTGGGCGAAATCCTGGCCAAGCTGAAGGAAAAAGGTCTCGACGAGAATACGATTGTGATTTTCAGCAGTGACAACGGTCCTCACGAAGAAGGCGGGGCCGACCCGACATTCTTCGGACGCGACGGCAAGCTGCGCGGCCTGAAGCGCCAGTGCTACGAAGGCGGCATCCGCATCCCGTTCATCGTCCGCTGGCCGGGCAAGGTGAAAGCCGGCACAGTGAACGACCATCAGCTGGCCTTCTACGACATTATGCCGACGTTCTGCGAGCTGCTGGGCGACAAGCGTTTCCCGAAGAAATACCTGAACAAGAAACTGGAAGGCGACTGCTTCGACGGCATCTCCTTCGCCCCCACCCTGCTGGGTAATGACGCCACCCAGAAGTCGCACGACTTCCTCTACTGGGAGTTCCACGAAACCGACCAGATTGGTCTCCGCATGGGCGACTGGAAGATGGTGGTCAAGAAGGGCGTGCCTCATCTCTATAACCTGGCCGACGACATCCACGAAGACCACGACGTGGCTGCCCAGCATCCGGAACTCGTAGACCAGATGAAGCAGGTCATCCTGCGCGAACACCGTCCGAACGACCTGTTCCCCGTGACCTTGCCGAAATAAGACTATTTTGAAAAAGAAGAGCCTCCCCGAAACCACGTAAGGCTCACTTTCCCGACCCTAAAAAAACGCCTTGACGTTCCGACTCAAACGCACTTGCGTTTCAATCCAAACGCCAAAGAGTTTCAGACAAAACGCACTTACGTTTCAACCCGAACGCAAGTGCGTTTTTTTCATCTCCTTTCCGACGGATTCTCCCCGCATATCCGCAAAAAAATCCTCTTGTCTTTAGCCGTCTTCACGAGATACAAGACTAAAACAAGAGGATTAAAAAAGATAACGTAATCACATCAGGGCTGTTCCTCTTCCACGAGGCCACAGCCCTTGATTTCTTTCCGAGGGAGCATCTCACTCCAGCTTGTGAATCACCAGTCCCGAACGCAGTTTCGGTTCGAACCAGGTGGTTTTCGGCGGCATGATGTTGCCCGTATCGGCAATGTCCATCAGCTGCTTCATGGATACAGGATAAAGAGCCAGCGCCATCTTCATTTCGCCGCTGTCCACCCGTTTCTTCAGTTCACCCAGTCCGCGGATACCGCCCACGAAATCGATGCGCTTGTCCGAACGCAAGTCCTTGATGCCGAGAATCTCGTCCAGAATCAGGTTCGAGGAAATCGTCACGTCGAGCACCCCAATCGGGTCGTGGTCGTCGTACGTGCCCGGTTTGGCCGTCAGGCTGTACCATTTGCCATCCAGATACAGCGAGAAATTGTGCAGGGCCGCCGGCTTGTAGATGTCCGTTCCCTTTTCCTCCACCACGAAGTTCTTCTTCAGCGCCTCCAGGAACTCCTGCGGCGTCAGTCCGTTCAAGTCCTTCACCACCCGGTTGTAGTCGATGATGGTGAGCTGCTCGGCCGGGAAACACACCGCCATGAAGTAGTTGTATTCCTCATCGCCCCGGTGATTCGGATTCTGGGCCGCCTTTTCAGCCCCCACCAGTGCCGCCGCCGCACTCCGATGATGTCCGTCGGCAATGTAGAGCGAAGGCATCTCCTTGAACGCCTCCGTGATTGTGGCGATGTCCTTGTCGTCGTCAATCACCCAGAACTGATGGCCAAAGCCGTCGTCGGGTGCCACGAAATCATACACCGGCTTCTGTGCCGTATATTTCGCCACCACCGCATCGAGCACCTTGCTTTCCGGGTAAGCGAAGAACACCGGTTCGATGTTCGCATTGTTCACCCGCACATGCTTCATGCGGTCCTCTTCCTTGTCGCGTCGCGTCAGCTCATGCTTCTTGATTACTCCGTTCATGTAGTCGGGCACGTAAGCCCCCACCACCAGGCCATACTGCGTCTTGCCGTTCATGGTCTGGGCATAAATATAATAACACGGTTTGTCGTCCTGCACCAGCCAGCCCTTTTCCTGGAACATCCGGAAGTTCTCCACCGCCTTGTCGTACACCCGCGGGTCGTGCTCGTCGGTACCTTCCGGGAAGTCAATCTCCGGCTTGATGATGTGATACAATGATTTCTCGTTGCCTTTCGCTTCGGCGCGCGCTTCTGCCGAGTTCAACACGTCGTAAGGACGGGAAGCCACCTGCTCCACCAGCTCCTTCGGCGGACGAATCCCTTTAAATGGTTTAACTGTTGCCATAATGCTTGAAATTTCGTTTGAAAAACAATACTAACGTCCGAAACGCATAAAGGAAACATACCAGTGCCATGCCGCACAGGAATCCTTCCCAGAAATCATCCAGAAACGACCTGCACAAAGAGTTCACCAGCAGCAAGGAACTGCCCATTCCCAACGGAATCAGCAAATGCCGTTCGTCACTCGTCAGTTTCATTTATGCGTAAAACAGAAGTTATTTTTTATTTACACGGAATTTCTCACAACCATCCTTCAGGAAGCCCACAATCTGACGGGCCGCTGCGATGCCGGCATTGATGTTTGCCTCTGCCGTCTGTGCACCCATCTTCTTCGGCGTAGAGAAATAACGTCCCGGGAATTTGGCTGCAAATTCTTCATTGGCCACCGGCATGATGTCCGTCACATACTTCAGGTCCGGACGGTCTTCCATCAGCTTGATCAGTTCCGCCTCGTTGATGACCTCCTTGCGGGCCGTATTCACCAGCAGCCCGTTTTTCGGCATCCGGTTCACCAGCGCATAATTAATCGAGTTCTTGGTTTCGGCAGTGGCCGGAATGTGCAGAGACACCACGTTGCAAGTGGCATACAGTTCTTCGGCTGAATCCACCGGTTTCACGCCGTCGGCCTCCATCGCTTCCTTCGGGCAGTAGGCATCATACGCATAGATGTCCATGCCGAATCCCTTGGCGATACGCGCCACATTGCGTCCCACGTTGCCATACGCATGAATACCCAGCTTCTTGCCCTTCAGCTCCGTGCCCGACTTGCCGTCGTAGAAGTTACGCACCGCCATCACCATCATGCCGAAAGCCAGTTCGGCCACCGCATTCGAGTTCTGACCCGGCGTATTCATCACGCAAACCCCGTGCGCCGTAGCCGCCTCCAGGTCCACATTGTCGTATCCCGCGCCGGCACGCACCACGATTTTCAGTTCCTTCGCCGCATCCAGCACCTCCTTGTCGATGATGTCACTGCGGATAATCACCGCATTCGCATCCTTCACCGCATCGAGCAACTGCTGTTTGTCGGTATATTTCTCCAGCAAAGCCAGTTCATAGCCTGCACCTTCTATCTCTTTCCGGATACCGTCTACTGCCACTTTGGCAAACGGTTTCTCTGTCGCAACCAATACTTTCATAATATTCGATTTTAAAGAAAACAAGGACGTGTTTTTGTATCTCCCACGCCCTTATTCTCAGATATAACAACAATTAATGCATTTTCTCAAATTCCTGCATGCAGTCGATGAGCGCCTGCACACTTTCTACCGGCATGGCATTGTAGCAAGAAGCACGGAAACCACCTACCGAACGGTGACCCTTGATGCCCACCATACCTTTTTCGGTAGCGAACTTCAGGAAGTCGGCCTCCAGTTCCTTGTATTCATCCGCCATGACGAAGCAGATGTTCATGTACGAGCGGTCTTCCTTCACCGTCACCGTACCCCGGAACAGCTTATTGCGGTCGATTTCCGCATACAGCATGTCGGCACGCTGTTTGGCACGGCGCTGCATTTCTTCCACACCGCCCTGTTCCTTCAGCCAGCGCAATGTCTGAAGAGCCGCATAAATAGGCACTACCGGCGGCGTGTTGAACATAGAACCTTTGTCCACATGCGTCTGATAGTTCAGCATGGTCGGGATATGACGGGACACCTTGCCCAGTGCCTCGTTCTTCACGATGACGAAAGTCACACCCGCAGGCGCCAGGTTCTTCTGCGCACCTCCGTAGATACAGATATACTTGGACACATCCACCGGACGGGAGAAGATATCCGACGACATATCAGCCACCATCGGCACGTTCACATCCAAGTCGGCATGCAGTTCCGTACCATAGATTGTATTGTTCGTCGTGATATGGAAATAATCCGCATCGGCCGGCACTTCGTAATTCTTCGGGATATACGTGTAGCCATCCTTTTCGGAAGAAGCCACCTCAATCGTCTCGCCGAAAGCTTTGGCTTCCTTCATGGCCTTCTTGGCCCATGTACCCGTGTTCAGGTAAGCCGCTTTCTTTTCCAGGAAATTATAGGGAACCATACAGAACTCCAAGCTTGCACCTCCACCCAGGAACAATACCGAGTATCCTTCCGGAATATGCAGCAGTTCCTTGAACAGCGCAACCGCTTCGTCCACCACCGGCTGGAAGTCTTTCGCGCGGTGACTGATTTCCATCAACGAAAGTCCTGAACCATTAAAATCAAGAATAGCCTGAGCTGTCTTTTCTATCACTTCGCGAGGCAAAATAGACGGTCCCGCATTAAAATTATGTTTCTTCATTGGAAGTTTGTTTTGGTTAAACAATCATTTTAGCTAACACTTGCGAATTTAGTGATTATTTTTAGACTTCCAAAAGAATTCGTGATAATTTTACACGCTTATCGGATTTTAACTTTCAAATTATGCAAGTAAAGGTTATTTTGATAACATATTGACACGAGAATGGAAAGCCATGGCAGGGAGGACACTCGCGCGACATAGCAAAATGCGAAGCAGCCCTCACCGCCGGAGGGCTGATGTGACACAAAGTTATTATTTTGCCAGTTCTATCAAAGTTTTTACCCCCTTAATCTTTTCATTTTGTATGAGTTTTAACGTTTGCTTGGCCTTTTTCCGTGAAATAGCCGCAAACGCATAGTGATCTTTCACGTCTACACGGCCCACGTCCTCCCGGCCCAGTCCGCCTTTTTTGGAGAGGAAACCCACGATGTCAATCTTGTTGATCTTGTCCTTCTTCCCCTTTCCTATATATAAGGTGACAAATTCCGGCAAGGCAGGCTGCGGTGTCTTTTCCGGCAAGGCGAACTCTTCGAGCGGCTGCGGCACATAGTCGGGGATACGTTCTTCGGCATGCAGAATGAGGAAGGCATTTCCCTCCGCCTCCCAGCGCGCCGTACGTCCGTTGCGATGAATGAACCCGTCCTCGGCCACCGGCAAGTGATAATGCACCACGTGACGGATGTCCGGAATATCCAGTCCCCGGGCGGCCAGGTCGGTCGATACGAAGATATGGCAGCTCCCGTTGCGGAACTTATACAACGCTCGTTCGCGGTCGTCCTGCTCCATGCCGCCGTGGAACGTCTCGCAATACACCTTCATGGAGTGCAGGTACTTCCCTACCCGGTCCACACTCTCCCGGTGGTTGCAGAACACCAGCGTCGATTCGTTGCCCAGCGTACACAGCAGCTTGTAGAGCGTCTCCAGCTTGTCCTTCTCCGGCGAGGTGACCCTATAGAGCCTCAACCGCTGCGATACCGTCTCCTCCGGATTCAGGAAATCCAGCTTCTGCGTGCGGTTCATCCCCGTGAAGCGCGGAATCTCCTCCGCATCGGTGGCTGACAACAGGAAGCGGCGGCGCAACGACGGCAGCTTGCCGATGACCTCGGCCATCTCGTCCTGGAAGCCGAACTCCAGGCACTTGTCAAACTCGTCGATGACCAGCGTACGCACCGTGCCGGCCTCGAAATTCTCCTTGTTCAGGTGGTCGTTCATACGTCCCGGCGTACCGATAATCACGGCCGGCGAGATGCCCTTCATGGTGCGGTGTTCCTCCATGGCCGGGCGACCGCCGTAGCAGCTCATCACTGGGAAGCCGGTTCCCATGGCCTTGAACACCTGCTCAATCTGCAGGGCCAGTTCGCGCGAAGGCACCAGCACCACGGCCTGCACGCCTTCCACTCCCTGCTTCAGCGAGCTCACCAGCGGCAACAGGTAAGCCAGCGTCTTTCCGGAGCCGGTGGGCGAAAGCAGAATCAGGTCGCTGCCGTCTTTCCAGGCATCGATGGCGGCCTCCTGCATGGTGTTCAACTGGTCAATCTTCAGGTTGGATAGTATTGTTTGTATGTCCATAATTCTTGGGGTTTTGTGGGTTAGTTAGCAAAGATACGGAAATTTGTATTATACCGACATTTATACCGTCATTTAAACCGACATTTAAACCGTCACTCCTATTGTTATTATCTCATCCACCTTCTCCAAGGGATTCTAAAGAAACGTGAACACCAATTTATGACCGGCCGCAGACAATCCCAGTTCCGACTTTGTACGTCCGCCACATGGCTCGCTACGAAAATTGGATACATCCTTCTGAAAACGCTGACGTTTGAATTTTAGTTTCATTCTGATTTTCCTTTCTTTTTCAAATTGTCCAACATCTTGATTGAATCAAGATAATTCTGTTCTACGTCACTGATTGTACGCTGTTTGTATTTACGATATTCATTCGTAGCATGTTCCATCGCTTCTGCATGTGAAACTAATCATGTCCAGATTATAAAATGGCATCTCTCTTTCTACCTGTCTGGAACCTTCGATGCGAACCTGTCGGAAATTCCGACAGGTTGAATTTTCGTCGAGCTCCTGCTCTTCGTAGATATGTTTAATATGTTCCACTACATTGGTCCTCGATGTCTGATATAGTTCAGCAATCTGTTGCTGTGCAAGCCACAAGGTTTCATCTTCCATCCTGACATTTATTTTAGTTTACTCATCACTGGATGTATAAATAATGATTTTATTTTCTTCCATACGCATTTCTTTAGATACCCTGCTTATTGACATCAGATGTCTATCATCACTTATGAAGAATCAGTTGTCAAAAGCAAGAATATAAAATTAAAATCTCATCCACCTTCTCCAAGGAATTCTAGAGAAACGTGAACGCCAATTTACGACCGGCTGCGGACAGTCCCAGTTCCGGCTTTGCACGTCTGCCACATGACTTGCCACGACGACCGGATCCTCTCCGTTGCGCACGGCTTCACGAAGCACACGGGCCACTTCCCTCTTGTCTGTATATTCCGCATCGCCAAATCCTTTTACGGTTTCCAATATCTTCATTATATTGCAGGCATAACCTACAAACGTGCCAAACTCCGGATAGGTGATGTCTTTCAGCGTACAATCCCCGTCAAACAAGACGATGTTGTAGATGGGTAGTCGGGCAATCTGCTCCGACTGCTCTTTCAAGGCTCTAATATGCCCAGCATTCTGCATGATAGGATTATAGAATCGGTATTTCTCCTGACCGTAATTTAGAATCTGCGTCCAATAGCGTTGTCGGGCATTTCCAAACAGCCAGCCACTGTAGTCTTTCACTTCTATCACCACCAATCCCTGTGGAGTAGCCACCACAAGGTCTATCTGGGAATATCCCCCACCCTTTTTCTTCACATACAAGTCATGAAAGATGGCTTTGGGATGCACCCCTTTCTTTAACATCTTGACGATGAGTTTCTGCTCTGATCTTGTCCCTCTTGTGGGAGAAGAAACGGAACAAAGCAGCTTCCTGTCTCTTCGGTGATTGAGATAGGAAACGATGGCAACGACTATAATTAATAAAAGTAGTAGATATTCCATAAACAGCTTATTTTTAAAGGTCTTCTATTATTCATCGATTTGTATTTTTCTTTACTAATCATTTCTTTAAAGGCAAGACCAATCCTTTTATGCCATCTTCTATCACATTGTGCTGACTACAACATATAGGTTCAACAAAATAATAGCGACAGTAACTAGTAGATTCATAGTGACAGTCGCTATTACTATATATACAAGTTCAATTCCTGTAGGTCGTCGAATGCTTACAAAGCAAATTCTTCTTTCATAAAAAAACGGTGTTAACAAAGTTAATATTTTATTTTACTCTTTGCTGACACAGTTTAATTTACATCCTCATTACAAATGAACGACTACAAAATAAAATTTATAATTTACATTAAACTATCTATAGCTGCTAATTTTACTTTTTTCGATATTGATTGAAAAAATACGATTTACATTCAATAGTGTTTTTATCTGAAAGAAGTTAACATCTTGTGCTACCATAGCTGGACCAAGAATAATAGACTTTAATTGAAATGGAAATGAATTAGCACCATTTCCAAACAAATCTTTCTCTACATAAGGAGTCATAACATTATTATCATTATTTATATACCAGCCGGTAGGTTTATCGCTCTCTAAATAATAACGATATTCATCCTCATCTACGTAATCTTTATGTTTAATAGAATGCTGATTACTGAGCATTTTATTAAAACAGAAATTTATATTTTTCTCTTTAAGAGCTGTCATAAGTTGATTAATTTTTAAAATCAGTTCATCGTCCTCTGCCACATATTTAATTTTTCTCAAAGGATTATCTTGTTGAGAATTAGGTGAGAAAACCAGACAAACCCCTCTTGCATTATCACCATATAATCTCCACATATTCAAATCATCCTTCTTACCGGAGAAAGAAGTAATAAATTTTCTATTTGCCAATAGATATTCATCCCCTTCTTCCTCTATTGACTCCCTAAAATTTTTAATAATATCTGTCATGAAATTCACCTCTGTTTTATCATTCATCCCTACAATAGAATTGATTCTCATCTTACCTGATGTAAGAGTAGCCAACAGAGTTTGAAAAGAGGTATATTTTACCACTTCTTTATCTGTTTCATCATTAGCAAAGAAAGAATCAGCTATTTTTGTCTCTATATTTTGCCTCAAAAAATAACAATCTTTACTCCAATCATAACATACATCGTCAGACAAAATATTTATATCAAAAATTGCATTTATGTTATCTACAATTATTTGCTGTACTTCTTCTTTTTTATTTTGGGTACAAAAAAGAATAGATAACAGATTCTCTATTAAAACATCTTTACAAGATGTATTCAATCTTTTGTTATATAAATCAATTTTACAATCATGGTTTACAATTATTTCCCAAATAGGCATATCATATTGAGTTGGAACAATAGATATAATTGTTCCACCGAAAAAAGCTTCAAAAGAAATATATAACCTATTGTTAAGATATAAATCCGTAATCATAACACCTTTATATCTAATGGCGGTGTCATACTCAATATCATAATCCTTCAAATCTTTAAGAAAGTCTATTGTGCAATCAAGTATATTATTATAAGCTGCTAACTGAGACTCTACCTTTCTTTTAGTCCACTTTGCACGAGATGATTCCAAACATATATCCAAAAGGCGTATTTCATCGATATTTTCAATAACATTTCGAGCTAAATAGCATGAAATTCGCTTTTCAAGTTCCACATTTGATATTAACTGATCATCATCTAACTTTCGATGTATAATACTTGATGAAATACCTGTACACTCTGTCAACTCCTCAGTTAGTTCCGAAAAGCCACTTTCTATTAAAACTCTTGCACTTACAGGTAACCCCGTCCTCTGCAATAGAGCACTTAACTCAAATATTTTGTCATACTCTGGCAACACAAATCTTTCTTCAATAACTTGCTTATAATCTTCGGAAGCTCTATACAAAAACAAATTATCAATCATAATTATTTTTTATGCTATTATTTACCAGATTTTTATTTTTTAATGGACCATACATTTACAACATCATTTTCTGAATGATCATTTGTGTATTGGCATAGAAAGGAACATCAGTCTTGCCTAAAATAGTAGTCGGCAACGTAGAAAATTCTGCCAGATTGTCCATAGGCACAAGCACCGTCTTTGCTCCGTTTTCCGACAAGATGGAAACCTTGTCACTGAAATTGATAGCACGTTCTATAGCTCCACCAATAGATATATTACCAATAATACCTAAAGCAGGCTTCAGGTTCTTGCTGAATACAGATGAAATGATAGCAGCAAAAACAGCTCCACCAATTCCGCTTTGTACAGTAGAACCTAATAAAGCTGTTACCTGAACCGTCACATCCATGTTGGCAAACGAACGTTGTTGAGAAAGCAACATCTTCTCATTCGCTCTCATATAGTTATACGTATTCTTAATATCCTCTTTGACGGCTGTTGAATTCGTTCCGCTAATATTAAGCTTTCCATTGCCTGCCATTGTGATTACCTCTATCTTTACCAAAGCAACCTTATCCCCATCCGAAGTAGCAGAATAACAGGTGCCAGGAGGCAATGGAGAATCACCAATCAGCCCATTTCCTCTTTCTTCCGGCACAGGAACAAAAGTTTCTTCCTGAGTTTCTTTATCAATGTAAGAGAAATTAGTATCCCAGAACTCCATTCCGCCAATACGTTTCAACTGCTCTTTTACCCTTCTACGCATTTCAATTGCCCACTCCAAGTAAACACGTACATCTTCCTTGGTGTATTTTCCATCCGGATGCAGCAACTTGATAAGTCCTGAAACAGTCTTACGAACCGGTTTCGTATCGCGCTGACGCATTTGTGAGCCTAGCGTAAAATACTCATCTATGGCATTCGTATAATTGTCCTTTCTTAAAGCATGAAGCATTTCACTGAAGAAATCCGTACTAAAACCAAAATGATTAGTAAAATTGGCTGGTGCAAATTTCATAATTTCCCATCCCGGCAAGAAGAAACCTATACGATCAAGGAATGCCGTATCATTTGATATTTTATCGGAGAAAGGACTAAATAAATGACTTGTCTGCAATACAGTTTCCACAGGCTGATTAATATTACCATTCAGAATAATAGAAGCATTAGCTGATTTTTCTCCTGATTTTCCGGCTCTTGAAAACGAACCGGATTCCATATAATCCTTCATCAACGGTACCACTTCTCGGTCTTTAAACAACTCATCAGTCGATTCATCAAAACATACAGCATCCCATTTACCCATTGCTCCAATTTGACCATTGGAGTTATTCACAAAAAGAGAGGCAGCGGTACCTTGTCCACCAGATACCAACATGGAATATGGCGACAATTCCTTGAACACGTATGATTTACCAGAACTTCTAGGACCGAGTTCTGCCATGTTAAAGTTAGCTTCTACCAAGGGAATAAAACGTGAAAGAAGAAGCATCTTCATACGTTGTGTCATTCCTTCTGATTCCGGTTCATAACCAGCACTACGCAATAATACGTTCAACCACTCTTCATTGGTAAAATTCTTTCTGCTGTTTATTATTCTGGACATGTCAAAGTTCGATAACTGGATAGGACGAACTTTTGATACTACAAACGGATACAATTTACTACCAATAGCCAGCGTAGAATCATACGTTATATCTACGATAGCCCATATTCCACCCATCATCATCTTTTCATGTTCCGTCACAATCCTGTCATCGATATTGGCATCACGAATATTCAGGTTTGAAAGTTCTGCCCAATATTTATCCTTAGAAGCATCCAGACGGACAGAAATCTTATCTATCACCTTGTAAGATCCCTCTTCCCTTATTTTGGCTTGTATCAGGTTTGCCTCATCCGGATTGACATAATGCTTACGGAGCACGTTTTTCACATTCTCAATTCCTTCCGTTATTTTCTGTGCATCATCCGTACTGCATGAATTAGCGAGCAGGTACTCCAGTACAAAAACCGGTACATTCGCCCCACCTTTTACCGAGCGAACCACATCTTTTCTAACTACATATCCCTGAAATAAATCCAGTAACTTTTTATCTAATTCCAACATAATGCCATCTTTTAAAATAAGTCATCCAAATCTCGTGATACAGATTTTCTCACATCGCAGAAATCCACTTGCTGTTGTGTCTGAATATCTACAACCACTACCTTCACATTTTCCGTTGCAGCCAATGCAAATTCCGCTTCTTGCATAGATGAAGGGGTCATTCTATAAACCGAAGACGTACTCATCAAAGTTCCATTTCCATAAATCTGAATCACCACCTTTCTTTCTGCCTTAAACAACGTATTCTCTACACTTTCGGCCTTCAGCTTTACCGTGAAATAAGTTCCCGTTACATTCTGTAAAGCAGATTTGTTTACAATAGCTACTCCTAAAGACTCCTGATTATCATTTGCAAACTCATAAGCCGGAACAATACATTCCTGAGGAGTAAATCCACCATGCGCGTAACCGTATGCACCTTTTGAAACAAACGGTTTGTCTGATTTTGTATAATACTGGTATTGACTATCCTTATACTTCTGATTCCGTACAATTATATTTTCATTGTCCAAGGTATCATTTGCCAAACAAAATCTTTCCTCTGATTTAATTATATCCCCAGCTGGAACCGGAATCTTGTCTGCCTCGTCCAGAATTCCAGTTATCACAAATCCATGATCAGCCGTAAGATAGACCTTACTATATCCCATACTGAAGAGCTCATTGATTTTTTCTGAAACAAACACCTCGTATGCATTTATATCTTTCAATCCGGCCAGTTGTTTCTTTTCGCCCACCTGATCTATATCCCCGAACATCAATACCAACTTATTTGACGTAACTCCGCTGTTGAGCTTTTCCAGTTGAAGAATCTCTACATCAGGGATCACAGCCTTCAGGTTACTATACCTCGTTTGGGCTATGTCTTCCACTTCCGCACAACCAAAAAGCGAACTCATGCCATTTTCCGTTACCGATGGTAGTTCTGCAAAAGCCATATTCCTCATGCCTTTTACTTTTAGCTTATCTGCTATGGATTCTGCTATTTCAAGCCTTAACCCATCACAAACTATAACCACCTTCCGGCCGTTTCCAGAAAGTTTATCTGCTATAAAATTTCTTTGAGTTGGTTTATATTCACCTATAAGCCCAAACCAGCGGTCAAGCAATTCTTTATTATATTGTTCATATCTGTACTGATAGGGACGCAATAGTTTTTCTTCCTGAAGCCATGCCACATACAGATGTCTTATGGCAGAATCCAAAGGAGCAAAATGCGATTGATAATAAGTTGCCAGTTGAGAAATGGTATTAATTTCATAAAGTTTCCCATTCTCAAAGTCAAGCAATACTTTTACATCCTTCAACCATCCAGCCTTATATGCTTCTGCTTTCTTACTCTTGGTCCGATTGTGAACATATTGCTGGAATCCGATAATATATTCATTATTTTCCAATGCAGCACTAAGTTGCTTGAAATACAGTCTGTCCAGCTCTATCAGACAATGATCCGGATGGGTATCCAATACAGACACTCCTTGAGGAATCTTATATTTTTCAATATAATTCAACAGGGGTTCCCTCATTGAGTTACTGTCCACACACTTATAATAGATTTTCAAAAGTCTGTCTGATATGTTATTATGAATCAGTCCGTCAAATATCGTATCGGCTACCGACTGTGCCAGAACTTCCACTGGTTGCTTTGTCTGTGGCTTTGAGATAAGGCTATAAACTTCCGATTCAAAAATCGTCCAGACATCTCCATCCATATTCTTTTTAGTCTCTTTTGGGTGATGTAGCAAATCTATTATCAGTCCGTCTGTATCCAGCGGCTTAATTATTCCCTGACTAACCCCATGCCACCAGTTCAAGTCTTTTCCTTTGCTTAATTTGGCAGCCATCAGAAGTTCCTGCTTTCCTAGTTCTGTATTTTCCTTTATCCCCTCAAACAGATGCCTTCTGATATACGCCTCCATATCATCCAACACAACACAACCATAAGTCTCTGCATATTCCAATAAAAAACATAAGGAATCCGGCGTATTCTGCTTATAGAATACTACCTTCTTGCCAATACAGTCTTTTTCAGCCTTGTATCTCGCCTCGATCTCATCTATTTCCTTATCGCCGGTATTGATAACCACTACATCCGAAGGCAAATAATCCAACAAGAATCTACCTTCTCCTAAAGCATCTGTCACCACCACACGGTCGTGTACAGCCAATACTTTATCTATATCGTTTTGAAACCATCTATCAATCATGATTTTCTATGTTTAAAGCTTTATCTCTTTCACTTCTCTCTTTCAAAATCGATTTTATCTCTTTCTTTATTCTTAATTTCAAAAGAGAAAACACATCTAATAATCAACATATTACGACTCACCTCTTTTATTTCTCTCTTTCAAAATCAATTTTATCTCTTTCTTTATTTCTAATTCTGAAAGAGAAAATATTATTTCTTAAGCCTATATTTTGTCCATCTGTTTTTACCGGTTGTCTCCAAAATACCGTCTTTTATCATATTATCTAATTGTTTCCACAATTTCTGATAACTAATCTCATCTCCAATTCTTTGCTGAATATCCCTTAAAGAAGCACATTCATAGATTTTTAAATCTTCGATGATTAATTCCCGTATTCTATAAGGTTCTATTCTTTTCAAGGATGTCTGTCCTTTATAACCACTTTCTTTCAGTATACGAGAACAAACCCGATATTCCTTTCCCTTCTTTCTACCCGAAGTTTCTACGATACTCTCATCCACCAACTTATCAAGCCACGGAGAAAGCTCATTCCGATTCTTCAGGTTCAGCAATTTAATCAGATCTGCCGCTGAAATGCTTTCATGCTGGGCTATCAGTCCTAAACAGATAATTTGCTTCTGACGGAGTTCTGTTACCTGCATAGCATAGCGAATCACCTTAATGGCTTCCTGACTAATAATGCGTCTTCCTACTATGGCCTTCACATAATCATCTCCTTCCTCCACTTTCGGAATCTGTTTTCCATTAGAAAGCAGCACTTCATACATCTTATCATAGCCGGAACCTTCACGCTCCATCATTTGCAGGGCATAGCAAAGATTGGCAAAATGCTCATTTCTCTTTACCGTTTTATGAAGGATATTCTGCGGAGTAACTCCCAATGGCAATGCTCCGGGATTGACCACTTCGATTCTGTCCGGGTAAATATTGATAAAAATATCTCCTCTCACCGTATAAGGACGATGTACCAACGCATTGCAGGTCAACTCTCTGACTACCGCTTCGTCATACGCAGGAATTTCCTTTCGGAACAATCCGTCGCTGATCTCATTGCTTTCCCTCCAAACAGGCACATTGTTCCATATCGCTTCAATGATTTCCTGAGGATTCTTGGTAAAGTCATCAATCAGGTATTTCCAGACCTTATCCCCATACTGGTCAAACTGAATACACTGCACCACAGGCGCATTCATCAGTCTGCCTCGTTGCGATTGAGTTCCGATAAAAAGCACTCCCAGGTTGGTCATTTTGTCCGACTCTTCCACTGTCAGGAAATAATAATCCAGCAGTTCCTTATCCTCTTTCTGTTTTACGAAATCTGACACACGGTTTGAATTCCGCAAATTTTGAAGCAGCATTTTTAATTTCTCCTTGTCAGCATCTTTCCAGTTCCATTTGCTTTCCTCATCCTCCCAACGATAATACCCTTTTTCTGCTGAAAGGCGGGTTATGTCATCCCCCGTAAGCGGAACACTATTGTCGCTTACTCGTATGAAATATTTACCGGATGTAGTAGACGCCGAAGAAGTACCACGGGCTATATGCAAACGGATATACTGCCCGCCGTTATCATGCGTCCGGATTTCAGCATGGGCAGATACATTCAGCGTCTTACCACTGATTTTGTTCTCCAAATTAATGGCTATATCTTCTGAGACCTTCTGGTCTGCCGGTGGTGCATCCGCATCATCTTCTATGCCATAGTCTATCACACCTCCCTGAGCATTACTGAAAGCCACACAGTCTTTCGCCACTTCGTTCCAGTCTGCACTCTTTCCCGTAATCTCACGAAGAGACTTTTTATCGTATAGTGAATTCTCCTTCATACTTTTTCTTTTTAGTTATCCTATCACCAGTCCGCATTCAGATATTTTTTGAGTTGTCCGGCATTCAGCACCTCATAGCTCAACAAGCCTGCTTTCTGCAACGGAGCAATGTTCTTGCCCACACCGTCATCCAATTTAGGATCATAACCGCTTGCCAACAGTTCATCTATCTTTTCCGCAAACACTTTCAGTTCTTTCAGCTGCTCTTTCAGTTCTGCTGCTTCAAGCTGACCATTGGCAGTGCTAACATCTATACCCGAAAGACGGTCGTTCAAGGCTGTTTCCCTATTGGCTATATAGACACTCTTGATGCGGAACACGGTATCACGACTCCATTTATAGATACTGATATACAGTTCTATGGCATGGTGCGGACCACTTGTCAAATGCCAGATAAACGGAGTCTTTGGCAGATACATAAAGAGATTCAGATGATCACTCAGCTGTTTGAAGAACTTATCCTGCAAATATTTGTCCAATGGTGTTCCAAGCAACTGAATAATCTGTGAGATCTGTGCCGAATTATATCCGCGCTCCACCAATTCCTGCTCAATACGACCAGCCAACTGTTCTTCACCCATACGCTCCGTCAAAGGGATTACCCCATCATCATCTTTCGCCAAGACACTACGGATTACATCGGTTATCAGTTCAAAAGCCAATACCTGCGTACGTTGCGGCGGCAATATACCGGCATTTTTAAACTGATACCATACTTCTATCGGATTCCTCTTATGCTTGATGCAGAATTCTTCCCATCCGTTGTTATTCTGATAGAGTGATTCAAAATCATCGATATGCGGTTGATCTTCATTAATCTCCAAAGATTCGATATGCTCCCACACTTCTAGAGAAACAGGAAATTCTGTATTGGTTGACAACCATTCTTTATAGGCTTCTTTGGCTTGTGAGGAAACGCTGTAATCACCAACTGGAAGACCTTCTTTATCAAAAACCATTTGACAGTCATGAGTTGAAAGTTCATAAACATCAAATATTCTACTATTTATTATTGATTCATTTAATAAGCTGAGTGATAAATATCCATTACTCATCACATAGAATAAAAACAATTCAATATCAATATTATGAGTATATTTAATTGGGGAATATTTAAACTCTTTATCTATAATAGAATATGAATCAATATGCTTTTTTATAGATACATTTTGCAGTGATAGAGCAGATACTAATTCTTCTATTCTTTTTGAGGGAATGACAAATGGTACTCTTTGTAAATCTCCGACCTGCGTGTTAACTGTTGGGTTCAAGCACTCTGCAATATAAAAACAAATCTTTGAATTTAAGAATGCTAATAGATAATATTGATTGGAATATACATCTGTAGGGAAAATACATGAGCCACCAACATCAAACAAACAATCTTTCGGAAATATTCTAAATGAAGTCCCCTTAGATCCACTTCCTGAGTATGTTATTCCTGATTTGAAATAATAATATTTATTCCTTAAAACACCATTTTTACTAATATAATCTACTATTTCTGGTTCCCAATTTAAGTATAGCCATAAATTTCCTGACCACTTAGAAAATGGGCCGCCTTTAGAGTAAGGATAATATAACTGACTAGAACCTTTTATTTCCCACCAATAACGAAGAAATCTATTATTATTAGAAGTTTGAATACCAACTCTAACATCAACAACATCATCTAAGATTAGTCCCGAAAAGAAACTTCTAAATTCATCCGAAATCCAATAAATAAAAGGATAAGACTTTATCTCTTTTAGTTTTGATTGAGGTAATTGATAGACACGGTCATTCTGTCTTCCATTACAGAAATCAGTATATGCTTGGCTTAACACATCCTTCTTAAACTTTTCTTGTAGATTTGTAGTGATATTAAAATACACACCAGCATCCTCATTGGACAAGGATTTATCCAATGTATAGAAAGTTGCATCCAACAATATACCAGGACCAAAAAGATTCACTCGATCTAAACCATAATCTACCATCACGTTGATATGTGTTTGTCCTATCAAATATTTTCTTACATCTTCAAAAGTCTTAATAAACATAAAAGTATGAGGATGAATCATTCCCACTTTACCATCATCCCCTGCCAGTTCACAGCATCTTTTGATAAAACAAGCATAAAGATTGGAGTTAAACTTCAAAGGCTTAGAATAATTTGCCCCCACAAACTCTTTCAATTTTACCCCAAAGTCCGCACTATCCGTATAAGGGGGATTGGCTACAGCCACATCAAATTTCATACTTAGAATATCCAAAAATGTAATGGCATCGTTCGCCTTTGCCAATGAATATTCATTGCTGCCTTCACCCGTCCACTGATGAACCTGATTGCGCAAAGTTGTAATTAGCTGATGCTTGAAATCAAACATATTCGCCTTCCATTGATTAGCAAACATATCAGAAGAGTCTACCGGCAGCAGGGCATCCAACTGTTCTTCCACACGAATCAGAGAGCCAAACTTATAAGCAGCACGTAAATCTTCCCAAATAGAACGGATTGTCTTTTGTTGTGCTTCATTCCAGTCTGAACCCCACATAAAAGCAGCCTCTACCTTGTCATATTCCGGAAGCTCAAAATGCGTACTTACTACATGCGTATAGGCAGGCATAGCTCCTCTGCGTCCTTTCAGTTGCATAGCCTTGATAAACAAAGCTATTTGGGTAAGCTGTACGGCTCGTTCATCCAAATCTACACCATAAAGGTTGTTTTCCACAATCAGTTTCGGTATATCCCTGCGTGAATAATCGGCATCATACTGGTCAATCTGATTCAGATACAAATCATAAAATAGTGAAAACGCATAAATCAAAAAGTTTCCGCTACCGCAAGCTGGATCTATCAGCTTGATTTCTTCTAGTTTCTTTGGATGACGCATTTGTGAAGTGGGCGCATTGGCAATCAAGTATTTCACCTTACCATTTTCATCGTAAATAAAATTACTGTCCGGATACATTTCCAAATACATCTTACCCAACGTATTGTCTACCAAAAACTTGACAACCCACTGAGGAGTATAAACTTGGCTCTGTAAAGAAACCTTGTCATATTCAGTATCGGCACCAGATTCTTTAAAGGCAAATTTCTCTACCGTATTAAAATTCTCATACATCCAACCCAATATATCGTCGCCTTTCCAAATAGCAGCACCGCAATCCGCATCTTGTTCGATCTCATTAAAAGCCGTAATAATTTCAAACAATTCATCAGCTGTAGGCAGCATGGCGTATGCATAATCCGGACTATACAAAGGAATCTTATAACTATCAGAAAGTTCCTGAAATTTATCTTGCAGAAAATGCTTCAAGCCCATACGTTCCGCATTTCGTTCTTCCGTATGTTCTTCCAGCCATTGTTTATGCGCATACGAAAGGTTTCCATGCTCCACACGACAACGGATTACTTCCGGGAAAAGTTCCCTGTCTTCCATCACCTTCAGAGCTGCCAAACGATTGAAAAGCGTGAAGGTACATTCATTGATGGTCTCCTTTCTCGCTTTCGCATAGTCATTACCTAACGCCTGCTTATGCGTTTCAATAATGGATTCCAACTTGTTTCTCTTCTCTCTGCTACTGGTTGAAGCTTTTTCCGGAAGCTCTTTTTCTTCCGCTGCTTCCAGCCCCAAGCGGGAGAAACGGTTATCAATGGCCTGCTGTATCAGGCTACGTATATGGAGTACATGATCGATTAGTTTCATATCTATTCTTTATTACTATCTTTCATTCTTAATTATCAAAATTCAAAATATCATCCTCACCAAACATGTTCAACATTGCCAACTGTTGTTTTAACCAAGACCTATATTCAGCCACTGAAACAATACCTCTCGGCAACTTTGCCTTCATATTGCGATGTATTGGTTGAGGTTTCGGCATTGGCTTATCTTCAGAAGTTGGGCCATTGGGTTGCTTGGGAATATCAGGCTTTTTCGGAGTAGGATCTTGAGTCACAATCTCTGTATCCCACAAACTTACTTCCTGACTAACAATACCCAGATTCGTAATCTTATACTCAATATCGCGCAACAACATGCCAGTATTACTACATTTCACACTCCACTTATCCAAACTTATTTTAACCGTTGCATATTGCTTCCACGATTTTTCCAAGTCTTCTATTTTACGATAGAGTCTGACATTCCAATCTTTAGGATATTGGTCTATTTGCTGCTTCAGTTCCTCTGTTTTTGTGAATAATGCTATAACTTCTCCACTCAATAATTCAGCCTTATGCTTCATTACTTCGTAATAAATATCCTTAATGTCCTGAGTCAGTTTTTTCATTAATGGAGCATTGGCCACCAAATCCTTTTCACGCGCTTCTTCAAATTGTTCTTTTTTGCCACGAATCAAGTTCATGTCATTCCCTGTCTTGTCAAATTCTTCCGCCACATTTTGAATGAAAGCACGTTCCTCCTCAATAGCTTTAAATTCATTATCTATGAACTTTAGATCCTTTTGTACCTGCTCTACCGCATTGATATAATCATCTGCTTCCTGAAGGAATGTCCGTGCAGTAGCTATATAACTTACATCTGTTACAGCAGCTGTATATTGGAGAAATACATTACGTGCTTGAACAGAGCGCTTAAACAACTGCTCCATTTCATCATCCCCCATAATTCTGTCCTTCACCTTATCCATCATTCGTTTGGAAAGTGTACGGATGCAGTCCACCAACTCAAAATCATTTAAATTATAAGATGGAGCATTATCTCCGGTAATCTTCTTATACTGACAATCCTCTTTCAGAATCTCCACAATCTCCTGTCGCTCATTATAAGACAAAGATTTCATAACTGCCTTGAACGATGCTTTTGCAAAATTGCGGGTATTATCAAAAATCTTAGCAGCAAGTGCATCCGACACAGAATGATAATCTTCACCATTGTACTTCGCAATTAATTTATTGCCACGGAACAAGGCAGCAACCGAGGTAATGATCGTGCCAAACTTATAACCGGTAGGAGGTGCAGAAAGATCCTCTTCCAGTTTATCTCCCGTACAGTACGACTTACATTTCTCTAGAATCTCTGTAGATACACTTAAATTCTCGCCGATAAACTTTCCAGCAGAATCAAAGAAACGGAATTCCTCCGAACCGCCAAACATGGTGGCCAGCTGTGTACTGTTCGCTGTAAGCACTTTCACCGCCAACGAATCGGATAAGGACACATTCAATCTTTTATAGAAAATATTTCCAAACATCTTGCGCTGGAGAGATTCTATTTCTTTCTGGTAATTGGCATCAGTCAACTGATAGGTATTAAACAGATAGACTACAGTTCCTTCCGTATAAGATTTATTGATCAACTCTGTAAGGAATCTCATTTTTTCTTCTTTGGTTGAAACAATATTGTTTACCACCTTCTTCTCTTCTGCCGTATGATAAGTCTTCGTTTCAATATAATCTATCTTCAACAATTCCTGCGCACGATTAAAAATCTCTGTTCCATAAACTGAGGAAGGAATTATGCTCATTATACCTTTCTGGCTCTGTGTATCCTGCTTTACAGAAGCCACAAGCTGTGCATGGTCTTCATGAAAGACATCAAAGAAACTGACCTTCATATATTTTTCACCAGCATTGGCGAAGTTTTCTCCAAGGGAACTTTCTACACAAAAAGGTACAGCTTGTCCATCTGAAGTAAGTGTCTGCGAAATCTTGATAATTTTCTGCTGTTTCAATATTTTGGTTACTTCGGCACGTACGCGATAGGCTTCCGCAGAAAATGAATTCATATCATCTATAATCTGCTGTTCTATCTGACTCGTAATACGATACTGGTTATCAGATGCAATCAACACATTTCGCTCAACTAATATTTCCAGTGCTTTCTTTACCTCCGCAAGTACATTATAATAGTCTTCCGGTCTGCGAACATACGATTTGGTAATATTTTCTATTGTGGTATACGCATTGGCTTTTTCTAAGAAATGAATAGTCTGCAACAAAGCCCGACCTTCTACATACTTCATTCCAATCTTGTTAATGTAATCATCGGCCTGCTCATAACGCATACGCAACGCTTCCGGAATATTCTCTTCTGCCTGTCGGCACAGCTGGGTAGCATTGACATGTGTAAATACATCCGCTTCTGTCATGGCTTCTTTTTTTAATACATCAAATACAGAAACCAACATACCACGGGTACCAATCTGAGAAGTTACGGTATCTCTTGATCCGAAAAGAAAATATTGCAATAACTTGAACTGATGTTCATAGAACGGATAATAATCTGCGTAAGTGTGTTCATCTTTGGTGACATTCAAGGAAACACCTGCAATATGGGTTATATCCTGAATCATACCGTTGTTCTTATGATAATAAGCTTCCAACTGTTCTTTTCCAGAATCAGTCTTAGCCAACAACCGCTTACGAATAATTGTATCAATTTCTTCTGCAGCTATAGGAATACGGGTCTTAAATCTGGCTTCCACCTTATTAAGCTGATGAATATTCAGCCCAGATGCGTTCAACACATCATTAAAGGCCTGTTGTGCAATACCCACTGTCCATATCCTGTTACCAAGAGAAGACAAGGCTTCTGAAAGTCCTTCCAAATCCAATAAGTTTATTTTTTTCTGACTTAATGCCTCACTGACCTCATCAATAAAGAACACAATCTTCTTTTCCGGATAAAGCTCCAGATAAAGCATCAAATCATCCTTCAATTTGGTAGCATCGTAAGTTTTAATTTTTTCATCAATCAACTTACGGGTTTCCTCATATTCATCTTCTGCCATAAACGTAAGAATGGCTTTCTTTAGAGCTGAAACAGCTGACATTTTCTTCCTTATGTCATGCCAATCTTTACCTGCATTCTGTTCCTTTACTGTAGCTAAGAATTTGTCATATTTGTTTTCAAGCATCAGATTGAATTCCATCATACCAATCCAGTTACTCAGAAAACCTAATGACAACAAGAAATGGCTCATGGCCATGTACGAAAGCCCATAACTTGAATCCACTTTGGCACAGTCGAACAATGTAACCTGATAATCCGTCTTATCCAATGAGCGAATCTGATTTTCCAGGATTTCCTTATTCTTGAGTCCTATCAATTTAGGCATAAACCGGTCACGCATAGAAGTCCCCTTAATAACCGGATTAGCAATCAGGAAACCTATCATTTTCGCAAAATAAGATTTACCGGAACCATAAAAACCGCTAAGCCACACGCCAGATTCCTTCATATCAGAACAGAACACATCCAAAAAATCAGATAAATGTTTGGCAAGACTTTCTGTAAGGATAAAGCCATCCAGTTCCTCTTTTATATCTTCCTCATTTTGCGAATTCAAATCAATGACATTCTTTATGTCGTTCTCCAATTCTATGGAGAGTATATCTTTTATCTTACTCATAAGAATTTATTTACTTTATTACGATACAGCGGTACTTGGAAGCAATCTGCTTGCCCAAAAACTTGATAGTATCTTTATCAACTATTATCGCGGGATAAAAAACAATTAAAGGTAACTGAGCACGCATTACTATCTGATGCTCCATTATATTAATATTGGAGAAACCCATCCCATAAATGGCACCTGTATGAATCAGAACGGGTATTTTATGAGATTGATAAGAAGTTTCTATCCTATTCATTACATAACAAAAGAAAGTTTCCTCATAAAAATTATCGCTAAAGAAGACTTCATTGCCAAATTCCTTATAATTCTCTTGAAACTGCTCTAATCCTCGTTCGGAAACAAACTCAGTAAAAAGAGACCTTAAATCGATAAAAGAATACGTACCTGAATTGAAATTCTCTTTTGCATACGCAATATAAGCATCATCATCTTTAGGGGAATAAACAAAAAGAATACTTCTTCCCCCATTAGCTTTACCTGTGATACGCGCTATATCTGTTTTAAGCACTTCTCTTAGTTCTCCAAACAAACGATTATGTTCTATCTGAAATGTGCTATTCATGTGCTATCAAATCTATGGTTACGTCCTCTCCCATCTGGCTTATTTGCCAAAGGGAAAGATATTCTACTTTTTTTAATCTCTCAATAATTGTTTTCTTATCCATAAAGCTAAAAACCGCAAAAGGATTCTCTAAAGTACGGTTTTCAGGACATGTAACGATCATCCAACGAACAAAATAAACAAATAACTGTCCTGTAATAATGGGATGACATATCTCCTTGGTCGTTTTGCCATCTACCAAGTCCATTTTTTTGAGTATTGTCAGATATTTAGATGCCGTTATCTTCAGCGTTTCTTCCGACCAGTTCAATTCTCCGGATTCGGTTTCCTTAATATAATGCAATAAACTCAATATATCTATGGCAGAAAGAGATGATCTTCCCTGATAAACCGCCTTCATAAACACGTCTTTAGTCACTTTAGCAAAAAGTGCGTTACCATACACCAGCTGCCAAAATAAGACAAGTAACTTTTCCTTTAAAGAAAAATTATCTGAACCGATAGCAGAAAGAAACATATCTTTCTGATCATCATTGGCAAACTGAAGAATGGACTCTTTTATAGCTGCCAAAAATCGATTAAAAGTTTTATGCGTCCTGAAAGTAAACGCTCTCTCTGATTCAGGTTTTTGTCCGGTATACTCACTAATAAAGTCAAGCATTACTGCATAATCAGGTACTCCACCAAGAATATTTATGTCAGAGTCATATTTAACCATTTTTCCCCTCTTGACCATTTTCACATTACTTTGGGAGTATTCAACAAATCCTGTACATTCACTTCAAGCAAAGATGCTATTTTTATCAAAGTTTCCAAATCTGGCTGAGAAGAATTGGTACACCACTTAGACACAGTTGAAGGGTTGATTCCTAACTGTTCACTCAACCATTTATTGGTACGTTTCTTTTCAACAAGAACCAATTTCAGTCTATTTATATCTTGCATAAAGTCATTATTGTTATTATGAGCGCAATTTAATGAAAATTTTTCATCTTCTCAAAGAAAAAGATTAATTTTGTTAGGACAAATAAACACTTAATAATTATCATCATGAACAAACTACTATTTTTCTTACACAACAACCGGCTCGTAATCATCCTTTGGATTCTTTACATCTGTTTCAGACCTATATGGGAAAAGTTATTTTCAAAATGGATCATAGCTCCCTTTCTATCTCAATTTTCATCCGACTGGTGTACTTCTCTTTTATTCCTTATCGCATTTTTAGGTATCATCGTTTATCATATCGTTTCCATCAGACAAAAAGAAGTACATCTCAATAATAAAGCTGTAGGCATATCTTTATTGATTTTATTCATTTGGGGGTATTATAGAGACCCTAACACAGCCGCCCATCTTAAACTTTTTTCTTCTTTGTGCTACGTAGATATCATTCCATTTCTCTGCATCCATACATGTCTTAACTATGGAATTTCAAGAAAAAAACAACCTGCTCCAATTATCTCAACAGACGGTTTCTATATAGACCAACCCATAACCCAAGCGGAACAAGATCTATTAGGCCGTACAACAAATGCAAAAGACGCAGTGAACAAATTATTAGCCACCAATGCCGACAACGAAGCATTTACATTCGGTATTATAGCCTCATGGGGAGAAGGTAAAACATCATTTATGAAACTAATGGAAGAATATTTATCTCAGAAATATAAGTCTGAAGTCATCATCATAAAATTCAATCCGTGGATATATCGGAAAGAATCCAATCTTACCAATATCTTTTTAGATGAACTCAGCCATAAGCTTGAATCTTATAGCAGCAGGCTATCCAAAGGACTAACTCAATATGCAAAAATGCTTTCAACCATAGATAATGGAAGTATCCAGTTTTTAACAAAGCTATTTATTTCATTCTCTGCTAAAACAACTGCAGAACAATACACTCTGCTTAAAAGCGAAATAAAAAAGATCAATAAGAAAATCATTTTTTTCATTGATGACATAGACCGGCTTAACAGCAACGAAATGGAAGAAATGCTACGTTTAGTACGCAATACCTCCAACCTGCCAAGCATGTACTTCATTTTAGCCTATGACAAAAGATATGTAGTTGACACATTAAATACACATTACTCAACTCATAGTCTGAAATACTTGGATAAGATTCTACAAGAAGAATACGAACTTCCACCAGCTACAGGAGAGCAGCTAAAACATATTTTCTTACTCACCCTCAAGAGCCAACTAAATGACAACGAATACAATCAAATTGAAAAATTCACCAATGAAAGGCCATTGTTACAGATCAATCTTTTTAGTTTTATAAAAACCATACGAGCGATAAAACGCATTGCCAATCAATTTGTTTTCAGTATCAGAAAACTTCATGGAGAGGTAGACATTTGTGACTACCTTACTTTGGAACTATTCAGACTACGCTATCCGTTCATCGTAAAACTATTCGTTGAAAAGAGAGATGAAATATTAATTTACAAACAAAACCTCCAAAAGGTCGTCTATTTCAATGGGAAAAATGCTCCACAAGAAGATGAAACGAAGAATAATATTCTTTTCAAAAATAAATATTTTAACCTGATAGAATATATCACTCAACATCAAAAAGAATTGTATATAAACGAACATGATATAAATAAAATCTCTGAATTTCTTGATTCTTTATTCGGGGAGTACAAATCCTGCAATATAGGCAGTATTAATGACCCGACTTATTTGAATCGCTTTTTTAGATTCTCAATTTTAGACTCCGAAGTTTCCGAGAAAGAATGGAGTGAGCTCTACAAATTACCTTTTGAAGAAATGAAACCCACTATCAGAGAATGGACGCCAAACAAATATTTTTCCTTAACGACTAGAATCCAAAAAGAAAATCCAAAAGAGAAACAAGATATTTACAAGCTACTTCATCTCTCATTTTATTTGGAGCGTTATCTAACGAACAGATCTTTTATCGTTTTGAATTTATAGATAGGCTCTTACAGTTACTCTATGATCAATCTCCAGATAAAGACCAATTTTCAGAAGAAGACCGTAAAGAAATGTATGCCTGTCTAACAGAAAACGGTATCAATCACTATCAAATACACTACCTGTTTTCATTATTTAAACATGGTTCCTACAGCGATGACAACATTTTCACGAAAGACGAGGTTATCAAAATGCAAAATGATATATTCAAGCAATTTCTTAACGAAGGGAACCACACTATGAACGAGATTGTAGATTGCTGGAGAGATACGGCTTATCAAGAATTTAAACCTAACGGAGATGGAAAAGGACATGTTGAATATCTACACAGCATAGAATCCAAACAATTAATGAAAGAATACGCGACGAAGCATTTTGAAGCTTTTATTCCTCGAATCATTACTTATTTCAGTCCCAATATAAATTCTCAGTATGCTGTAAGTGAGATATCCATACGGCTTTGGGATACCTGGGAAAACTTTTACAATTACGTTATCAGCATCGATAATGATTCACCAATTATAACCGAATTCAAAGAATTTATATCTAAATTTAAAAACGAGAATTATAGCTATTATGTATATTTCAAATTTAAGCATATTAAATTGAAAGAAAATTAAACCCGTAGAATTAACAGCCTTCCCTCAAAAACACCATAATTTTGAGGGGAGGCTTATTCTATATTTTCCCCACTCCTACCAAAATGTCACCATCCCCCACTCCCTCTCCAAAACCACTTTCTTTTCTCGCCCCGCCGCCCATCCGCTCAAAATCCGCAAGCAGAACCGCTTATCAAACACCAAAAAGAAACACAATCACACAAACGCCCACACTAAAAGCAAGCAAAAAAGCAATTCCAACACCACCGCTCACAAAAGCCAAAAGCAAACCCCTCAAAAAGACAATCCAAAACAATCCATCAAACCCCACCAACTAGAAAATATCCCACCCAGACAGCCGTTCAAATCCAACAAACACCCTCCCCAATCCCTCTCAAAACCCATACACCCCAAAACGCAAGGACGTTTCCTCTCAAACGCAAGTGCATTTCACTCCAAACGCCGAAGAGTTTGCTTCCAAACGCAAAGGCGTTTCACCTAAAACGCAAGCCCGTTTTCCGCCCCAAAATCTCCCGAAAATTCCCCATCCTACCTCCAAAAACGCCCCAAAATCCCTAAAAACAAGAAGAACACGCCTCCAGATTCCCCCAAACCTCTCCATTTCGCACCCCAGCTACCCCCTCCAGAAGCCTCCTGAAAGGGGTTCCCTCTCCCAATCCCCTAGGAAATCCCCACAAAAGCAGAATCAGAAAGACACCCAAATCACGACACAAGCAGCAAAAAGAAGCCAAACTGCACAAATCTGAATCATCCCAAAAATCTGCTACAAGGCCCAAGATTCCCCCCCGGAGCAAGCCTTCGTTTTTCCCCTCCCCATCCTACAAAATGCACGAAAAAGTTTGCTCGTTCCATAAAAAGTAGCGTCCTTTGTAATTGTAAATTCACAAAACTATGGCAGACAATTACATTGAACGACAATATGAAGCGTATCAGGCACGGAAAGCGGCCTGGGAAAAGGAACGGAAGTACAAGAAGAAAAAGCCGACGGCCCCGACGGAAACTCCTCAACGGACGGGAGGTTTCCTGAAAAATCAGGTGAAGAAGGTGGCCGCCGTACACGACTTGTCGGGGGTGGGCCACGTATCGCTGATGGCGGTCATCCCGGTGCTCTCGTCCATGGGATTCCAGGTGTGTCCGCTGCCCACGGCGGTGCTGTCCACGCACACGCAGTACCCTTCCTACTCCTTCCTCGACCTGACGGAGGAGATGAAGCACATCATCGCGCACTGGGAGAAGATGAACGTGCACTTCGACACGTTCTACACGGGCTACCTGGGCTCGCCGCAGCAGGCGCAGATTGTGGAGGAGTTCATCCAGAAGTTCCGCGGCGAGAACGACATGGTGGTGGTCGACCCGGTACTGGGCGACAACGGGCATCTCTACAAGGGCATCACCGAGGAGATGGTGACGGAGATGCGGAAGCTGATCCGGCTGGCGGATGTCATCACGCCAAACCTGACGGAGCTGTACTACTTGCTGGACATGCCGTTCCGGGAGGAGCTGACGGATGCGGAACTGAAGAAGGCGCTGAAAACGCTGTCGGACCAGGGACCGGCCATCGTGATTGCCACGAGCGTGCCGGTGAGCGGTGACCCGCGCTCGACGTCGGTCTATGCGTACAACCGCTTCGGCGACCGTTACTGGAAGGTGACTTGCCCGTATCTGCCGGCGCACTATCCGGGCACGGGCGACACGTTCACGAGTGTCATCACGGGCTCGCTGATGCAGGGCGACAGTCTGCCGATTGCGCTCGACCGGGCTACGCAGTTCATCTTGCAGGGCATCCGGGCGACGTTCGGCTATGAATACGACAACCTGGAGGGGATTATGCTGGAGAAGGTGCTCCACAACCTCGACATGCCGATTCAAATCAGCAGCTACGAGCTGGTGGAGTGACGCGAAGGATATCAATACAGCACCTGGCTCACGGGGAGTTCCACCTCGCCGAAGGAAATCAGGGCGTTGAACAGACGGATGTGCCGGTAGCTTCCGAGGGAGGCGGCCGGGATGTCCGTTTCTTTTATCTGTCCGGTGTCGAGGAGGTGGCGGCGCTGGGTTCCTTCCAGCAGGGGACGCGCGGGGGTGTGCCACTCGCATCCGTCCCAGAGGGCGATGTTGGCGATGGAGGTGTCGGTGAGGAGTCCGTGGCGGACGATGAGCACGTCGTCGGCCTGGCCGCGGAGGGCGAAGGCTTCGTCGAGCACGCGGCGGTCGGCCCGTTTGTAGCGGTAGTCGACGTCGTCGCGCACCACGAGTTGCAGACGGTGTACGGGGCGGACGCGGTAGGGAAAGTATTCCACGCGGACCACGTCGCGGGCGTAGGTCAGGCGGCAGCGGGTGCGTTCCGTGTAGGCTTCCGGACGGAGGTAATCCGTCACGTGGAGGTCGGGCACGGGGCCGAAGAAGGCACGGCGGGTGTCGTTCAGGCGGCGGTCGTGCAGCGGGGCATGCCACACCTTGCCGTCTTCAATGCGGAGGGTTTCAATAAAGAGGCACATAGACTTTCTGTTTCATTTCTTCGTATTCGTTTCGGGCTTCGCTGCGGAAGGTGATGCCTCCCCCGCTCTTGAACTGCTTCGTGCCGTCCGTCTGCTGTTCCAGGAAGCGGATGAGCACGGCGCTGTCCAGGTGGCATCCGTCGAAGTAGCCGGTCACGCCGGTGTAGAAACCGCGGTCGTGGGTCTCGGCTTCGCGGATAATCTGCACGGTGCGGGGCTTCGGGGCGCCGGTGATGGACCCTGCGGGCAGGAGGCTGAAGAAGAGGTCGCCCAGCCGTGAGGGATAGTCTTCGGGCAGGCGGCCGCGGATTTCGGAGCTCATCTGGAGCAGGGGTCCACGATGGGTGTGCAGCTCGTCGAGGTAGCGGTAGCGGGTCACGGTCACTTCGGTGGCGAAGCGGCTCAGGTCGTTGCGGATGAGGTCGGTGATGGTGGCGTGCTCGGCGGCTTCCTTCGGGTCGGCCAGCAGGCGTTCGCGGGCGGCGGGCAGCGTGGCATCCATCGTGCCCTTCATGGGATGGGAATAGATGAAGCCGTCGGCTATCCGCACGAAGGTTTCGGGCGAGAAAACCACGAAGCGGCGGTGCAGCCAGAGCTTGTAGGGGGCGCAGGCGTGGTCGAACACCTGCCGCAGGGTGAGGTCGGTGTAGACGGGGGTGGCGCAGGTGTAGTTCACCAGGAAGGAGTTGCCGCCGTGCAGGTGACGGTGTACGAGGTCGAACCCGCGGCGGTAGGCCGCAAACGACATCGGGCGGGAATCCCAGCGGAAGGTGGCGGGATACGGGGTGCGGCGGTCCTCCTCCGGCACGTTCGTGGCGCCTGGAAAGGCGAACAGCAGTTCCGAGGGCGGCAGGCGGTGGGGTTCTTCCACCAGGCATTGCTCGCCGGCATAGTCTATCAGGAAAAAGAACGGACGGCCTTCGCCTCCGAAACGGTTCATGCGGGCGGCGGCTTCCTCGCGTCCGCAGAAAGAGAGGGTATCAGTCATTTCGTTTGGTTTTGAAGGAACAGAGATAAAGGGTCACTCCCACGGCCACGGCGAGCATCATCGCCTTGAGCCAGAGGGCATCGAACACCAGGAAGATGCAGTGAAGGGAGGTGAGCCACAGCAGGCTCAGTGCGATAATCTTGGCACGCAGGGGGATGGCGCGCGACTCCCGGAAATCGCGGATGTAGGGGCCCAGCAGACGGTGGTTCATCAGCCATTGGTAGGCTCTCGGCGAGCTGCGGAAAAAGAGGGCGGCCGACAGCAGCAGAAAGGGTGTGGTGGGCAGCACGGGCAGAAAGATGCCGGCAAGGCCCAGGGCCAGCGACAGGAATCCGAGGGGCAGGTAGATGTATTTCATGGCGCAAAAATACAAGCGAAACGGCACATGCACGGCAGGAGTTTAGTTAATAACCTCAAAATTGGCGGGGCATCGGGAGGGGAAACTTGGCGGAAAGGAGGAAAATTGGCATATTTGTAACCGTTACAATCTTGTTTGAATCTTGTTTAACCCCTTAACTGAAAAAAATCATGAAGAAACTATTCTGGACTTTCTGTCTGCTGGTGTGGAGCCTGGTGGGCTTCGCACAGGAAAAGACGTACCAACTTTCGAGCCACATTCTGGACATCCAGCAGGGACAGCCTGCGGCGGGTGTGAAAATCAGTCTCTCGCAACTTCAGCCCGACGGCAAGACCTGGGCACTGCTGGAAGAGAAACTGACGGACGAGAACGGACGGGTGAAGGATTTTCTGGAGGGAACGGATGCCCACAAGGGTATCTACCGCCTGACGTATCACGTGGCGCCCTACTTCGAGCGGCTGCAGCAGCCGTCGTTCTACCCCTTCATCGAGGTGGTGTTCGAAATCAAGGACAGTAAGCACTACCACGTGCCCATCACGCTTTCGCCTTACGGATATTCTACGTACAGAGGGAATTAAGAAAGAATGGGAGCCCGGTCAGGCTCCCATTTTCCGTGTCTTGCGGGTGCAATAGCGCTTGCACTGGGCACAGATGTCATAACCCAGCATGGCCCCCAAGATGAAATCCTCTTCGGGCGTGAGACGGTTCAGGGGGCGCGTCACCATCAGGCGGATGGCGTCGATGCACTCTGCCTTGCCGAAAAAGAGATTGATGCGCTCGTCGTCCACCGGCTGAATCACAAACTGGATGCGCTGGCTTCGCAGGCGTTTCACGGCAAAATCTTCGTAGCGTTTGTTCGTGGTGTACAGCACCATCTGTCGCACGCCTTTCTTCAGCTCATAGATATGGTTGAGAAAGACTTTCAGTTCCACGGGATGAATATCAGGGGTCATCATAGGTTACGGATTTAGAAGAGAGATTGTGGGAAATTTCCTTAGGCCAGTTCGGTTTGGAGCTGTGCGGCCCATGCGCTCACACGGTTGTCGGTCCGGTCGCTTTCGTTCACATCGTCGAGGGCCAGCCCTACGAACAGTCCGTCGGCTGCGGCCACGGAAGCGGAATAGGTGTAACCGCTGTCGTCCACGGCGCCCACGAAGGTGCAGCCGCTGTCTTTCAGGCCTTCATAGAGGAGGCCCATGGCGTCGCAGAAGGTGTCGGAATAAGACTCGGAATCGCCACAGCCGAAGAGGGCCACGACCTTGCCGGAGAGATGGGCGCCTTGCAGCACCTTGAGTCCGTCGTACCAGTCGTCCTGCAACTCGCCGTCGCCCCAGGTGGAGGTGCCCAGAATCAGGGCCTCGTAACTTTCGGCCAGGGCCGTATCGAGCTTGGTCACTTCGTGTACGTCTGCCGGGGCAATGCCCAGCTTGTCTGCTATCAGGCGGGCCACCGACTCAGTGGTGCCGGTGGTGGAGCCATAAAAAATACCTGTTTTCTTCATTATGCTACATGTTTGATTTGACACGGCAAAGAAACGGCTTCCGGCGCGGATTTGAAATACCTAAAAATTGGGATTTTTATTCCTTCACCACAAACAAGACATCAGACAAACTTCGGTAGGAGTTCTTTTTAAAAGAAAAATTGATTTCTTTCAAAGAAGTGGAATTAAAATTATCCAAATACGTATTGACCAGTGGTTCTATCAATGAAAAGGCCCGCTTCATCTTCCACGACTGGCTCATATCTGTCGTATCCACAAGTATAATAAACAACCTGTTTTCTGCTCCAAAACGCATTTCACCCTGATGAGCATACAGCCATGTCATAAGTTCCATTGTGTCTGCCCGTGCATCGTCTACGACTTCCTTGCGTGTAGTCTTCAGCATATTTAAAATATCCATACGACCCAGTTCTTGTAATTTTTCCGACAAAGCATACATCTGTTGAGCTTCTGAAAATGTCTTGTCAACGCTCACTCCTGCCTCGCCTGCCTTTTGTTTCAACCAGGCAAGTTCATTCTTTCCTAATTTCTCCCTTAATTTCTCATTCATGTATTGAGAAGGAAAGAAGGTGACTTTTAAATCAATAGGGGTATCGTCTATAAAGAAATCTACACTCTTAATTTCACCAACAGCCGAAACAACTCTCCTATGACGTTTGAATAAGGACTCAATCAGATATGAGGTCCAGTTATTATACCAACTTATCTGGACGTAATTCCATGCATTATGAGCTATTTCGGCTTGCTTCCTTTCCAAATCCTCATATCGGCTGAGAGCCTTGACATACCTACTCACCAAATATTTGTCTAATGAATTATTCTGGTCGCCACCCCACACATAATATTGTATCCTATACAAATCCTCCTTCAATCTGTCTTCATCAATATTCATGGCACGATACCATTCATGATTTCTTATTCTCAAATAAGCATCAAGCAACAACATCGCGTCAGACCTGCTTTCCAACAATTCAAACAGTTCCACATTCTGTGCGGCAAGAGTCGTGGCATCAAGTTTTATTCCAGTATTTTCAAGAAATTGTTTTATCTGCTTTCCCCGACATACAGCCCGCACTTTTAGCCAGAGTAACCCATTTGTATTATTATTGAACGCATACAAGTTCTGCGCCCTGAATTCTTTATCCCACTTTTCAAAATTAGTCATCTTACAGAATATTTACTTGGTTGTACACACAAAAAGGATTTCATGACTACCGGCCACACTACCTTTACCTCCACGACCCGCATGATATACTTTTCTTTCGACTTTTACTTTACGATAAGGCTCAATCATTTGTATCATCGTATCTATGTCCGGAAAACTCCGGTCATTGTAGCTGACAAGCCATACAGGAATATGGGCTGCACGCTCAAACATCAATTGCAAATTTCCAAGTGCTTCACTGTTCTTGTCAAATCCACTATATTTTTTAGGCTCATACCGCTTGGTCCCATTTACGAATTCTTTGTCCTTCCAATATTCTACAAACGTCTCCAATAGATGGTAAAAAGACTGGTAATCTGCATGACTGTTACAATAGGGTGGATCAAAATATACTAAGTCTACATCTGTCAACTTAGGAAGAAGATCCAAAATATTCTCATTGTAGCTGACATTCTTCTGAAAATTGTCAAACACAGCTGCATTATATTCAGGGAGCAACTCCATAAACAATTCTTTTAAAGGACGTATCAGACTCCTGTTTCGCTTGATACGGGCAGGATCTGCGGCATATACCAAAGCCTGAGTATGTGCAAAATGCCCCATTGTAACCTTTCGTGTCATACTCCGACACATTACTGCCAAAGCCAAGGCTTGTTTATAAGGATTATTCAATCGGGAAACATTGCTACGAAAACCATCGGCAAAGGCAGCTTCCTCTGAAACAAAAAATAAGCCAGAGAATAATTTTTCCATCAAATTAAACTCCACAGGATTGGTATTTCCCGAAAAAAGAATATCTATATCTTCTTTTTCAAGCGTATGTCCTGGATTCTCAATCAATGCTTTTCCTATCATGTTATTGAAATTCAGAAAATCATTCGTGATAACCCTTTTCCCCATTTGTTTAAACATATATGCGACAGACTGCGAACCTGAAAAAGCATCTAAAACGGTTTCCGCATTATCTGGAATATATTGAGCAATCCATCCTCTATGAATATATTTCGCCCCTAGATATTGAGGTACAGGGAATTTATAGTCTAAATATTTTGTTTCTGTGAAAAGCATACGAATTATTTTATATGCAAAAATACGTGTTTTTACTAAACATTAAAAATGAACAACAGAATTCTCCAAAATTTTTAGGGGCGGTATCTGCGGGTTATTTGCTAACTTTGGGCAGAAAAACGAAAAGGCCGACACTCCGGCAAAAGGAATAAACCATGAGAAAGAAGGAAGAAAAGAATACCATTATCGAAATCTGCCCGGTGCGGAACGTGATTGCCCGCTTCGGCAACAAATGGGCTTTGCTGGTCATTCTGATTTTAAGCGAGCACGAGGTGCTGCGTTTCAGCGAGCTGGGGAAACTGATTCCGGATGTGTCGTCGCGGGTACTGTCGGGCACGCTCCGTACGCTGGAGGCCGACGGACTGGTGAACCGGAAGGTGTATCCCGAGGTGCCGCCCAAGGTGGAGTACAGCCTGACGGAGACGGGACACTCGCTGGTGCCTTTCATCGTCCAGCTGACCGACTGGGCACAGAAGCATCTCAAATCAATCATGAAACACCGGGAGGAGTTCGAAGCTGCCGAAGAAGAGTAGCAGCTTCTTTCCTCGCGGAAGAATCACTTGCTTCCCGGTGCAGGCAGCATGCCGAGCTGCATCAGCATGCTGAAGAGGTCGGGCACACCGTGTTCGCGGACAATCTTGCCGTCTTTCAGCTCGTAGATGTTCATGGCCGTCACACGGACGGGTTTGCCGGTGGCGGGCATGCCCATGAAAGGCTGGGTCTGGGTGCCGCTCATCGTGAAACGAATCATCACCTTGTCGCCTTCTGCAATGACTTCTTCGGCTTTCCACTGTACATCGGGCATGGCACCGCGCATCATGCGGAGCACGTCCATATAACCTTCAAAACCGTGCAGCGGCTCCGGTGATGTGGGGGCATAGAAAATCACTTCGGGGGCAATAATGGCTTCACCTACCGAGCGGTCGCCCGTGTTGATGAAGCGGATAAACTGTTGCATGACTTGTTTGTTTTTTTCCAGGACGGATGCCTGTTCGGGAGTTACTTCATTTTTCATCATCTTACTTGTTTCTTTAAAGGGTCGGGCCGCGGAAGTTTCCGGTGCAGGAAAGGCATGCCGGATGTGCCCTTCCGCAGCATTTACGGTGCAAACTTAGTGCTTTCTTTCCTGACAGACAAGAGGTTACATTTCTTCCACCTAGTAACCTTTTTCTCACTTTTACTGGATGTCAGCCGGTTGTGGAAAGAAAAAATTTTTTGTCTGCAATCCGGAAAATACCCTCTGCAAAAAAAGCCTAAATCTGCCGGACGTAACCGGCTCGCAGTGAACATTGGTAACCTCGCGGTAACCTACTTACGGGGAGGTGCCTTCTTGCAGGAGCGGAAAGAAGATGGCAACTTTGCCGGTGAAATCATTAAAACAGTTACACTATGAAACAGATTCAGCAAATTGCAGCAGGCGCACATTTTTCCGCCGTATCCACAGGTTCATTCAGCGAATTGAACGAGTATGTATTGCCGGTAGCTCCGGAAATGGAAATCCAGGGAAAGGTGTTCATGGGACAGGCGTTGCAGGCCACGGGCGCGGAAATCTCGTTCCAGTCGTTCGCCCCGGGAAAGGAGACCGGCTTCCTTCACACGCACCAGACGCACGAGGAACTGTATATCTTCGTGAGCGGAAAGGGAGAATTTCAGGTAGACGGGAAGGTATTCCCCGTGGCGGAAGGAAGCGTGGTGCGCGTGGCTCCCGAAGGCAAGCGCTCGGTGCGAAACAATGGTACGGAACCGCTGGTGATGATTTGCGTGCAGTACAAGGCGAACGCGTTCACTGCGCAGGATGCCACCGACGGACAGATTCTGCAGGAGCCGGTGAAGTGGTAACCGGAGCGGCTTCCGCCAGACTCACAGGGAGGGGCTGAAAGACCTCCCCCTGACTGCCGGATAAGTGTGCTAAATGTACTTTGTGGGGAAAATACCGACTTTCAGGACAGAAAATCCGACTTTCTGAAAAACGGACGAACCGCATTTGTGACTTACCTTTGCATGCACAAAATGAATTGCTTATGCGTACTTATCCGACACTCCCTCATTGCTTCCGCCTGCACTTCCGGCTGATATACGGCTGCCTGTGGGCTTTGCTGCTGGGAGGATGCGACATGATTGAATATCATCCGTACGACCTGGACATCGACGGGGAGACGGACGTGAACCGCCGCCACATCGAACAAATCGAGGAGGCTACCCGGGGGAAAGAGGAAATCCGGTTTGCCGTAATCAGCGACACACAACGCTGGTACGACGAGACGGAGGATGCCGTGGAGGCGCTGAACCGACGGGGCGACCTGGACTTCGTGGTCCACACGGGCGACTTGTCCGACTTCGGCCTGAAGCTGGAGTTCGAGAAGCAGCGCGACATTCTCAACGGACTGAACGTGCCTTACGTCTGTCTGCTGGGCAACCACGACTGTCTGGCTACGGGACTCGACGTGTACCGTAAAATATTCGGCACGGAGGATTTTGCCTTCACCGCCGGCAACGTAAGGTTTCTCTGCCTGAACACCAACGCCCTGGAGTTCGACAATTCGTCGGCTGTGCCCAACATCCAGTATATCCGCGATGAAATCGACAATGTGCCCGAGGGGGTGGAAAAAACCGTGGTGGCCATGCATGCGGGCCCCTTCTCCGAGCAGTTCAACAACAACCTGGCGGAGTATTTCCAGTATTACCTGCGGCAGATGCCCGACCTGCAATTCTGTGTCTACGGCCACGGACACAACATCAGTGTGGATGATTTCTTCGACGACGGCATCCTGTACTACGAATGTACCTGCGCCAAGAAGCGTGCCTACCTGTTATTCACCCTTAATGCCGACGGCTATGCGTATGAAGTGGTCGATTTTTAAAGGGATACTGGTGGGAGGACTGGTCGCGATGGCTCTCCTGCCCCTGCAGGCACAGAATGACTCTGTCGCCCCGACCGTCAGGGAACGGCGGTGGGACCAGCGCACGCACCTGCGCTATGAAGGATGGGAACGCCTGAAACCCACTCACCTGAAATGGCAGTACGCCGGAGGAATGGGACTCAACTCAGTGGGCGTGGGCTGGGATTACGGACGCCGCTGCCAGTGGGAAACGGACTTTCTAGTGGGTTTTCTCCCGTCGAAATATGCCGAGAAGTTCCGGCTCACCTTCACCGTGAAGCAGAACTACATACCCTGGAGCATCTGCTTCAAGGAGCACTGGATGGCGGAACCCTTCTACTGCGGACTCTACCTCACGACCATTGCGGGCGAGGAGTTCTGGAAGAAGGAACCGGGACGCTATCCCAACAAATACTACAACTTCAGTACCAAGGTGCGGCCTTACCTCTTCGTGGGGCAACGGTTCGGATTCAGTCCCCGCCACGAGCTGGTGCGCCATGTCTCCCTCTTCTACGAGCTGAGCACCTGCGAGCTGTACCTCATCAGCAAGGTGACCAACAAGAGTCTCTCGATGCGCGACATTCTCCGCCTCTCGTTCGGCGTGAAGGTGCAGCTGTTCCGGGAGCACCGTTGATTGCCTGCAAAAAAAGGTAAAAAAGGCACGGCAGCTGTCCGCCGTTTCAAAGTTTTCGTTACCTTTGCCAGAAAGTAAACAAAGGGGTGCCCCAAGGATGCGTCCGGGCTGAGATTATACCCTACGAACCTGATGCGGTTAATACCGACGAAGGGATTGTTGATTCCAGCCTCTATTTCTTTTCCCTTTCGGGACCCGCCTCTTTGGTTTACACTAACACTGAACGATTATGAAAGTACTGGTAAACAACAAAGAGACTGAACTTACACAAGGTCAGCACATTGCCGCACTGGCACAGCAACTGGAGCTTCCGGCACAGGGAGTGGCCATCGCGCTGCATAACCGCATGATTCCGCGTGCGGAATGGGAACACACCGTCCTGAAGGAGGGCGACAGTCTGGTCATCATCAAAGCCGCTTGTGGAGGATGAGGCCATGGACATGAATCATTTCAAGCTGCAGTTCATCACGCATTTCACCGACACGTATTCGTATCTTGACTCGGCCCGCATGGCCCTCGAAGGGGGCTGCCGCTGGGTACAGCTGCGCATGAAGCATGCCTCCGACGAAGAGACGGAAGCCGTGGCTGTGGAGGTACAGAAACTGTGCCACACGTACGGGGCCACCTTCCTCATCGACGACCGGGTGGAACTGGTGCGCAAGCTGAAGGCCGACGGGGTACACCTGGGCAAGAACGACATGCCGATAGCCGAAGCGCGGAAAATCCTGGGCAGGGACTTCCTCATCGGGGGCACCGCCAACACGTTCGACGACGTACGGGCCCACTATGAAGCCGGTGCCGACTACATCGGTTGCGGCCCCTTCCGCTTCACCACCACCAAAGAGAAGCTCAGCCCCATCCTCGGCCTCGAAGGATACCGTTCCATCGTACAGCAAATGAAGGCGGAAGGCATCCACCTGCCCATCGTCGCCATCGGGGGCATCACCCTGGATGACATCCCCGCCATCCTGCAGACCGGTGTGACAGGCATCGCCCTGAGCGGCACCATCCTGCGGGCAGAGAATCCGGTGGAAGAAACGAGAAGAATCGTGAGTCAATTAAAAATGAATAATGAATAATGAAAAACGGAGGACGAAGAATTTGTGGTTGTGTTCATTTTTAGACAGAAGAACAAAAGAAACAAATTTTTCAACTCCTCTTATTTTCAGACTTTCATCGCAAACTCGCACGCACTTTTGTACGTCAAAGAAGTTTCATCTTTACAGCAAAGAATAAACGAGTAAAGGAACGCAGACCCAAACTCCACACCCCTCCCCACACAGCGATTTCGCCCAAAAGGAAGAACAAAGCAAAAAGCGAAGTAAGAAATAGAAGCGCAAGCAAAAGCTCCACCTCCCCACAAAGCGATTTCGCCCAAAGGGCGAAGAGCGAAGAGCAAGCCAGCGAAAAAATCCCGTCCTCAGCTTCAAGGCGAAAAGCGAAGAAGCGGAGCACGGCGAAAAGAAGCGCAGGCTGTTTGAGCGAAGCGAGTTCCTGCGCTTCCGCCGGGCGAAGCCTCGCAGCCGCCTTGAAACTGCAGACGGCGGTTTTTCTTTTTGTTACCTTTTTCTTTTTGCCGCCAAAAAGAAAAAGTAAAAGGAAAGCCAAAAAGAAAAAGTAAAAGCAAAAACAAACCAAAAACATATATAGAACAATGAAGAAACTAATGATTGCGGGAAAAGAATTCGACTCCCGCCTGTTCCTGGGAACAGGAAAATTCAACTCCAACCAAGTCATGGAAGAAGCCATTCTCGCTTCCGGCACCCAGATGGTGACCGTCGCCATGAAACGCATCGAACTTGAGAACAAGGAAGACGACATGCTGAAACATATCATCCACCCGCATATCCAACTCCTTCCGAACACCTCCGGCGTGCGCACCGCAGAAGAAGCCGTGTTCGCCGCACAGATGGCCCGCGAAGCCTTCGGCACCAACTGGCTGAAACTGGAAATCCACCCCGACCCGCGCTACCTGTTGCCCGACTCTACCGAAACCCTGAAGGCTACGGAAGAGCTCGTGAAACTCGGTTTCGTGGTATTGCCCTACTGCCAGGCCGACCCGACCCTCTGCAAGCGTCTGGAAGAAGCCGGAGCCGCTACGGTGATGCCGCTGGCTGCCCCCATCGGTACGAACAAGGGATTGCAGACCCGCGACTTCCTGCGCATCATCATCGAGCAGAGCAACGTGCCGGTGGTAGTGGATGCCGGTATCGGAGCTCCGAGCCATGCCGCTGAAGCCATGGAGATGGGTGCCGACGCCTGTCTGGTGAACACCGCCATCGCCGTTGCCGGAAACCCGGTGGAAATGGCCATCGCCTTCAAGGAGGCCGTCATCGCCGGACGCCGTGCCTACGAAGCCGGACTGGGCGTGCAGGCCGACAACCTGGTGGCTTCCGCTTCCTCTCCCCTCACTTCTTTCTTGAATGAGTAAATCCTGATTTTATCAACCGGTAAGGGACTTTCCCCTACCCGCAAACAAACCCGATTTATATGGAAAAAGAAAAAGACCCAAAAGCATACGCCCATGCCGAGAAAGCCTACATGCAGGGCACCTTATTCCCCTTCATCAAGGTAGGCATGCAGAAAGTGAACCTCACCCCCACGGTGACCGTAGTCGACGGAAAGAAGGTAATGACCCCCAACGACCCGGTGTACGTGTACGATACCAGCGGTCCGTTCAGCGACCCGAACATCCAGATTGACCTGAAGAAAGGACTTCCGCGCATGCGCGAGAGCTGGATTACTTCCCGCGGCGACGTGGAACAGCTGCCGTCCATCACCTCGGAATACGGCAAGATGCGCCGCGACGATCCCTCGCTCGACCACCTGCGCTTTGAGCACATCGCCCTGCCCTACCGCGCCAAGGAAGGCCACAGCAGCACGCAGATGTACTACGCCAAACAGGGCATCATCACCCCGGAAATGGAATACGTGGCCATCCGTGAGAACATGAACTGCAAGGAGCTGGGCATCGACACCTACATCACGCCGGAGTTCGTGCGCGATGAGATTGCCGCCGGACGGGCCGTGCTGCCTGCCAACATCAACCACCCGGAATCGGAACCGATGATCATCGGCCGCAACTTCCTGGTGAAAATCAATACCAACATCGGCAACTCGGCCACCACGTCGAGCATCGACGAGGAAGTGGACAAGGCCGTGTGGAGCTGCAAATGGGGCGGCGACACGCTGATGGACCTGTCGACGGGTGCCAACATCCACGAGACACGCGAATGGATTGTGCGCAACTGTCCGGTACCGGTGGGCACCGTGCCCATCTACCAGGCACTGGAGAAGGTGAACGGCAAGGTAGAAGACCTGACATGGGAAATCTACCGCGACACCCTCATCGAGCAGTGCGAGCAGGGAGTGGACTACTTCACCATCCATGCCGGTATCCGCCGCCACAACGTGCACCTGGCCGACAAGCGTCTGTGCGGCATCGTGAGCCGCGGCGGAAGCATCATGAGCAAGTGGTGCCTCATCCACGACCAGGAATCGTTCCTCTACGAGCACTTCGACGACATCTGCGACATCCTGGCACAGTATGACGTGGCCGTGTCATTGGGCGACGGGTTGCGTCCGGGCTGTATCGCCGACGCCAACGACGAGGCACAGTTTGCCGAACTCGACACGATGGGCGAGCTGGTGACCCGTGCGTGGGCGAAGAACGTGCAGGCCTTCATCGAAGGTCCGGGACACGTGCCCTTGCACAAAATCCGCGAGAACATGGAGCGTCAAATCAGCCACTGCCACAACGCACCGTTCTACACCCTCGGCCCGCTGGTGACCGACATCGCCCCGGGATACGACCACATCACCTCGGCCATCGGTGCCGCACAAATCGGCTGGCTGGGTACGGCCATGCTGTGCTACGTCACCCCGAAGGAACATCTGGGTCTGCCCAACCGTGAAGACGTGCGTACGGGTGTCATCACCTACAAGATTGCCGCCCATGCGGCCGACCTGGCCAAAGGTCATCCGGGCGCACAAATCCGCGACAATGCCCTGAGCAAGGCCCGCTACGAGTTCCGCTGGCGCGACCAGTTCCACCTGAGCCTCGACCCCGACCGTGCGCTGGAATACTTCAACGAGGGACGTCACACCGACGGCGAGTACTGCACCATGTGTGGTCCGAACTTCTGTGCGATGAAACTCAGCCGCGACCTGAAAACAATTAATAATGAATAATGAAAAATGAAAAACGAGTGGATGACTTCCTTTTCCAGGGAGGCATCCATCCGTGGATTTGGCAAGATGAAGAACGACAGCGTCATCAACCGGAAAGCGACGGAGTTTGCCTTGCGCATCATCAAGGCATACCAGTTTCTCACCACCGAGAAGAACGAGTATGTCATGTCCAAACAACTGCTGCGTAGCGGCACGGCCATAGGAGCGCTGATACGGGAAGCCGAGTTTGCCGAAAGCAAGAATGATTTCGCCCACAAACTGCACATCGCGCTGAAAGAAGCCAACGAGACCGACTACTGGCTCCTGCTGTTGTCGGAATCCAACTACATCGAGAAAACAGCGTACGATTCCATCCAGTCGGACTGTACCGAACTCATCAAACTGCTGGTCAGTATCATCAAAACCGCCAAGTCCAATTCATAAATGCATCAGGCCACCGTTTTTAATTATTAATTTTTAATTATTAATTACTGAAATGTTTAGTGACGAATTAGAAAAAATAAGCTGGGAGGAGACGACCAAGGCCATCTACTCCAAAACCGAGGCCGACGTGATACGGGCACTCGGAAAATCACGGTGCGACGTAGACGACTTCATGGCACTCATCTCGCCGGCTGCCGAAAAGTTTCTCGAACCCATGGCACGCCTCAGCAAGAAATATACCGAAGAACGGTTCGGACGTACCATCTCCATGTTTATTCCGCTCTATATCACCAACTCGTGTACCAACTCGTGCGTGTACTGCGGCTTCCACATCAGCAACCCGATGGCCCGCACCATCCTCACACCGGAGGAAATCGAAAACGAGTACAAGGCCATCAAGAAGCTGGCTCCGTTTGAGAACCTGCTGATTGTGACGGGCGAAAACCCGGCCAAGGCGGGTGTGCCTTACCTGGCCAAAGCACTCGACCTGGCCAAACCGTATTTCTCCAACCTGAAGATTGAGGTGATGCCGCTCAAGACGGAAGAGTATGCCGAACTGGTGCACCACGGACTGAACGGTGTCATCTGTTTCCAGGAAACGTACAACAAGGCCCGCTACAACGTGTACCATCCGCGCGGCATGAAATCGAAGTTCGAATGGCGTGTCAACGGATTCGACCGCATGGGACAGGCCGGCGTACACTCCATCGGCATGGGCGTGCTCATCGGACTGGAGGACTGGCGTACGGACGTGACCATGATGGCTTACCACCTGCGCTACCTGCAGAAACATTACTGGAAGACGAAATACAGCGTGAACTTCCCGCGCATGCGTCCGGCCGAGAACGAGGGTTTCCAGCCCAACGTCATCATGAGCGACAAGGAACTGGCACAGGTGACTTTCGCCATGCGTATCTTCGACCACGACGTGGACATCTCCTACTCTACGCGTGAACCGGCAAACATCCGCGACCACATGGCTACGCTGGGTGTCACCACCATGAGTGCCGAGAGCAAGACGGAACCGGGTGGTTACTACACCTATCCGCAGGCCCTGGAGCAGTTCCACGTGAGCGACGAACGTACCGCCGTGGAAGTGGAGAAGGCCCTGAAGGCCGTGGGACGCGAACCGGTATGGAAAGACTGGGACGCTTCGTTCGACCACATGGCACAGACCTTTGCCCAGGCGGCTCCGGCCCGCTGAAAAGCCCTCCGGAACATCCTTTGAGAAACGCCTTTACACTCGTCTGAAAACGCCGAAGCGTTTGGATAAAAACGCAAGTACGTTTTCCCTGAAACGCAAGTACGTTTTACTTGAAACGTAAGGGCGTTTTGTTTGAAACGCAAGGGCGTTTTCCGAGCATACGCAGAACCCCTTTCAGAAGGCATCCGGAGGCCATTTTCCCGACTTCCGGGTGCCTTCTGTCATTTTACTCACCCTTTATCCCCTTTTCACCTTATGAAACTGACCGAAAAAGAAGCTGCACGCTACAACCGACAGATTCTGCTCGACGAAATCGGCGAGGCAGGACAACTCCTTCTGAAACAGGCCCGCGTGCTCATCGTGGGAGTGGGCGGACTGGGTTCGCCCGTGGCCCTCTACCTGGCCGGTGCCGGAGTGGGCACCATCGGACTGATTGACGACGACACCGTGAGCGAGACCAACCTCCAGCGGCAGGTGCTCTACAGCGAGCCTGAAATCGGGCTCTCCAAGGCGGAACAGGCCAAGCTGCGCCTGCAAGCCCTCAACTCCGACATCCGTGTGGAGGCCTGGAACGAACGGCTCACCCCGCAGAACGCCGAATGTCTCATCGCCAACTACGACATCGTGGTGGACGGATGCGACAATTTCCGCACGCGCTACCTCATCAACGACACCTGTGTGCGGCTGGACAAGGTGTACGTGTACGGGGCCATCCGCGAGTTCGACGGACAGGTTTCCGTGTTCAACTACCAGGGCGGTCCCGACTACCGCACCCTCTTCCCCGACGAGGAAGGCATGCTGGCCATGCCCCATCCGTCGAAAGCCGTGCTGGGTGTCACACCGGGCGTAGTGGGCTGCGTGGAAGCCAACGAAACGATGAAAGTCATCCTGGGCAGTCCGCACGCACTGAGCGGCCGACTCTGGCACATCGACCTGAAAAGCATGGAAAGCTACGTCATCTCGCTGGTGTAAAATCACCCAGCACAGCGAAACTTACGACAACCGTACGGGTCTGACCGACTACGGAACCATGCCGAACAACTGGAAATAAGCGAGTCCTGATTTTTGCATAATTCTCCTTCCCCTGCCGGTGAAAAGTAAAAAAAAACACACCTGGCAGGGGATTTTTCAAGTCCGGATGCTCGTTTTCTCCTATTTTATCTTATCTTTGGCAGCATAACCTTTTATTTCAGAAACTATGCTACTTAAAATTTTAAATCATTTTCTCGAGTTATGCTTCATTATCGGGCTCTTTTACGGCCTCAAGAATCAAGAAGCGTTTCTGCAATACACCATTTGTGTGCTGGCACTGCTGATTCTCTTACAGCGTATATTCATTGATTTTTTCTGGAAAAAAGAAAACAGCTGACACTTTATTCATCATGTACACAAAACGGCTCACCGACATTCTGCTGGTATTCCTGAGCATCTTCTGCCTTGCCAGTTGCAATCACGACGACGTGAATTTTCCTACCTTCACATTCAATGAAAACGGAGAATGTGAGCCAGCGTCTCTCACTCCCATTTCTTCCGCCCGCTTCGAGGAAGCCGTGGTGGGATACGGATGGAAACACGTCCACACCTACGAAATCAATCCCGACGGCACTTGCCAGACGCAGGATTATTACAAAGACTTAGATGGCGCCGGGCCAATCCAATATTATGTGGAAAGCCACTCGTCCCTGAAAGCATACATGTACGTGGATGCCTATCCTGCATCGGGGTTCCGGACTTACACCTATACTTACTCGGACGAGAACCGTCTGCTCGACGGCCAGCGCACGGTGTTCCAGCTACTCTCCGTCAACGGCGACACGATGGAGCTCCTCGTCCACCTGGGAGTGCGGGCAGGAGGGACCGATATCTACGGCTATTCCATCTACCAGCGGATGACGGCGCAGGAACTGGAAGAAGTGCAGAAAACATATCACACAGACTTGTCGGACATCCGCGAACTGACCGTATCGGTACAGGAAAATCCGCTCATCATCTCCGGAAAAGAAACGGAATTCGACGTGCTGAGCAGCAACGGTCCTTTCATTTTCAAACCAGCCAGAGAAGGCAGTTGCGAAATCACCTCACAAGAGAACCACGTCAAAGTCAAACTGCTGAGCAACGGGGTATGCCTCACGGGATACGACCGCTTGCGGCACTGTGAGGTAGTCATCTTCTCTACCGATGAAGAGCTGGAACCCGAAGGTACGGACATCTACGACTTCACGTACACGGAAATCACCGTAAATCCGAAAAAGCAGCTCTTTGCCCCCGACGGTCACGAAATCTCCTACGACCTCGGCAGCATGGAAGTCACCCCGCGCAAAGAATACACCGGAAGTATCCTGAGCCAGTATGCTCCCGTAGCCCTGCTTGCCGTGGACACAAACGGACAGGCACGCTATCTGCGCATGAACAGCGGCAAAATCAGCTTCAAGGATCTTCTTCCGCAAGAAGAGCTCGACCAGCTGACGGAAGATACAGACGGGGCCTCTCTCACCTACAAGCTGGAACTGATTACGCCCGACTGCGAAGTGTTCCAGGTTCTGCCTTTCAAAATCACCTATAAAAAATAGTGCAAGTTTCATGAAACTTATCCGCCTGCTTCCCATATTGCTTGTCATCGGACTCTCCTGCCTGACGAGTTGCCAGAAAGAAGACCTCCCGCCCGCCGACAACGAGCGGACGCTCTTCATGTACCTGCCGTGGTCGACCAACCTGACGAGTTATTTCTACCAGAACATCGCCGACATGGAGGAAGCCATCGCCCGCAGGGGACTGGACCGGGAACGGGTGCTCGTCTTCCTGTCCACCAGTGCCACGGAAGCAGAACTGTTTGAAATCACCGTACACCGCGGCACCTGCACCCGGCGGACTGTGAAGGAATACACCCGCCCTGCCTTCACCACCGAAGCCGGGCTCACGGGCATCCTGAACGATATGAAGCGGGCCGCCCCCGCCAAGAGTTACTCCCTGATTGTGGGCTGCCACGGCATGGGATGGTTGCCCGTAGAACCGCGACAGGCACGGGCTTCCACGAAGTTCACCTACCACTGGGAGTACACACCCCTGACCCGCTTTTTCGGGGGGCTGACGGCGGAATACCAGACAGAAATCACCACTCTCTCCCGCAGTCTCTCGCAGTGCGGGCTGAAGATGGAATACATCCTTTTCGACGACTGCTACATGTCCTCGCTGGAAGTGGCCTACGACCTGCGTCACGTGACCCGCCACCTCATTGCCTGCCCCACGGAAATCATGGCCTACGGCATGCCTTACGCCCGCATCGGGGAATACCTGCTGGCCGAGAATCCCGATTACGGCGCCATCTGTCAGGCTTTCCACCGGTTCTACTCCAGCTACACGTATCCCTACGGCACCATCGCCGTGACCGACTGTTCCCGGCTGGACGACCTGGCGCTCCTGATGAAAGACCTTCATTCCCGCTATTCACTGGATGACTTGCAAACGGCTTCCCTCCAGCGCATGGACGGCTATTCTCCCGTGATTTTCTATGATTTCGGCGATTATGCCCGTGCCCTTTGCGGCGATGATGCAAAGCAACTGGCCCAGGTGGAAGCCCTTTTGGGACAGGTGGTTCCCTACAAGGCACATACGGAAAAGTTCTTCAGCGCCTCGCTCGGCCCGCTCTCCATCGCCCATTATTCCGGCATCACCACCTCTGCCCCCAGTCTCAGCAGCAAGGCGAGAACCTATCCGCAGACTTCATGGTATCGGGCAACACATTGATTCACTTCCCGCCCGTACCATAAAAATAAGCCGCCGTAGCACCTCCATCCACCAGAAAATCAGACCCGGTGATAAAGGCTCCCCGGTTGCTCATCAACAGTTCGGCCACATTCGCCACCTCGTCGGCCGTGCCGGGACGATGCGCCGGACACTGGGCGAACATCTTCTTATAGAACTCTCCACGCACCCCGTTGAACTCGTCAAGTGCCAGTGGGGTGACAATAATTCCCGGAGAAATGGAATTCAGACGGGCGCCCCGTTCTCCCCATCTCACTGCCTCCGCCATGACGCGCTTCACGTTGCAACGCTTGGCCAGTTGGTAGGCATGGAGCGTATCGCGGATGTGCGACGGTTGCAGCACCTCCAGACTCAGCAATTCTTCCGTCGGTGTGCAAGCCAGCTGTGCATCGATTTCAGCACCAAGGGCCGGCAAGCGGTGTCCGGACTGACTGGCTATCGTCACGCCTGCCCCTCCCGGCCGGATAATCTTTCCCACTTCTTCCAGCAATACCGCCGTACCGTACAAGTCGACTTTCAGGATGGTCTCTATCGAAGCTTGCGAAGGGGACACCCCTGCCGCATTGACCAGCATGGCTATCTCTCCATATTGCTGTGCCGTCTCAATCAATCCGAGGATTGAGTCGCGCGACGACAAGTCCATCTCCACCGGAAGCACATCGAATCCGGCACTATTCATCGTATCGGCTACGGCCTGCGCATTTTCCATCCGCTTGTCGCCGACCACAATCTTCATTCCATATCCCATCCGCCGGGCTATCGCCATACCAATTTGTCCGGCACCCGTAAGCAACATTACCTCTTTTTTCATCTCACTCACTTTTTTAATATTCACAGAAGTCCGCTCACACATCAAGCCATATCCATAATCTGCTTGTCTCCCATATACACTTTCAGCTTCACATCCGGACGAAACAGGTTACGATAGTAATCCTGATTGTTCTTGTCCGATTCCGTCGCATAACGGTCTACCAAATCTTTCAAAACCATACGGCTTTCCATTTCCTGTGTCATAACTCAATTCTGTTTATCGGTTAATTGTCACTGCAAAAGTAATCCCTACCGTTTTATCCGTAGGGATACAAAACACAGATTTACTGCATGAAAACACAGATTTCACGAGCGGCGGGAACCAGAAACCGGAATCCTTTCGTACTTTTGCCGTCAGAAACATACGAACCGATGAAAACCTTCTTATTGAACATTGAAACCGTCACGGAGTACGACGACATGCTCGGCGTAGAAACCCTCCATCCGCTGGTCAGCGTAATCGACCTTTCGAAGGCCAGACCGATGCACCACCTACGCCACACGTTCAGCTTCTACGTGGTCTTCCTGAAAGACGAGAAGAACTGCGACCTGATTTACGGCCGCCAGCGATACGATTACCAGAAAGGGTCGGTGGTCTGCCTTGCACCGGGACAGGTCATCGGCATAGAAGATACGGGCGAAACGTTCCAGCCGAAAGGCTATGCGCTGTGCTTCCATCCCGACCTGATTCGCGGTACCCACCTCGGACGCACCATCAAGGAATACACCTTCTTCTCGTACGAGGTGAACGAAGCCTTGCATCTCTCGGAACGGGAGCGCCACACCTTCATCGACTGCCTGCTGAACATTCAGGAGGAACTGCATCATGCAATCGACCGGATGAGCAAACGGCTCATCACCAACCACATCGAACTGTTGCTCAACTATTGCCTGCGCTTCTACGAACGGCAGTTCATCACCCGGCAGGATGCCCATCGCGACATCCTGACCCGTTTCGAGACCTTACTGGACCGGTATTTCACGGGCGAAAATGCCGCACTGAAAGGATTGCCCAGCGTGAAATACTGTGCCGCCGAACTCTGCCTGTCGTCCAATTATTTCGGCGACCTCATCAAGAAGGAAACGGGCAAGACCGCCTTGGAGTACATACAAGACAAAATCATCGGCATCGCCAAAGAACAGCTGCTTCTCCCCTCGGAATCCATCAGCCAGATTGCCTATCAACTGGGCTTCCAGTACCCGCAGCATTTCACCCGTGTGTTCAAGAAAGCCACCGGAATGACTCCGAACGAATACCGGAGCAAGACGGATTACAAATAATAAATATTTCAATCCGACACAAAGAAGAACCACAGAATTCACTACATTTGCAGAAACCAAACCCGATTGCTCTATGAACCGCAGACTACTACCCGTCACGGTGTTTCTGACGCTGATGCTGACTTCCCTGCTGGCCGGGCGCCACAACTACCGCGTGACAAGAGACGAGATAACCGCCGACCTGAACCAAGCATTGGCCCAGACCTTACTGGAAAAGAAAGACCCGATTGTGACACAGGATACGATACGGGCCTACAAACAGCTCCGGCAGACGTCGGGCGGACAGGTGCTCATCGCCGTGTCCGACGAACGTTTCTGCCGCCACCTGAAGAACCCGCGACTGAAACAGGCGGCTTTCCTCACCTTCGACGTGATGGACGGCGACTACCGGGGCAGCTCGATGGACGGACAGGCCATCTGCAGTGACACGCTGGTGGTCCGCAACGGACGGGCGGGCGAAACGCTGGCCCTGAAAGGGTACACCCGGCTGTCGGCAGCGGCCGTATTCAGCATGTCCGACCAGCGCTTGCCCGGCGGACTGATGGCGGCGGCTTTGCTCTGGGCCATCGGCTCGATGCTGTACTTGCGGAAGCGGGAAAAGGAGAACCCGATGCTGCAACCTGCCGAAGGAAGCGTACTATCGGCTGAAGGGAGCACACAATCTGCCCAGGACTTCGGGGGACTGACTTACTCGGACGCGGACGACCGTTTCTACGCAGCCGACCATACGCCCATCCGCTTCACGCCCATGCAGCAGCAACTGATGCGGCTTTTCTGGCAGGCTCCCTCCCACTCGCTCACGAAAGAGGAAATCTGTGCCGTGCTCTGGCCCAAGAAAGACGATGCCAACGACACGCTCTACACCCTTATCCGCCGCCTGAAACCCATCGTGGAGGAGCATACGCGACTGAAAATCGTGGCCGACAGAGGGCGGAACTATTCACTGGAAATCAACGAATTGAAAGACTGACAGCGAATTGTCAGGCAAATGTCAGCGTCGGTTTTTGACGCCTTCGCGACAGCCCCCTACTTTTGTTCCTGAATTTTACACACAGGAACAAATGCAAACACTCAGATTACTTTTCCAGCAGGGAGCCGGAAGCCGGCTTCCGCTGACCATCTCCCGATTCAGGGCCATCCTCTTCCTTCTGCTACTGACCCTCCCCGCCCTCGCGCAAGAGGTGGAACCCACCGTGGAACTGGGCGAGGTGGAGGTCAAGGCCGACCGGATTATCAAGAAGACCGACGGAATGCTGCTCTATCCCTCCGAACAGCAGAAGACTTCTTCCCGCTCGGGCTACAGCCTGCTCCAGCAACTCACCCTCCCGAATATCCGTGTGGACGAGGTGGGACACACCATCTCGGCCATCGACCAGCGGGGAAGCGTGCAAATCCGCATCAACGGCATCATCGTGGACAAGGCGGAGATGCTTTCGCTCGACCCGAAGAGCATCCGTACCATTCATTTCATCGACAACCCCGGCGTGCGCTACGGCGACGGCATTGCCTACGTCATCGAAATCACCACCCGACGGGCGGACAACGGATACACGCTGGGCACCTCGTTCACTCAGGCGCTGACGACCCGCCAGGGCGACTACACGGTGTATGGCAAATGGAACACGGGAAAGAGTGAGCTGTCGTTGAACTACAGCATCGGTTACCAGAACTACAGAGACTTACGGACGGAGGAAACCGCCCACTACCACCTGAACGACGGGTCGGTCTATACCATCCAACGCAACGACCTCGCCTCGCGCAACCAGAGCCTGAACAACCAGCTGAAGCTGACCTACAACCTGGCCGACTCCACCCGCTATGTGTTTCAGGCTTCGCTGAGCGGCGACTTCAGTCACGTGCCAAACAATTTCAATCAGAAGCAGATTGTGGACGGAGAGCAGACCTACACGGCCCTCGAACAGCAGCAGAGCCGGAGCGGGAGTCCGGTGCTCGACCTCTACTACTTCCAGCAGTTCACACCCCGGCAGTCGCTCACCCTCAACGCCGTGGGCACCTACATCGGCACCCGCTCCTCGGACAGCTACGACGAAGGCTCGCCCTACCGTTACGACGTGGACGGACGCACCTACTCTCTCCTGAGCGAGGCCATCTACGAAAACCGGTTGAAGCCCTTCACCCTGTCGGCCGGCCTCAACTACAGCCAGAAATACACGAACAATGAATATACGGGCGACGTCTCGGCTGCCACCCCTATCCACCACAACCGCGTGTACCTGTTCTCCGAAATCAAGGGACTGTGGGGCAACCTCCGCTATTCGGCAGGCATCGGGGGCAGCTACCTGCACTACCGCCAGCAGGCCCATTCGTATGACTACTGGAGCTTCTGCCCGAAAGCGGCCCTGAGCTACAACTTCACCCACGCCCTGCAACTGAGCTACAATTTCCAGATGAGCGAACGCACCTCACGGGTGGCCATGATCAGCGACGCCTCCATCCGCAACAACCGCATGGAGTGGACCGTGGGGAGTCCCGACCTCAAGCCCAACCGGGAGATGTATCACCTCCTGCGGCTGACGTACACCGACAACCGTCTGCAAGCCAGTCTGGAAGGTTTCTACAAGCAATGCCTTCGTCCCAACATGGCGGTGTATGAACGCACGGCCGACGACCGGTTCATCTACACCCAGCGCAACCAGAAGGAGATTGACGCACTGAACGCCATGGCCTACGCAAGCTACTGGCTGGTGCCGGAAAAGCTCTCCGTCACGGCCTACGGAGGACTGTTCCGCTGCTTCAACTTCGGCCAGGACTACACGCACTGCTACACGTCCTACTTCGTCACGGGGGCCGTCAACACCTACCTGGGCAACCTCTCCCTCCATGCCTACGCCGACAACGGTTCCCGCTTTCTGGAAGGGGAAACCAAGGGATACAGCGGGGGCGACATCACCTTGAAGGCCGCCTACAGCTACAAGGACTGGCAGTTCGCCCTGATCTGGCAACAGCCCTTCCAGCACAAATACAAGCTGTTTGAATCGGAAGTCCTGAACCGGAACCTCCAGAAGCACACCGCCCTCTACAGCGGCGATGCCTGCAACCTCGTCAACCTGACCGTGACGTGGCGCCTGACCAGAGGACGCAAGTTCCGCGACGTCGACCGCTCCATCCAGCTCAAAGACAAGGATACGGGGATTATCCGATGAAAAGATGCTCAGGCGGGAACATTTGCTCGCCTGAGCATCCTTTTGAGGAGAACCGCATGGGAGATAAAAACCATCCGCCCCTACAGGCTAGAACTTATAGCCCAACATGATAAAGACAGAATGTGTGCGTTGCTTTTCTCCCTTCTCGAATTTCTCATAAGCATGGTGTGCATGAGGATTCCCATCCAAAAGATAATAATTAGAGCAATTATACCCCAAGGAAAGGACCAAACGGTCTATAATTGCCGTCACACCGACCGCCCCGCTCCAATACAGCCAACCAGAATCTTTTGCCCCTCTGGCGGGAGGTGACAGAATGACTCCCGGCAAAGCAAACAAATGAAAATCCAAGTCCTGCGATTCCAGATGCCACAACGAGGGCGTACGCAATAATAAGGATGGCTTGAAAATAAACCGGGCACAATAATCGTCCTCATAAAAAGAATCGCCTTCCCTTCTGCCCCAATCAGACCATTCCTTAATTTCTGAATCAAAACCGACAGAAGCTCCTATACCCGCATAAGAAACCGGCAGCCAATGAACGCCTCCCATAAATTCCCAGCCGTTAGTGTTCAGTCCTCCGGCAAAATTCATTTCCCATTTATAATTTTCCTCATATTGCCGGTGAGGGTTCTCACTCTTTTTTTGTGCAAAGCAAAATGACTGGCACATACACATAATAAATATCGTCAAGTCTTTAGTTCTCATAATTTCGATTTAAATAGTTCGTGATGCCCGCCTTCTTTCCAACGTGCCCAAATTTTCAGTCTAGTCTTGCTTGGAGAACAGATTCTCCTGATGTGGCAATAAAAATAGTTACAAAAACCAATGTACCCTCTCTTCCAGCGTTTTTTTTCATATTAATAACAAATTCTCGTCGACCAGACCGTGACGTGGCGCCTGAGCAAAGAATGTAGGTTCCGCGACGTCGACCGCTCCATCTGCTAAAGGATAAGGAATAACGATAAAAAAATTCTCAGGTAAGTATTTCGCTTGCCTGAGAATTTTTCAATGAGCTGCACGCTGTAACCACCGGTTGCAACTGCTCCCCAATACGATGCCAAGGAACACGCTCACCATGGTACACCAATCATCGGCAAGGCCCATCCATTGTGTAACAAACAGACTGAGGCTGCACACTACGGCTGTGACCACCAAGCTCCACAATAACGGTTTCATTTTCATAGGCATTTATTTTGATTACAACCGTAAAGATACGAAAAATCGCTTAAGCAACAACTTTGTGAAAGGGAAATAATTATTTTGATGAACTTATTTTCCTGAATCACTCCGATAGGATCAGGGAACCTTGGCGGCACGCTCGAAAGTAATCAGGAAGGCATACCTCACTTTCTCCGGCTTTCCGCTCTGTCTGCCCGGTTTCCATCAATCTGTGATTTCAAACCGCACTTGCATGGAGTAATGCTTTTTTATCGTGCGGAAGCCATCGAACGAAGCGGCATCAGACGCACGGACATTACTCTGCGTACTGAAAAGCGAGGACATTCCTGCATTGCCATCCTCTACAATACGAACCACGTCCCCCAGTTTCTTTCCCAGCGCCTCCACCAGATAAGCGGCCTTCCGTTGTGCAGCTTTCAATGCTTCTATTTTACCCTTTTGATGATAAAGCAACATATCCTTGTTTTCCAACTCTCCGATGCGCATGGTATTCACTCCCTTGGTATCGATACGCTTCACGATTTCATCTATCTGTTTGAAATCGGTCAGTGTGATATCGTATTTCTTGGAAACCAGAAAATCCTGTCCCTGTCTGCGCCAATAGTCCCCCACCTCTTGTGTGCGGACCGCTTCTTTCGGAATGTCCACATCGACCAGTACCTTCCACAACTGCCGCTCTATCTGTTCCAATGGCACCTTTGTGCGATATTCCTCCGGCTTGGACTTACCGTCGAACTCTTCTTCGAAATACTCCCGGATTTCAATGAGATAATGAATCTTGTTCGGCACAATCTCTATTTCGGAGGTACCCGTCACCTCGATATAACGGTCGTTCACTTCCTGGGCTTGCAACGTACACGCTGCAAACAAAGCCAATACCCCTAGCCATAATTTTGCTCTCATAACATGATAATTTTTCAGTTCAACGATTCTTTTCGGACATCTCTTGCAGAATCACCTTTATCTGGTGTGGCCTTCTCCTGCAAAGTCATAGTAAAATTCCGATATTCACCCGTGTACTTTCCATTGATAAAAAGCACCTCCCATGGATAAATGGATTTCAGTGTTTCTTTGAGGGCAAGAGCCAGCGGGTGATTCCCGTCGTTTATCATTTTCCGCGAAGTACGCAGAAAAATGAAACGTATGTCACAGTCTACGAAGTGACCGTCCTCCGTCGTCTGAAAATCACTTAGCGAAAAAAGGAACCGTTCTCCACGGTATTCAGGAAACCGCTCCCAAGGAAACCGACGCACAATCTCCCCATATGCCTTTGTCAGATTCAGTCCGGCTCTCCGGTAATTATGATAAGTCTGCGTTTCCATCACTTTACCGTTCCGGACGGTCAGTACCTGTTCCGTTTCCATGTTACGGTCGAAACCGTCATGCACGTATCTCACCAAATCACCTTTTCCGGCCCGAAGTTCCCCACTGAACCAGCGGGCTTGAATCGTCCCCGCCCGACAATAGGCCGCAAAAATCGGCTGCAAGTCCTTCACCTCATACACCCGTGTAGATTCCTGTTTACCGACCTCTTCATAGACATCCGCCTCTACCCGTTGCAGGCAAAGATACCCGTCACGCACCTCCCAGAAAGCGGTATATCCGCTATAATTGCCCGTGGACCGACTGACATTTTCCGGAAGAAAATCTCCCATCCGCCTGCACAGCAGGGAATCGTAGTCTATGGGCTTTGCCATCAAGACCCATTTCTTTCCTTCCAGGCGAATCACATCGCCCGATTGCCCTGTGGCCTTAAGCGGCAGCACGGCGAGCCACAGCAGGATACACAGCACCATCTTTTTCATACGCATCTGGACTGTAAGGTAAATCTTGTTCTGAAAGATACGAAAAAGAAACGGTTTTTCAAAGCTGCGGAAGAAATTAGCCGGACGCCTCTTCGTTTTCCCAGGGACATCCTTCTGATGTGTACGTCTCCCTTCCCGGAGACGTATGTTTCCCGAGGCAGAAACGTACGTTTTACGGCAGGGAAACATACGTTTTCCTTGTGGGAAACATAGAAAACGCCTTGAAGAATTCCTTACTCATTCAAGACGTTTCCAGCTTATCCGTAACACGGAGAGAAGCCCTTTAATAACCGAAAGGAACCCATCAAGAACTCGTGAACAAAAGCTTGTGTACAAAAAACAATACTTGCAAGATGGATGAAAAACTTTTGGCCTTCAAAAATAAAATAGATAATTTAGGGGCGAATGATTGAGTGTCAAAGTGACAGAATTAATGATTTCCATAAACCTACAAGAAAACAACTTTCTAAAATGACTATTATATGAAAATGGATGCATTTAACACATATATGTCCAACATACCTACTGAATTTTTTAAGAGCTTATGCCTAAAATATGGAAGCGTATATACCTATAAAAAAGGAGAATATATCTCTAAGGAAGGAGAGATATTTCCTTACTGGGGATATATAGAATCAGGTATTATAAAATACACTTGCTACAACGTGACAGAAAAAAAAGAATATAATACAGGATTTTCCTTTGCAGGCGAATTTATGGCTGATTATCCCACATGTCTTTATAATATCAAGTCTGAGATTTCCATACAGGCTTTGACAGCTAGCAGAATATATATTTGCCATTCTGAGAAGCTGAAAGAAGAATTTGAAAGAAGCATGGAAAATCAATATATAGCACGTATCGCAGCGGAACAAATGTGCTTTCAAACCTATTCAAGATATGCCGATTTTTATAAGTTGACCCCCGAGGAACGGTACAGACAACTGATTAAAAGAAGCCCGGATTTATTTCAACTCATCTCTATAAAAGAGGTTTCGTCTTACTTGAGAATAACACCCACCCACATGAGCAGAATAAGAAAAATGGTAAGTTTTGACAAGTAAATCTCAACATATGTTGAGATTTTATTTCTAAGATGAATGAACTTGAAACATTATACTACTTTTCAGAATAATATACTGTATTTTTAAAGAAAAAAGCAGTATAAAGAAATCAAGCCTTATATTTTGGCACGTATTATTTCTTCAATTTTAATAGTATATCCAGCATAAGTATGAAATCAGTATTAAAGAAAATAAATATCCTCTTGTTCCTGTTCATAGCTTATGGCTGTATAGAAAAAGAAGGATATTATGATTATAATCAACAAGTCATTATATCTAATTTAACAGCAAACAAATGGGAACGAAAATACCATGACAAATTAGACAATGGAACAGAAATGGATATACATGAGATATATTCATTTTCTGAAAATGGTAGTGGCTCTCATCAATCAATAACAACCTATATGAATGGAGATATAGAAAATAATACATCATATTTTCATTGGTCTTTTACAACACCCAACTTTAAATATATATACTTTGATTATCCTTTATTTTGGGAGATACGAGAACTTTCAAATGATAATTTATCAATTATTGAAACTTACAGAGACCCAATCTCTGTTCCTAACCAACATTACAGGGATTTTCAAGAATATCATAGTTTAAAGCCATAAACTGAAATAGGAAGTGACCATGTTGGTGGCTTCAGTGATACTGACGATACGTGATATCGGGTGTCATTACGTTACATCGGCAAGGGAATTCCGACAACGGGAAAACAGTGGAACAATGGCTGATACAGGAAAATGCGGGCTAAAGAAAATTCTGCGGACAAATCAGGAATAAGGTCATAAAACACTTGGTCATAAAAAAGAAATCCGATAATTTAGAGGCGCATCTCGATTTTTTGAAGTGCTAAAATAAATTTTGTCAGAAATTTTCAAGAGATAATTACGAATCTATAAACCAAAGTAATATGAAGACAAAGAATTTAGTTGGAATGTTTATGCTGTTCCTTTTGACATTCACCTTTATCAGTTGTGATAAAGAAAATGAAGAAGGCAGGAAAATAACTGACTACAAAGAGTATGTTCTGACTGTCGCATCGGAAATGAAACCAGGTGTAATGTGGTCAGATGGGTATAATTATCTTAAAGAAGTGTATCCAGTAAAAAAAGAAAATACCGAAGAGTGGGAAGCCTTGGGATATATTGATGGATTTGAATTTGAAAAGGGATATGAGTATAAAATCAGAATTAGTGAGACAAGTTATTTGGATCACAGCATGGGGCAACCTGCCTGGACGGAGTATGACTTACTCGAAATAATATACAAAGAGAAAAAAGGCTCCGAAGGGTTACCGAAACACTTTATTCCGGAAACATTCTATAAAAACAAATTTCTACCAAAGTACAGATATGCGGTAGAAGCGGATAATAAAGAAGTCATTGAAGAGGATTTGAATAACAACTCTATTCTGCCATTGGACTATCATTATATGCTTTATCGAGGAGAAGACATTTCTTTAAGATGGATTGCGATAAAAGATGATAGTAATACTCTTGGACCGTGTATTATAAAAAGCGAAAACAAAGACCCTGAGAAAATGCCTGAATCCTATAAATTACTACCTTTGGAAGGGAATGTTAACGGATTTATGGGATGGTCATTCTTAGACGAAGAAGGTAACGAAACAAACTATCCTTCATTTGACGTATTTGTGGGTCGTACAGCCAAATCAAAATCTTTCATGCCATCCCCCAATACAGTGTATTTATATAAAGACCTTACTGAACATTATAAGAACAGATTTCCCGAAGCTGGTGTAAAAACGGTTGTGGTTTCTTATACTTTTGGTATCAACTAAAATAGAACCTCCGAATGGGTAACTTGCCGGGGCATCAGCTTACAAAAAAAGTTTGTAAAAAACATACCGTGAGCTATGCCGGGTACATGACAAGCAGAAAACGATAGGGAAAATAAAAGTAAATACAGAACTATAAAATAGTAACATGGAAATAAGGCTTATTACTTCTAACAAGAAACAATTCTTGGATTTGCTGTTGTTGGCAGATGAGCAAGAGAGCATGATAGACAAATACCTGGAACGTGGTGAGATGTTTGCTCTCTATGATGATGGTCTTAAGGCAATCTCTGTGGTTACGTGTGAAGGAGAAAGTACATACGAAATAAAAAACATAGCCGTTTATCCCTCTTACCAACGCAAAGGATACGGGAAACGGCTGGTCGATTATCTCTTCAGATACTATCAGGACAAATGTTCCGTCATGCTTGTCGGTACAGGAGATACGCCTTCTGCTCTTTCTTTCTACAAGCATTGCGGATTTCGTATCTCACATCGATTGAAAGACTTCTTCATAGACAATTATGACCAACCTATTCATGAAGATGGGAAACAGCTTACCGACATGGTGTACTTGCGGAAAGACTTCTCATAATTCATGTTAGATATAGTCTGTAAAATATATAGATTCCCCTACTAGTTTCCCGATTTTAACGGGACATTCATGTACCAGCTATAATGTAACTGAACAAAAGGAGACAATACAGGATTTTCCTTTGCAGGTGAATTTATGGCTGATTATCCCACATGTCTTTATAATATCAAGTCTGAGATTTCCATACAGGCTTTGACAGCTTGCAGAATATATATTTGCCATTCTGAAAGGCTGAAAGAAGAATTTGAGAGAAACATGGAAAGTCAATATATTGCACGCATCACAGCTGAACAAATGTGCTTTCAAACCTATTCAAGATATGCCGATTTTTACAGGCTGACCCCAGAAGAACGGTACAGACAACTTATCAAAAGAAGCCCGGATTTACTTCAACTAGTTCCCTAAAAGAAGTTTCATCTTACTAGAGAATAACACCCCACCCACATAAGCAGAATAAGAAAAATGGTAAGTTTTGACAAGTAAATCTCAACATATGTTGAGATTTTGGTTTGTAGTCTGCAATTGAATAAGATATATTGTTCTCCATATATACTTTATAGTACCTTTATGTATGAAAAAACAATAGTTATATGAAAACAATAAGTTTATATGGAACACTGATGCTGTTCCTTTGTGTATTTAGCTTTTATAGCTGTAAAGATGATGACCAAACACCACAGTTTGAATTTACACCGGAATCATTAAATCAAACGGTCTGGAAAGGAAATATAGCTGATCCAACCTATAATGGTGAAGTCGGTATAAATTTTGAGACTAAGGATGCAGGAGTCATAAATTGCGTAGATCCAGAGAATCCGGAATATACGATAGTTGAAGGTTTTACGTATGAAATAAAAGGGAAATACATTTATTTCAAGAACTCTATTATACTTAAAAGCCAACCATGGAGTTTGATAGAAATATCTAAAAACCAAATGATACTCAAATACAATCTGGTTGATATAAAACCTCAATATCAGTCAACATTGGAACTTACAAGAATTGATTAGTTAATCTGACAAGAAAAGCGGCAAGAAATTACTTTGTCGCTTTTTTATTCCAATTCCTATTCAAAGTCAAATGCGTCTCCTTAATAAAAAGCTTATGGGTACTTTAGGTTGTATAAATGAGCTGATGCGGAGGGACAAAGAAAACCGAGAACTTCGCAAATTAAATAGGGATAGAATTAAAAAACATTAATAAGTGCCTTGTTTTTATTGTGCTGGATTTTATATCAATGTTTTTTTTAATAAACAAACTTCTATAAAAGCAATATGAAGACAAAAAATTTATTTGGGGTACTGATGTTGTTCCTGTTTGCTGTTACTTTTATCAATTGTGATAAAGATGATCTGACAGACAAAGTAGAAATTGTAAAAATGTATGTTTCTGCGGAAACTGATACTTATACACCCTGGGGAAGTGAGACTCCTATAGAGTGTATGCTTGTTAAAGAAGAGGGAAATGCAAGCTATTCAAAACTTCCTTTCAGTGGTATAGACGGATTCCAGACCAACCATTTCGATACAATAGACTGAGACAAGCAGTACACCACCAACCTTGCTGAGGCCATTCTCGTGAAGTGAGAAAAACGGTCGATGGTAGCTTATTTCATTCATCTCTATAATTCCAAATCAATTATAAAAACTATATTTGTATGTTTCTGAAGCAAATTGATAAAGAATGAAAATAACATTAGGAATAGTAACTTCCAGAGAACTTTCTAGTCTTAGCTTCTATGATGATGCTCTCTATGCATTTGAGAGCGTACTATCAAAAGGGTTACTTGGGTTTAATTCTGATTTAGTGGAAACAATAAGTATAAGGCTTATATGCTTGTCACCTAAGTTCAGTAAATTCTTTCAAGCACATCGTCCTAAATACTATGAGGATAAAACTCTGAAATATAGAGGTTCTGTAACTCCTGAGGTAAGAATGTATAAATGTCTCACGGCAGATTTTGTGGTGGATTTCGAAGGCTATTTTAAGTTGACTACGAAAGAAGAATGTCTTAAATATTTGGCTCTCTCATTCATAGATTTTTTAAAGACTTTAAAATACCCGGTCAAATTGAAGAAATTCGAAAAAGAGAAACTGCTTCAGGCTGTCAGAGACATCTTTATAGAGAACTCCATCATATCAGAGCAGGAAGGCGTATAGTTCACCTGAATCGAATCAATGCAATCATTTGACAAACCGTGTCACCTTAAATGCGGACATGTCAGCAAGCAACCTCGATGATGTAATTCTCGTAAAATGAGAAAAGCTGTTGTTGGCAGATGAGCAAGAGAGCATGATAGACAAATACCTGGAACGTGGTGAGATGTTTGCCCTCTATGATGATGGTCTTAGGGCAATCTCTGTGGTTACGTGTGAAGGAGGAAGTATCTACGAAATAAAAAACATAGCCGTTTATCCCTCTTCCCAACGCAAAGGATACGGAAAACAACTTACCGACATGGTGTACTTGCGAAAAGGTTTCTCTTGATTCATATTTTAGGAAAACCCGAAATACAGAAGTGAGCTTCTTTTAATCTTATAATTCTTTTATCTTTCCTATTGGAATCGACCAACCGGATAAAAGAATCCCGATTTCCAAACTTTGCATACAATTCTGCACGCCATTCGTCGGGGGATTTTGAAAATAGCTTTTGAAAACGCAGCACATCCCAATACCTGATTTCTGTATCTATCTCTTTTTTTGCTTTATCCATTAACTTCCTGTCATCTAAAAAAAGAGCCAAGGCAAGTTTGAACTCAAAAATACGGTACAGATTAATCGGATTATGTTTCGGGATTAATGAAGAAGATAGTTGACCAAGCCATTTCCATACATCACTGGCTGCAACTTTATCTTTGAAGAATACCCCAAACTGCTTCCCGGCAAACTCAGAAGCACTTTGAAACAATCTGTCATGAGATGCATAATCTATAAAAAACTGGGCTCCATTCTTTCCCCAAAGCTCAGTGTGAAAAACGGGAATGTTTCTTTTCGGTATCGAATCCTCCCATAATGGCAAACATTCGAAGATAATACGATATTGTTTTGAAAAGATTTTATCAATCCTTAATCCCCACAAAACGATATCAGCCTTCATATATAAAGTAGAAGGTGTATAAGGAGATAAAATAGGAAATCTCTCTTGCCAGTCGTCAATTATTTCTTTTTTTACCATGATATTTAAAACCGCTATCGGAAATTGGACATTGGCATGTAAAGATACAAATTCCGGGGAATTTAAATAGGGAGAAACCGCAGATTCTATGCAAAAAAATTCTCCCTTTATCACACTATCTCATAATGGCAGACGCCGCCCCCGACTGCTCGCCGACCTCGTTCCCTCGTTTCACCTTCTTGCCGTATCCGAATGTATAAGTGACCGACAGATTCAGACGCTGATGAAAGTTGTTGCCCTCCACAAGCTGGGTTTCGGAATAGAGAGAAGTCGACAACAGATTCGTGGCACACAGCCAGTCCTTCCGGAGCAGGTTCATTCCGCTGACACGGATGTTCCAGTTGGAACGGCTCCATCCGGCCAGAACCTGATAGAAATCACGGTCCTTATAGATTACGCCCCGGTTACCCTGTACCGTAAGGCTTCGGGTCTGATAGGCTGCCTGAAAATAAAAATCACCCCAATAATAAGTGGCAGAGGCATTGCAGTAGAACGGGGACTGCGAAATGTCGAAAAGCCCCGTCATGCGATAGAAGGAGACCGAGGGAGAGGCCGCCAGTTGCAGCTTCCCGTTGAGCAGTCTGTAATTGAACGAAAGGCCTATCTGTGTCCGGTTGTATGCCCCATCCGTCTCAAACGTACGGAGCAGGGCCTTACCGTCCTGATAAGTCTGGTAAACAGGCACATACAGGTCATATTCGCCAAAGTACTGCATAAATGCCGAAGCAGAGAAGGCGCTCGTCGGTATCCAGTTGTAGGACAGGTTGAAGGTCACTTGTCGGGAAAGGCCGATGGTGGGATTTCCCGTATAGTACATCAGCTCGTTCTGCTGAAGGACGTTCGGCGTCTTTTCACTGGCCCCGGGATAGTTTGCCCCGAAATGGAAGAACGTACGGAACGAATATTTTTGTGAGGGAGAGAAACCTGCAGACAAGTTCAGCAGCGGATAGACTTCCGCCACAGACTGGTCGTTAATCTGGTTCTTTTCCCACTGCAGGGCGGCATCGGCCCGGACGTTCCATCGGGCATTCGAGAAATTATAGCCCAGCGCGGCACCGGCATAGGTGTCTGAAAAATCGTTATCGTAGGGCGATGTACCGGAATAGCTCACATCGTTGGAGGTCGAGCCGAACCATGCCCGCAAGAAGGCACTCTGCTTGTCGGCTATCTTCTTGAACAACGTGGCACTTCCCCGGAACTGCCAGACATCCTCCCTTGAAATGTTCGCAATGCGGGAACTGCCCGGCAATGAAGTCTGATAAAGATACGAATAATTCGTGTGACCATAATTCATGCCCGGCGATACGCTGAGATCAAAACCGCGGGGAAGGATGAAATAATAGTTACCCGACCAGACAAAATAACGGCTGGTGGACGGCTCGTTTTTATAGTAAGAATAATCGGTGCTCTGTCGGGGAACAAACGACAGTATGCCCTTCGTTTCCGACAGTGGAGTCTGGTCAAAATTGAAACCGACGGTATTGGCTATCTGCATTTTGTCGGTGTCGTAGATGGCCCGGAACGTGACCGGATACTGGTTGTACTTGAGGCGGGCACTCTCCAGTGTTTCGTTTCGGGTCATCCGATAGGCTTCTCCCGCTTCATTCTGCAGACTGTAGATTCCCGAAACGGAATTGCCCGAATGGCTGATATCGTGATTGGAAGCCCCCGCATATAAATCGTAGGTCATCCGTTTATGCACGAACTTGGAGTAGACCGAAGCCCGGCTTGAGAGTTTGCCTATCAGAAAGTTTTCATTCAAGGTCGCCTTGGTATAGCCTCCGTATTCGTATTGCTGTACAATGAAATTGACCACATGTTCCTTTCCCTGGAAACGCGGGTCGGCCGGAAAGTCGAGGTATTCCACCCGTCGCACATCGGAAGTGGATATTCCCTCCATTTCTTCTGCCGAAGCAGGAATATAGTTGATGTAGATGGCCACATTCTGTCCGCTAGGCGTGGTGACCGTATTGTCCATCAGGTTTATGTTGATTTGAGGGATGGCGAGCTGCTTCAGAAGGTCTATCGCATTTTGTGCGGAAGTTTTCTGGCGGGCTGTCGGAGTGAAAGTGGAAGAGGAAGCATCAGTACGGTGCATCCAGGCTTTCACCACCACTTCCTTCATCTCGATGGTAGACAGGCTGTCGAGTGTCTGGCTTACGCCTTTTATGGGGAGAATGCCTATCAGGCACATCATCACCCCCCAAAAGGCTTTCTGTGTTTTTTCTGTCATATCTGTGTGTAGTGTAACAATCTGCTTCTCAACAACAAAAATAAGAAAAATTGTTGTATGATAGTCACGCATCATACCACATTCTGAAAAAACTCTAATTTTACAATAAAAGGACAGGTATTGGAACACTTTTCCGTCTGTTTCTTTTATATTTGTCATTATACAATAAATAATTCTCACTCCGCACAAGATGGAAAATTTCAGACTTAAAAACAGATGGATGTATGGAGGCTACATCATCCTGTGGTGGGTCCTCGGAGGACTGATATTCTATTGCCTTCTGAACCTAATCACCCAATCCCCTAAAGAGGAAGCAGACTTCCTGTATCCTTATTCATCCTATATGCTGAGCGGAATTCTCATCAGCTGGATGCACAGCCGCACTTATTACGTCGTAGGGAAGGACATACTGCAGATACGTACTCCTTACGTCCTTCTGAAGACGCTGGTCTTACACGATATCGTACAAGCAGTGCATTATGACTCCACCCGGTTCAATGCGCGCCATGGGTGGTACAACGTATGCCTGACCCTCCAGAAAGGAAAGAAGGTCTATCTGTATGCGAAAGATGGGGAAAAACTCATCGCGCTTCTACCTTCACTTCCTGAATGTTCCGCAGCTCGTCACTGAAGTTGACGCCAATCCGGTAGACCGTGCGGCTGTCTTTGGTAAAAGGAGCGTCATAGCCTTTCTCCCGAATCTGTGCCAGCGCCTCGTCCGCACTGCCGTTCAGCTTGAATTCCATGACGTACACGTAGTCCTGCGTCTGGAGCACCAGGTCAATCCGCCCGCGGCTCGTGTGGTATTCCACCTGCACGTAGAAGCCCATCAGCTTGAAGATGATGTACAGAATGTTCTGGTAGTGCACCTCGCGGTCGCGCGCCAGCTCGTAGGGGATGTCGGCAAACATCGTCTTCAGGCGGTCGAAGAAATCGTCCACCTTGCCCGCTATCACTTCCTCCACGAAGCACTGAATCTCCCTGTGTTAAACAACTCGTAAATCAAGGCAGTTTTATCGACATATTCGTAACCGTTCCAAAATCACTTTCTCAAAGTTCTGCACTCCTACCGGATATAGCTCGCTCATAACCACTGGATTTTGATTCTACTGCCAATGTAGTAATTTTAGACGAACATTCAAACGAACGGAATACAGGGAATGGAAAAATCAGATGGACCATCACTTGTTTTCTGCAAGAACAATTTTTATCTTTGTATAAATCCATCACCTTAAATGACTATTCAACACACTTGAACAATGAACATACACGAAATTATAAACGACATTTTTAAGATTATCCTTAATATTATACTCTTCATGATGGCTGCCTTTACCATCGTGAATGTATTTACGAGCAATTACACACTTGGAAGTATCTGCTATCGGTTATTGATAGCCATTCTATGTATCGCTACAATTTTCAGCAAGAAATACAGATATATTGGGCTTACCCTCATTTTATTATTGATGTTCATTGCCTGTCTTGTCACAAAATAATAACCGCCATGGGAACATTAGGATGCATCCACGACATGATGCGGAGGGACAAGGAAAACAGGGAACTCCGTCAACGCAGCCGGGAGCGTATGAAAGAAACGCGCCGGCGAATGGGCGAATGCCGCCACACGGAAATTCCTCCGACACTTTCCGTGGAAAAACTGGAGAAGATAAAGAAACAGACACAGGAAAAAGAACAGGCCGACCGCAAACAGACCTTCAGAATCACCTTGTATGTGGGACTGATTGCCCTGCTCCTACTCCTGCTTTTAGGAATCTTTTTCCGATAAGCACCTGATTTTCAGCCCCTACGAAAATAAATATCCACGGGCATTAGGAATATTACAAAGAGGTTACTAAATTTGCGCCACAATTTGTGTAATCGCATGAAGTTAATTTTGATAACAACCCCTACCTATTTCGTAGAGGAGGACAAGATAATCACCACTCTGTTTGACGAGGGACTGGACATTCTCCATCTGCGTAAGCCCGACACAGCACCGGTTTATGCGGAACGTCTGCTCACCCTCATTCCCGAAAAATACCATAAACGTATCGTCGTACACGACCACTTCTACCTGAAGGAGGAATACAAGCTAAAGGGTATCCACCTGAGCCACCGCAACCCGATTGTCCCCGACAATTATTCGGGACACGTGAGCGCATCGTGCCATACCTTCGAGGAGGTCATCGCTGACAAGAAGATATGCGACTACGTATTCCTCAGTCCGATATTCGACAGTATCTCCAAGGAAGGATACCATGCGGGATTCACGTCCGAAGAAATCCGTGAGGCGGCTGCCAAAGGAATCATCGACAAGCGGGTGATTGCCCTGGGAGGTGTGGACGAGGACAATATCCTCCAGGTAAAAGACTTCGGCTTCGGAGGAGCTGCCATCCTGGGCGGACTCTGGAACAAATTCAACCCGGCTTCCGATTACAATTATCAGGAACTTATCGCTCATTTCAGGAAATTGAAACGGCTGGCCGACTGAGCCGCCGATGAATTTTCTGCCGGAAACGTTTGTCCGGCTTAAAGAAATGGCGTACTTTTGCAGAAAATAAGGCAATATTATCTATTTTACAATGAGCGCAAAATCACCTTTTAAGGTATTCTCCGGAACAAACTCGAGATACCTTGCAGAAAAAATCTGTAACAGCTTGGGCTGTGAACTTGGTAACATGAACATTACTCACTTCGCGGACGGCGAGTTTGCCGTTTCTTATGAAGAGTCCATCCGTGGACAGCATGTATTCCTGGTACAGTCCACTTTCCCCAACTCTGACAACCTGATGGAACTCCTGCTGATGATTGACGCTGCCAAGCGTGCATCTGCCAAGAGCATCATTGCCGTCGTTCCTTACTTCGGATGGGCTCGTCAGGACCGCAAGGACAAACCGCGTGTATCTATCGGTGCGAAACTGGTAGCCGACTTGCTGAGCGTGGCAGGTATCGACCGTCTGATTACCATGGACTTGCACGCCGACCAGATTCAGGGTTTCTTCGACATTCCGGTAGACCACTTGTATGCATCTACTATTTTTGCTCCTTATATCCAGTCGCTGAACCTGGAAAACCTGGTTATCGCTACGCCCGACGTAGGTGGTTCAAAGCGTGCCAGCACTTACGCAAAATACCTGGATGTGCCTTTGGTATTGTGCCACAAGACACGTGAAAAAGCCAACGTGGTAGCTTCCATGCAGATTATCGGTGACGTGAAAGACAAGAACGTCATCCTGATTGACGACATGGTGGATACAGCCGGTACCATCACCAAAGCTGCCGACATCATGAAGGAAGCAGGTGCCCGCTCGGTACGTGCCATCGCTTCTCACTGTGTCATGTCGGGTCCGGCTTCTGAACGTGTACAGAACTCTCAGCTGGAAGAAATGGTATTCACTGACAGTATTCCTTACTCTCTGCGTTGCGCAAAGGTAAAACAGCTGTCCATCGCCGACATGTTTGCTGAAACCATCCGCCGCGTGATGTCGAACGAATCTATCAGCTCACAGTACCTGATTTAAAAATATAACCGGACACTCTGCACAAGAGATGGTCTGATACGATAAAGGATTTGCAGCCCGGTTTCCGCATCGGTCTGCAAATCCTTTTCCTTTGTCTTTACGCATCTTTTATCTTGATTTTTCTTTGCCCATGAAAATCCTCTGGCTCGACCTGAACAGTTCGTATGCGCATGCCTCCCTGGCGCTTCCGGCCCTGCATGCCCAAGTGATGCACGACCCTTCCCTGGAGTGGGGAGTGGTGTCGGCTACCATCAATGAAAACCCGGGAATGACGGCCGGGGAAGTGGTGCGCCATGTGCCCGATATCGTGGCGGCTACCTGCTGGCTCTTCAACCACGAGGTGCTCATGCACGTCATCAGCCGGGTGAAGGCCATGTTGCCGCGCTGCGTCGTGGCACTGGGCGGTCCGGAGTTTCTGGGGCCCAACGAGGACTTCCTGCGTACCAACCGCTTTGTCGACTGTGTGTTCCGGGGCGAGGGGGAAGAGACTTTTCCGCAGTGGCTCGCCCGCTGGCAACAGCCGGACGACTGGGATGCGGTCACGGGGCTTTGCTTTCTGGATGCGGAAGGCCATTACCACGACAACGGGCTGTCGCGCGTCAGGGCGTTCGACAAGCTGGTCAATCCCGAACAAAGCCCGTTCTTCAACTGGACCAAGCCGTTCGTGCAACTGGAGACTACCCGCGGCTGCTTCAACACCTGCGCATTCTGTGTGAGCGGAGGAGAGAAGCCGGTGCGCACGCTGTCCATCGAGGCCATCCGCGCCCGCGTCCGACTGATTCACGAAAAGGGTATCCGGAACATCCGGGTGCTCGACCGTACGTTCAACTACCAGAGCCACCGGGCCAAGGCCCTGTTCGACCTCTTCCGGGAGTTTCCCGACATGCGTTTCCACCTGGAAATCCATCCGGCCCTGCTTTCGGAGGAACTGAAACGGGAACTGGCTTCCATGCCCAAGGGACTGCTTCACCTGGAGGCGGGCATCCAAAGCCTGCACGAGGAAGTACTGACCGTCAGCCGACGGGCCGGGAAACTTTCCGATGCCTTGGAAGGACTGCGTTACCTCTGCTCACTGGACAACATGGAGACGCATGCCGACCTGATTGCGGGGCTGCCGCTCTATCACTTGTCGCAGATTTTCGACGACGTACGCACGCTGGCTGAATACCGTGCGGGAGAAATCCAGCTGGAATCGCTGAAGCTGCTGCCGGGCACGGAGATGCGGCGCCGGGCCAAGGAGCTGGGCATCTGCTACTCTACCCTGCCGCCCTACGAGGTGCTTCAGACCCGCGAAATCACTCCCGACGAGTTACAGACCGCCCGCCAGCTTTCGCGCCTGCTCGACGGATTCTACAACGCAACGGCCTGGCAGGAAGTCACCCGCCGCCTGATTGTGGAAGAACCCGACTTCCTGACGCGCTTCCTGAACCATCTGATTCAAATCGGGGTCATCGACCAGCCCATGGGACTGGAACGCCGGGGCATCCTGCTCTACCAGTTCTGCAAGACACACTATCCGCATTTCCTGACGGCCATGAGCCGGGCCTGGATTGAGGCCGGCATGTCGCTCAAGAAGGAACCGGCCGAACGGGTACGCACGAAGCACGTCACTCCGCCCGAAATGTGGACGGTCTGCACGGGCACTTACCGTGACGACCTCCGCCTGTGCAAGCTCCCCGCCCCCGAAGAAAGACGCTGCTACTGGTATGGCTTCGAGACCGAAAGCCAGCAACTCCGCCCGGTGTTTACAGCCGTGAGCGAGGAATAAAAACCACCTCTCGCCCCCATACGATACGCTTACCCGTGTCCGTAGCGTGCCGGAATACGGTTCATGAAAGACCACAGACCGGGTCAAGCCTTGGCAAGCGTAGCATACTCGCATCGGCAAAAAAAGACAGGAACCGTCTGTAAACTCCCTGAAAAGCACCCCGAGAGAGGGGGAAAATCGTCCCGGAACATTAGGAAAATTGGCGGGCAAATTATAACTTTGCCCGAATTTTCAACTAGACTATGTATATATTCCGATCGATTCACGAAATTATCAATACCATTGCGGCGGCCAGGGGACTGCTTACGGAAATGTTCGAGAAGCGAAAGACGCTCAGTTTCCGTTATTCCGACGCACTGGCACTGCTCAAGGACGATGAAAACCGGTTGAAACTGCTCATAGAGAAGGAAGTCATCCGCCAGAACGGAAACTTCGTGGAACTGGATGCCCGCTTTCTCGACTTCTTCGAACTGCTCCTCGAGGCGAACGAGGACATCAACACGGCCATCATCGACGAGAACATCGCTTATCTGCACGAACTGATGGACTACTACGAGAAGGAGCAGATTGTCTCGCGCAAGGAGAGTTATGTGCGCAACATCAAGATTACGTTCCAGAAGATTGCGCGTACCACTCTCCGCAACATCATGAACCTGCAGAGCAGCATCGACAATGCCTTCAAGCACGAACCGACTTACCAGATAAAGATTGCCAAGCTGGAGAACCTCGACAAGAAACGGATTCACATCCAGCAGCTGATTGACACCACCGAAAACCTCATCCTGCACGAGGAACGGCGGTTTTTCCAGCAGGCTACCGACGAGGAGCTGAACCGCATCCTGCTGGAACTGCGCAGTGAGCTCCAACTCTCGGCCCACAGCCTCATCCGGGCCCAGCAGGACATCATCAACTACCTGAACCAAATCAAGAGCCAGGTGATACTGGTAGAGAAAATCCGGAAGGTGAAGTACCTGCACGACCAGTTCGAGCTGCGGTCGCGAAGCAACCTCTCGGAGGTGCTCGACAAGGAACATTCCGTGCTGCTGGAGGGCACCGTGCCGTCTTCGTTCAAGCTGTCACTGCCCTATCTGAGTACCGACGAGGCACGCCCCGTCATCCTGAAGGTGCTGCACAACCTGCAATACCGCGAGATTATCCGCAGCCACGAGGCGGGGGCCTTCAGCGAAGAAGACATGGAATCGCCGGCCATGTACCAGGAGGTCATCGACCTGGAAGAGACCTTGGGCGACTATATCCAGGCACAGGCGCAGGCCCGCTGGAACGATGCCTCGGCTCCGGAAGAAGACCTCTTCCACTACCTGATGCACTACACCTTTGCCCGCGAGGTGGACGAGCAGGAACGCACCACCTTGTTCTGCCAGATGGTGTCGCTCTACGAAAACCGCCTCCGCATCAGCGACGAGTTCGGCCTGTACCACCAGTACGAGTATGCCAAGATTTACCCGGCGCACTCGTAACCCGCATTCATCCCTATACATTTGACTTATGGAACTGAACATACAAATACCTGACAATACCGCGGCCCTGTTCGACTGTCTCCAGAAGGGACAGTTCATCAGTTCGAACAGCTGCAACGAAGCCGTGCGCGACATGTACGACCAGATAGACGACCATTTCGAGGCCCTGTCGGTCTACTTCGCCCAAATCGGCTACACCCTGGAACGGGGCAACGAATACTTTTACTTCTCGCGGATGGAACCGCGTACCACGCTGGAACAGAAAATCATGCGTGCCTACTACTGGATTGACGTGCTCGACCTGTTCAAGACCTACGACGAGACCTTCGGCGCGGGCTTCCGCTTCCAGCCCGAACAGATTCTGGTGGAGGCCAACCTCAACGTGATGCTGCAAAACAAGCTCGACGGCCTGCGCAAGCATTTCTCCGACAAGGACGTGCGCAAGGACGTGCTCGACAACATGATTCGCCAGCTCACCAAGGAATCTTTCCTGGAACTGGAGAACGAGAAAACCAACACCTACAAGGTGATGAGCTCCTGGCACTACCTGGAACGCCTGATTGAAAGTATCCAAATTTACGACGACACTGAAATGGAAGACAATGAGAAACCTGAATAGAATCATCTTTATCAACAGCGCCAACATTCCCTACGCCGACGACATCTACCTGGACGGGAATGTGCATTTCATCGGTACGCAGGGAGTGGGAAAAAGTACCGTCCTGCGCGCCATCCTGTTTTTCTACAACGCCGACACCCAGAAGTTAGGCATCCCCGTGGAGAAGCAGAGCTACACGGAGTATTATTTTCCCTACTCCAACTCCTACATCATCTACGAGGTGGCCACCGAGCAAGGCCCGTTCTGCATCCTGAGCTTCAAGTCGATGGGCCGCGTGTGCTACCGTTTCATCGACTCGCCCTACCGCATGGAGTTCTTCGTCGACGAGCACCGCACGGCCTACAGCGGCAACGACCGCATCCGTGCCGCCCTCGACCAGTATGGCGTGGACTACTCGCGCATCATCTATACCTACGACGAATACCGTAACATTCTCTACGGCAACGGCGCGGGCCCCGAGATGAGCCGCTACTCGCTCATGGAGAGCAAGCAGTACCAGAACATCCCGCGCACCATCCAGAACGTGCTCCTCAACTCGAAACTCGACGCGGAATTCATCAAGAAAACCATCATCTCGTCCATCAACGAAGACGAGACGGCCATCGACCTGAACACCTACAAGGAGCACCTGAAGAACTTCGAGACCCGTCTGCGCGACATCGAGGAGTTCCAGAAGCGCGAAACGCAGAAACAGGCCAAGGAAATCACCTCCCTCTCGGCACAGGTAGCCCGCCAGCAGACGGCCCTCGTACAGGGTTGCCGCGAACTGGCCGCCACCTTCCGCCTCACCGAAAGCCAGTTGCCCAAGGCGGAGGAACGGAAGCACAAGGCCGAAAAGGAACGTGCCGCCCTCCTCAGCCGCCGTCAGGAACTGCAGGAACAGTCGCGCCAGCGCTGCGACAAGATGCAGGAGGCACTGGCCATCCTGAACAACGAACTGCAGAAGGCCCAGCAGAAAGAAAAAGAATATGCCCACCGGCAGATTGAGGAAATCAAGGAACGGGCGGCCCGCAAGGACGAATGGAAAAACAAGCAGCAGGGGTTGCAGGAAGAACAGCGCATCCTCACCTCGCACTATACGGAAATCTCCACCAAGTACAAGTCGCTCATCCAGAGCCTCGACGAGCAGTGGAACCGCATCCATGAGGCCAAAATCAAGCAGCTCGAGGGACTGAACAACACGTTCAACACCCGCATCGAGGAAGCCCGCCGACAGCACGAAGCGGCCACCGAAGCCCTCTATCAGGAGTACGAACAGCTTTCCCAGCAACTGCATCCGGAACGCAGCGGCAAGCAGAACGAACTGACCGCCCTCGACTACCAGATGCAGCTGTGCCGCAAGGAAACCTTCTTCGAAGCCGAGCAGGAGGAACTGAAACACCGCATCCAGTCGTACACGGGCCTGCACATGAGCAAGAAGAACCGCATCAACAACGCCCAGCTCGTCATCAAGGAACTCACCCTGAAGTGGGAAGAGGAATTGCAGAAGGGACTGAAGGAGAAAGACGAGGCCCTGATGCAGCTGCAGGCCGAGCACTTGCAGCTCCGCCCACGCATGGAGGAACTGGAGACCTTCCTGAAAAACAGCAAAAGCACCCTGCAAGGCTGGCTCAAGGAGCACAAGAAAGGATGGGAAGAGAACATCGGCAAACTGTGCGACGAGTCCATCCTCTGGCAGACCAACCTCTCGCCGAAGATAGTGGACGAGGGCACGTCGTTCTACGGCATCTCCATCTCCCTGCAGGACATCGAACGCCACATCCGCTCCATCGACGACTATCAGGCGGAACGCGACAAGGGCGTGAAGCGGCTGGCGGAAATCCAGGCCGAAACCCTCCGTCTGCAACAGGAAAAGGAGGCTTTGGAGGAACAGCTGAAGGCCAAGTACCAGCCCCGCATCAAAGAGCAGAAAGACGTGATTTCGGTGCAGGAATACGAGCTGGAGAAACTGGAACAGCAGTACCAGAAAGACATGCTCGACCTGGACGACTGGAAGAAGAAGGCGGAAGCCGAACGTGCCGCCAAGCTCCGGAAACTGGAGGAAGAAAAGCAGCGCATCGCCGCGGAACTGCAAGAGATTGACGGCAAGCTGAACAACCTGAACCGCGAGAAGAGCGAGAAGCTGAACCGGCTGAAGCAGGAATGGAACCGGGTGCAGCAGGACATCGCCCGGGAGAAGGAAACACAGGCGGGCAGCATCCGTCTGGAAGACCAGGAGGAACAGCAGCGCATCGCCACGGAAAAGGCGGAATACGAGCGCCAGATGAAGCAGGAACTCCACTCGCAGGGGGCCGACACCGAACGTCTGCAACAAATTGGCAGTCAGCTGCGGGACATCGACCGCGAACTGCAGTTCATCAAGGAGCACGCCACCCTCCTCATCGAGTACGAGAAAGACAAGCGCGACCTCATCGACCACATTCCGGAATGGAAACGTGAGCAGGAGGAACAGAAACGTCAGCTTGGTCAGGAAAAGGACAACCTGCGCCGGGAGACCTCGGGCTTGCAGGAACAGATTGACGCCCTGCACAAGGAACTGCAGCAGGCCGAGCAGGAAGTGACGCAGTTGCAGGCCAACCTGGAGGCATACGGCAAGATTCCGGCCTACGACTGGTACAAGCCGCATCAGGACATTTTCAATCCGGAACACCCCGTCACGGTGGAAATCCACACGCCGCGCACCTGTCTGGAACTGATTGACGAGCTGGGACGCACGGACAGCCAGTACATGACACTGCAGAACCGCCTGCGCAAGGAAGTGAACCTCTTCACCGGCCATTTCGACGAAGACAACACCTTCAAGTTCAAGACCAAGTTTACCGAGGACTGGGAGTACCTCCGCTTTGCCGAGGAGCTGCACGACTTCGTGGAAGAGAACAAAATCAGCGAGTTTGTCCGCCGCATCAACAACGAGCACTCCGACATCTTCAAGCGCATCAGCATGGACACCTCGATGCTGACGGCTTCGGAAGACGACATCCAGGACCTCATCGGCAAGGTGAACAAGGGATTCCAGACGTGCAACTTCGTGGGCGTCATCCAATGCATCGAGATGAAGGTGGAAGAGAGCAGCAACCGCGTGGTGAACAGCCTGCGTGCCATCCAGAAATACTACAACGAGCATGCCTACGACCTGGCGCCGGGCACCAACCTCTTCTCGTCGGAAAACGAGCAGCTGGTGAAGCAGGAAGCCATCGCCCTGCTCCGCGACTTCATCAAGGAGATTCACGCCTACCGCTACGACAGCATCCGCCTGTACGACTCGTTCGAGCTGCGTTTCCGCATCATCGAGAACAACAACGACACGGGCTTCGTGGAGAAACTCTCGAACGTGGGTTCGGAAGGAACGGACATTCTGGTGAAAGCCATGATCAACATCATGCTGCTGAACGTGTTCAAGGAGGGGGCTTCGCGCAAGTTCAAGGACTTCAAGCTGCACTGCATGATGGACGAAATCGGCAAGCTCCACCCGAACAACGTGAACGGTATCCTGAAGTTTGCCAATGACCGGAACATCATCCTCATCAACGGCTCGCCCACAGAACTGAACCGCGATGCCTACAAGCATGTGTACCTGCTCACCAAAGGGGCACAGAGCAAGACGCGCATCGCCCGGCTCATCTCCGACCAGAAGCTGTAAACGGCAATCTCCGTCAGAACTCAAAGCAGATTCAATAGCGGTATCCTCGGGGTATCGCTATTTTTTATGTCAGAAACGTCCCGGTATTTTCCAGCAAACGCCATTTTCATTTTTATGTTTCCGGTTCGGGAAACATAGGTTTCTCTATCGGGAACCGTACGTTTCGCGGGCGGGAAACCTACGTTTCTCATACGGAGAACGTAGAAAATCGGACGGCGTTTTTCGATAAATGCTTCCTCGGTTTGCACTATCTTTCCATAAAATAGGCCGCACCTCGGAAACGCAAGCTGGAAAACTTCATTTTCCGCTTGCCGCTTCACTCGGTTTGCACTATCTTTCCATAAAATAGGCCGCACCTCGGAAGCGCAAGCTGGAAAACTTCATTTTCCGCTTGCTGCTTCGCTCGGTTTGCACTATCTTTGAAAAAAAGTATTCATTATTCATGCTTAATTATTCATTCGCCCCATGAAGTACCCTATCGGAATACAGAGTTTTGACCAGATTATCGAAGACGGATACGTCTATATCGACAAGACTGACTTGGTCTATCAACTGACACATGAAGGAAAAATCTATTTTCTAAGCCGCCCGAGACGCTTCGGAAAAAGTCTGCTGGTGTCCACACTGGAGCACTACTTCCTTGGGCACAAGGAACTGTTCAAGGGACTGAAGATAGACCAGTTGGAAAAGGACTGGAATGTGTATCCCGTGTTTCATGTGGACTTCAACGGCTCCAACTTCACCCAGGCGGGCGTACTGGAAGAACGGCTGGAGGATTACGTGTCCGATTGGGAAACCCATTACGGACTGACTTCCGAAGCCGACCGGCTGGACGTGGGAGGACGGTTTATCAAGGTGCTCCGCGCGGCACACGAGCAGACCGGACGACGGGCCGTGGTACTGATTGATGAATACGACAAACCGATTCTGGACGTACTCGATGTGGACACCGGTCTGGAAGACCGACACCGCAACGTGCTGAAGGCCTTCTACTCCGTCTTCAAGGGAGCCGATGCACACCTGCAGTTCGTCCTGCTGACAGGAGTGACCAAGTTCTCGCAGGTGAGCGTGTTCAGCGGGTTCAACCAGCCGGACGACATCAGTATGGACATACATTACGAGACTCTCTGCGGAGTGACCCAGGAGGAGCTGGAACACTATTTTCCCCAGCCCATCACTGACATGGCCGTGGAATATGGCTGCACGCCGGAAGAGATGAAGCTACAACTGAAACTGCAATACGACGGGTATCATTTCAGTAAGCGAATGACGGATATGTACAATCCTTTCAGTCTGCTCAACGCCATGAAAAAAAATACCTTGGGCGATTACTGGTTCCGTTCCGGCACGCCCACCTACCTCATCCGGCTCCTCACCCATTTCAACGAGAACCTCAACGAGCTCACCGGAAAATACTACCGCCCGGAGGAGTTCATCGACTACAAGGCGGATGTGGAACAGCCCCTGCCCATGATTTTCCAGAGCGGATACCTCACCATCAAGGGATACAACATGCGCATGAACAAGTTCCTGCTCGACTTCCCCAACAACGAGGTAAAGAACGGCTTCCTGACCATGCTGGCCGCCTCCTACCTCAAGCCCAAACAGCGCGTGGAAGGATGGGTGGACGAGGTGGTGGAAACCTTGGAAGCGGGCGACACGAACACCCTGCGCACCCTCTTCACGTCTTTCCTGGCCAGCATCCCCTACACCATGCGACGCAAGGAGGACGAGACCGAACGCGAGCGCTATTTCCAGTACACCTTCTACCTGATTATGCGGATGGTCAGTGTCTATACGGTCTATGTGGAGAAGGCACAGAGTCAGGGACGGGTGGACTGCATCGTGGAGACACCGCAATATGTCTATATCTTCGAGTTCAAGCTGGACGGCACGGCAGAAGAGGCCCTGCAGCAGATAGAGGAAAAGGGCTATGCAAGGGAATATGCCTCCGACTCACGCACGCTTTACAGGATAGGTGCCAGCTTCTCTTCCGAAACAGGAACTATCGGTGACTGGAAATGTATATAAACTTATTTGCTCCTTCGCTCGGTTTGCACTATCTTTCCAGAATATAGGCTGCACCTCGGAAGCGCAAGCTGGAAAACTTTGTTTTCCGCTTGCCGCTTCGCTCGGTTTGCACTATCTTTGAAAAAAGTATTCATTATTCATTCTTAATTATTCATTCGCCCATGAAGTACCCTATCGGAATACAGAGCTTTGACCGCATCATCGAAGACGGATATGTCTATGTTGACAAAACAGACCTGATTTACCAGCTTGCACAGGAAGGAAGCATCTATTTTCTGAGCCGCCCACGCCGCTTCGGGAAAAGTCTGCTGGTGTCTACCTTGGAACACTATTTCCTGGGACACAAGGAGCTGTTCAAGGGACTAAAGATAGACAACTTGGAAAAGGACTGGCACGTGTATCCCGTGTTTCATGTGGACTTCAACGGCTCCAACTTCACCCAGGCGGGTGTACTGGAAGAACGGTTGGAGGATTACGTGTCCGATTGGGAAACCCGTTACGGACTGACTTCCGAAGCCGACCGGCTGGACGTGGGAGGACGCTTTATCAAGGTGCTCCAAGCAGCACACGAGCAGACCGGACGACGGGCCGTGGTACTGATTGATGAATACGACAAACCGATTCTGGACGTACTCGATGTGGACACCGGTCTGGAAGACCGACACCGCAACGTGCTGAAGGCCTTCTACTCTGTGTTTAAGGGAGCCGATGCACACCTGCAGTTTGTCCTGCTGACAGGAGTGACCAAGTTCTCGCAGGTGAGCGTGTTCAGCGGGTTCAACCAGCCCAAGGACATCAGCATGGACCGACGCTACGAAGCGCTCTGCGGCATCACACAGGAAGAAATAGACCGTTACTTCCCGGAACCCATCGCGGAAATGGCACACGAATATGGTTTTACGCCGGAAGAAATGAAACAACGTCTCAAGCTACAATACGATGGGTATCATTTCAGCAAACAGATGACAGACGTATATAACCCTTTCAGCCTGCTTAATGCATTAGACAGCCAAAGTGTAGATGATTACTGGTTCCGTTCCGGCACGCCCACCTACCTCATCCGGCTCCTCACCCATTTCAACGAGAACCTCAACGAGCTCACCGGAAAATACTACCGCCCGGAAGAGTTCATCGACTACAAGGCGGATGTGGAACAGCCCCTGCCCATGATTTTCCAGAGCGGATACCTCACCATCAAGGACTACGACCGGGGTTTCAATACCTTCCTGCTCGATTTCCCCAACAACGAGGTGAAGAACGGCTTCCTGACCATGCTGGCCGCCTCCTACCTCAAGCCGGCCACGGAAACCGGAGGATGGATACGCAATGTGGTAGTAACCCTGCGGAAAGGCGACACGGACAGCCTGCGTACCCTCTTCACGTCTTTCCTGGCCAGCATCCCCTACACCATGCGACGCAAGGAAGACGAGACCGAACGCGAGCGGTATTTCCAGTACACCTTCTACCTGATTATGCGGATGGTCAGTGTCTACACGGTCTATGTGGAGAAGGCACAGAGTCAGGGACGGGTGGACTGCATCGTGGAGACACCGCAATATGTCTATATCTTCGAATTCAAGCTGGACGGTACGGCCGAAGAGGCTCTTCAGCAGATAGAGGAAAAGGGCTATGCAAGGGAATATGCCTCCGACTCACGCACGCTTTACAGGATAGGTGCCAGCTTCTCTTCCGAAACAGGAACTATCGGTGACTGGAAATGTGTATGAGAATAAACTAATCAACCTGCTATAATGATGATACAACAAACCACCTTTACCCTCCGGCCGCGCACCCGCGGCTTTCATCTGGTGACGGACGAGGTGCTGAGCCACCTGCCGGCACTGCCCAAAACCGGACTGCTCAACCTCTTCATCCAGCATACCAGTGCCGGACTGTCTATCAACGAGAACTGCGACCCGGACGTACGGAGCGACATGGAAAAAATTTTCAATAACCTGGTGCGCGAACGGGAGTCCTGGTACGACCATACACTGGAAGGCTGGGACGACATGCCCGCCCATGCCAAATCGACCCTGGTGGGTGCCAGCCTGTCCATCCCGGTGACCAACGGACGACTGAACCTGGGCACGTGGCAGGGAATCTACCTCTGCGAATTCCGCAACCACGGCGGAGGGCGGCGCATCGTAGCCACCCTCATCGGGGAATAACAAGGAGGGAGGAGTCCCTCGTCAGAAAGCGGGCTGCGGAGCGGCAAGGCTGAGACTGTCGGAGAAACATTTTCCGGCTTCTCCGGTCAGCACCACCCGCGACAGGTCGATTCCCTCGGCGGCTTCTTCCGAAATGACACCCTTGGCGGCCATTCTGCGGGCCACCAAGCGGAAGTGTCCTTCCTGGTTCTCTTTCAACCGCCCGCTGGCATCAAACGAGCTGCGGAAATGCTTCGGCTTCGGGATGATGGAAGCCAAGTAGATACATTCCTCCAGCGTCAGTTGCGACGGACGCTTCCCAAAATAGAATTCCGAGGCTTCCAGCAGACCATAGATTCTCGGCCCCCATTCCGCGATGTTGAGATACACCTCGAACATCCGTTCTTTCGAAGTCAGCCGGTTCTGCTCAATCAGCCACACAATCAAGGCTTCTTCCAGTTTCCGCGCGATGTTTTTCCGGCGGTTCAGAAACACATTCTTGACCAGCTGCATGGAAATCGTGCTTCCCCCACGGGCGAAACGGCGGGCTTTCAGGTCGTAGGCCATAGCCTGACGGATGGCGTCGGGCAGGAAGCCCTGATGATAGAAGAAACCGCCGTCCTCACTTTGCAGCACGGCCATGCGCATCAGCTGGGGCACACTGTCGAGCGGAAGGAAGTGGTTCCACGACGGTCCGACCGGAAACGTGCGTACCGGCATTTCATCCTCGTAGGCGGTATATTCAAACTCTTCCGACATCTTGCTGAGATTGGTCGTTCCATAGCCCAGAATCCGGAAATGCTCCGGACGCAGGTCGGAATGGAACTGCAGGCTGTCGGGACAGGCCAAGTCGGCATCCAGTCCGAAATCGTAGGACAGGTTGCCTGCCACCCGGATGCCCTCCAGATTCTCGAACAAGCCATGGGGTAAAGAGCCGAACAGCTCTTCGGCCGGGAAAGAAGGCTTGTGGATGGACGCAATCAGATGGGCGGGCGGTTCCAGGCGCAGGTAGGGATGAAACTGCAGACGGTTGAAACGCACCGTACTCGCGCTGTCCAGTTCCAGGGCATGCGGCTCCACGTTCAGATGGAAATCCAGTTCCCCCTCGTCCAGGTTGATGCGCTCCGGCGACAACCGGCGGTGGAACACGGCCAGTCCGTCCACTTCCGTTTTCCCGGACAAGACCAGTTTTCCGTTCTCCTTCTGCTGGGTGAAACTCAGGTAGAGGCGGTTGAAAGACACCTCCGCTCCCAGCCTGCGGCGGATATAAGGCACCATCAGGTCGGGGGCCTGAATGCCTACCGACACCCGTCGCTCGTCAGCATTGATTTCACCTTCGGTCTGCCAGTGCTGCGTGCGTGCACCCTCCACGAAAATGAGCCGGCTCTTGAAACGATGATGGTCAATATTGAATTCCGGCACGAACAGGCTGACCGAATCGCTGTCCTTCCGCTCTCGAATCCGGAGGTTAGTCAGCCGTCCGTCGGAAGGCAGCAGACGGAACACCCCGTCGAGCACCAGTTGCACCCGCTTGTCGTATCCCGCATGAGAATGGTCCTGCGCGGCCTCCTCCCCTCCCGTCCGGCTGCGGAACAGGAAGTCGTAGTTGGCCGTCTGATTCTCCTTCACGAAACTGACCGTCAGGCCGTCCATGTACACATTGCGCACCTCCACATTGCCCTTCAGCAGTTGCCAGAAGCCCAGGTCGAACGCTGCCGAACGAAGCGTCAGCAGCGTGTCCCTTCCCTCCGGCACCACCGACAGTCCCCCGAGGGAAAGCCGTCCGGTCCCTTCAAAGCGCAGGCTCTCATAATGCACATCCAGCCCGTAGCGTTGTTCCACCTGAGCAATCTTCTTTTCCGTCAGCCGGTTCAGGATACGGTTGCGGAAAATCCACAATCCGCCGGCCAGCAGAAAGAGGCACACCAGCAGGCCCGCACCCGTATAAATCAGTATCCGTTTCATAATGTTCGCGTCTATGCCACAAAGGTAAAAAATATTCGCTGAAAACCTTCGGAAAATTTCATCCGCATAATCCGCAATTTCAAGCCGATAGTCGCGCTCAGGCAACAAACAGGAACAAAATCAGCTTATTCTGTTTGCATTCAATCATTTCTGCCGCTATTTTTGAAAAAAAAGAAACATTTTTATTCACATTTCAACATATATCAGAGGCAAGACTAAAGAGCGGACACATCCCTTCACATTTTAACGGGATATTCCCTGTGCCTGCTATTTATTTACCTGCTTCAGGGGAATAAGCACATAAAAAGGAAATACTATGAAACAAATTGTCAAACTGTTTGGAATGATGTTCTGCGCCATGGCCATGTACGCCTGTGGAGAAAATGACGAGCCCACAATGAGTTCCCTTCAAGAGCAATTCATTGACGTAGAAAACGGAGAATACACAGAAGGCAGTCTCCCGGTAGGTGATAATATACAAATGATACAAGCTGCCTCATTCGATGAAACGGCCCTCCCTGGAGGAACCTCTTACCTTACCTTGAATGCCAATGAGGAACTCGATTATGTCAATATCGGTGTGCAGGGAGAAAGCGGATACCTCAAAGTGAAACTGGATGCCCCAGTGACCGCCCAAGGCCGTGCCACAGAAGAAGGAAAGATTTACATCTATACCATACTGGTACTGCTCAGCCAGAACCTGAATGAAAACTTCATCCTTGAATTTACCACCGTAAACAGACGAGGAGAAGTGTCGCCGAGATTCACAAGCCAGACCCACTATGTAGAGGCCGGGACCGGCGACTTGCAAGTCAATCTGCGTTTCAGCAATGAAAAAGATGTAGACTTGTATGTGGTAGAGCCCAATGGAAACATCATCTATTATGGCCAGATTTTCCCCTACTATTCAGAGCAGTATCAAATATTCAACGACTGGCTGGAAAACGGAAATTACTATGATGAGCCAGACATTGAATGGGAAAAAATCGGACTGGACATTGACTCCAACGCCGGATGTGATATCGACGGAACGAACAGTGAGAACATCTTCTTCAACACAGACTGCATGCAGAAAGGCACGTATCAGGTATGGGTAAACATGTATGCCAACTGTGACCCTTCCACTGCCACAAGCTATACCGTCAGGGCAACCTATAAAGGAAGTGCCGTCATCCCGAAATCAGGCTCAAACCCTGCTTCAGGAGTTTTCCCGGCAGGCACACCCGACAACAGCATTGATGATGAACTGACCGGAGCCACGAAAGTGATGGAATTTACCATCAATGAGGGTATCGAACCAGGAAGAAGTGCGGCCACTTCTCCGCAAAAGCATCTGCTGAAAACCGAATTCAACATGCTACTGGCAAAATAAAAATGTATCTTCATTCACTCTAACAGGACATATCTAATCTCTCTTTTCCGTTCCGTACGCTCAGGCACCTCCTTTTGCACGTTTCAACAGGCAGCCGGATACGTACGGAACGTTTTTTATGCACAAGAATCGCGACAGCAGTCATGAATATTCCAAAAGAAATCGTATCTTTACACCATAATCCATTTTATTAACTAAAAACTTTAGAATTATGGCAAGTAGAAAATCATTGAAAAAAACCGTCAACTATATCACCGAAGTGGCAGCAGGACTCTGCCTGGTAGAATCGGCCAATGCCAATGCGGAAAAACGGGAGGCTTACAGCCAGCTGTTTCTCCAGATTATCAACTTGCGCAACGACATCATCAGCCGCATCAGCCACACGGAACCGGGCAGCGTGAAACTGTTCTACAAGAAGCTGAGAACCGACTTCAATGCCGAAGTGGACAACGTGTTCAAGAAACTGGAAGAACTGGCCAAATAAGTGCGCATGAAACAAGCCATCTGCCGGTTTATCTACCACAAACTGCTGGGCTGGAAAGCAGAAGTGGATGTGCCCGACTTCAAGAAGTGCATCATCTGCGCGGCCCCGCATACCACCAACTGGGACCTGATTATCGGGAAACTGTTCATCACGGCCGTAGGCCGCCAGTCGGGCTTCCTGATGAAGAAGGAATGGTTCTTCTTCCCACTGGGCATCCTGTTCCGGAAGATGGGAGGGATTCCCGTACACCGCGACAAGCGGACGTCCATGGTGGACCAGCTGGTAGAACGAATCAAAAAAAGCGATACGTTTCACCTGGCCATCACCCCCGAAGGCACTCGCTCGGCCAACCCGGAATGGAAGAAGGGGTTCTATTACATCGCCCTGGGAGCCCAGATTCCCATCGTACTGATAGGCATAGACTATCAAAAGAAATGCATCAAGGCAGGGAAATACCTCATGCCGACGGGCGACATTGAAAAGGACATGAAGGAAATCAAGTCGTATTTCAAGGATTTCAAGGGGAAACATCCCGAGAAATTCACCGTGGGAAACATCGACTGAAAACGTATGCGAAAAACGCTTCGGCGTTTACTCCAAAACGCAAGTGCGTTTCAACTAAAACGTAAGTGCGTTTTGAGGAAAACGCAAGGACGTTTTGAATGAAACGTAAGTGCGTTTTTATCCAAAGGCCAAGACGTTTGAAAGAAAAGGGAAAGCCTCCTCATTTTCAACAAGTTGAGGAAGCTTTCCCTTTTTTATCACAAATGACGATAATCTTCTCGGAGTCCGGTTTATAAGCCAAACTTATATCCCACGGAAAGCGTCAGCATGTGATAGTGGGCGCCAATCACATCATTCTTGGCTTCTTTTCCCAAGGAGAGGTCGTATTGCAGCTTGGCATACCAGTGGTGGATTTCGATGCCTATATTGGAAGATACTCCCCAGTCAAAGCGGCGGGACTTTTGATAGAGGTAGAGATTGGAATGTCCATACTCATCCTCCCCATACACAAAACCGTCATAATACTGTTCATACATTCCCGGGAGGCTTCCCTCTAGATAGTAAGGATTACTGTCAAACTTGTTTTTCAGGCAGAAAGCCACGTAGGGTCCCACACCGAAAAACAGTTTGGTGTCTTTGCTCAGGTTCCATCTGAACTGGGCCATCACCGGTATCTGCAGGAAATGCCTTGTCTGTGACACGTTCTCTATCCAGGTGGAGCTTTCATTGCTGTAGATTCCCCCGTTGGAAATGGAATATCCCCTGAAGGTGTAAAACAAGCCCGATTCAATGCCGAAATGGCGGGTCAGATTGAAGTCGGCAGCTACCCCGATTCTCGCAGAAGGTCTCCACTCCTGGCCCCATCCGTATCTCTGTACGGCAGAAATACCTGCTTCGGGAGCCAATGTCACATTTTGTGCGTACACTCCGCACACGCTTGCCATCAGCAGGCAAGCCAAAACTACTTTTTTCTTCATCACTCTCTAATTTAGAATTTAAAAGTTGCTTTCGTATCCTCTTTTCTTTCGGAAAAGAAGAGAACGGCGCAAATATATACAATCAATATTGTATTTATATGGTGCGAGAGTGATTCTTTGTGGCTTTTTGGCGTCTTTTGAAGAAATTTATACCTAAACATTTCCCCATATTCAGAGATTCTCACAGCTTCGATACTCCTATGAAGCATACCTCCTCTTCCTGATTTTTCAAATTTTCTCAAGTATTTGTATAGGAATGCCTGTATATCCGGAAATCTTTTCCAGCGGAACCGCATCCTTTTTCATGGCCACTGCAATCTTTATGACGGAAGGCTGCACACAATCTTGAAACAACAAACCGGAAAGATGTTTTATAGCTTTCAGAAGTCTTTCCCGGTCCTGCTCCCGACTGAGATCCATACCACTGAACGCTGACACTCGGTGATGAAGTATCATATAATAGATTCCTCCCACAAGCAATGCTGACACAGCCACGATGTCTGTATCTGAATCAGAAAATAAATCTGCAAATCTCTGGCACAAAGGAAGAGTGTGGAATTCTCTCAACTGAGCGGTACGGCGGCTCGTTTCATTATCCGTGGCAATTTCCCATCTCAACAGCTCCTGCATAATCTTGTTGTCCCACAGAGAATTGAAAAGATTACATAAAATGTCTTCGTAATACGTTTCGTTATTCTCGCCCGAAACAGGAACTTTCACCACGCCGCTGAACCAGTAATCAAACTTCTTGACATATTCATCGATGAACGCATCCAAGTCCTTGTATCTCCTGTAAAACTGCACAGGCTCTATTTCCGCCTTCTGCATTATCCCTGTGGTAGTCAAACGGCTGAACCCGCCTTTTTCTATCAAAGTGGTAGCTGCTTCCAAAATCGATTTTTCCACGTCTTCCGCGCTCCTTCTTTTCCTTCGCTTTTCCATTTTCTTTCAAAACATTACTTTGTATATTTTTCAAGCATACCGCTCAGATTATCAGGTTGTAAAAATACCATTTTTTACCATATCTTTGCAATTCTCATTCCATCAAAATATTATTTATAAAAAGAAATATCTCAAAACGACATTTTTCAATCCCGTCGGAAACAAAACGGAGGGGCCGTCTTCATGCAATCTGAGACGGCCCCTCCGTGGGTTCTGCATCCATTTGAAATCAGGGACTTACAGCAGTGAAGCGATATAAGCCTTCATTTCGGGAACTGCCTTGCGGACTTCCTGATACAGCTTGTACTGTGCCAGCGTGCGCACGTAATTGTGCTCGGCATATTTCGTCTGGTAATAGGTATCCCCGTTGAGGTAATCGGCCAGGAAACGCACGGCCTGCATGTAGGGGAACAGCATCACGGCATAGGGCAGCATCTCGATTTCCAGCGGAGTGAGGAAACTCTTGGCCGATTCGATGTATCCCTTGGCAAAGGCCCGGAAAATGTCCATGTTGAAGTGAATCTTGTCCAGGTCGGGTTCGTCTTCAGGAGCGGTGTTGGCTGCCGAACGCAAGAAATCACCGAAATCGGAGAACACAAAGCTCGGCATGGTGGTGTCGAGGTCGATGACACACAACACGTGGCCGTCCTTGTCGAACAGCATGTTCGATACCTTGGTGTCGCAGTGGCAGATACGTTTCGGCAATTTGCCCTCACGATACAGACGTTCGGCCGCGCACATCTCGTCGGCATCCTTTTCGATATCGTCCACCAGCGACTGTACCTTTTCCAGACGCCCTGCGGCATTCTGGGCCACGGCCTCACGCAGCTGCTTCATGCGGAACTCCATGTTGTGGAAATCGGGGATGGTCTCTCCCAACTTTTCCGGAAGGTCGGCCAGCATGGCTTCAAACTCGCCGAACTTCACGCCCACCAGATAGGAAGATTCCGGTGTCACGGCCTCCAGCGTCTGCGATTCGGGAATGAACACGCATACGCGCCAGTAATGTTCCCCGTCGAAATAATAAGTCTTACCCTCGGCAGTGGGCAAGAAACGAAGCACCTTGCGGTCGATATCCGTTTCATGCGCCTTTTCCAGCTTCTCCCGGATATGGCGGGTCACGCACTCAATATTATGCTGAAGCAGTTCCACATTCTGAAAAACCTGATGGTTAATACATTGCAGAATGTAGTCGAACTCTTTCGAATCTGCTGTCTGTACCTTATAAGTACGGTTTATCAGACCGGACGTCAAAGGAATAATTTCCCCTACCTTCCCAACTCCTGGAAATTGTGAAATAATTTCATTAAGCGATTTCATGGTTATCAAATAAATTAGGTTTATAATATCATTTAATTAGAATATATACTTTATATTGCCTATTTCCAAAATATTCTAAGTTTCTTTCGCTGCAAAGATAGGGAAGTTTTACGGAAAACCGTCATTCCACAATCAAATTTTCTGTAAAATCTTTGCAATATCACAAAAAGTTTATAGATTTGTGCCCGTTAAAAAACTAAACTCTATGAAAGCCACCATGAAAACACTGGCAGCAATGATGATTTGCTGCTTCATTTCTGCCTTACACGCAGAAAATATCCAACGCCCGGAAAGCGAAAACTATATAAAAGGTGTAGAAGCACTCAACGAGGGAGACCCCGCCACCGCCTATACTTACCTGAACGCTGAAATCAACGAGCATCCGGACAACGGTTACGCGCACTGCTATATGGCGCTGATTTGCAACTTCTGCCAGGATACCAAACTGGCACTGGAGGCACTGAACTCAAGCCTGGAACTGATTCCGGAAGCCGACAAGGAATACCGCTCGTTTGCACACTACTCCAGAGGCGTGCTGCTCACCAACCTGAAAATGTGGGACCGCGCCGAAGAGGACCTGAACGAGGCTATCCGCCTGAATCCGCAGGACGTGGAGAACTACAAGTCGCGTGCACAGCTGTATCTCGAAACCGCACGCTACGAAGAGTCGTTCAACGACCTGACCCGCGCACTCGAGCTCGACAGCAAGGCCGATGTGAACGACCTCGTACTGCAGCTCATGGCTGTGGCTCCCAGCAATGAACTGATGGAGCGCATCACGGCCACATACCAACAACTTGACCAAGTCACAATCCATTAATAACAATCCAACGACTTGGATTTTCACCCTGAAAGCCATCTCACCCCCTGAGATGGCTTTTTTCATTTGCAGAAAAAAGAATGATTTACTACATTTGCAAAAAATCGGATTTTACTAACATTTTATCAACAAAACAAGAATGAATCGAACAAAAGGGCATCCAAAAGGACTTTATCTTCTCTTCGTAACGGAGATGTGGGAACGCTTCAGTTACTACGGCATGCGCGCACTGTTCATGCTCTACATGGTGCAGGCGCTGCTTTTCGACAAGGAAACGGCTTCACAAGTATATGGCAGCTACACGGGACTGGTGTATCTCACCCCGCTCATAGGCGGATACATTGCCGACCGCTACTGGGGCAACCGACGGTCGATTGTGGTGGGGGCGCTGACCATGGCACTCGGACAGTTCCTGCTCTTCCTCAGTGCCTGCTATTTCCATGAGGTGGCACTGGCCAAGTACCTGATGTTCTGCGGACTGGGCCTGCTGATTCTGGGCAACGGCTTCTTCAAACCAAATATCTCGACCATGGTGGGACGGCTCTATGCACCCGACGACAACCGCAAGGACTCGGCCTTCACCATTTTCTATATGGGTGTGAACGTGGGTTCGACCATTGCCCCACTGGTGTGCGGACTGGTGGGCAACACGGGACATCCGGAGGACTTCAAATGGGGATTCCTCTCAGCCTGCATCGGTATGGTGCTGGGTGCGGGGGTGTTCCAGCTCTTCAAGAACAAATACATCTGCGACCCTGACGGGAATCCGGTGGGTATGGTACCCCAGAAAACTGTCGCCGCCACTCCTGCCGCCGGGGATGCGCCGAAAAAGACGGGCACCGGACGTACGGCCCTGATGATTGGCAGCACGCTGCTGCTGACCCTGCTTTTCTCGGTCAACTGGGGGGCGGAAGGTGGTTCTCTCTTTGCCGGAGCCGACTGGATTGGCTCGCTGATTTATGCTACGGCCATCGTGATGCCTGTCATCATCATTACCGACCACTCGCTGAACCGGAAGGAGAAGGTGCGTATCGGGGTGATTTACATCATCGCCTTCTTCGTCATCTTCTTCTGGGCTGCCTACGAGCAGGCAGGGGCTTCACTCACCTTCTTTGCCGACGAGCAGACCGACCGCCACATCGGCAGCTGGGAGATGCCGGCCGCCTATTTCCAGTCGTTCAACCCCATCATGATTGTCACGCTGGCCCCGATTTTCGCCGCCGTATGGTCGTTCTTGGGTAAGAGGGGCATCGAACCGAGTTCTCCACGCAAGCAGGCCATCGGACTGGGATTGCTGGCCTTGGGCTATCTGTTCATCGCGTTTGGCGTGAAGGACGTGGAACCCGGCGTGAAAGTCAGCATGGTGTGGCTCACCGGCCTCTACCTGATTCATACCATGGGGGAACTTTGCCTGGCGCCCATCGGTCTGTCGCTGGTCTACAAGCTCTCGCCGGCCCGTTTCTCTTCCCTGCTGATGGGCGTGTGGTACCTCAGTACCTCGGCTGCCAACAAGTTTGCCGGACTGCTGAGCGGTTACTATCCCGAGCACGGAGTGAGCAAGAGTTTCATGGGCTACCCCATCGAGAACCTGTTCGACTTCTTCATGCTCTTTGTCTTCATGAGCGGGGCTGCAGCCGTGATTCTTTTCCTCCTCTCCGGCAAGCTCAAGAAAATGATGGAAGTATAAAAACTTCCTGCACATACCGACAAAAAAACGCGGGCCTCTCTACCAAGAAGGTCCGCGTTGTCTTTATAATAAGTTCCTATTTGAAAAAGCCGATTACTTCATCAGCTCTGCCAGTTTGGCCTCCAGGTCTTCCCCACGCAGGTCGCGTGCCACGATGGTTCCGTCTTTTGAAACCAGCAATGTAGCCGGAATGGCACGGATGCCATAGAGTCCGGCAGCTTCACACTGCCAGCCCTTCAGGTCGGACATCTGCGGCCAAGTGATGTTCAGGTCCTTGATAGCCTTCTTCCAGCTTTCGGCGTTGTTGTCCAAAGACACACCTACGATACCGAAACCTTTTGCCTTGTATTTGGCGTAGGCAGCCACTACGTTCGGCATTTCCATGCGGCAAGGTCCGCACCAGCTGGCCCAGAAATCAATCAGTGTATAGTTGTTGGCAGCCACGAAATCCGACAGCTTCACCGGATTGCCTTCCGGCGTATTCAGGGTGAAGTCGATGAACTTCTGTCCCACAGCCGTCTTGGCTACCGTTTCCACGTATTCCTTCAGAGCCTTCACTCTCTCGTCGTTGGCAAAGGCAGCCGGAATCTTTTCCAGCAACGGCTGTACCTTGTCCACTTCGAAAGAAGAGCTGAACATGGTCAGCAACTGTACACCGGCTGCGCTGCCGATGTTTTCAGACACCAGCTGATAGATGCGGTCCAGTCCTTCGTTTTCCTTCTGGTCGAGCACCTTCATGATGGAATCACGCTGTGCTTCCGTGAGCAGGGTGTCGCCTTTTGCCTTCTGATACATGTCGTTCATTTCCTTGCCGATACGCTGGTATTCGTCCATGAACTTCTGGTAAGTATCATTGTTCGGTGTACCCGAAACACGGCTTTCCATCGGACTCAGGTTCACCTGGATGTTTCCTTTTTCCACAAATACCATGGTAGCCATCCGGGTATCACCCTTCATGTAAGTCACATAACGGGATACGGCTACTGAATCCGGATTTCCCTTGAATTCAAACGTTCCGTTCTTCACTACGACAGAATCGAGGGCCTCAAAGCCTTCTGCCGTCTGTTTCTGCAAGAACACGGTGTCGCCGTCGGCTGCACCTTCGGCTGTACCTTTGATGGTAAAGCCTGCCTTTTCCTGACAAGCAGCCAGAGACATCAGTCCGGCTGCAGCAAATACTACAAATTTTTTCATCTTGTTATTATAGGTTTTATTCCGATTTGAAAATAACGGGGCAAAGATAATCGTTTCAGGGGAAATGCCTCTATTTTTACAAAAGAAAAAGCAGACAGCACAGCAGATAAGCGCCCCGGCACACCTCGTCGGGCAATCCCGCGTAGTGCGTCAATCCGCTAAAATCAAGCGAAGAGAAGAACAGGGTGATGAAGAGCAACACCACAAAATACGTGGCCCGGCACCTGTAGAGATAGGCCATGCCTTCCACCACATCACGGTCACTCAGATAAGAGTCGGAAGCAAAGCCATAGACGATAGACGGCAGAGCAATGCCCAGCGAGCACACGCCCCACAGTCCGTCGGCGAGCGGAGAACCTGCCAGCGTACCGATGGCGCTGCGCACCAGGTTCCACGGGCCGAAAGCCAGCAGGACACAAAGCCCCGCATAAGCCAGAAACGTCACCGTCGCCAGTCCCAATGCCCGCTTCTCCTTGCGGGAAAACTTGCGCGTGCCGCCCGCCATCCTCCGGCAGGCATTCCCCAGTCCGGAATGCACAAACAGTCCCACCCCGAAGAACAGACACACCACCACCTGAAACACCGGCGAAAGGAGATAATCGTCGAGAAGGGTACGCAACAGCCACCGCAGCCCTTCGTCGCTCAAGAGGCTGCGTACCCCTTCCCATTCATAAATGCTGCCCGTCCACGACAGCAGCGCCGTGAGCAGGAACAGCAGCAGGAAGCAGGTGGCCGGATGCAGACTGAATTTATTCCTCATCAGGTTCCAGGTTATCAATATCGAGGATGCGGAGCTCGAACGCCCGGGTCACCAGCCGGCAAGCATTCACCCCCGTCCGTTCGTCGGGACGGAACAGGCGGTTCACCAGCTCGTTCTGCCGTTTCTCGATGGATTTCACGCCGAAGGGCATCCCCTTCAGGTTGGTAATCATCTCCTTGGTGTAGCCCAGTGCCAGGTGACGCAGCAGGCGCTCGTCGTATTCGTCGATGTCATAGTCGATGATGGCTTCCTGCCGGCGCTGTTCCACTTCGACCGTCTGCATGAAGCGGGCCACGATTTTTTCCAGTATCGGTTCGTTGAACACCAGTTTCTTGCCATCCATCACCGCCTGCACGTCGGTCGCCGTCAGCAGTTCACCCGTCTTCAGGATGATACCCACGGCCCCCGCCCGGAGCGCGTCCACCCACAACTTCTCGTTGAGGATTTCTCCGGTAAAGATAAGCACCTTCAGTTCCGGCCGTTCCCGGTGCAGACGGGCACAGATTTCCACACCGATGGTGGTGGAGCCCCCCAGTCCCAGGTCGAGCAGCACCATGTCGGGCGTACACGTCTCCATCAGTTTCCAGAACTCCTCCTCGGTCATGGCCGTACCAATCACCTCGGCATTCGGTATCTCATGACGGAAAATCTCTTCCGTCCCCTTCAATTCCAGTTTGACATCTTCTACGATGACCACCTTAAACTTCTCCATGTTGTCTTGACTTTATATTTTTCTCATTCGTTATTTCTTGTTTCGTTTCGGCAGGGTAAACCACACGCTGAATCCCTTCCCTCCGCTCCACGGACAGGCATTGATGCGGCAGCCCCTCCGCCCGCCATACTCGTCATGGTCGCGGATAATCTGCTTGCACACCAGGTATTCCGTGCCCGAGAGATGCGAACCGTCGCCCGACGGACACATCCGCTTCTTGTCGGGATAGAACAAGGCATTGAGCACTTCCTGCGAGTAGGTGCGGCGCGTGTCGATGAAGTCCACCCGGACAAACCCGTCTTCCTCCTTCGCCTCCAGCCGCAACGTGCCCGATGCCTCCTCGCGCAGCGCCTCATCCATCAGGTTCTCCAGCAGGAAAAGCAACAGCACCCGGTCGCCCGTCACCCACAACGGAGGCACCTCGGCCTGCCATTCCAACGTAAAGTTCCGCTTGCGCATCATCTTCTTCAGGTATTTTCCAGCTCCTTCGGCCAGTTCCTTCACGCTCACCTCCGTACGGCGGAATGTCACCTCCTCCAGCTGCCGCGATGCACACGAGCTGAGCAGGGTAAATATATCCTTGTAGTATCCGACCAGCTCCGACATATTGTTCAGCAGCTCCTTCCGCTGCGCTGCCGTCACGTCACCACTCAGGCGGTCGGCCACCTGCTTGATGCGGCTCGGATAGTAAATCGTTTCATGCTTGATGGTAGACAGACAGTTGTCGAGCACCATGTTCTGCACGTGCAACTGGTTTTCCTCGAAGAGGGAGCGACGGGCCTCATCCTGTGCCAGCTCGATGTCGTGGAACTTCCGGTTGACCCGTACCACCACATTATACAACACCACTGCCAGGTAGTTGCACACCATCTCTACCAGCAAACGGTCTTCCTCGCGGCTGTAGGCACGGGCCAGTTTCAAGGCCAGTACCCCCACACAATGCTTCTCGCCTCCGGTCTCCACCCACAACGGCAGATAGCTCCATTTCGTAGCGCCCGTCCACTGCATCTGTCCGGTGTCATAACACCGCTGCAATCGTTCGCGCAATTCCTCCTCCCCTTCTTCCGGTGCAAAGCAGACAGTTTTCAGTCGGCAGGTCTCCTCATCGTACACTGCCAGCGCCATGTTCTCCAACAGAATCATCTCGTTCAGCTCGTTGAACATGCGGCGGAGCATCTTCTCCAGCACCTCGTCGCCCAAGGCCTCCGTGCCCGAAACCGCCGAGAAAAGTGTCCGGTTCACCACAAACACCTGCTCCATGTTGTAGCGGTAATGCAACCGGTGGCGCAGGTAGAGCGCATAATACGCAATCAGGCAGCCGCACACCAGAAGCACGAACAGCGACAAGGCAATCCGCTTGTTGCTGGCCGAGCGCTGCATCTGCAAGCAATACTCCTCGAGCGAGTTATCCTTGCTCAGCCGCTTGTAGAGCGACGCATAAGCTGCATTGTTATAGCGGTACTTCCGGAAATCCTTCACGGCCAGTGAAGCCACCGCCGCCTCGTTACGCACATCGAGCAAGATGAAATAATCCGTATCGAACGATTCGGCCAGCCATTCGAGTTCCGCCCCGTCGCCTTCCCCTTCCAGGCGGAGCAACGGCCCGTTCTTTCCCGAATAACGGAGGTAGTGGGCATTCATGTAATACAGCACACTGTCGGCCAGCACCAGTGCCGTGGCATGGTCGCCCTGCACGTTGCACTCATACACCCAGTTGGCATAGTCGTTGGCAATGGCCAGCAGACTGTCGTAAGGCGCCACCTTCCCGCTGTCGGCCACAGGCTCCACCGGTTTCCGGCCGGAGGAACAGGCCACTCCTACCAGCAGGCAGAAGCCCAGCCACAACAGACCCGCCATCCGCCGCGCCCCCTTCGGCAAGCGGAACGAGAAACGGCTGCCCTTTCCCAGCGTACTCTGTATGTCGAACCGGCAGACCGCGAACATACTGTTCGTCTTCCGGTATTTCTCGATGATTCCCTTGCAGTTCATCAGCCCGAACCCATGTCCTTTCTGACGCTGAAGCTCCGCCGCGTCGGCCGCCGTCTCCATGCCGATGGCCCCGGAGTCGTACACCTTCTCGCCCAGGATACGCGAACGGTCCTTCTCCGAAAGCCCCGGTCCGTCGTCCTCCACCGCAATCTCCACATAGTCGGGTGTTTCCTCCGCAGACAGGCTCACCCGCCCCCCTTCTTGCGTGTACTTGCGGGCATTCTCCACCAGCGTGTTCATCATGAAAAGGGTCAGAGCCTTGTCGGCCTTCACGCAAGCCGTGGTCTCGCCCACCGTGAGCGTCTGTTTCTTCAGCTCAAACGAACGGCGCCCCTTGGCGATGATGGCAAACAGCTCCTCCAGGTCGAAGTTCTCGATGTGGAGGCTCAGCGTGCCCTGCCGCATCTTAATCCACAAGGCCAGTATGTCGTTGTATTCATTGATTTTCGTCACCAGTTCGTCGATGTACACCAGTTTGCCGCGGCGCACCGCCTCCCCGCTGTCCGATGGCAGGGTACGGAGCTTGCGCACCTCGTTCACCATCCGGTCGATATAAGGCACAATCCCCGTCACGATGGACAGGCACGCCTTCTTCACCTCGTTCTGGCGCTTGTTCTCCATGAGATGCAGTTCGTGGATATACTGCTCCTTCTCCAGCCGCTTCTGTTCCTCATCGAGCGATACCAGGTTCATGCCGTGCTCCAGCGTCCAGGCCAGATAAGGCAACAACAGCCGGATGAGAGCCTGTTCCTCCTTGCGTACGGGAGCCGCCAGCCATATCCACAGCCGTCCCACCGTCACCGGCTTGCCCGGCGACTGAAGCTCGAACACCTGCGGAGTGCCCTCTTCCTTGCCCGACGGGACTTCCTCCGCCTCCCCTTCTCCGTCACAGAAGGTAATGCACACGTCGCGCACCCCGAACAGTGCCTTCAGCTCCGGCTTCATGACCTCGGCTACCGCTTCGGCCACCTCCTCCCGGCTCGTAGCCGAAGCAGGAACCGCCCCCGTAATCTGCTGGCAAAGCCCCAGCACCCGCTTCAGTTCCGTGAGGTACACCGTATTCTTTTGCCGCCACGAACGGTTCAGCCAGACAAACAGCACCACCAGCACCAGGAACCCCGCGGCCACCAGCCACAAGAGCACATTCAGCTGGCCCGTCTCCTTTTCCAACGCCGCATAGCGGCTCTCCAGTTCCTTGTCCTGCCGCGTGTAGTCCAGAATATCCAGGTACACGTTGCGGTTGTAGTCCGACTCCGCCTTGCAGCCCATGGCCGAGTACGTGCGGCTCAGCTGTTCCCGCAGACGGGCAATCCATTCGGGCACCGTATTGATACCCTCGTCGTTAATCCACTGCAGTTCGATGGAAGTCGTCCCCCCCGGCTGATACGCCTGCAGACGGTCGAGCGAATCCGTGCAATGATAATATTTCTCGTGATGCAGATTGACATAATTCAACGCCTTCTTCAGATTGACCAGCGCCTTTTCCGGCTGCCCGCTATAATTGTAGAAAGTGGCCAGCGTGCGATACGTTCCCGAAATCTGGTACCAGTCGCCGTAACGCTTGAACAGCCCCAACGCCTCCCGGGCAAACACCAGCGGCAGACTGTCCACCGGCAGACTCTCCGGATTGACCAGCCGCAACAGCCCCGCCCGCTTCTCGCTCAGCAGTTCCCGGTTGCTGCGGAACACCAGCAGTTCCGCCATGGCCTGCAAGGCATTGGCCTCGAAATAAATATACCCCCGGGCCTGCGCCACCTGCAGACACTGCACCAGGTAGCCGAACTCCCCAAGCGTCACCTCCTCGCGGGTAGGCGCCTCGTACATACCGCCAGAGCCCCGCATATACACATAATACAGCCACTGCGCCGTATCCGCCTTCAGGGCTTCTTCGGGCACCGCATTGATGGCCTCCAAGGACTCCTTGTCCTGTTGCAGATAATAATAATAAATTCCTGAAACGATGTAGAACTCCGAGACGGCATAGTTCAGCCGTCCCTCCAGTCCGTTCTTTTCCAGCGAAGAACGGTCCTCGTTGATACGCCGCAGACGCTGCATCGCGCTGTTATGATAATCATAGAACTCCTTGTTCATGGACGTACGCTGGCAGATTTTCATCATCCCCACGTCGGCCACCAGCCGTTCCAGCTCGTTCTTGCTGGCCTCCGAAGCCTTCCGGAACAAACGGGCCGCATGCTCGAAGTCCATCCGCATGAACGCACAGAACCCCATGTTGTTCAGGGCCTCCGCCCGACCCGACGCATAGCCGTCGGAACACTTCAAGGCTTCCGTAGCCGCCCGGGACGAGAGCGACAAATCCTTGTAGCGTGCCTCATACGCCACCCGGTTCAACGAATCCACCCGGGCATGCCCCCCATGAGACAACGGATGCTGGCACGAAGGCCACAGCATGGCGCACACCAGGCAAATCAGCCCCCACATCCCTATCTTCCGAATACTATTCTCCATAAACGCACGCGTACAAATCCAGACAAATGTACGAAGTTCCCCTCTAAAAACCACCCCGCCGTGTGATAAAAAAACAAAAGAGAGATTGCAGCGTCCGCACATAGGCCGGCATGCTGTAATCTCTCTCCCTCAGACATGAGTCCGTCTTGAAAACTATTTATTTTTTTGACTCTTCCAGAGATACCTTTCTAAATTCTTTCAAAACTTTTTCCAACTCCAAGGATGCCTTGCGGGCACGAGTTCCTGCAGCTTTGTTACCTTTTTCTGCCTGCAATTCAGCATCAGCTACCAAAGCAGCATTCAATTCTTTGATTTTTGCAATTAATTCGTTCATAATTCTGACTATGATTTTTGATTAAACATATTCAAAGTAAATACAAATCCCTCAATGTGATACTTTTACGAACTCTTTTTTTGCAAATTTTAATAGAAAAAAATCCACTTTGCGTATTTATACAGACTTTATGGACAGTTTTATGACAAATCGTGTTTCCGAGGTCACCCGGAAGCGATTATCCACCCGTTCATTGACCAGCCACACCACACGTTCCCCGTCGCATACCACCAGCTGGCACTCCTTGTCGAAACGGGAGAACTTTTTGTCGCGCAAATAGTTACGCACCGACTTGAAGCCCTTCATGCCGAAGGGTATGAACTTGTCGCCCGACCGCCATTTCCGCAAGGTCAGTTCGCCCTGCACAGCCGCCGCATCCACGTACACCACCTTATTATTATCCCGCGGCACCGCAAACGGAGGCTCCACCTCCATCCGTTCCTGCCGCAGTTCCGGCAAGCATTCCGTTTCCGCTCCTGCCGGACGGCGCACCAGCCGGTCACGGTCTACCAGCAATGTCCACTCCCGGCTATGGAACATCCGGCCCGGCTCCCCGTGCAACGCCCGAAACACATCGTCCACCTGCGCCGCATTGAAGCCCATCGGATGCAGCAGTTCGAACAGCAGGTTCTTCGCCCCCGGTTCGCGGCACAAGGCCGGAATGTCGATGGTCTCCCCGTCGGGCATCACCCGCCGCCGGGCCTCTTCCAGGGCCTTGTGATACACCACTGCCACGTCGGACAGGCGCCGGGCCGTCTCGGCAATTGTCTCGCTGACCGAAGGGTTAAGGGTTTCCAGCAACGGAATGACGTGCAGCCGGAGCTTGTTGCGCATGAACTCGTCCTGCAGGTTCGTGCTGTCGGTCACATAATCCTGTCCCAGCGCAGAAAGATAGTCCACTATCTCCGCCCGGCTCACGCACAAGAGCGGACGCACCACCTCGCCGTTCACGGGACGGATGCCCTGCAAGCCGTCAATGCCCGTGCCCCGCACCAGGTTGAGCAGGAACGTCTCCACACTGTCGTCGCGGTGATGGGCCACTGCCACCACCTTCGCCCCGCAGGCCCGGAGCCGTTCGGCAAACCAGCCGTAACGCAGTTCCCGCGCCGCCATCTCGATGGATATGCCCCGCGAAGCCGCATACGCCTTCGTATCGAAGTGCGTCACCTGCAACGGTACCCCCAGCCTTCCGGTCAGGTCGCGCACAAACCGCTCGTCGCGCACCGACTCCTCCCCGCGGAGGTGAAAGTTACAATGAGCCGCCTCGCACGCATACCCCAGCTGGAGCAACACCCGCAGCAATGCCACCGAGTCGGCCCCGCCGCTCAGCGCCACCAGCACCTTGTCGCCCCGGCCAAACAAGTGCTTCTCTTCGATAAACTGACTGACTTTCCTTGCAAACATGTTGCAAACATAGGGATAAAATGCGAAAAACGCTCCCCTGGAGATTGTAATTTAAAAACGGTCTAAATAACTTGCGAGAAAGAAAGCAATGCCGTATCTTTGCAAATGAAATAAAAACGATGCAAACAACATGAAACTTTCGGAATTGAAAACAGGTGAGAAAGGCGTCATTATCAAGGTCCTCGGACACGGAGGATTCCGGCGCCGCATCATCGAAATGGGGTTCATCAAGGGAAAGACCGTAGAAGTGGTGCTCAACGCCCCGCTCAAAGACCCCATCAAATATAAAATCATGGGCTATGAAGTCTCCCTCCGCCGGCAGGAAGCCGACATGATTGAAATTGTCAGCGAAGAGGAAGCCCGGCGCACGATGGAGACCGACACCTACCATGAGCCCATCTCACAAGGCATCCCCGTGAGCGACGAGGTGATGCGCAACATCGCACAAGGAAAACGACGCACCATCAACGTGGCGCTGGTGGGCAACCCCAACTGCGGAAAAACCTCGCTCTTCAACGTGGCCTCGGGCGGACACGAGCACGTGGGCAACTACAGCGGCGTGACCGTGGATGCGAAGGAAGGCTTCTTCGACTTCCAAGGCTATCACTTCCGCCTCATCGACCTGCCGGGCACATACTCTCTCTCGGCCTACAGTCCGGAAGAGCTCTACGTGCGCAAGCACATCATCGAGGAGACCCCGGATGTGATTATCAACGTGGTGGATGCAGGCAACCTGGAACGCAACCTCTACCTCACCACCCAGCTCATCGACATGAACGTGCGCATGGTCATCGCCCTCAACATGTACGATGCCTTGCAGCACAGCGGCAACCAGCTGAACTACCACAAGCTGAGCGAACTGCTGGGCGTGCCCATCGTGCCGACCATCAGCCGCACGGGCGAAGGCATCGACAACCTGTTCCACGTGATTATCGGCCTGTATGAAGGCATCGACTTCATGGGACAGAAAGACGAAATCAAGAACGAAATCCTCCGCGAGTTCCGCGAATGGCACGATGCCTACGTGCCCGACCACAAATACAAAGGAGCGGAAGACAACTTCACGGCCAAAGGCTTCATCCGCCACATCCACATCAACCACGGACCGGAAATCGAACGGAGCATCGACGCCGTGAAGAAGGAAATCAGCAAGAACGAGAACATCCGCCACAAATACTCCACCCGTTTCCTGGCCATCAAGCTGCTGGAAAACGACAAGGACATCGAGACGCGCGTCATCGCCCCGCTGCCCAACGGCAAGGAGATTCTGGCGGCCCGCGACAAGGAGGCGGAGCGCCTGCGACAGCTGGGCAACGACGACAGCGAGCAGTGCATCGCCGATGCCAAGTATGGTTTCATCTCGGGTGCCCTGAAGGAGACCTTCACGCAGACCAACCACGACACGGAGACCTTCACGCGGGTGGTGGACAGCATCGTGACCAACCGCTTCTGGGGCTACCCCATCTTCTTCATCTTCCTGTACATCATGTTCGAGGGTACCTTCGTGCTGGGTGAATACCCGCAGCGACTCATCGAATGGCTGGTCGCCCTCATCGGACAAGGAGCCGAAAAATTCCTCAGTCCGGGCCCGCTGAAAGACATGATTGTGGACGGCATCATCGGCGGTGTGGGAGGCGTCATCGTGTTCCTGCCCAACATCCTGCTGCTCTACTTCTTCATCTCGTTCATGGAAGACTCCGGCTACATGGCCCGTGCCGCCTTCATCATGGATAAAATCATGCACAAGATGGGACTCCACGGCAAGTCGTTCATCCCCCTCATCATGGGCTTCGGCTGCAACGTGCCGGCCATCATGACGTCGCGCATCATCGAGAGCCGCAAGGCCCGGCTGGTCACCATGCTGGTGAACCCGCTCATGTCGTGCAGTGCCCGTCTGCCCATCTATCTGGTGCTGATTGGGGCCTTCTTCCCGGGCAAGGCCAGCCTCATCCTGCTGTCCATCTACGCCATCGGCATCCTGCTGGCCGTACTCATGGCCCGCATCTTCACCAAGTTCCTGGTGAAAGGTGACGACACGCCCTTCGTGATGGAACTCCCGCCCTACCGCATGCCGACGGCCAAGGTCGTGCTGCGCCACACGTGGGAGAAAGGAAAGCAATACCTCAAAAAGATGGGCGGCATCATCATGGTGGCTTCCATCATCATCTGGT